>NZ_VFMR01000001.1:3007413-3608896 GCF_006715145.1 Microbacterium sp. SLBN-146
ATTCCGAGAGCGAGGGTCTCGGTCGCGAAGACGGCCTTGACGAGCTTCCGCTGGAACAACTCCTCGACGACCTCTTTGAACGCAGGAAGAAGCCCGGCGTGATGTGCGGCGACGCCGCGTTCGAGGTTGTCGAGCCACTCCCAGTACCCGAGGACGGCACGGTCTTCGTCGAGGAGCGTGCGAGTCCTCTCCTCGACGATCGAGCGGATCTCGAGCCGTTCGTCGTGCGAAGTCAGACGCACGCCGGCCCGGCGCACCTGCTGCACCGCCCCGTCGCATCCGGCCCGACTGAAGATGAAGAAGATCGCCGGAAGGAGATTGGCCCGGCCGAGGAGTTCCACCACCTGCGGGCGATCGAGGCGCTCGATGCGTTGCACGTTGCCCGAACGCACGGGCCGCTTCGCACCGCGATGAGGACGCCGCCGCGAGGCCTCGTAGCCTCCGGAGGAGCGGAACTCCTGCGCGCGACGGTCGTTCTCGTACGTCGGACCCTTGAACGAGCGGATCCGCATGAGCTCCTGGTTCACCTGGGCCGTCGCGATCCCGGCCCGGTCGTCGAAGAGCGGCAGGAGATCACCTCGAACGAGAACGTGCTGTTCGAGTGGAACGGGACGCACTTCCGAGACGATCACTTCCGTGTCACCACGGACCGTGTCGAGCCAGTCACCGAATTCCTCGGCGTTCGAGACCGTGGCGGACAGCGAGACGAGTTTCACGGACGGAGGGAGATGGATGATCGTCTCCTCCCATACCGCCCCACGGAACCTGTCCGCCAGATAATGCACTTCATCCATCACGACGAACCGCAGCCCCCGCAGGGCGGCCGAATCGGCGTAGAGCATGTTGCGCAGCACCTCCGTCGTCATGACGACGATCCGCGCGTTTCCGTTGATGTTCGTGTCGCCCGTCAGCAGGCCGACCTGGTCCGGCCCGTACACCTGCTGCAGTTCACGGAACTTCTGATTCGACAGTGCCTTGATGGGGGTCGTGTAGAACGCCTTGTCACCCGGCTCCTGCATGGCCAGGTGGATCGCGAACTCGCCGACGATCGTCTTTCCTGCGCCCGTCGGCGCCGCGACGAGCACACTGCGCCCGGCCTCGAGCGCCTGGCATCCCGCGATCTGGAAGGGATCCAGGTCGAAACGCTGGCTCGCCGCGAAAACACTCGTGGCGGGGAACTCCCGACTCAGGGTCGTCCGCGCGGTCGCGCGGGCATACCGTTCGGCCGGACTGGAGTCACTCACAGGCCGGTCTCGGATGCGAGGAATGCCGCTTCGCGCTTTGCCTTTCGACGATCGAACAGCATGGAGAGTCCTGCAGCCGCGAAGAACAGCAGCACGAGGATGCCGGAGAGCATGAGCATCGAGACGACGTCCGCTGCCGGGGTCGCGAGCGCCGAGAAGATGACGGCGACGAGGATCGCGACCCGCCACCCCTTGAGGATCGCTTTGCCCGACATGACCCCGGCGAAGTTCAGCGCCACGAGGAACACGGGAAGGATGAACGAGACCCCGACGACGATGAGCAGCTTGAAGACGAAGTCGTAGTAGTAGGCGGCGTCGTAGAAGGATGCTCCGCCCTCGGGCACGAAGTTGTTCATGAGCTCGACGATGTGGGGCATGATCAGCAGCCCGACATACGCGCCGGCGAAGAAGAGCGGGATGGCGGCCGCGAGGAATCCGACGGTGTAGCGGACCTCTTTCCTCGTGAGCCCGGGCATGATGAAGGCCCAGATCTGCCAGAGCCAGATGGGCGCGGAGATGAGGATGCCGATCGCGAAGGACATCCGCAGGCGCAAGTCGAAGCCCGAGGTGATCGTGCTGAACATCAGCTCGACCTTGTTCTCTTCACCCTCGCGTTCCGCGATGACACGGATGGGTTCGGTGATGAGGTGGATCACCGGATCGGTGATGAAGAACGCCACGACCATGCCGACGATCAATGCCGCAGCAGCGATCATCAACCGCTTGCGCAGCTCGACGACGTGCTGCCCCAGCGACATGCGCTTTTCCCGCCGCGGAGCTTGTTCGTTGACTGCTCGCGGCGCCTTCGCCGTGGTCACGCCTGTCAGGGTCTGGTGTCGCGTGCCGACCCGCCCGCATCAGAGCGGATATCGGGGTTCGACGGCGATTCGACGGAAGCGGCTGTGTCGGACGAGGCGGGAACGTCTTCGTCCTTCATCGCCTTCATCTCACCTTTGAAGACACGGGCCGACTGGCCCATGCTCTTCGCCAGCGCGGGGAGCTTCGCAGCGCCGAACAGCAGCAGAATGACGGCGAGGATGATCAGGAAGTGCCACCCTGTGAGGCCTTGCAGCATGTCGGTGTCCTTTCGGGGGTCTGATGCCAGTGTAACCCTGGCCCGCACGAATGCGCCGCGACGATCGTCACCGCGTTCACCCGCGCCGACTCAGAGGAGGCGGCTCAGCGATACAGCGCGAGGCCCGCCTGCGCCCACGCGGCGGCCTCCCGACGCGCGCCCTCTGGCTCGATGACCTCCACGGCGCCCGCCCGGCGTGCGATCAGCCGCCGCAGACTCACCTCGTCGGCCACCCGCATCGTGGCCGTCGCGACCCCGTCCGATGTCTGCACGACCGCGCGATCGAGGTAGTCGCCGAGCAGTGGTCCGACCTCTTCGGCGAAACGCAACCGTACGATCACGTCGCCGCTCGATCCTGCCTCGAACCACTCGGGCACCGGCTCTTCGCCGTGGGTGATCGGGATATCGGTCGTGTCGATCGCGCTCACCCTGTCGAGATGGAACGTCCTCATCGCCTGACGCAGATGGCACCAGCCCTGGAGATACCACTGACCGTCGGAGATCAGCACCTTCACGGGGTCGACCGTCCGTGTCGTCGCGGCGGCGTCCGGCGCCTGGTAGGTGAAACTCACGGCCACCCCGCGCGTCAGGGCGTTCGCCACGATGTCGCGCGCCGTATCGACGGGCCCGGGTGCGACGATGACGTCAGCGGGCGTGGAGGATGCTCCGCGCGCGAGTTTCGCGAGCAGTCCGGCGAACACAGCCGTGTCACCGACGCCCGGGATCGTCCGGGCCAGATGGAGTCCGGCCAGAAGCGCGGCGGCCTCACGGGCCGTGAGCCGGGGGGCGCGCTCGAGACCCACGGCGTTGGTGATGACGATGAGATCCCGCTGGTCCAGGAGATCCCAGTCGATGTCGAACAGGTCGTTCGACATCTGCCAGAAGCCTCCCTCACCGGGGAGGCCGATGACAGTGAGCTTCTCGACCATCGCGCGCATCTGACCGGGCGACACGTCGAATTCGTCTGCCGCCTCAGCCACGGAGACCTCGCCCTTGCCGATCAAGTACGGGACGAGCTGGAGCATCAGCGCGGCGCGATCGGTCGCAACGAGGGGTCTGCGGTCGGTCATGACGCTCCCCCGTGCACCCGCGCGACGGCTTCGAGCCGGGCGATCACTTCGTCACGAAGGACCGCCGGTTCGACGACGCGGACCTCGGGACCGTAGGACGCCAGTTCGTCGGCGAAGATGTGGAGATCGACGAACGGCACGCGCAGCCGCTGATCCACAGAGGCTCCCCGCCGGCGGAGACGGAGCGCTGCCTCCGTTCCGGGCGTCACTTCGAGCAGGGCGGAGTTCTGCCGGGCGACATCGTCCAGGCCGGCGAGGGCCCGCTCCCCCGCACCGTCGCGCAACTCGCGAGGGAACGACTCGCGCGTCACCTCCACCGTCCCGACGATGCGCGTGAGCAGGAACGTGCGTTCGGCTGAGATATCGAGGTCGATGCCGTAGACATGCCACCTCGCTTCATACTCGACGAGCGCGAGCGGGCGGATGCGACGGAGGCGCGCGACCGTCTCGCCGGGCTTCAGATAGGAGAATCGAGCCACCTTCGTTTGCTCGATCGCACGCTGGAGCGGTGCGAAGCTCGGCTCCCGCACGCTGATCCGGGGGGAGAACCCGATGATGGGTTCATCGACCGGGATGCCGAGCGCGCGGATCTTGCGGAGTCCACTGCGCGCATCCGCCGAGAGGGAGCTCTCGCTCCACACGCCGCCCGCGAGGTTCAGCAGCGCCAGTTCCGCGGGCGTGAAGCTGATATCGGCGGGGAGTTCGTACTCCGCCGTCGGGACGCGGTACCGCGCTTCGCGGAGATCGTCCGGATCGGCCCAGTCGCCGATCGTCTCGATCGGAACGCCGAGAGCACGGAGGTTCTCCTTGTCACGCTCGAACATCTTCTCGAGTGCGTCCTTCGACGCGCCGGACTCGGCCTGCTCGCGATAACCCGCAACACTGCCGAGGATGGTCTCCTTCGTCAGGCCCTGCTCGGTCGCCATGAGGGCCACGACGAGGTTGACGAGTCGCTCCTCGGGCGGGTTCCTGACGATGGCGTTGGCGGGCACCCACTCATCCTAGGGTCGCCTGCACGGTGGGTCGCGGAGCGGATTACTGCGCGACCGGGTCGATTCCGAGAATGTCGATCACGAACACGCGAGCGGCCTGCGCTGCGGCATCCGCGCTCGCCTCGACCGCCGGCTGCACGACGAGCACCTGCGATCCGACGGTCTGTCCGATGAGGGCATCAGCGAGAGATTCCTGGACGGTCGCGAGGCCGAGCGCGACGGGCTCGGCATCCCACGAAGACTCGAGGACTTCTTTCGTGTCCCAGTCGAGCGTCGTGTAATGGACGCGGATCGAATCCTCTGCGGTGACCTCCGCGCCGTTGCCGCGAATGAGCGTCTGCGACGCGTCGTCGGCGGGAGCCGGGGAATCGGGGATCGTCACACCGGGGCGTCCGTCGGGTGCACGGACGACGGACGGGAGTCCGCCCCCCGCATTGAAGACGAGCGAGCCCTCGGCGTGAGGAAGGTAGACCTTCTGGATGTCGACGACGACGACGGCCGAGTCGTCTTCGGCGAGCCCGAGGTTGACGGCCGCCTCCGCCACGATGCCACCGGGCGCGACGCCGATGATCGTGCGGGAGTCTGCGGTCGCGCAGCGCAGCGGATCGGTCAATGCCGGGATCACTCCCGTCAGTCCTGCGAGGGCCGACGGCGTCGAGGCGCCGGAGTATCCGCTCTCGTAGACGACCTCGCCCGTCTCACCGCTCACGATGGAGAAATCGAGCATGACGACCTGCCCGTCGGTCGTGACGGGAGTCCCCTCGCCGTCGATGACGCGAGCCGACACCGACTCGTCGACGTGGAACGGTGTGTAGACGTCGATCTCGGGCTGCTGACCGACGTCTCCCGTCACCGAGACGAGCTCTGTGAGCTTCGCATCGTCGGCGACCGGACGGCAGTCCGCCTCCGAGCTCTGCGAGCAGCCGACGAGACCGACCGCGACCAGTCCGAGGACGGCGACGGCACCAGGGATGACGGGGACTTTACGCACCGGGCTAGCTTACGGGGTCGTCCGCCGCGCGATCGGCGGCGGCGATGCGCGCGCCGTCGGCAGCCTTCTGCGCCTCGCGAACGCGCTTGCGAAGGTTCTTGTCGGTGATCTGGCGATCTCCCACCGCGCCGGGGGTCCACAGCTCGACGTCTTCGTCACCGTAGCTCGACTTCGACGCACGACGCTTGACCTCGGGGGGCACGGCGCCGGGTGCGAGGCGTCGAGCCCACAGCAGGAACCCCGTGTGCGCGATCATCCTGTGGTCCGGCCGCACGGCGAGGCCCTCGACATGCCAGCCGCGCACCATCGTCTCGTTGGCATCGGGCTCGGTGAACAGTCCCGTGTGGCGGATGTACTCCGCGACGCGGCTCAGCTGCGTCGCGGTCGCGACGTAGCAGAGGACGACTCCCCCGGGCGTCAGCGCGTCGGCGACGACGTCGATGCACTCCCAAGGCGCGAGCATGTCGAGGACGACACGATCGACGGAGCCCGGTTCGACCGCCGTCGGCAACGCATCCCCGAGATCGCCGACGACGATCTCCCAATTCGACGGCGACTCGCCGGCATAGGTGTCGACGTTGGCGCGCGCGACCTCGGCGAACTCCGGGCGGCGCTCGAACGAGATGAGTCGCCCTGACGGGCCGATCGCGCGGAGGAGCCACAGGGACAGGGCGCCCGATCCGACACCGGCTTCGACGACGACGGCGCCGGGGAAGACATCGGCTTCGGCGAGGATCTGCGCGGCATCCTTCGGGTACACGATCGCCGCTCCGCGCGGCATCGACATGACGAAGTCCCGCAGCAGCGGACGCAGGGCGAGATACTCGTGCCCGCCGCTGTTCGCAACGACGGACCCGTCGGGCTGGCCGATCAGCGCCGTGTGGGCCAGCACACCGTGGTGCGTGTGGAGCTCGCCGTCTTCGCGGAGCGTGATCGTGTGAAGACGCCCCTTGGGCCCCGTGAGCTGGACGCGATCGCCGACCCGGAACGGACCGCTCGGACGCCCGGTCACGCGACGCGCTCCCGGCGGCGGTGGGTCGCATGGAAGTCGACGAGGTCGTCGACGGAGCGTCCCGCGAGAGTCGGCCAGACGGCGTGCGCCCCCGCCCCCGTCACGGAGACCATGAGGGGGACGCCGATGACGGCGGCGCCGGATGCAACGGCTGAGCGCACGCCGTTCGGCGAGTCCTCGATCGCGACGACCTCTTCGGGTGTGACGCCGAGAGCGTCGCAGGCCTGCAGATAGGGGTCGGGGAAGGGCTTGGGACGTGTCGAGTCGTCGCCCGCGATGACGACGTCGAAGGCGTCGAAGTTGATCAGGTCTACGACGGTCGTCGCCATCCGGCGGAGGGACATCGTCACGAGACCCGTCTTGATCCCGGCAGCACGGAGGCCCGCGAGAAGTTCCCGTGCTCCCGGGCGGAACGGAACGCCCTCTTCGGAGAGTTGATTCATGACGGCATCCGTGAGGTGATCGACGATGTCGGGCACAGCCATCTTCACGCCTGCGTCCTGGAAGATGCGCGCGGAGTCCTCGAGTCCCAGTCCGACAAGACCGAGTGCCTGCTCGTGCGACCAGGTGCCACCGAATCGCTCGACGAGCGGTCCTTCCGCGGCCATCCAGTACGGCTCGGTGTCGACGAGAGTGCCGTCCATGTCCCAGAGAACCGCGGCGAGAGGAGGCGACGTCATCAGTCCATGCTATCCGCGGCACGGCGCGCGCCCCCACCGCGCCCTCTGTCGTGCGCGACGCCTATTGTGGGAGGAAGCCCGGACAGGCGGGGCGATGGAGGTTGCGTGGACGGACTGGGTCGAAGGATTCTCGTCGCGGCGTTCGACGGTTGGAACGACGCGGGCGAAGCGGCCTCGTCTGCCATCTCGCATCTGCGAGAGCTCGCGGAGTACGAACCGGTGTTCTCGGTCGATCCGGAGCTCTACTTCGACTACCAGTACACCCGCCCCCACATCGAGACCGACGGCGAGGGGCGACGCAGCCTGCGCTGGCCCGAGACGACCATCCTGCGTCCCAAGGATCCGCCGCCAGGACCCGAGCTGTGGCTGCTCACGGGCGTCGAGCCCGCTCGCGCGTGGCAGGCCTTCGCTGGCGAGCTGATCGATGTCGCGCTTCGCGAGGATGTCACCGGATTCGTCTCTCTCGGATCGATGATGTCGGATGTCCCCCACACGCGGCCGATCTCGATCTTCTCAGGCAGCGACAACGAGATGATCAGGACGACGCTCGAACTCGAACGCAGCACCTACGAGGGCCCCGTGGGCATCCTGAGCGTCCTCGGCACCGGCGCCGACGCCGTCGGCATTCCCGCTGCGAGCCTGTGGGCGAGCGTGCCGCACTACGTCGCGGGTCACACCCCCTCGCCGAAGGCGACGCTCGCTCTTCTCGAGCGCCTCGGCGAGCTCACGGGAGCGACCATCCCCACCGGCGATCTCGTGACGCAGGCCGCAGCGTGGGAGGCATCGATCGACGCCGCCGCAGCGGATGACGAAGAGATGACGGAGTACATCCGGCAGCTCGAGCGCACGCGTGACACCTGGGATTCGCCCGAGGCCTCCGGCGACGCCATCGCCCAGGAGTTCGAGCGGTACCTCCGCCGCGGGGGCGAAGGTCCGTCGAAACCCGGTCGCGACGATCCGCCGCGCCGCTGATCAGTACGGCTGCAGCACTCCGACGCTCAGCAGCACGATCAGCAGGACGCCGAGCGCGATGCGGTAGATGACGAACGGCAGGAAGCTGCGCTTCTTGATGTAGCTCATGAGGAACGCGATGACCGCGAGCCCGACCCCGAACGCGACGACTGTCGCGGCACCGGTCTCGAGGAGGTTGTAGGGTCCTCCGGGCTCTTCGAAGCTCTTCAGGAGTTCGTAGAACCCGCTGCCGAAGACGGCGGGGACCGCGAGGAGGAACGCATACTCCGCGGCGGCGGGGCGCGTGTACCCGAGCGCGAGGCCGAGGGTCGTCGTGGCGCCGGATCGCGACACACCCGGCACGAGCGCGAGCGCCTGCGCGAACCCCAGCGCGAGGCCGTGGGGATACGTCATCTGGTTCATCTCGCGCACGCGGCGTCCCCAGCGGTCCGCAGCACCGAGCAGGAGACCGAAGACGATCAGCACGATGGCGACGAGCCACAGGTTCCGGAACGTCCCGCGGATGACGTCCTGGAACAGGAAACCCAGCACTCCGATGGGGAGGGTTCCGATGATGATCAACCATCCCATGCGGACGTCGGGATCGTTGCGCGGGACCTTGCCCGCGAGCGACTGCGCCCACCGCGAGATGATCCGCACGATCGTGCCCCAGAAGTAGACCAGGACGGCCGTCTCGGTGCCGATCTGCGTGATGGCAGTGAACGTCGCGCCGGGATCCTCGGCAGACGGGAGGAACTCACCGACGATGCGCAGGTGCGCACTGGACGAGATGGGGAGGAACTCGGTGAGACCCTGGATGAGCCCGAGGAAGAGGGCTTCGAGCAGTTGCATGGGCGCCTTTCAGTACGTCCGAAGCAGGTCGGTGAGGACGCGCTGTCCGAAGACGAGGGCGTCGAGCGGTACGCGCTCGTCGACACCGTGGAACATCCCGGTGAAGTCGAGCCCCTCGGGGAGCCGCAGCGGCGCGAAGCCGTAGCCGGCGATGCCGAGGGCCGAGAGCGCCTTGTTGTCGGTTCCGCCACCCAGGAGATACGGGATCACCGGCACTCCAGGGTCATGCCGGCCGAGCGCCGCGACCATCGCGTCGACGAGCGCGCCCTCGAAGGGCACCTCGAGGCCGATGTCGCCGTGGACGATCTCGATCTCGATCTCGTCGCCCACGATGCGCTGGATGTCGGCAAGAGCCGCGTCCTCCGTGCCCGGAAGGACACGCACGTCGATGAGCGCCTCCGCCCAGTCGGGAATGACGTTGTGCTTGTATCCAGCCGTGAGACCCGTCGGGTTGGTCGTCGTTCGCAGCGAAGAGCGCAGAAAACCGGATGCCGGACCCGACGCGGACGCGAGGGCATCCGGATCGTCGAGGGAGCCGCCCGTGATGCCGGCGAGCTGCTCGATCATCGCCGTCGTCGTCGCCGTCATCCGGACCGGCCACTCGGTCGCGCCGAGCGCGGCGACCGCTGCCGCGAGCTTCGTGACGGCGTTGTCGCGGTGGACGCTCGACCCGTGCGCTGCGCGTCCGCGCGCGGAGAGGCGGATCCACAGGAGCGCCTTCTCACCCACCTGCAGCAGATACGCCCGTCGATCGCCGATCGAGACCGAGTATCCGCCGACCTCGCTGATCGCCTCCGTCGCGCCGTCGAACCACTCCGGCCGATCGCGCACGACGAGCGCCGACCCTTCTCCCCCACCGTCTTCCTCGTCGGCGAAGAACGTCACGATGATGTCCCGCGCCGGCTTTTCCCCCGCGCGGAGGATGTCGGCGACGGCCGTCAGGATCATGGCATCCATGTCCTTCATGTCGACGGCGCCACGACCCCACAGCATCCCGTCGCGGATCTCCCCCGCGAAAGGATCGACGCTCCAGTCCTCGGCGATCGCGGGGACGACATCGAGGTGGCCGTGCAGCACGAGGGCGGGCTTCGACGGGTCGCGTCCGGCCACGCGCGCCGACACGTTCGTGCGGCGCGGAATCGGCTCGAAGTACTCGGGCGAAAGGCCGAGCGACTCCAAGTAGGCACCGACGTACTCGGCCGCCTCCCGCTCGCCGTGCGCACGCCCGCCGCCGAAGTTGGTCGTGTCGAAGCGGATGAGGTCACGGGCGACCCTGACGACTTCGGGAAGCGAGGAGTCGGCAGGCATGCGGACAAACCTATCGCGAAGGACGATCGCGCAGATGTCAGGCCCGTGTCGTTTCCGATCCCCCGCACCACCCCCTGCCCCATCGCCGCGCGCCCCGATCCGGCGCGCCCCGAACCGGCGAGACTGCATCCTCCGGCCGAGGCTGCGGCCTACACGTGCAGTATCGGCCGGAAGGTGCAGTCTCGCGGTTCGAGCGTCGAAGGCCGGGATGCCGAAAGGCCCCTGTCCCGGGATGTGATCCTGGGACAGGGGCCTTTCGTTCTGTGTGCGCGAGGGGGGACTTGAACCCCCACGCCCTATACGGGCACTAGCACCTCAAGCTAGCGCGTCTACCTATTCCGCCACCCGCGCAAGGTGGTTTCGGTTTTGCAACCGAGGAACGACATTACCACGTCCCCGGGATGGCCACGAACCGCCGCCCAGCATTCGCGATCGACGGGGACTACGCGAGCGAAACGCCGAACGCCAGTCCGAGGAGGTAGGTGAGCCCCGCGGCACCGAACCCGATCGCGAGCTGGCGGAGAGCTCGTTTGAAGGGCGGACCGCCGGAGAGCACGCCGACGGTCGCTCCCGTCGCGAGGAGGGCGATGCCCACGAGCACGAGCGCCGTGACGACCGCGGCGAGTCCAGTGAGACCGAAGATCCAGGGCAGGACGGGGATGATCGCGCCCGAAGCGAAGAACAGGAAGCTCGAGGTGGCGGCTCCCCAGGCTCCGCCGACGACATCGTGGTCGCTCGGCGCGTCGACGAGTCCGCGGTACGGTGCGCCGAGATCGGCTGCCTGAGCTGCCGTGACCACGAGGCGCGCCCGCTCGAGCGCTTCATCCTGCGGCATCCCTCTCGTGCGGTACACGAGCGCGAGTTCGTTCGCGTCGAGGTCGAGATGAGGCAGGGCTGCGTCGGCGAAGTCGCTCGGCTCGGTCGCCGTGAGCAGTTCGCGCTGCGAGCGAACCGACACGAACTCGCCCGCGCCCATCGAGAGGGCACCCGCGAGAAGCCCCGCGATGCCGCTGAACAGGACGAACTGCGGTGCCACGCCCGTCGCACCGATGCCCATGACCAGCGCGAGGTTGGAGACGAGCCCGTCGTTGGCGCCGAACACGGCCGCGCGGAAGGTTCCCGAGAGCCGCCGTCGACCGCGCGCGGCGAGCCCGCGAACGACCTCGTGATGGACCTTCTCGTCCGCCGCCATGGCCGACGTCGCGAACGGCTCGTCGTCGTACGGCGAGCGCGCCTCGGCGTTCTGGGCGAGCGCGAGGACGAAGATCGACCCGAACCGCTTCGCGAGCCAGCCGAGCATGACCGTCCTCGTGTCCGGACGCGGCAACCGCGCGGGCTCGCCGTCGAGGAGGACGAGCCAATGCGCCTCGTGGCGTCCTTCCGCCTCGGCGAGCGCGAGCAGGATCTCCCTCTCCTCCCCCTCTCGGCGGGAGGCCAGTTGGCGATACACCTCCGCCTCGGCGCGTTCGTCGACGAGGTACTGCGCCCAGCGGCGTCTGTCACGGGTCGTGGGTTCGGCGAGCGCTGCCAATTCGAGCCTCCAGGCACGGGGAAAGGGACTCTTCACGCTAACCACCGCACCTCGCCGAAACGGCCGTGGGGCCGAGATTGCCAGCATTTCGGGCATCCGAACAGCTGCAGGGCCGCGGGTCGGGGGGTCAGGAACGGACGCGTGCCCGGAGGACGTCGATGCGCGATTGGAGCTGAGCGACAGTGGCCTGCGCCACGGCAGGACCTCCGCACACTCGACGGAGTTCGGCGTGCACGGCACCGTGCGGTTCGCCGGATTGGCGCGCGTACAGCCCGACGAGGCTGTTCAGGAGCTGCCGCTGTTCCTTGAGCGTGCGGTGCAGCGCGGGGGGCGGGACGTCCGGCGCGCCGGCGGCGCCGTCGGCAGTCTCCTGCGCTTCCCGCGTCCGCCGATGCCGGCTCTGCCGGGCCTGGCGCTGCACGAGCAGCTCGTGGACGTGTTCGGGTTCCAGGAGGCCGGGAAGCCCGAGGAATTCCTCTTCCTCCGGTGTCCCCGGCACCGCGAGCTGGCCGAACTCCTTGCCGTCGTAGAGCACGCGGTCGAAGTGCGCGAGCGACCCGAGCGCCTGGTAGGTGAACTCGTACGTCAACGCATCGGACGCGGAGTCCCCCGTTTCGGCCGCCGCGAGGAGGTCGTCGTCGAGCGCCCATTCGTCGTCGCCGCTGCTCTCACGGTCGAGGGCGTGGTCGCGTTCGATCTCCATGGCGTTCGCGAGTGCGAGCAGTTGAGGCACGTTGGGGAGGAAGACGCTGGCCGTCTCGCCGCGGCGGCGCGCACGCACGAAGCGTCCGATGGCCTGCGCGAAGAACAGCGGCGTCGACGCGCTCGTCGCGTACACGCCGACGGCGAGTCGCGGGACGTCCACGCCCTCGGAGACCATGCGCACGGCGACCATCCACCGTCGCGTGTTGTTGGCGAACTCTTCGATGCGTGCCGACGCACCCTCTTCGTCGGAAAGCACGACCGTTGTCTGCTCGCCCGTGATCGACGTCAGGATGTCGGCGTACGCGCGCGCCGCGGTCTGGTCCGTTGCGATCACGAGACCGCCGGCATCCGGAACCTGTTCGCGGACTTCGGTCAGGCGCCGATCGGCGGAGCGCAGGACAGCGGGGATCCACTGCCCCTCGGGATCGAGGGCCGTTCGCCATGCCTGCGACGTGACGTCCTTCGTGTTGTCCTGGCCGAGTTGCGCCTCCATCTCGTCGCCCGTCTTGGTGCGCCAGCGCATCTGGCCGGCATAGACGAGGAAGAGCACGGGACGAACGACGCCGTCCTCCAGGGCTCTGCGGTAGCCGTAGTTGTAGTCCGTCCGGGAGAGCCGGATCCCCTTCTCGTCGGGGTGGTACTCCACGAACGGTATGGGTGCCGTGTCGCTGCGGAAGGGAGTACCGGAGAGGAGGAGCCTCCGTGTGGCGCGCCCATAGGCCTCGCGGAGCGCGTCGCCCCAACTGAGCGCATCGCCGCCGTGGTGGACCTCGTCGAGGATGACGAGCGTCGGCCGGTCGTGGATGAGTCGCTCGTGGACGGAGGCCTTAACGGCGACCTGCGCGTAGGTCACGGCGACGCCGTGGTACTGACGGGAAGGAAGCCCGTGCCGGTTGCTGAAGCCCGGATCGAGGCGGAGGTTGACGCGGGCGGCGGCGTCAGCCCACTGCGTCTTGAGGTGCTCGGTCGGGGCGACGACGACGATCCGCTCGACGATGCGGCGCCTCAAGAGCTCGCTCGCGAGACGGAGAGCGAAGGTCGTCTTGCCGGCACCCGGTGTCGCGGCGGCGAGGAAGTCGCGAGGACCACCGCCGACGCCGTCGGGACCGTCCATCCCGAAATACAGGTCGAGGGCTTCCGCCTGCCATGCACGGAGCCGCTGCGCCGTGCCCCACGGAGCCCGCTGGGGGTAGGACGGCGAGAGGTGCTCGGCGGCGAAACTGCCGATGTGCTGCTCCGACGAGTCGTCCCGGACGGAGTCCGCCAGCGTCTCCTCGTCCATCGGCCCCCTCCCAGAACTGCCCGAACAGCACGATTGACCACCCTAAGCGCTCCCGGCGACATCGACCGTCGGGCGCTACGCTCGAAGACGTCGAACGATCGAGGGAGGGCGAATGTCCGACACGGATGAACACCGCGCACCTTTCGTCGCGAACGCGCAGCCCCACCCCTGGCGGCGCTACGTCGCGATCGGAGACTCGTTCACCGAGGGGATCGGCGACCCCATCGAGGGCACGTCGGACCATCGCGGATGGGCAGATCGGGTCGCCGAGGTCCTCGCCCGTTCGGTCGATGACTTCGCTTACGCGAACCTCGCTGTCCGGGGAAAGCTCATCGGGCAGATCGTCGCCGATCAGGTCGAGCCCGCGCTCGCGCTGCAGCCCGACCTCATCACGTTCTCGGCGGGGGGCAACGACGTCATCCGGCCGGGCGCCGACCCCGATGCGGTCGCCCAGCTCTTCGAGGACGCCGTCGTCCGCCTCTCGAGCGGTGGAGCGACGGTCGTGGTCTTCACGGGCATCGACACCAACTTCACGCCCGTCTTCCGCGGCATCCGGGGGCGGGTGGCGATCTACAACGAGAACATCCGCGCCATCGCCGAGCGCTACGACTGCATCGTCGCCGATCAGTGGGCGCTCAAAGAGGTGCAGGACATGCGCTTCTTCGACGATGACCGCCTGCACTACAACGCACTCGGTCACCACGAAGTGGCCCGCATGGTCCTCCGCGCACTGAACGTCCCCAACGACCTTCAGCCGATGCAGCCCGATCCGCTGCCTGGTCGCACGTGGCGCGAGGCTCGTGCCGTCGATCTCGTGTGGGCCCGAGAGTACCTCGTGCCCTGGGTGCTCCGGCGGGTGCGCCATCAATCGTCGGGCGACCAGATCACGGCGAAGCGTCCCGAGGCACTCCCCTTCACGACTCCCACCCCCGGAAAAGACGCGTCGGACTCACGCGGCGACAACGTCTAGCGTCGACGCAGCTCCCACAGAGCGACGGCGCTCGCCGCTGCGACGTTGAGCGAATCGACGTCACCCATCATGGGGATCGTCACGATCGAATCAGCCGCAGCGACAGCGCGGCGGGAGAGACCGTCACCCTCGGATCCCAGGAGCAGTGCGACCTTGTCGTGGCCCCTCGTCGCGAACTCGTCGAGCGACACCGCGTCGTCCGACAGCGCGAGCGCGGCGAGGTGGAAGCCGCGCGCGTGCAGTTCCTCACTCGCTCCACGCCACTCGCCGATGCGCGTCCAGGGGACCTGGAAGACCGTCCCCATACTGACCCGCACCGACCGCCGATAGAGCGGGTCGGCGCAACGCGGGCTCACGAGCACGGCATCCGCCCCAAGTCCCGCGGCCGCACGGAAGATCGCGCCCACGTTCGTATGGTCGACGATGTCCTCGAGGACGACGACGAGGCGTGCGCCGTCGACGATGTCAGCGACGGATGCTTCGACCGGCCGGTGCATGGCGGCGAGAACGCCACGGTGCACGGCGTACCCCGTGATCTGCTCGGCGATCTGCGCTTCCACGACGTACACGGGCACGTCCGGATGATTCCGCAACAGGTCGGCGGCATCGTCCAGCCACTTGTCCTGCACCAGGACGGACCTCGGGCGGTGCCCTGCAGCGAGGGCACGCGAGATCACTTTGGCCGACTCGGCGATGTACAGGCCGCCGGCCGGCTCGAGGACCCGCCGCAGGGCCACGTCGGTGAGGTCGCGGTAGTCGGAGATCCGCGGATCGTCGGCCTCGGCGATCCGGATGACTCCCACGCGTCCACTATCGCACGCGTCACACGACGGCAATGCTGCGCGCCTACACTCGGGGACGGAGGTGATCCGATGAGTGCCGAGATCGTGGCCGATGTCGCTGACGCGGTCGCCGCTGCCGTCGATGCGCTCGCGGGTCGACGGATCGCCGTCCTGACGGGCGCAGGCCTGTCCACCGACTCCGGCATCCCCGACTACCGCGGAAAAGGCGCACCCGTCCGCACCCCCATGACGATCGATCAGTACCTCGCGAGCGACGAGGCGCGCCGCCGCTACTGGGTCGGCAGCCATCTCGGATGGCGCGCCTTCGCAGCGGCATCGCCGAATGCGGGGCACCTCGCGATCGCGCGTCTGGAGGAGCTGGGACTCGCGACGGGCGTCGTGACGCAGAACGTCGACGGGCTCCACGTGCGCGCCGGCAGTCGGCGCGTCGTCGAGCTCCACGGAACGATGCGCCGCATCTTCTGCACACACTGCGGACAGGTCTTCGATCGGCGCGACTTCGCCGTGCGCGTCGAGAACGACAACCCCTGGATCAACCAACCCGAGAACATCGAGCTCGGCCCTGACGGCGATGTCCTCCCCGAGAGCACCGAGGGATTCATCGTCCCCTCGTGCACCGTCTGCGGTGGTGTCATCAAGCCCGACGTCGTCTTCTTCGGAGAGTTCATCCCCGCGGAGAAGTTCCGCGAGGCCGAGCAGCTCGTCCGCGGCAGCGAGGCGCTCGTCATCGCGGGCTCGTCGCTCGTGGTCAACAGCGGAATCCGCCTGCTCGAGCGTGCGCGTCGGCGCCGGCTTCCCATCGTCATCGTCAACCGCGGTGAGACCCGCGGCGACGCCCGCGCCACGGTCAAGATCGATGCGGGCGCGAGCGAAGTGCTCGAGCGCCTCGCGACGGACCTGCCCGCACTCTGACCCCGCGGGCGGAGGTTAGGCTCGAAGCGTGACGACCATCATCCTCGTTCGCCACGGCGAGACCGACTGGAATCGCGACCGGCGCATCCAGGGCCGAACCGACATCCCGCTCAACGAGACCGGTCGGGAGCAGGCACGCCACGCGGCATCCGCGCTTCGCGAGCAGCTCGGTGGGATCGCACCCGTCGTCGTGTCGAGCGACCTCTCGCGGGCGGAAGAGACCGCATCGATCATCGCGGAGAGTCTTGGGGTCGACGTCTCGCGCACCTACGCCGACCTCCGCGAGCGCGCCTACGGCGACGCGGAAGGCGTCAGCACGAGCGAGTTCTTCTCGCGGTGGGGCGATTGGTACAGCGCGGATGTGCCCGGGGCGGAGTCGCGCGACGACCTGCGCGAGCGAGCCCTGACCGCATTGCGCCGCGTCGTCCGCGACGCCCGGCGCGACACGGCTCCCGTCTCACCGACCGTCGTGATCGTGGCGCACGGCGCGCTCATCCGCGAAGTCATCCTGCACGCGACGGCCGGCGAGCTTCCCCCCGCGGGTGAACGTCTCGCGAACGGTGCGAGCTTCAGCTTCCTCCTCGAACGAGAGCGGCTCAGCATCCGCTCCTACGCCGGCGCCGCCGTCGCCTGACGAGGGCTTCAGCCGCCGACGCGTGCGAGGACCGAACGCGCATGGCGGAGCACCGGTTCGTCGACCATCGTGCCCTCGAACGAGAAGACGCCACGCGCTGTGTCGGCCGCCTCGAGCACACGTCGCGCCCACGCGATCGTGGCGTCGTCTGGCCGGTAGGCGGCACGGATGACGGCGACCTGGCTCGGATGGATGCACGCCGTCGCGGTGAATCCGGATGCCGCGGCATCCGACGCCTCGGTCGCGAGTCTCCGCGTGTCGGCGATGTCCAGGTCGACCGCGTCGATCGCCGCCTTGCCGCGCGCAGCCGCCGCGAGGAGGACGCGCGAACGGGCATAGCGTGCGATGTCCCGGTAGCGGCCGTCAGGTCGACGGCTCGACGATCCCCCGATGCTCGCGACGAGATCCTCTGCTCCCCACATGAGCGCCACGACGTTGTCGAGGCCCGCGATGCGGTCCGCCTGCGCAATCCCCTTGGCCGTCTCGCACAGCGCGACGACGTCGAACCGTGCGTCGATCCGGCCGAGTCGCTTGGGCGCTTCGGCCTTCGCGACCATGATGCGCCGGTAGTCGGTCTGCGAAAGGGTCGCCAGATCTGCCGAGAAGGCGTCGGTCTGCGGGGGGTTCACCCGCACGATGACGCGATCGGGATCGAGGTCGGACTCGATGAGCGCTCCACGGGCAGCGCGCTTGTCCTTCGGAGCGACGGCGTCCTCGAGATCGAGGATCACGGCGTCTGCGCGGTCGAAGGCCTTCGCGAACCGCTCCGGCCGGTCGGCCGGGCAGAAGAGGATCGCCGGTCCGAGTGTGAAGCGGCTCATCGATCTTCTCCGTCGGTCGGGGCGCACCACAGGAGTGCGACGCGGGTCGCCGTCGCCACGACGGCGTCCTCCTGATTCCGCCCCGTGTGCACCATCGTCACGATCCCCTGCCCGGGGCGCGAGCGTGAGGGACGCGTCTCGGTGATCTCGGTCTCCGAGTAGAGCGTGTCGCCGTGGAAGAGCGGCGACGGGAAGGCGATGTCGGTGAGTCCGAGCTGCGCGACGAGCGTTCCCTGCGTGATCTGTGAGACGGAAGCCCCCACCATCGTCGAAAGCGTCCACATGGAGTTCATGAGTCGCTGCCCGAACGGCTGGTTCGCGGAGAACGCCGCGTCGAGGTGAAGCGCCTGCGTGTTCATGGTCAACGACGAGAACAAGACGTTGTCCGCCTCCGTCGCGGTGCGCCCCGGCCGGTGCAGGAAACGAGACCCCACCTGCAGTTCGTCGAAGTAGAGTCCTCGCTGCACGATGTTCTTCACGATGTCATGGTCCGTCACGAGGTCACGCTACCCCGAGCGCCCGGGCGATCACGAGGAGCTGCACTTCGTTCGTGCCCTCGCCGATTTCGAGGATCTTCGAGTCGCGGTAGTGACGCGCCACCGGGTACTCGTTCATGAAGCCGTTCCCGCCGAAGATCTGCGTCGCGTCCCGCGCGTTGTCCATCGCCGCATCGCTCGACGTCAGCTTCGCGATCGCGGCCTCTGTCTTGAACGGTTTCCCGGCATCCCGCAGGCGCGCGGCGTGGTGCCACGCGAGCCGGGCGTTGTGGACGCGCAGCTGCATGCGGGCGATCGTGAACTGGATGCTCTGACGAGTCGACAGCGCTTCGCCGAAGACGGTGCGCTTGCCCGCATAGTCGATCGCGGCCTCGAGGCATCCTTCCGCGGCACCCGTCGCAAGTGCAGCGATGGCGATGCGTCCTTCGTCGAGGATGTGGAGGAAGTTGGCGAATCCACGTCCGCGCTCCCCCAGGAGGTTCCCCTCCGGGACGCGCGCGTCGACGAACGTGAGGGGATGCGTGTCGGAGGCGTGCCATCCGACCTTGTCGTAAGCGGCTTCGACCGTGAACCCCGGGGTCTCCCGGGGCACGATGATCGTCGAGATCTCCTTGCGCCCGTTCTGCTCGCCCGTGACAGCGGTCACCGTGACGAATCGGGTGATCGGAGTACCGGAGTTCGTGATGAACTGCTTCGCGCCGTTGATGACCCACTCGCCACCGTCGAGGCGCGCCGTCGTGCGCGTCGCTCCCGCATCCGACCCGGCCTCGGGCTCGGTCAGCCCGAACCCCGCGAGAGCGCGTCCTTCCAGGAGCGACGGCAGATACTCCTGCTTCTGCTGCTCCGTGCCGAAGCGGAACACGGGCATCGCTCCAAGACTCACGCCCGCCTCGAGCGTGATCGCCATCGACTGGTCGACCCGACCGAGCGCTTCGATCGCGAGGCAGAGCGCGAAGTAGTCGCCACCCTGTCCGCCGTACTCTTCGGGGAACGGCAGGCCGAACAGTCCCATCTCGCCCATCTGGGCGACGACGTCCATCGAGAGCGTCTTGGTACGGTCGGCCTCGTAGGCCTGGGGCGCGACGACCTCGTCCGCGAAGTCACGGACGAGGCGAGCCAGCTCGCGTTCGTCGTCGGTGAGATTGCTGTGGTCCATGGGGATTCCTCAGGGGTCAGGAGGCAGTCTCGGTAGCCTCGTGGGCGGTGACGTGGGCGATGACCTGATCGCGGCGGACCTGATCGCCCACGGCGACGTCGAGGCGCACGATGCCGTCGTGGGGTGCCACGACAGGGTGCTCCATCTTCATCGCCTCGATCGTGACGAGTCGGTCCCCCGCGGCGACGGTGTCGCCGTCCGCGCGGTGGAGTGCGACGACGGCTCCCGGCATGGGGGCGCGAAGCTCGGGGGCGGTCGCCGCATCCGCGCGTTCGCGGGCGGCGCTTCGCAGTTCGAACGCTTCACGCCGAGTGAGAGGCATGACGCGGTGCGTCTCCCCGCCGACATGCACCCACACCCATCGACCATCGATCGCGGTCACGGCGTGGGAGACGAGAGGCGCTGCGGTGTCCGTCTCTCCGGCGGGGATCGATAGGACGTCGCCCTTCTCGGTCATCACGCGGACCGAGTACGCGGCGGGCGCACGGCCGGCGCGCCAGCCGCTTCCCGATGTCCACAGTGCAGACGCGGCCGGAGCCGAACCGGGAGAGGAGGCGGCACGGGCGGCGCCGACAGCGGCGGCGATCGCGGCGTCGCTGACGGGCGCTTCCGCGAAGGGCGGCAGCCGGTCGATGAGGCCTGTGTCGAGCTCTCCGACGCGCACTGCGGGATCAGCGAGGAGAGCACGGAGGAAGGCGATGTTGGTCTCGACGCCCAGCACGACCGTCTCGGCGAGCGCCTCGTCGAGCCTGCGGAGGGCGTCCGCGCGATCCGCTCCGTGGGCGATCACCTTCGCGATCATCGGGTCGTAGTCGGCTGTCACGACCGACCCCGTTTCGATGGCGGAATCCGTTCGGACCGCCGACGCCGCACGCCACGCCTCGACGCGTCCCGTCGCGGGAAGGAATCCGCGCGCGGGACTCTCCGCGTACACGCGCGCCTCGATCGCGTGACCGTCCAGACGCACGTCTTCCTGCGCGACGTCGAGCGGGAGACCCGCAGCGACGCGCAGCTGCTGCTCGACCAGGTCGATGCCGGTCACGAGCTCGGTCACGGGATGCTCCACCTGGAGGCGCGTGTTCATCTCGATGAAGAAGAACTCCTCGGTGCGGTCTCCCGCCACGAGGAACTCGACCGTTCCCGCGCCGCGGTAGTCGACGGAGGCGGCGGCAGCACACGCGGCCGCTCCGATCCGCGCGCGGGTCGCCGCGTCGACGACGGGTGACGGTGCTTCTTCGATGACTTTCTGGTGGCGCCGCTGGAGTGTGCACTCGCGCTCGCCGAGGTGGATGACGTGGCCGTGGGCATCGGCGAGGACCTGCACCTCGATGTGGCGCGGCCTCTCGATGAGACGCTCGAGGAGGAGGGTGTCGTCACCGAACGCCGACGTCGCGACCCGTCGCGCCGTCGCGAGGGCATCGGGGAGCTCCGCGGCGGAACGGACCACCTGCATCCCCTTACCGCCGCCACCCGCGGAAGGCTTCACGAGGAGCGGATAGCCCGTCGCGTCCGCGGCTTCGGCGATCCCGGCATCCGTCATCCCGTTGGCCGCGAAACCCGGGACGATCGGCACTCCGTGGGCGCGGACCTGCTCTTTGGAGCGGATCTTGTCTCCCATGACGTCGAGAGCGCGCTCCCCCGGTCCGACGAAGACGATGCCCGCCTCGGCGCAGGCACGGGCGAAGGCGACGTTCTCGGAGAGGAACCCGTACCCCGGATGGATGGCCTGCGCCCCCGTGTCACGCGCAGCTTTCAGGACGGCCGGGATGTCGAGGTAAGACGCGGACGCGGCGGCGGGGCCGATGCGGATCGCGATATCCGCCTCCCGGACATGGGGCGCATTCTCATCGGCGTCGCTGTACACGGCGACCGACCGGATGCCGAGACGGCGGAGGGTGCGGATGATGCGTCGGGCGATCTCGCCGCGATTGGCAACGAGGACGGTGTCGAAGGTCATGTGCATCACATCCGGAAGACGCCGAAGCGGGGCTCGGGAAGCGGGGTGCGCGAGACGACGTCCAGCGCGAGGCCGAGGAGATCGCGGGTCTCGAGCGGATCGACGACACCGTCGTCCCAGAGGCGCGCCGTCGAGTAGTACGGACTCCCCTGCTCCTCGTACTGCGCGCGGATGGGAGCTTCGAAGTCGGCCTGTGCCGACAGCGGCCACTCGTCGCCGCGTGCTTCGAGCTGGTCCCGCTTGACGGTGGACAGCACGGATGCCGCCTGGTTGCCGCCCATGACGGAGATCCGGCTCGCGGGCCACATCCACAGGAACCTCGGCGAGTACGCCCGTCCGCACATCGAGTAGTTGCCCGCGCCGAACGAGCCGCCGATGACGACCGTCAGCTTGGGGACGCGCGTCGTCGCGACCGCGGTCACCATCTTGGCGCCATCCTTCGCGATGCCGCCGGCTTCGGCATCCGTCCCCACCATGAAGCCGGAGATGTTCTGCAGGAAGAGGAGAGGGATCCCGCGCTGATCACACAGCTCGATGAAGTGCGCGCCCTTCTGGGCGGACTCGCTGAAGAGCACGCCATTGTTGGCCACGATCCCCACGGGGTGACCGTGGATGCGCGCGAACCCCGTGACGAGGGTCGTTCCGTACTCGCGCTTGAACTCGTGGAACTCGCTCCCGTCGACGAGGCGCGCGATCACTTCCCGCACGTCGTACGGCTGGTTGACGTCGACGGGAACCACGCCGTACAGCTCGCTCGCGTCCTCTGCCGGACTGCGGGCCTCGACGACGTCCCACGCGGGAGCATCGGGCTGCGGAAGGGTCGCCACGATATCGCGGAGGATCTCCAACGCGTGCTCGTCGTCTTCGGCGAGGTGGTCGACGACACCGGACCGACGCGCATGGAGATCGCCGCCGCCGAGTTCCTCCGCCGTCACGACCTCGCCGATCGCCGCCTTCACGAGGGGCGGCCCGCCGAGGAAGATCGTGCCCTGTTCGCGCACGATGACCGTCTCGTCGCTCATCGCCGGGACGTAGGCACCGCCCGCGGTGCACGACCCCATCACGGCGGCGAGCTGAGGGATCCGCGCGGCTGACAACCGCGCCTGGTTGAAGAAGATCCGACCGAAGTGATCCCGATCGGGAAAGACCTCGTCCTGCATCGGGAGGAACGCGCCGCCGGAATCGACGAGGTAGATGCAGGGAAGCCGATTCTCCAGCGCGATCTCCTGTGCGCGGAGGTGCTTTTTCACCGTCATCGGGAAGTACGTGCCGCCCTTGACGGTGGCGTCGTTGCAGACGACCATGACGTGGCGGCCGTGGACGAGTCCGATCCCCGCGATGACCCCGGCCGCGGGAGCCTCACCGGCGTAGAGCCCGTCGGCCGCGAGCGGTGCGATCTCGATGAAGGGGCTCCCCTCGTCGAGCAGTCGCTCGACGCGTTCGCGCGGAAGCAGCTTTCCGCGGGCGACGTGTCGTTCGCGTGACGCCGCGGGTCCGCCGAGCGCCGCCGCCTCGAGTCGCGCGCGAAGATCCGCTGCCAGGTCGCGCTGCGCGGATCGCGCGCTCTCGAACGCCTTGTCACGCTGGATCGCTGACGCGAGTCTCGTCATGTCATCTCCGTCGACGTCACGATCGGATCACGCTTTTGCCGCTGCGCGATCGTTCCGGTTAGTGTTCCCTAACTGGAACTCGATGTTAGCGGGGATTAACTGACATGACAACCCGTGTCACCGAGCGCGAGCGGCAGAAGGCGGACCGGTACTCGGCACTTCTCAGCGAAGCCTCGCGCCTCTTCGCCGAGCGCGGATACAGCGGTGTCAGCCTCGAAGAGCTCGGAGCCGCCGTCGGAGTCAGCGGGCCCGCCGTCTACCGCCACTTCGCGAACAAGCAGGCGCTCCTCGGAAAGATCCTCATCACGGTGAGCGAGCGGCTGCTCGCGGGCGGGACGGCGGTCGTGTCCGCCGAGACGGATGCCGCCGAACGACTGCGATCGCTCGTGCGCTTCCATACCGATTTCGCACTCGCCGATGCCGACGTCATCCGCGTGCAGGACCGCGACCTGGCGAGTCTGAGCGATGAGGACCGCCACACGGTCCGGCGCCTTCAGCGCGCGTACGTCGAAGTGTGGATCGGAGTGCTCGCCGAGGTGCATCCGGACCGCGACGCCGCCGACCTCCGCGTCCGGGCGCACGCGTGCTTCGGCCTCATCAACTCGACACCGCACAGCGTGCGCGGGCTGCGAGGAACCCCCGGCGACGAAGCGGTACGGGGAGTCCTGGAGACGATGGCGATCGCCGCCCTCACGGCATAGAACCGTCTGCCCCGCTCCCCTCTTCGCCCCGCGCCGCTCTATGCTGTTCGCCATGTCACGCGTGCCGCCCTCCGACGCCTCCCCAGGCTCCTCCCCCGGCGCCGACACCCCGCGTTGTCGCCGAGACACCCCGTTGTCTGGCGCGAATAACACGGTGTCTCGATGACAAAGCGGTTTCTCGACGAAGAAGGGGCGACGCCCGGGGAGGGCGAGCGGCCGAACGAGGACGGATCGTCGCGGCGCGACTTCTTGAAGTTCGGCGGACTCACGACGGCCGGCCTCGTTGTGGGTGGCGCGGTCGGGGCGGCGGGGGGCGCCGCGATCGGCCACGCCGCGGGCTACCGCGAGGGGTCGATCGACTTCGGCGCCGTCCCCGCGCGGCACGAACCGGGGTTCGATCACGTCGTCGTCCTCATGGGCGAGAACCGTTCGTTCGACAATCTGCTCGGCTGGCTGTACACACCCGATGATCTCCCCGACGGCGAGACATTCGATGGCCTCGCTTTCGGCGATCACTTCAACGTGGCGCCGACGGGCGAACGCGTCGCGGCGCACGTGTACACGGGTCCGACCGACGAGGTCATGGGTCGTCCCAACCCCGACCCCGGAGAAGAGTTCCCGCACGTCAACACGCAGCTGTTCGGGACCGTGGAACCGGCGGACAACGCGACGAGGCAGGTCGGTGAGATGGAGCCGCCGTTCAACGCGCCTCCCCCCGGCGCGAATCCCAACATGTCCGGCTTTCTCAAGGACTACTGGAACAACATGGAGCGGCTGCGTCCGGGCAAGAAGCCGACGATCGAAGAAGCGTCGCACATCATGGGCGGGTTCTCGCCCGAGCAGCTGCCCGTCCTGTCGACGCTCGCGAAGGAGTTCGCCGTCTTCGACGCCTGGTTCGGCGCCGTGCCCTCTCAGACCTACTGCAATCGCTCCTTCTTCCACGCCTCGACCTCGCACGGCTACGTCACGAACAAGCAGGGCGGCGGCTACGACAAGTGGCTCGACGCCCCCGAGGCTCCCACGATCTTCAATCGGCTCGAGGAAGCCGGGATCACGTGGAAGATCTACTTCGACGAGATCCAGTTCGTCTCGCTGACGGGGGTCATGCATGCGCCCGTGCTCGAGAAGTACTGGAGGACGGGTCACTTCGGACACATGTCCGAGTTCTACGACGACGCGCGCGAGGGAAAGCTCCCCGCGTACGCGTTCATCGAGCCCCGGATGGTCTACAACCACAACGACTTCCACCCGCCGTTCGGCGTGTACCGCTCGAGTGTCGTCGACGGCCAGATGATCGTCGACTCCGCCGTGTCTGACGTCCGCGCGGGCGAGAAACTCGTCGCGAGCGTCTACAACGCCGTGAAGAACTCATCGACGCCGGGAGGCTCCAATGCCGTCAACACGCTCCTCCTGATCACGTTCGACGAGCACGGCGGGACGTACGATCACGTCCCGCCGCCCGCCGCGACTCCCCCGACCGCCGAGGACGAACCCGGCGAGATGGGGTTCACCTTCGATCGACTCGGAGCGCGCGTGCCGGCGATCGCCGTTTCCGCGTACACCCGCCGGAACACGATCGTGCACGACGAGATGCACCACGGTGCCGTCATCGCGACGCTCACGCGCCTGCACGGGCTGCGCCCCCTCACCCGACGGGATGCCAGTGCGAACGACCTCTTCCCGATCGTCAATCTCCAGACGCCCCGCGACCCGTCGACATGGCCCGTCGTGCATCCGATGTACGTTCCGCCGAATCCCGACGAGGACGAGCCCATCGACCTGAAGGACGGAGCTCACAAGGACAAGCCGATCAGCCCTCCCGGGCGAGGGCTTCTCGGTCTCCTCCTGGCGCGGTACGGGTCGTCGGAGGAGGCGGAACCGACCACGTACGCCGAGGCGTACGAGACGATCCACCGCCACGGACTGGGCTTGTTCTACCCGAAGACCGAGTGACCTACCTCAGGAGCATCGCTCGACCGGGCTCGCGGAGGACATCCGCCACGGTCACGAGGAACCTGGAGCCTTGTTCTCCATCCACGAGACGGTGGTCGAACGACAGTGCGAGCGTCATGACGTCGCGCAGCGCGATCTCGCCCCGGTGCTCCCACGGCTGACGCCGGACGGCGCCGAGCGCGAGAATCCCCGCCTCACCCGGATTGATGATCGGTGTCCCCGCATCGACTCCGAAGACGCCGACGTTCGTGATCGAGAACGTCCCACCCATCATCGCGGCCGGCGCGGTCTTGCCCGCGCGCGCCGTTTCGGCGAGGGTGCGGATCTCGTCGGCGAGCTCGACGAGGGTCAGGTCCTGCGCATCGGGGATGTGCGGGACGACCAGGCCACGGCCCGTCGCGGCGGCGATGCCGAGGTTGACGTAGTGGTGGGCGACGATCTCACCGGCATCCGCATCCCACTTCGAGTTCAGTTCCGGATGCCGCGCGAGGCCGAGGCACACGGCCTTCGCCGCGACCGCGAGGATGCCGATGCGGTGATCCTGCAGAGCACGATCGGCCTTGAACGATGCGAGGAGCTCGGTCGTCGCCGTCACGTCGACCGTGAGGAAGGTCGTGACGTGCGGCGCCGTGAAGGCGCTCCGCACCATCGCCTCGGCCGTGTGCTTGCGGACGCCACGAATCGGCGTCCGCGTCGTGCGCGCCGTCGGCTCCGACACCGCACGGAACTCATCGGTCGTCGCTTCCGCGGTCACGGGAGCGATCGGAGCCGCACCGACGCGAGCCGCATAGGCTTCGACATCGGCACGCGAGATGATCCCCTGAGCGCCCGAGGCTTCGACCAGGGCCAGGTCCACGCCGAGCTGCTTCGCGAGCATGCGGACAGGCGGCGTCGAGCGCGGACGTTCCCTCAACCGATCGTCGACATCGGTGGTGTGAACGGCGTCGTGCACGGCATCGTGCGGCGCCGCCTCGAGAACGGCAGTGTCCGCACGGGACGAAGCGGATGCGGCGACGCGCGCGCGGCGCTGTGGACGACCGGACGTCCGCGGCGCGGCGCCGTAACCGACGAGATTGGGCTGAGCAGTCGCGGGCTCGGCACCCTCGTCCTCGGCAGCGTTCGCCGCGGCATCCGGCGGCGAAGCGTCAGCGCCCCCCTCGAGCTCGAACGAGATGAGCACGGAACCCACCTCGACGACATCCCCGGCCGCGGCGTGCAGGGTCCGCACCGTCCCTGCATGAGGCGACGGGAGTTCGACGATCGCTTTGGCCGTCTCGACCTCGGCGATCGTCTGGTTGAGCGTCACGCTGTCGCCTTCCGCGACGAGCCATTGGACGATCTCGGCCTCGGGCAGTCCTTCGCCGAGATCGGGAAGTCGGAAGTCCTGGTTCACAGCTGGACTCCGCTCATGCTGTTGGGGCGGTCGATGACACGGTCGACGGCATCGAGGATCCGATCGAGGTCCGGCACGTGGTGCTTTTCGAGCTTGGCGGGCGGATACGGGATGTCGTGGCCTGTGACCCGCGCGGGGGCAGCCTCGAGGTAGTTGAAGCATCGCTCGGTGACGCTCGCGATCAGTTCCGCGGCGACGCCTGCTTCTCGAGCCGCCTCGTGCGTCACGACGACGCGACCCGTCTTGCGAACGGATGCTGTGATGGTCCGATAGTCCACGGGAGACAGCGACCGCAGATCGATGACCTCGATCGAGACGCCGTCGTCCTCCGCCGCCGTCGCAGCATCGAGGGCGATGGGAACCTGCGCACCGTAGGTGAGGAGCGTCACGTCACGGCCCTCGCGTGCGACGCGCGCGACGCCCATCGGTGGCGCGTCAGCCAGCTCGAGACCCAGATCGACCTCGCCCTTGGAGTGATAGAGGCGCTTGGGCTCGAAGAAGACGACGGGGTCGTCCGAAGCGACCGCCTGGCGGAGCATGACGTAGGCGTCCTGGGGGTTCGAGACGGCGACGACACGCAGACCCGCCGTGTGCACGAAGTACGCCTCGGGAGACTCCGAGTGGTGCTCTGCCGCACCCACGCCGCCCGCCCACGGGATACGGATCGTGATGGGCATCTTGACGTTGCCGCGGGTGCGGTAGTGGAGCTTGGCCACCTGGCACACGATCTGGTCGAACGACGGGTAGACGAAGCCGTCGAACTGGATCTCGACGATCGGACGGTAGCCGCGGAACGCGAGGCCCACGGCCGTCCCCACGATGCCGGACTCGGCGAGCGGCGTGTCGACGACGCGCTGCGCCCCGAACTCGGACTGGAGCCCATCGGTGATGCGGAAGACACCGCCGAGCTTCCCGATGTCTTCGCCCATGATGAGCGTCTTCGGGTCGTCCGCGAGGGCGCGGCGGAGCCCTTCGTTGAGGGCCTTCGCCATGGTGAGCTGCGTCATCGCGCGACCTCCTCGCCCGCGAAGCCGTCGAGGTAGGACGCGAACCACGAGCGCTGCTCCTCGAGACCGGAATGAGGTTCCGCATACACATCGTCGAGCATCTCGATGGCCGGACGCGTGACTGCTCCGAGCGCAGCGGCGCGGACGGCGGCACCGAACTCGTCGGCATCCGCGCCGACCCGGGCGGCGAACTCGTCGTCGAACTCGCCCTCAGTGCGCAGGAGCGCTTCGATGCGCGCGAGCGGATCGCGAAGCCGCCACCGCTCCACTTCCTCCTTGTCGCGGTAGCGCGTGGGGTCGTCGGAGGTCGTGTGGGGTCCCATGCGGTACGTGACGGCTTCGATGAAGGCCGGCCCGTTCCCCTTTCGCGCGTTGTCGACGGCCCAGCGCATCGCGGCGAGGCACGCGAGCACGTCGTTTCCGTCTACCCGCATGCTCGGGATGCCGAACCCCGGTGCGCGGCCAGCGATGGGGAACTTGGCCTGGACCGTGACGGGCTCGGAGATCGCCCACTGGTTGTTCGTGCACATGAAGACGGCGGGTGCACGGAAGGACGAGGCGAACACCATCGCCTCGTTGACGTCCCCTTGGCTCGTGGCTCCGTCGCCGAAGTAGGCCGCGGCTACCTGATCCGTGCCGTCGCGCTGGATACCCATGGCATAGCCGACGGCGTGGAGCGCCTGCGCTCCGATGATGATCTGGGGCGTCGCCGTGTTGATGTCGTAGGGGTTGTACGTCGAGTGCTGTTCTCCGCGCCACGCGAGGACGAAGTCCTGCGGCTTCGCGCCACGGACGAGGTTCACGCCGATCTCGCGGTAGCTCGGAAAGACGAAATCGTCGGCACGGAAGGCGCGGGCGGTTCCCACCTGCGCCGCCTCCTGCCCCTGGCAGGGAGCCCACAGTCCGAGCTGGCCCTGACGCTGCAGGGCCACACCCTCGGTGTCGACGCGGCGTACGAGAGCCATGTCGCGGTAGAGGCTGCGCAAGAATGCGGGATCGACGTCGGCGACCCAGCGGCCGAGCTCGGCATCGTGCACCCGGGTGCCGTCACTCGCGATCAGTCGGGCGACGTCGTCGATGTCCGTGTGGAGATCGGGCGTCGGGGTCAGGGTGTGCGTCATCGTCATCCCTCCTCGGGAGCTGTCCTCGTGGGACAGCTCTGAGCGGTGGCCGGCGTCTTCGCCGGTGAGGGCGACGATACGTCCATCTGTCACCTAGCTCAAGCAATTGCGCTCCCGTTGAGCATGTTGCGCAGGTCGAGCGAAGAGATTCATGCTAACGTTTCGCACTATGAGCGCACTCGATCATGTCGACCTCGAGCTTCTCGCCGCCCTGTCGACCGACCCGCGCGCGACGGTGGTCGCGCTCGCCGACCGCCTCGGGCTGTCGCGCAACACCGTCCAGGCACGCATGGCGCGCCTGGATCGGGCCAACGTGTTCCTCTCCTACGAGCGGGCGATCTCGTCCGCGGCGCTCGGGTTCCCCATCGAAGCCTTCATCAGCGCCATCGTGCGTCAAGCAGAACTGCCGAGGATCACGCAGGAGCTTTCCGCGATCCCCGAGATCGTGCAGGTGCACGGCCTCAGCGGTCAGATCGATCTGCTGGTCCGCGTCGCCTGCCGAGACACGCAGCACCTCTTCGACACCGATGCCCGCATCCTCGCGATCGAGGGCGTCGAGCGCACCGAGACATCACTCGTCATGGGTGAGGTCATCGGACACCGGGTCACTCCGCTCATGGAGCTGGCACGACGGGAACGCTAGCGGCTTCTCCTCGCGGGTTTCCCGAAGACGAGGCATCCGCACGCACGAGGATGACGCCGACGAGGATGAGTGCTCCGCCGACGAACTGCACCGGCGCTGGGACCTCCGCGAGGAACAGCCATGCGAACCCGAGGGCGAAGAGGACTTCGGACAACCCGACGAACGACGCGACGCGGGAGCCGATCCTGGGTACGGCGACGACGCCGAAGGCGTAGCCGAGCGTCGTGGCGATGCCCGCGACCCACAGAAGCGGAACGAACCAGGGGACCTCTGCGCCCGCGAGCACGACCGTGACGGCCGGCGCGTGGAAGGGGAGGATGCCGACGATCAGGAGCATGCCCATGAACACCGCCCCCGTGAGCAGCCCGCCCGCTGCGAGCGCGAGCGGCGGCAGCTGATCGCCCGCGCGCTCCGAGATGAGGAAGTAGGCCATGACGCACACGGCGGCGGCGAGGGCGAACAGGGTGCCCAGCAGATCGAAGCCCGCACCGGAGATGTCCACCACGAGCACGAGCCCGAGGACGGCGACACCCGAGCCCAGCAGCACGAGCCGCGACGGCGCGCGTCTCGTGCGGATCCAGGCGAGTGCGACGAGCATGACGGGAGCGAGGTACTGGATGAGGAGGGCGACAGCAACCGGCATCCGCTGCATCGCCGAGAAGAAGAACAGCTGGCATCCCGCGACGGCCGTCAGACCGAACCCGACGATGAGCGGCCAGTGCCGCCGCAGGAATCCGCGCTGGCGACGCATCGCGAGGAACAGGGCCGGCGAGAGGATGAGGCCCGCGAGTCCGATGCGCACGATGAGCGCCGCGCCGACGGACCACCCCGCCTCGAGGAGCGGCTTGATGAACGGACCGCTGGAGGAGAAGGCGAGGGCCGAGACGACGGCCATCGCGAGCCCCGCGGTACTCACGCGTCGATGTGCGGGTGGGCCGTCGATCACGATCGGTGCCGTGGGAGTGGTCATGCCGTCATCCAAAGGAAGAAGAGGATGTAAGGACCAAGTTGTGCTTACACTGGTGACGCTAGCGTACCCGACTGTCAGGAGTCAACATGGTCTTCATTCGTGACACGCAACAGTCGCTCGTCGCGGCCGCCTACCTCGTGAACACCCTGCCGGGATTCGACGACGAGGACGCGCTCACGACCCTCGAGGACTTCGAGGCCTACCTCGACGTGAACCCGTACACGGGCACGATCCGCCGCGACAGCGACGAGCTCCACGCGGTCCGCGCGATCCGCGGCCGACTGCGCGAACTGTGGGAAGTCGATCGCGAGGGAGCGGTCCCCCTCGTCAATCAGATGCTCCACGACGCCAAGGCGCTCCCCCGGCTCGTCAAGCACGACGGCTACGACTGGCACATCCATGCGACCTCTGACGACGACCCGCTCGCGATGAGGATCCTCGCCGAAGCAGCGATGGCGTTTACCGAGATCATCCGCGCCGACGAGTACGGTCGCGTGCGCATCTGCTCGGCCGATGACTGCACCTCGGTCTACATCGACTACTCGCGCAACGGCTCGAAGCGCTACTGCGATACCGGCAACTGCGGCAATCGGATGAACGTCAACGCGTATCGTCAGCGGAAGGCGCGAGAAAGCGTCTGATCGCCGCGGCCGCCGGTGCCGGCGTCTCGTAGTGAATCAGGTGCCCCACGTCGTCGATCTCGACGAGTTCCGCGGAAGCGAAGAGCGTCGCGAGTTCTCGCTCGGCTTCGATGGGCGTGATGTCGTCGCGCTCGGCGGCGACGAGGAGCGTCGGCACTGCGATTCGAGGCGCGAACTCGCGGACGTCGTGGGAGACGCTCGTGACGAACGCATCATGGAGGACGTCGCGATCGGCGAAGCGGGAGAAGTACGTGTCGTGCTGATCGTGCACGAAGCGTCGCAGGTCGGGATCTTTCGTCTTCGCCATCGTGGCGCTCATGACCCGCACGATGACGCCGTTCCGCAGGAGCGCATCCCCCAGGGGGGCCGGTAGCTTCGCGCCCGCCCAGTAGTAGAAGACGGCGAGTCGGGTGAGGATGCCCCGGGGGCCCTCCAGCGCGGGAGCGCCGATCGGGTTGACGAGAATGACGCGGGGCGTCTCCAACCCCCCTGCCACGGCGGCAGACACGACGATCGACCCGAAGGAGTGCCCGAGCATGACCGCGCCCGGCGCAACTGCGCCGACGAATCCGATGAGCCAGTCCGCGTAGGCCGAGAGGTCGTGGGTCCGACCGGGGAGAGGCGGCGTCTCGCCGAAGCCGGGGAGGTCGGGAGAGATGATCCGGATGCCGGGCAGGTGCGCGACGACGGGCTCGAGCCCGTGATGCTCGCCGCGGAAACCGTGGACCGCGACGATCGTCGTGTCGGCATCGCGCGGTCCGTAGACCCAGTACGCCGTGCGCCCGCCCTCGACCTCGACCTCGTGGCGCTCGACGGGAATCGCGTCGAGCAACGTCGCGTAGGGGTTCGCCGCCAGCATCCGTCGAGTCTACGGGCGAGCGAGGGGGCGTCGCGTTTCGTGGTCCAAGAGTTCGGTGGGGTGCCCGCCGTGGCGAACACCCCACCGGACTGCGACTCACTGCCGGACTCATGCGGCCCAGCGTGGGTCCCCTCCTGTCACCCGAGCGGCTTGGTGGATCGCTTGCTCACGGGGAACGCGATCGTGGGTGAGAGCGTCTGCGACTTGAGCTCTGCGGCCGTCATCGGTCGATCCAAGTTCTCGACCTCCGACTCGAAGAACCCGTTGGCCTTGACATGCTGCGTCGTCTTGACCGTTCCATCCGCCGACACCCACGAAGGAAGGGACTTCTTCGCGTTCGCCAACAGAGATGCCACCGACATCGTGCGAGCGTTCGAACCGTCGCAGTTCGCCACTCTGACCGAACCTTCGAACTCACCGTACGCGGTGACATCGGACTCGAGCTTGGCAGAGAACGCCGTCGCCTTCACGAAACCCACGTAACCAGGCGGAAGGGTGATGTTCTGAGCCGAGATGTTGACGGCCCTCGCCTCGGACGTCGTCCACGACTGCTGATTGCCGAACTGGTAATTGAAGCTCAGCTTCGACGTCGTCTCGAAGTTGGCGAAGACGATGCCCGCCTTCGCCGATGCGGACACCTCCACTCCGCTTGTCACGCTGTGCGTGTTCGTGAGCGTATACGCGCTCAGGAGCGTTTGCGAGAAAGAAGGAGTCGTCAGCGTCTGCGTCTGTGTCTTGCTGAAGTTCTTCAGCTTCGTCGACTCGTACAAGATCAGCTCATTGATGGCCGACACCCGGGTGTTGGCCGACGTGAAGCTGTCCAGGCTCAGCTTGATGTCACGGGTGTCGATACGGAGTCCGGGGTTTCCCGACGTCATCACCGAAGCGATGTCGAAGGTGGTCGCCGTCCCCGCTGGCACAGGCGCGGTCGCACATGGGGCGGTTCCCGAGTACGCGTGCTTGTCGAAGGACACAGTGGCGTTGCCCTCGACGGGGCCGGCGACGACAACGCGGAGTGCGGTGAGGTGGGGGGCGATCTGCAGCGTCTGAGTCCCTCCTCCGTTCGTCGCCTTCGCGGTCAGCACGCGTCGATCGGAGGACATCGAACACTCCATCCGGAAAGGACCGCCGTCGCAGAGCGCAGCCGTGCGCTCCGCTCCCGCCTGGAATACCAGGCCAGGGGGAAGCGTCACGGTGAACTTGTTCCAGTCGTTCGCCTTCCAGGTGTAGGGCGTCGTGGATTTCACGTTCTTGAACGTCAGCGTCCCGGTCTTGCCGATGGCGTCGAAGACGCCGTTGTCGGGCTTGACCCACAGGTCGTACACTCCCACCGGTGAGTCTCCCGGCGCCGCAGACACGGGCGATGCCCCCACCCCAGTCAGCGTGGTCGCAACCGCGAGCACCGCTCCGACCACGCTCATGCGTCGTAGCTTCATTCCATCCCCTCTCGTCGTCATCCGCATCATCATCGACGCGGATGTCCGGGGACACGGTAGTTGCGGGTACCAGCGTTACGGGCGCCCCTAGGCATCTGGCGACCAAGATTGGGCAGCGTCCTCGGGAGAGTTGGGCACAAGGCCCCGCACGATCAGAGCATTGAGGCAAAACGAAAGGCCCCGCCGAAGCGGGGCCTTTCGTGGAGCGGGTTACTTGCCGCCGAAGTTCTTGAAGCGCTGGTTGAACTTCTCGACGCGACCGGCGGAGTCCATGATGCGCTGCTTGCCCGTGTAGAACGGGTGCGATGCGGACGAGATCTCGACGTCGATGACGGGGTACTCGACGCCATCGAGCTCGATCGTCTTGTCGCTCGACACGGTCGAACGGGTGAGGAACGTCTCTCCCGAGCCGAGGTCGCGGAACACGACTGCCTTGTAGGTCGGGTGGATGTCAGTCTTCATGATGGTCCTTAGCCAGTGTTGCCCTGGATTCTGCCAGGACGGGAAAAGTCTGAGGTGCGAGCGCACCAAAGAGCGAGTTTATCAGGTTCCGACGCTGCTCACGAACCCGACGCAGCGCGGGCGGCGTAGCGCCCGTCGTCCTCGGTCAGGACGATCGGCACACCGAACGCTTCGGTAAGCGCGTCGGCGGTGAGAGTCTCACGGATCGGACCGGATGCCACGGCGCGACCTTCACGCAGAAGCAGGACGTGCGTGAAGCCGACGGGGATCTCCTCGACGTGGTGCGTCACCATGATCATGGCGGGCGTGGTCGGAGCCTTCGCATAGCCGCTCAACAGCACGAGGAGTTCTTCGCGAGCCCCGAGATCGAGACTCGCCGTCGGCTCGTCGAGGAGCAGCAGCTCGGGGTCGGTCATGACGGCTCGCGCGATCTGCACGCGCTTCTGCTCGCCGTCGCTGAGCGTCCCGAACGTGCGATCGGCCAGGTGATCGAGCTTCCACTCGGCCAGGACCCGCAGCGCACGGCGTTCGTCGATGTCTTCGTAGTCTTCGCGCCAGCGGCCGACCACCGAGTAGGCCGCCGTCAGCACGACATCGAGGACGGTCTCCTCGGGCGGGACTCGGCGGGCCATCGCCGACGAGGCGAACCCGATGCGGGGCCGCAGCTCGAAGACGTCGGTGCGGCCGAGTCGCTCTTCCAGGATCGTCACGATCCCCGACGTCGGATGCAGCAGCGTGTCAGCGAGCTGGAGGATCGTCGTCTTGCCTGCACCATTCGGGCCGAGCACGACCCACCGCTGGTCGTCCTCGACCGACCAATCGAGGTGGTCGACGATGTCTCGGGCGTTCCTGCGGACGACGACGTCGGAGAACTCGAGCACCTGGGCCATGCATCCCAGCCTATCGGGACGCGGACGCGACCTCCGCGTACAGCGCCTCGGTCTGTCGCGCGATACTCCCCCAGCTGAACGACGATGCCGCGCGCTCGCGGCCGGCACGTCCGAACCGCTTCGCCTGCTCGGGGTCGCTCACCACTTCCGTCAGCACCCGCGCGAGATCCGCGACGAACCGCTCGGGGTCGGTGGGCGTTCCCGTCCCGTCCTGCACCTGCTCGATGGGGACGAGGCGTCCTGTCACGCCGTCGACGACGACCTCGGGGATGCCGCCCGTCGCGGTACCGACGACGGCCGCACCGCACGCCATCGCCTCGAGGTTCACAATGCCGAGAGGCTCGTACACGGAGGGGCACACGAAGGTCGTCGCAGCGCTGAGGATCGTGCACAGCTCGTGCCGCGACAGCATCCGATCGATCCAGACCACGCCATCGCGCGTCTCCTGCAGACGCGCAACGAGACCCTCGACTTCGGCCATGATCTGCGGGGTGTCGGGTGCTCCCGCGCACAGGATGACCTGGACGTCGTCGGGAAGGCGCTCCGCTGCTCGCAGGAAGTAGGGAAGACCCTTCTGCCGCGTGATGCGGCCGACGAAGACGACCGAGGGACGCGACGCGTCGACGCCCAGCCGCGCGAGCAGCTCGGGGTCGTCCACGGGCTTCCAGGCGTCGACGTCGATGCCGTTGTAGATGACGTGAACGCGCGAAGGGTCGAGCGCCGGATAGCTGCGGAGGATGTCGTCGCGCATGCCTCCGCTCACGGCGATGACGGCTGCCGCCGCCTCGTACGCGGTCCGTTCGATGAAGCTCGAGACCGCGTACCCGCCGCCCAGCTGCTCGGCCTTCCACGGCCGCAGGGGCTCGAGCGAGTGCGCCGTGACGATGTGCGGGATGCCGTGGAGGAGCGAGGCCAGGTGACCGGCGAAGTTCGCGTACCAGGTGTGGCTGTGGACGACGTCGGCGCCGGCGACGTCCGACACGATCTCGAGGTCCGTTCCCAGCGTCTGGAGAGCGGCGTTGGCCGCCGAGAGCTCGACAGGCACGCCGTACGACGTCGTTCCGGGCTCCTCGCGCTCCGCCCCGAAGGCGCGCACCTCGACGTCGATGCTCGCGCGCAGCGCTTTCACGAGCTCCGCGACGTGCACCCCCGCTCCGCCGTAGATCTCCGGTGGGTACTCCTTCGTGACGATGTCGACGCGCATGTGTCGAACGCTAGTACACGGCGGGTTTGACGACATAGTGTGGTGCCATGCCTGCAGCGCCGAAGGTCTTCGGAATCATCCTCGCGGGGGGCGAGGGCAAACGACTCATGCCGCTTACCGCGGACAGAGCCAAACCTGCCGTCCCCTTCGGTGGTCAATACCGTCTCATCGACTTCGCCATCTCCAATCTCATCAACTCCGGTCTCCGACAGATCGTGGTCCTGACGCAGTACAAGTCGCACAGCCTCGACCGTCATATCTCCCAGACATGGCGGATGTCGGCCCTCCTCGACTCGTACGTCGCGTCGGTGCCGGCGCAGCAGCGCCTCGGCAAGCGATGGTTCTCGGGCTCCGCCGACGCCATCTTGCAGAGCCTCAATCTGATCAACGACGAGAAGCCCGACATCGTCATCGTGATCGGCGCCGACCACGTGTATCGCATGGACTTCCGGCAGATGCTCGCGGCTCACATCGAGTCCGGCGCGCGCGCCACGGTCGCCGGCATCCGACAGCCGATCTCGCTCGCGAATCAGTTCGGCATCATCGACGTCGACCCCGCAGACCCGTCGCGGATCCGGGACTTCCTCGAGAAGCCGCAGAACCCGGATGGACTGGCCGACAGCCCCGGTGAGGTCCTCGCATCGATGGGCAACTACATCTTCGACACCGATGCGCTGATCGAGGCCGTCGAGACCGACGGCGAACTTCCCACCTCCAACCACGACATGGGCGGCGACATCGTGCCGTACTTCGTCGGACGTGGAGAAGCCGGCGTCTACGACATGAATCGCAACGACGTGCCGGGTTCGACGGATCGCGACCGCTACTACTGGCGCGACGTCGGCACGATCGAGTCGTTCTACGACGCGCACCTCGATCTCATCTCGACACTGCCCGTGTTCAACCTCTACAACACGGATTGGCCGATCCACTCGCAGGCCGTCAACTCGCCCCCGGCGAAGTTCGTCCGCGACGCGGTGGGCCGCATCGGCAATGCGATCGACTCCGTCGTATCGCTCGGCTCCGTCCTCTCGGGCACGCACCTCGAACGCAGCGTCGTCGGTCCGTGGACGCTCGCCGGCGGAGGATCGACGATCACCGACTCGGTGCTGTTCGACCACGTCATGGTCGGCGCGGGAGCACGGATCCATCGGGCGATCCTCGACAAGAACGTCGTGCTCGACGACGGAGCGACCGTCGGCGTCGATCGCGAACGCGATCTCGCGCGAGGTTTCACCGTCACCGACACCGGGATCACGGTCGTCGGGAAGGCCGTCCACGTCACCCGCTGACGTCCACGACGGCGTTGCCCGCGTCGGGCTCCGGTCTCGCGCGCCGCTAGCGTAGGGGAATGCCCCGCACGCGCTTTCTCGTGGTCCTGGACGCCGACTCGACGCTCATCCGCAACGAGGTCATCGAACTCCTCGCCGACGAAGCGGGACGCGGGGCGGAGGTGGCTGCCGCGACAGAGGCGGCGATGCGCGGCGACGTGGACTTCGCCGAGAGCCTGCGTTCTCGCGTCGCAACGCTGGAGGGCGTGCCGACGGATGCGTTCGCGCGGGTCCTCGACCGCATCGAGCCCACGCCGGGCGTGCAGGAGCTGACGGCTGCGATCCACGAGCGGGGCGGGACGGTCGCGGTCGTCTCGGGCGGGTTCCACGAGATCCTCGACACCGTCGCACCCGCACTCGGCGTGGACGTCTGGCGGGCGAACCGGCTCGCCGTCGCCGACGGGGCGTTGACGGGCGTCGTGGACGGGCCGATCGTCGACGCGGAGGGCAAGGCATCGGCGCTGCGGGAGTGGGCGACGGATGCCGGGATCCCCCTGTCGCGCACGATCGCGATCGGAGACGGGGCGAACGATCTCCGGATGATGGCGGTCGCGGGCCTCGGACTGGCCTTCAACGCCAAGCCCGCCGTGCGCGCTCTCGCCGACATGGTGATCGGACGCGTCGACCTGCGTGAGGTCGTCCCGCTCCTCCCCTAGCGATGTCGTGGCCCGAGCGTAGCCTGGGCGCCATGGACATCATTCTCGTTCCGGGCCTGTGGCTCGACGCCTCTTCGTGGGATGCCATCGCACCGGTCCTCGAAGATGCGGGCCACACCGTCCATCCGTTGACGATGCCGGGCGTGGGCGCATCGGCGTCCGAATCCGCCGAGATCGGAATCGCCGACTGGGTCGACGCCGTCGTCGCCGTCATCGATACCCGTGACGACCCCGTCGTCCTCGTCGGCCATAGCGGGGGCGGCAACGTCGTCTACGCGGCTGCCGGCGCTCGACCCGACCGCGTGGTGCGGCTCATCCTCCTCGACACGTTCCCCCCGGCAGAAGGCGGTTCGATCTCGGAGTTCCCCGTCGTCGGCGGTGTGATCCCGTTCCCCGGGTGGGAGTTCTTCGACGAGATGGATGTGTCGGACATCGGAGAAGAAACGCGCGCACGATTGTCGCCGACGATGTCGTCCGTGCCCGCACGGGTCCCGACCGATCCGGTCACACTGGGCGACGTCGCCCGGCGCCGTATCCCCACGACGATGATCACCAACACGGTGCGCCCGTCCGAGATCGCGGAGATCATCGAAGCCGCCCCCGTCTGGGCCGCCGAGCTGGGATCGCTCGACCGGCTCGACGTCGTCGACGTGCGATCCGACGACGAGGAGCCCGGCCACTGGCCGCAGTTCACGAAGCCCGAACGGGTTTCCGCGGCGATCCTCGACGCCGTCCGACGCTGACGGGTGGTGTCGTCAGTGCCCCATGCCGAGTCCGCCATCCACGGGGATGACGGCGCCTGACACGTACGCCGCATCGTCGGATGCCAGCCATGTCACGACGCCCGCGACCTCGCCGGGAGTCGCGAAGCGACCGGCGGGGATGTTCTTCTTGTACTCGGCCTGGGTCTCTGCAGGCAGTTCCGCCGTCATGTCGGTCTCGATGAAGCCGGGCGCCACGATATTCGCCGTGATGCCGCGTCCACCGAGTTCGCGAGTGAGCGAGCGAGCGAATCCGACGAGGCCGCTCTTGGAGGATGCGTAGTTGATCTGACCGGCCGAGCCGTACAGACCGACCACGGATGAGATGAGGATGACGCGACCCCAGCGAGCCTTGAGCATGCCCTTCGACGCGCGCTTGACGACACGGAAAGCGCCGCCGAGGTTCGTCGCGATTACCGAGTCGAAGTCGTCTTCCGTCATGCGCAGCAGCAGCGTATCCTTCGTGACTCCCGCGTTCGCGACGACGATCTCGATGGGACCGAGCTGCTTCTCGACCTCGGAGAACGCTGCGTCGACGGCGGCGGCGTCGGTGACGTCGGCGCGCACCGTGAGCGTTCCTTCAGGTCCCTCCCCCGAACGAGCCGTCACGGCTACGCGGTAGCCTTCGGCGACGAATCTCTCGGCGATGGCGCGGCCGATGCCGCGGTTTCCTCCGGTGACGAGGACGACACGGTCAGTGGGCATGAAAGGCTCTCCTCGTGCGGTGACGGATCCGCACCAGCCTACTGGCGGTGCGGAAAGTCGTCGTCGCTAGGCTGGGACGCGGAAAGAGCACGACGGAAGGGCAGAGCGTGAGCACACCGGATTCACCTTCGACGAACGAGGCGAACGGCGCGACGCAACCGTCGTACGCGCCCCCCGCGGGCTACGGGTACGCGGCTCCCGCGGGTCCACCAGCGCCGCAGTACGCGCCCCCGCCCTATGGAGTGGCGCCGGGATACCCCTACGCGGGAGCCCCCGCGTACGGATATCCGCTCGTCAAGACCAACGTCCTCTCGGTGATCTCCCTCGTTGCGAGCATCGTGGGCTTCTTCTGGATCCTGCCGTTCTTCGGACCGCTCACCGCCGTCATCACGGGACACATCGCTCTCGGTCAGATCCGTCGTCGTGGCGAGAAGGGGCGCGGGATGGCACTCGCCGGCGTCATCGTCGGCTATGTGGGCCTGGCGGTCATCCTCGGCATCGTCTTCCTCATCACGATTTCGGTCATCACGTCTTCGTCGTATCGGTGACCTTCCCCGGTGACCGGCGTAGGCTGGATCATCGTGAGGAACTCGCCGGATCGCCCGTCGGCGACGTCGCTGCCAGCGTCGCCGCACGACGACGCGCACTCGCGCTCACTGCGCTATCTCCTCCTCATGGGGGTTCGGATTCTGTGCTTCATCCTCATGGTCGTCATCACCCCCTACGGGTGGTACACGTGGGTGCTCGCCGCGGCCGCGGTGTTCCTTCCCTACTTCGCGGTGGTGCTCGCGAACGTCGGCGAGACGGCCCGTCGCGCGCCGGTGGATCCGGAGAAGACGTTGCCCATGATCGCCGCACCGGTACCCGAGTCCACGCCCCGCGTCATCCGCATCGAGGAGCGCCGCGAGCTCGACGACAGCGGCTCGCAGTGACGGGCGACGGCGTGCCCGTGATCTGCTCGCGCGTGGGGTGCCGCGAGGACGCGCACTGGCGGATCGATTGGCGGAACCCCAAGATCCACTCGCCGGAGCGGCGGAAGTCGTGGACGGCGTGCGATGAGCACGTCGGCTATCTGAGGGAGTTCCTCTCGGCCCGGTCCTTCCCGCTCGACGTCGCGCCGATCGAGGTCGCCTCGTGAAGCGCTCACCGGTCGCCGTCCGCTGGGCGACCTACACCGCCGTCGCGATCGCCTTCGCGATCGCCTGCGCCTTCCTCGCGAACTGGCAGTTCACGCGAAACGCGGATCGTGCCGCCCAGCTGGAACTCGTCGAGTCGAACTACGACGCTCCCCCGGTCGCCCTGGCCGATGTCATCCCGCCCGGAGGCGAACTTTCGGCATCCGCGGAGTGGCAGCCCGTGCTTCTGAGCGGTGAGTACCTGAACGACGAACAGCTGCTCGTACGTAATCGTCCGCATGGCGGCACAGCCGCCTTCGAGGTGCTCGTGCCCTTCCGTCTAGACGACGGACGGGTCCTGATGGTCAATCGTGGATGGGTGCCGCCGGGCAGGGAAGGACCGGAACCCGATGCGGTTCCGGCCGCGCCGTCGGGGCAGGTCGACGTCCTCGTCCGCGTCCGGCCCGGGGAGCCGCTCCCGTCGTCCGGTCGCACCGCCGACGAGGGTCAGGTGCCGACGATCAACCTACCCTTCATCGCCGATCGCCTTTCTGCGGAAACCGCACAGGAACTCGAGCTCAGCGCCTACGGGATCATGGCGTCGGAAGATCCCGCCCCCGAGACGCGGCCCGTCGCCTTGAGCGCGCCATCCGAAGACCCCGGGCCTCACCTGTCGTACGCGATCCAGTGGATCCTCTTCGCGATCATGGGCTTCATCTTCATCGGCTACATCATCCGCACCGAGATCATGGCCCGTCGAGAAGAGGCCGAAGAAGACGACACGGATGCCGCGCCGCACCCTCCCGCGCCGACGGGCCGCCGCCGCGATCGAGACGCGGAAGACGAGGATGCGCTCCTCGACGCCGCGCGCTGATCGGGTCGCTACGCGAGCGAGATCAGGTCGGCGTAGTCTCGGCCCCAGATGTCCTCGACGCCGTCGGGCAGGATGAGGACCCGCTCGGGATTGAGCGCCTCTACGGCGCCTTCGTCGTGCGAAACCAAGACGACCGCGCCCTCGTAGTGCGCGAGGGCTCCGAGGATCTCCTCCCGCGAGGCGGGATCGAGGTTGTTCGTGGGCTCGTCGAGCAGCAGCATGTTCGCCGACGACACGACGAGGGTCGCGAGCGAAAGGCGCGTCTTCTCCCCGCCCGAGAGCACGCCTGCGGGCTTGAGCACGTCGTCGCCTGTGAAGAGGAAGGACCCGAGCACCTTCCGGGCTTCCGTCGCGGTGATATCGGGGGCCGCCGACATCATGTTCTCCAGCACGGAGCGACCGACATCGAGGTTCTCATGCTCCTGGGCGTAGTAGCCCACCTTGAGTCCGTGCCCGGGCTCGATGACACCCGTATCCGCCTTGTCGACCCCCGCGAGGATGCGCAGCAGCGTCGTTTTGCCTGCACCGTTGAGACCGAGGATGACGACTTTCGAACCGCGATCGATCGCCAGATCGACATCCGTGAAGATCTCCAGCGATCCGTAGGACTTCGACAGCCCGCTCGCCATGAGCGGCGTCTTTCCACACGGCGCGGGCTTGGGGAACCGCAGCTTTGCGACCCGGTCCTCCTGGCGTACATCGTCGAGCCCCGCCAGCAGCTTCTCGGCGCGGGCCACCATCTGATGAGCGGCAGCAGCCTTCGACGCCTTTGCTCCGAATCGGGCTGCCTGCTGCTGAAGCGCCGTCGCCTTCTTCTCCGCGCCGGCACGTTCCTTCTTGCGGCGTTCTTCGTCGGCGACCCGCTGACGGAGGTAGTTCTTCCAGTTCATGTTGTAGACGTCGATCACCTGGCGATTGGCGTCGAGGTAGAACACGCGGTTGACGGTCTCGCCCACGAGCTCGACGTCGTGCGAGATGACGATGAGGCCGCCCTTGTAGCCCTTGAGGAACTCGCGCAGCCACACGACGCTGTCGGCGTCGAGGTGGTTGGTCGGCTCGTCGAGGATCATCGTCTGGGCGTCGGAGAACAGGATGCGCGCAAGCTCGATCCTGCGACGCTGACCGCCCGAGAGTGTCTTGAGGGGCTGATCGAGGATGCGATCGGGCAGGGACAGGTTGTGAGCGATCGAGGCGGCCTCGGCCTCCGCGGCATATCCGCCGAGCGCTTCGAAGCGCTCCGTGAGGTTCGCGTACTTCCGCATGGCTCGCGCCGCGGCCTCGGGATCGTCGTCGCCCATCGCGAGCGACGCGTCGTACATCCCCAGGGCGAGGGTGCCGAGACCGCGAGCATCTAGGATGCGCGTACGGGCCAGCATCTCGGGATCGCCCGACCTCGGATCCTGCGGGAGGTAGCCGAGTTCGCCGGACCTCTCCACCTTCCCGTCGGCGGCGATGAGATCACCCGCGAGGACTTTTGTCAGCGTCGTCTTGCCGGCTCCGTTGCGACCGACGAGTCCGATCTTGTCGCCCGGCGACACGCGGAACGACACGTCGGACATGAGGACGCGGGCTCCGACGCGGATCTCGAGGTCGTGCACGGCAAGCACAGCAAAACGTCCGTTCCGTCAGTGGTGGGGTACAAAGGGCGGCAGAGGGCCAGCCCCCTAGTATAAGTCGAGACCCGCCTCTCGCCGCGGGCGCCGAGATCGAAGGAGCCTCATGTCGCTTGTCGCCGCACCTCCCCGCCGTGTCCTGGCAGATGTGTTCACACGTTCGGGGTCGAGGGGACGCACCTTCGCCGTCGACGCGGCACTCGTCGTCACAGGCGCCGCTCTGGTGGCGGTTCTGGCGCAGGTGGAGATCCCGCTCCAGCCGGTGCCGATCACGGGCCAGACGCTCGGCGTCATCCTCGTCGGCGCAGCTCTCGGTCCGTGGAGGGGTGCCGCGGCGCTCACGACGTACCTTCTCGCCGGTCTCGCAGGACTCCCCGTCTTCGCCGGCTTCACCGGCACCATCGCCGCCGTCATGAAGCCGAGCTTCGGCTTCGTCATCGGATTCATCTTCGCGGCATTCGTCGCGGGCTGGTTCGCGCGCAAGGCGTGGGACCGCAAGCCGGTGCTCGCGTTCGTCGGATTCGCCGCCGCGAGCGTCGTGCCCTTCGTCTTCGGCGTGCCCTACATGGCCTTCATCCTCAACGTCGTGCTCGGCGGCGAGTTCACCTTCGTCCAGATCCTGGAATTCGGCGTCTTCCCCTTCATCGTCGGCGGTGTCGTGAAGGCGGCCGTCGCTGCCGCACTCATCCCCGCGGCGTGGGCTCTCGTCCGCAAGGTCGACGCGCGCTCGAAGGACTGACACCGCGCCGTCCCGTCGCTGATATGAAGAACGCCCCGGCCGCACGGCCGGGGCGTTCTTCATAGGACTCAGGGGATCAGCCCTGCGCGACCGCGGTCGCCGCGGCGAGCTTCTCCACCATCTCCGGCAGGATCCACGGCAGCGTCAGCGCCGTCGGCGAGATCGCTGCGACGTTCTCCTCGCCGACGATCGCCGCGACGGCGCCCGCGGCGATCGCCGGAACGAGCTTCGTCCGGTCCGAGGTGAGGAACGTCTCGAGCGCTGCGTCGTTCTCGACCTGAGTGAAGATCACTTGGGCATCGATCTGATCGAGGTTCTCCGAGCTCACCGTCGTGTAGAAGCTCGACTCACCGTTGTCGAGCGCCGTGACCGACTCGGGCGTGACGAAGCCGAGGTCCTCGAGGATCTCGACGCGCGGGTCGGCGGGAAGGTAGAGGTAGAAGGTGTCGACGTCGTCCGACGGGTAGGCGATCGTCGTGCCCGCGAACTCGGGGTGCTCGGCTGCCGCATCGGCGACCTGCGCGTCGAGATCGCTGAGGAGCTGCTCGGATTCGCTCTCGAGACCGAGGGCGCGGCCCGTCTCCGTGATGACGTCGCGCCACGGCGTCGCCCAAAGAGCCTCTTCGGGCGCGATGACGGCGATACCGGCGCCGGTCACTTCGTCGTACTCCTCCTGCGTCAACCCCGAGTACGGCGCGATGAGGACCTCGGCGTCAGCGGCCAGAAGCTCTTCGACCTTGAGCTCGTAGGTCGCGCTGTCGAGGATGACAGGCTCCTCACCGCCGAGTTCCTCGATCGCGTCCTCGACCCACGGAGTGATGCGGTTGTCACCTCCGCCATAATCCATCGACGCGATCGCAACGGGCACGATGCCGAGGGCGAGGACGGCATCCGTGGCACCCCAGCCCCACGTCGCGATCCGCTCGGGCTTGGTCTCGATCGTCGTCTCGCCGTACATGTGCTCGAAGGTCACGGGGAAGCCATCGGCAGCGGGCGCATCCTCCGTCGGCGACGTGTCGCCGGCGGAACCCGCGCATCCCGTGAGGGCGAGGGCGCCCACGATGGCCAGAGCGCCGAGTGCGGCGAAGCGGGGGGAACGTGTCATGGTGTTTCCTTTCGGTCGCGTCATTCGGTGTCCGGGGCGGCGTGGGCGCCGCCCGGAACAGGAATGACCAGGGGTGTGGAGGTCAGTGGGTCGGGGATCACGAGGGCATCGAGGTCGAAGGCCTCCGCGACGACGGCACTCGTGAGCACATCGCCGGGAGCGCCGTGGGCGACGATGGCTCCGTGGTTCATGACGATGAGATCGTCCGCGTACCGCGCGGCGAGATTCAGCTCGTGGAGCACGACGACGATCGTGGTGCCGTCGGTGCGGTTGAGGTCGCGCAAGAGGTCGAGCACCTCGATCTGGTGACTCAGATCGAGGAACGTCGTGGGCTCGTCGAGAAGGAGGATCTGGGGTTCCTGCGCCAGCGCCATGGCGATCCAGACGCGCTGACGCTGCCCTCCGGAGAGGTCGCCGAGCGGACGGTCAGCGAGGCCGAGAACTCCCGTCTTGCGCATCGCATCGTCGACGCGACTGGTATCCAGTGCGCTCCACCGCTGGAAGAGCCCACGGTGGGGGTAGCGGCCGCGCGAGACGAGTTCGCCGACGGTCAGGCCGTCGGGAGCGAGAGGATGCTGCGGGAGAAGGCCGACACTGCGGGCGAACTGCCGCCGTGGAATCGTCGAGACATCCTCGCCGTCCAGCTCGATGCGGCCCGCAAGCGGGCTGGTGACCCGTGCCAGGGCGCTCAGGAGGGTGGACTTCCCGCACGCGTTCGCACCGATGATCATCGTGATGCGGCCGGGCGCGAATTCGAGGTCGAGTCCCTCGATGACTCGGCGGCCGGGGTAGCCCGCCGAGAGTCCGCGCGCCGCCAATCGGGGGGCGGAGGAGATGTTCGTCACAGCTGTCGTCCTTTCGACGTCGCGAGGAACCACAGGAGGAACACGGCGCCGAGCGCGCCCGTGACGACGCCGACCGGCACCGAGACACCGGGGATCGCGTACTGCGCAACGAGGTCGGCGCTCATCAGGAGGGTCGCTCCGACGGCCGCACTCGTGCCGACGGCGACCGCGCCGTGACCGAGGAGCGGGCGCGCGATCGCCGGAGCGCAGAGCGCGATGAACGAGATCGGCCCGACGAAGGCGCACGTGACGGCGGTGAGCACGACAGCGGTCACGACCGCCGTCATCCGCACGGTCGACGGACGCACGCCGAGCGATGCGGCGGTCTGAGGACCCATCTGTGTGACGGGAAGCCAGCGTCGTGCCGCGATGACGCCCGGCAGTGCGAGGACTGCCGCGACGAGGACGATGAGGACGTTCCACCATGGCGTGGAGGCGAGGCTCCCGGTGAGCCAGATGAGCGCAGACTGGGCGAGTTCGACCTTCGCGCGGATCATGAGGAAGCTCGTGATCGCCGCGCAGAGGAATGCCACGCCGACTCCCGCGAGGATCAGGCGATACCCTCCGTCACCGGCACGATTGCCTGCGAAGAGGAGGAAAGCGGCCACCGCAAGGCCGCCGAGGAACGCGGCGAGAGCGAGGAGCGGGCCCCCGACGCCGAACACGAGAATCGCGAAGACGGCTGCGGCGCCCGCTCCCCCGCTGATCCCGAGGAGGTCGGGACTCGCGAGCGGGTTCCGGAGGAGCGACTGCAGAAGCGCACCCGCGACACCGAGGCATGCCCCGACGACGAGCGCCATGGCGAGCCGCGGGGCGCGTACCTGAAAGACGACGTAGCTCTGAGCGCGGTCCCCCGCGCCCCAGAGGGTCGCCCACAGATCGGCCGGGGCGATCTCGAAGTCACCGACCGAGAGCGACACGGTCGCGATCGTGATCACCACGACCGCGAGAACGGATCCGACGAGAAGACGGCGGCGGCGCAGCCGGACGCGGATGTCGAGAATCGACGGACTCACAGCGCGATCCGCTTCCTGCGGAGCACGAGGCTGACGAGCACGGGCGCTCCTACGAAGGCGACGACGAGCCCGGCCTGCACCTCGCCGGGAGGTGCGATGACGCGCCCGATCACGTCGGCGCTCAGGAGGAGGACTGCTCCCGCCGGGGCACCGATCCACAAGAGCCAGCGGTAGTCGCCGCCGACGAGCGACCTCAGAACGTGCGGCACGACGAGCCCGAGGAAGACGATCGGTCCCGCGATCGCCGTCGCTCCGCCGCACAGCAGCACCGTCGCAACGATCCCGAGGGCGCGCGTCCGGGAGACGTTGTGCCCGAGACCCGATGCCGTGTCCTCACCGAGTGCGATGAGGTCGAGGCCGCGAGCGGAAAGGAGCGCGATGACAGCGCCGACCAGGAGCGGCACCGCGACGACGGCGACGGAATCGAGTCCGCGCGCCGTGAGTCCCCCCACTTGCCAGTACCGGAAGACGTCGAAGGCTGTGATGGATGTCGTCAGGATCAGAGTCGTGATGGCGGTGAGTCCGGCGGTGACGGCCGCGCCCGTCAGTGCGAGCTTCGCCGGATTCGAGGCGTCGGGACCGCGGGCTCCGATGAGGGCGACGACGACGGCTGCCGCGGCGGCGCCCGCGAAGGCGAACCAGACGAACCCGGCGGGCTGCGTGATCCCCAGAAGCGTGATCGCGGCGAGCACCGCGACGGAAGCACCCGCGTTGACGCCGAGCAGGCCCGGGTCGGCGAGCGGGTTCCTCGTGAGGCCCTGCATGAGGGTTCCCGCGAGGGCGAGAGCGGCGCCCGCCGCGATCCCGATGACCGTCCGGGGAATCCGCTGCGTCACGATCACGCTGTGATCGGCGATCGACATGTCGGGTCGCACGAGCGCGTCGATAACGACGGACGGAGCGACCGAGCGTGCGCCGACCATGAGGCTGATGACCGTCATGCCGGCGAGCAGCACGAGCATCACGAGCAGCAGAAGTCGTCCGCGCCGGTCGCGAACCGTCGTCATTCCTGTCGCTCGGACTGTCCGAGCCGCCAGTAGCCCATGAACGCGACCCGCTTGCGGTCGACGCCGCATCCTTGGACGAGGTGGCGGCGCAGTGTCTTGACCATGCCAGACTCCCCCGCGATCCACGCGTAGAACTCGCCCTCGGAATCCTCCGGGCTGTCCCAGATCATCTCGCGGTCGACGTCGACGTCGGCGAGCGGTTGACGACGCGGCGCTGCCGCCTTCGCTAGCACGTCGGTCGACCGTGCCGTCCACGATGTCACGGCGTCGGTGAGTGCCGCGCCGTGGTCTCGGTCATGGCGCGGGATCCACGACACTCGGAATCCGGCAGGCGTCACGATCTCGAGCCGGTCGGCCGCTGTCGGGACCTCGATGAACGCATCGACGTCGAACTCGGGACCCAGTTTCTCCAGGATGCTGCAGATGGCCGGCGCGGCCGTCTCGTCGCCGGCGAGGATGACCCGACGCGCAGTCCCGGGATGCCAGTCCAAGCCGAGCCGCGATCCGTCGCTGCGCTCATCCGGCCCGATGACGAGGAGCTCTTGACCGACCGTCGCGCCTTCGGCCCATGCCCCGGCAGGACCCGGGTCGTGGTGAAGAACGAAGTCGATCGTCAACCGACGTGCGTCGGGATCGATCCTGCGGACCGTGTAGGTGCGGAGCGGGCTGCGGACGTCAGTGGGAACACCGCGCCAGAGGTCGTACCAGGTGCCGGCGTCGAGCGCAGCGTCGTCATCCTGACCGATGTCGGTGAACGTTCCGTCCGCCAACGGCAGGATGAGCTTGATCCGCTGGTCCAGTCCCGCCGTGCCGAAGACATCGAGGTCGGGTCCTGTCACCTCGATCCGGGCGAAGTGCGGCGACAGTCTGGTGACAGCAGCGACCTGCGTCCGGTAGGGACGATACGCGGGCCGAGTCGGCGTCTCTGTCAGAGAAGTCACCCAGTAAGGCTAGCCTTACCTCCTCTCTGCGACAAATCAGGCCGGTTCGGAAGGTACCGATCGCCGCGCGCTCCCCATCCGGAGACCCGGGATGAGAGCGAGAGCCGCGAGGACCGCACCGATCGCGAAGACGACGGGGAATCCGGCATCCGTCGATGCCAGCGCAGTGAACGCAAGCCCCATGACAGCGATCGCCGTCGCCGACCCCACGGCGTCGGAGATCGACAAGGCAGACGAGTTGAAGCCCTGGTTCTGGGCGGTGGAGTATGCGAGTGTCAGCACCGTGAGCCGCGGGTACATGAGTCCCATGCCACCGCCCGCGAGCGCCCAGCCCGCGATCATGACAGCGGGAGGAAGCCCCCAGAGGGCCGTCGCGCCCGAGAGCGCGATCGCCGTCAGCAGCTGACTCGAGCCGATGATCGTGATCCGCGTGTTGCCCAGGCGATCGCCGAACCTCCCCTGCACGTCGGCGGCCGCCGCCCAGGCGAGCGCCGCCGCCGTCAACCCGAGCCCTGCCCACGTCGGCGAGAATCCGTACTCGTCGATGAGAAGGTAGGGGATGTAGATCTCGGTGCCGAACAAGGCGCCGGCGATGAGACCTCGCATCAGGACGACGCTCGGGAGCCCCCGCGCCGCGCGAAGCGTGCCCCTCGGCAGCAGCGGCCGCGAAGCGAACGCGATGAGGACGGCCGATCCCGCGACGACGGCGATGGCGAAAGGGCCGAGCTGACCGGCGAGGCTCAGGGCGAGCGCCCCCGTGGCAACGGCGACGGCACACACGATGCGGGGCCAGATACGCTCCGTCGCGGGATGCTCGGTGCCCAGCGGCTGTCCATGCAGACGCAGCACGACCATCGTGAACGCGACGACGGTCAGAGCGGCGACGCCGAGGAAGACCCATCGCCAGTGCAAGAACTCCGTGACCGCGCCAGCGAGCGCGGGACCGATGAGGGACGGGACGACCCAGGCCGCCGAGAAGGCCGCGAAGACGCGACCGTGGAGGATGGCGGGATACACCCGAGCCACCACGACGTAGAGCGCGACCGTCTGCCCGCCCGTGCCGAGTCCCTGCACGAGCCGGCCGACGACCAACAGCTCCATGGTCGGAGCAGCGCCGGCGAGGACCAGACCCGCGACGAAGAGGACGACAGCCGTCGTGAGGGGCGCCAGGACGCCGCCGCGGTCGCACCACGCGCCGACGACGACCATCCCGATGACACTCGTGGCGAGCGTGCCGGCAAAAGCCACCGCGTACAGCGCGTCGCCGTCGAGGTCGGCGCTCACGACGGGCATGACGGTCGTCACGGCGAGCGACTGGACTGCGGCGAGGAAGATGAGCGCGACGGCGCCCGCGGTCACCCACACATAGCGCGGGCTCCAAACTCCCGTGACGCGGTCGTCGAGCGCGGTCACGACCGGCCGGGTCACGACCGGACCAGCGCGCCGACGCGTTCGATCGCGTCACGCAACAGGTCGGGTGAGCAGCCGAAGTTGATACGGACGTGCCCCTTTCCTTCGTCGCCGAAAAGGGGCCCGTGATGGAACGCGACCTTCGCGTCGCGGAGGATTTTCCTCGCGGGGTTGTCGCCCCACCCGTACGCCGACACGTCGACCCATGCCAGATAGCCCGCGTCAGGCTCGATGTAGCGGGCGAGCGGAAGGTGCGCGCTCAAGAGTTCCGTGAGCACGCGCCGGTTCTCGTCGAGAGCCGCGAGCAGGCTGTCGACCCACGCATCGCTCTCCGGCCTGCACGCCGCGATATGAGCGATCGCGCCGAAGTGGCCCGTCCGCCACTCGACCTCCCACGGGAGGCGGCGGATGAGATTGGCCTGACGATCGGAGCCGCCCACCATGATGGCGCACTTGAGTCCTGCGAGATTGAAGGTCTTGCTCACGCTCGTCACGGCGTAACCGATCGCGCGCGCCGCTTCTGACGCAGCCAAGAACGGCGTGAACACGGCGGGTGCGTGAGTGAGGGGTGCGTGGATCTCGTCGCTGATGACCGGCACTCCGTGTCGTTCAGCGATCTCCGCGAGCCCGCGCAGGCGTGCCGACGAGTGAACAGTGCCCGTCGGGTTGTGTGGATTGCACAGCAGGATCGCGCGCGCCCCACCTGCCAGCGCCGCGTCGATACCGGCGAGGTCGAGCTCCCATCCCCCAGAGGTCCGGGAGAGCGGCACCCGTTCGACGACACCGCCGGCCTCTTCCACGGTGTCGTAGAAAGGGGGATATACGGGCGGCATCACGACGACGCGCTCGCCGGGCTCGATGACGCGCCGAAGGATCTCGACGACGCCCATGATGACATCCGCTGTCCAGAAGACGTGCGAGGGATCCACGGTCCACGCGAGCCTGCGCTCCGCGAACCCGACGAACGTCTCTCTGATGCCGGGTGCCGGCGGGGTGTATCCGGTGTCACCCAGCTCGACCGCGCGCGTGAGCGCACGGGAGATCGCGGGAGCCAGAGCGTAGTCCGTCTCCGCGACGAAGAACGGCAAGATGTCGGCCCCGTACTTCGTCCACTTCGTGCTGGTGCGCTGGCGCAGCAGATCGAGGGGCAGTGCTTGCAACGGGGTGACGCTCACCCTTCGAGCCTACCGACGACCGGCCGCACGAGCCTGCTGGCGGACATCCGCCGACGTCGAATCCGTCAGATGGCGAAGCCGAGGGCGCGCATCATGTCGCGGCCGTCGTCAGTGATCCGCTCGGGACCCCACGGCGGCATCCACACCCAATTGATGCGGAAGCGGTCCACGACCTCGTCGAGAGCTTGAGCGGTCTGCTCTTCGAGCACGTCCGTCAGCGGGCAGCCAGCGGACGTCAACGTCATGTGGATGACGAGCGCATCATTCTCGTCGTCCCACGCGAGGTCGTAGATGAGACCGAGGTCGACGACGTTGATCCCCAGTTCGGGGTCCATCACGTCTTTGAGGGCCTCGGTGACCTCGTCGTACTTCTCAGGAGCGAGCGTTGCGGTCATGAGCCGATCCTACGCGTCGGCATCCGCGAGCGGCTCGACGAAGCGATCGTATCCTTCGTCCTCGAGTCGGTCGGCGAGCTCCGGACCACCCTCCTCGACGATGCGCCCCGCGACCATGACGTGGACGTAGTCGGGGTGGATGTAGCGGAGGATCCGGGTGTAATGCGTGATGAGGAGCAGCCCGAGACCCGTCTCCTCCTTCGCGCGGTTGACGCCTTCGGAGACGATCTTCAGCGCATCGACGTCGAGCCCGGAGTCGGTCTCGTCGAGGACCGCGAAGCGCGGCTTGAGCAATTCGAGCTGGAGGATCTCGTGGCGCTTCTTCTCGCCACCCGAGAAACCTTCGTTGACGTTGCGCTGCGCGAACTTCGGGTCCATGCGCAGGTTCTTCATCGACGACTTGACGTCCTTCGTCCAGGAGCGGATGGACGGCGCCTCGCCGTCGATCGCGGTCTTGGCCGTGCGGAGGAAGTTGGTCACCGTGACGCCGGGAATCTCGACGGGGTACTGCATCGCGAGGAAGAGTCCCGCGCGTGCGCGCTCGTCGACGGACATCTCCAGGACGTCTTCACCGTCGAGCGTGATCGACCCACTCGTGACGGTGTACTTCGGGTGGCCTGCGATCGTGTAGGCCAGCGTCGACTTGCCCGACCCGTTGGGGCCCATGATGGCGTGGGTCTGGCCCGTATTGATGGTCAGTGTGACCCCGTTGAGGATGGGGGTGGTTCCAGCATCCGTCTCGACCGTCACATACAGGTCGCGGATCTCGAGGACAGACATTCAGACTTCCTTCGTGAGGTTCGGGTCGATGAGCACGTCGTCGCCGTCGATCTGAACGACGTAGACGGGGACGGGCTCGTAAGCGGGGAGGTTGAGGGGCTTTCCCGTGCGGAGCGAGAACGCCGAGCCATGAGCCCAGCACTCGAGGGTGTCGCCCTCGACGAAACCCTCGGCGAGCGAGATGTCACCGTGCGTGCAGGTATCGCCGATCGCGTGGATCTCGCCGTTTCCATCCAGGACGAGCGCCATCGGCACGCCATCGACCTCGACACGACGGGCCTCGTCCTGCACGAGATCGCTGACGGCGCAGACGCGCTGCGCCGTCACGACCCGAGCTCCAGCGTGAGTTCGGCCTCGATGGCCGCGATGAGTTCGCCCTCGAGCGCGGGCAGACCGATCTTCTGCACGATCTCGGAGAGGAATCCGAGGACGACGAGGCGGCGAGCCTCGTCTTCGCTGATACCGCGCGCCTGGAGATAGAAGAGCTGCTCGTCGTCGAAGCGACCAGTGGCGCTCGCGTGCCCGGCGCCTGCGATGTCGCCCGTCTCGATCTCGAGATTCGGGATCGAGTCGGCGCGCGCTCCATCGGTGAGGACGAGGTTGCGGTTCGCCTCGTACGAGTCGGTGCCGGTGGCATCCGGACCGATGAGCACGTCACCGATCCATACACTCCGCGCGCCCCGACCCTGCAGGGCGCCCTTGTAGAGGACATCGCCCTTCGTGTGAGGACCCTTGTGATGCAGGTACACCTGACTTTCCAGGTGCTGGCCGGCATCGGAGTAAGAGAGTCCGTACAGCTCGCCACGGGATCCGGCACCGGCGAGCTCGACGGAGGGGTTGACCCGCACGATCGCGCCGCCGAAGCTCACGACGACGTGGCGAAGTGTCGCGTCCTTGTCGACGCGCGCCTGGTGGGAGGAGAGATGAACCGCGTCATCGCTCCACTGCTGAATGGAGACGACCTCGAGGTGTGCACCGTCGCGGACGATGATCTCGACGTTCTGCGCGTGCCATGCGGAGCCGGAGTGACGGAAGACGACCGTGCCGCGGGAATTCGGCATCGCCTCGAGCACGACGTGCGCGTGCGCGAGTCCGCCGTCACCGGCGAGTTCGATGACGATGGGTTCGTCGAGCTCGACGCCCGCCGGAATACGCATGAGGGGCGCGACCGTCTCCTGTGTCCAGGCGATGGCAGCGGGCCGATCCTCCGGAATGAAGACATCCCCGCGGGGAGACTCGCCGATCCGGAGCTCGCTCTGCTCGACCGTCGACGGAGCGCTCACCGTCACGGTCATCGTGCCGTGCGGTCCCGCCTCATCGACGAACAGAGGCGCGAGCTTCGCAACGGGCGTGTACTTCCAGTTCACTTCGCGTCCCGAAGGGATCTCGAAGTCGGCCGGATCGTAGGATGCCGGGCGCTCGGACCGCGTCTGGACGGGAACGAAGGCCCCGTCGGAATGCGCCGTCGAACCCGGCACCACGGGGGGCGCCTGTGTCGTGGTCGTCATCTAGCCGACCGATCCTTCCATGCCCATCTCGATGAGCTTGTTCAGTTCCATGGCGTACTCCATGGGAAGCTCGCGCGCGATCGGCTCGATGAACCCCCGGACGATCATCGCCATCGCCTCGTCCTCGGCCATTCCCCGCGACTGCAGGTAGAAGAGCTGCTCCTCGCTGACCTTCGAAACGGTCGCCTCGTGGCCCAGCTGGACGTCGTCGACGCGGATGTCGATGGCAGGATACGTGTCCGACCGGGATTTCGTGTCGACCAGCAGCGCGTCGCACCGCACCGTATTAGCGCTGTGATGCGCGTTGGCATCGACACGGACTTCGCCTCGATACCCCGCGCGTCCGCCGCCGCGGGCGATCGACTTGGAGACGATCGACGACTGCGTGTAGGGCGCCATGTGGATCATCTTCGCGCCCGCGTCCTGATGCTGGCCCGGTCCCGCGAACGCGACCGAGAGCGTCTCACCCTTGGCGTGCTCGCCCATGAGGAAGATCGACGGGTACTTCATCGTCACCTTGGAGCCGATGTTGCCGTCGACCCACTCCATCGTCGCGCCCTCGTGGGCGACGGCGCGCTTCGTGACGAGGTTGTAGACGTTGTTCGACCAGTTCTGGATCGTCGTGTAGCGAACGCGCGCGTTCTTCTTGACGATGATCTCCACGACAGCCGAGTGCAGGGAGTCGCTCTTGTAGATCGGCGCCGTGCAGCCCTCGATGTAGTGCACGTAGGAGCCCTCGTCGGCGATGATCAGCGTGCGCTCGAACTGGCCCATGTTCTCGGTGTTGATCCGGAAATAGGCCTGGAGCGGGATGTCGACGTGGACACCGGGCGGGACGTAGACGAACGAGCCTCCGGACCAGACGGCGGTATTGAGCGCTGCGAACTTGTTGTCGCCCGCCGGGATGACACTGCCGAAGTACTCCTCGAAGAACTCGGGGTGCTCGCGCAGCGCCGTGTCGGTGTCCATGAAGATGACGCCCTGGGCTTCGAGCTGTTCGTTGATCTGGTGGTAGACCACTTCGGACTCGTACTGAGCGGCGACACCCGCGACGAGACGCTGACGCTCAGCCTCGGGGATGCCGAGCTTCTCGTACGTCTCGCGGATCTCCGCGGGGAGGTCCTCCCAGGACTGCGCCTGCTTCTCGGTCGACCGCACGAAGTACTTGATGTTGTCGAAGTCGATCTCGCTGAGGTCTGCACCCCACGTGGGCATCGGTTTGCGCTCGTAGAGCTGGTGCCCCTTGAGTCGGGTCTTCAGCATCCATTCGGGCTCGGCCTTCAGGGCCGAGATGTCGCGGACGACGGCTTCGTTGATCCCCCGTCGCGCGCTCGCGCCGGCGGCATCCGCATCATGCCACCCGAATTCGTAGACACCCAGGCTCTCGAGCTCTGGGCGGTCGATCAGCACATCCGACATACACACTCTCCTCCGGGCCGCAACGGTGTCATCCGCCCCGACATTCCTGACCAGCGAAGTATTCGCTGGAATGGATGCCGCTGGTGGGCCCTCTCAAGTGGCGCCGAGCTTCGCGCCTAGACTGTCAGTGGACTGCGGTGCCTCCGGCGGCCGCATCCGACGTTAGAGATTCTACAGGTTTCGCTCCCAGGCGCGGGCGGATCCTCGCGCTTCGGCTGATGCCGAGCCGAACTGCCAGGAGGCTCACATGTCCGCCCCGCCGCTCGTCGCCCCGCGACCCGCCTGGCTGCCCGACCGCGTCGACGGACGGATACGCGTCTTCGCGTGGCTGTCCTTCATCGCCGAAGTGCTGATCATCGCGACCGGCGGCGCTGTTCGACTCACGGGATCGGGCCTCGGATGCCCGACGTGGCCGACCTGCACCGCCGACTCCCTCGTCCCGACGCCCGAGATGGGAATCCACGGCGTCATCGAATTCGGAAACCGCACCCTGACGGGACTCGTGGGCATCCTCGCCCTCGTCGTCGTGGTTCTGGTGTGGCGTCTCCGGCGGAAGCGCCGCGACCTCTTCATCCTCGCTCTCGTCGTGCTGGGCGGTGTCGTCGCTCAAGCGATCGTCGGTGGCATCACGGTCCTGACAGGACTCAACCCGTTCATCGTCGGGTTCCACTACGTCGCGTCGCTCGTGCTCGTCTGCGTCACCGCGGCCTTCCTGTCCCGGATGGGCGACGCGCCGGGCCCCCGAGTGCGCGCCGTCCCCGCGTGGTACGCCGTGCTGACGCACATCACGACCCTGGTCCTCGCTCTCACGATCATCTTCGGAGTGCTCACGACGGGCGCGGGACCGCACTCCGGCGACGCGGCGGCGGGGCGCAACGGCTTCAACGCCGAACTCCTCGAGCACGTCCACGCGTGGCCCGGATACGCTCTCTTCGTCCTGAGCCTCATCCTCCTCGTCGGATCCTGGCGGCGTCGATCCTCCGTTCCGAGCCTCGCCCTCTGGACCGCTCTCCTCGTGGTGGTGGAACTGGTCCAGATCGCCGTCGGTCTCTATCAGGCCCGCAACGGTCTTCCCGTCGTCGCCGTCGGCGTGCACATGGTTCTCGCTGCTCTCTCCGCCGCGACGATGACGGTCGTCGTCCTGCATCTCAAGCGACCGCAGCCCGAGATCGATGCCGAACGAGCAGCTCGCGTCGGCGAAGCGGGCGTCCCCGTCTCATAGGGAATTCATCGGTCACACAGAGCTGACGCCCCGACGACTTCGAGAGGCTGGGGTGGCCGCGACCGATTGCGCGGCCTTCACGAAGGAGAACTCATGACCGCTCGCCCCCGCATCGAACGCAGCATCCCCTTCTGGGGCCTTCTCGCCGTCTCCGTGGCGAGTGCTGCCGTCGGCGCCTGGATCATGGCAGATCGACTGGGGACGATGTCCACCGCACTGCTGGATGGAACCGCGACGGGCGTCGAGGTCTACGTCGGACAGTCGCTCGCGGTCGTCGGAGCTGTGCTCGTCGGCGCCGGGGTCGTCGGGATCCTGCTCCTGCTCGCGGTCGCCACGGCGGCATCGCTTCGTCCTGCTGCGGAAATCGTCGTCGTGCCGGTCACTGAAGACGTCGACGAGGTCGACATCGACGTCGTCGACGATCTCGACGAACCGCGCGACGCCGAGACCGACGCTGAGCCGACTCCTGTCCGCTGAGACTCGCCTCAGAAGGGCAGCAGCGGATCGATCGCGATCGCGACGAACAGCAGCGTGAGGTACGAGATCGAGGCGTGGAACACCCGCATCGGCCGCGGCTCGGTCCCTCGTACCGCACGGTTGTAGAGCCGGTGGGACTCGTAGATGAACCAGCCTCCGAAGACGATCGCCGACACGGAGTAGACGAGTCCCATCTGCGCGACGGGGATCAGCAGAAGCGAGCAGACCACCGTCGCCCACGCGTACAGGATGACCTGGAGGCCCACCTGCGAGCCGTTGCGCGTCGCACCGAGCATCGGCACGTGCACCTCTTCGTACTGCTCCTTGTACTTCATCGACAGAGGCCAGTAGTGCGGCGGCGTCCACAGGAAGACAAGCGCGAAGAGGATGACGGGGGGCCACGCGAGCGAGCCCGTGACCGCGCTCCAGCCGATCAGGACCGGGAAGCATCCTGCGATCCCGCCCCAGACGATGTTCTGCTCGGTGCGTCGCTTGAGGATCATCGTGTAAATCACGACGTAGAAGAAGATCGCACCGGCCGAGAGCACCGCGGCGAGCCAGTTCGTCGTGATCAGCAGCCAGAGCGTGGATGCCGCGGCGAGCGACCAGGCGAAGACGAGTGCCCCCCGCGGACTGACTTCGCCCGTGACGAGCGGTCGATTGACGGTCCGCTGCATGTGCGCGTCGATATCGCGATCGAGGTACATGTTGAACGCGGCCGCCGACCCGGCGCTCATCGAGCCGCCGATGACGGTCGCGAACACGAGCCACAGGTTCGGGAAACCGCCCTGCGCGAGGATCATGACGGGCACCGTCGTGACGAGCAGCAGCTCGAGGACCCGAGGCTTCGTCAGTTGGACGTAGGCGCGGATCGTGCGGCCGACCGACCGGCGGGAAGTGCCGTCGGATACCACGGAACCGGCTGCCGTCGTGATGTCCATCGCCTCCGCCATCGCCGTGTGCACAAGTCACTCGAGTCTATGACATCGCCGGGGGAACTCCTCCCGCGGGGTCGCCGCCGACGTGTGTCCGAGGGAAGAAGGGGCCGACATTCTCTCGCTCGGCCGACCGCGGGGCAACCCATCGTCACATAACCGTCGGATAGCCGCAGCGGCATACCGCTTCGCTATGCTGAGGATCACGCGCGCCCCCGCGCCGGCAGCTCTTCCCGTGGTGACGCGGTTCGCACACCGGCCTCCTGGCGGGCGCAACTCCCTCTCTCACATTGGAAGGCGGCCGGGTGTCGGATCTGCGTTGGGACGAAATCGATCGGCGCGCGGTGGACACCGCTCGAGTACTGGCGGCAGATGCCGTCGAGAAGGTGGGCAACGGTCATCCCGGTACGGCGATGAGCCTCGCCCCCGCGGCCTACTTGCTCTACCAGCGGGTCATGCGGCACGACCCGACCGACACGGACTGGCTCGGTCGCGACCGTTTCATCCTGTCCGTGGGCCACTCGTCGCTCACCCAGTACGTTCAGCTGTACCTCGGCGGGTTCGGCCTCGAGCTCGCTGACCTCGAGGCGCTCCGCACGTGGGGCTCCTTGACGCCGGGTCACCCCGAGTTCGGACACACGAAGGGCGTCGAGATCACGACCGGCCCCTTGGGCCAGGGCCTCGCGTCCGCTGTCGGATTCGCGTATGCGGCGCGGTACGAGCGCGGCCTGTTCGATCCCGAGACGGCACCGGGCGAATCGCCGTTCGACCACTTCGTCTACGTCATCGCGGGCGACGGAGATCTCCAGGAAGGCGTGACGAGCGAAGCCTCGAGCCTCGCCGGGCACCAGGAACTCGGCAACCTCATCGCGATCTACGACTCGAACCAGATCTCGATCGAGGACGACACGAACGTCGCGTTCACCGAAGACGTCGCGCAGCGCTACGAGGCGTACGGCTGGCACGTGCAGGTCGTCGACTGGAAGAAGACCGGCGAATACGTCGAGGACGTCGCCGAGCTGTACGGGGCCATCGAGGCCGCCCAGGGCGAGACGGCCAAGCCCTCGCTCATCATCCTGCGCACCATCATCGGCTGGCCCTCGCCCGGCAAGCAGAACACGGGCAAGATCCACGGTTCGGCGCTCGGCGCCGACGAGCTCGCTGCCACCAAGAAGGTGCTGGGCTTCGACCCGGAGCAGTCGTTCGTCGTGGCCGATGACGTCATCGCCCACACGCGCGGCCTCGCCGAGCGGGCGAAGGACGCGCGTGCGTCGTGGCAGGAATCGTTCGACGCGTGGGCCGCGGCCAACCCCGAGCGCAAAGCACTCCTCGATCGCCTCGAGGCGCACGCGCTTCCCGACGACATCGACGACGCCCTCCCCGCTTTCGAAGCAGGCAAGGACGTCTCGACACGAGCCGCCTCCGGCGTCGTCATCAACGCGCTCGCCGAGCGTCTGCCCGAATTGTGGGGAGGGTCGGCCGACCTCGCCGAGTCGAACCTCACGACGATCAAGTCGGCGAAGTCGTTCATCCCTGAGAAGTGGTCGACCCACGAGTGGTCGGGAGACGCCCACGGACGCGTCCTGCACTTCGGCATCCGCGAACACGCCATGGGCGCGATCGTCAACGGCATCGTGCTGCACGGCCCGACGCGGGCATTCGGCGGAACGTTCCTGATCTTCAGCGACTACATGCGTCCGCCCGTCCGCCTCGCCGCGCTCATGAATGTCCCGTCCGTGTTCGTGTGGACGCACGACTCGGTCGCCCTCGGCGAGGACGGACCGACGCACCAGCCGATCGAGCAGCTCGCGACGCTCCGTGCGATCCCCAACTTCACGCTCGTCCGCCCGGCTGACGCCAACGAGACGGCCGCAGCGTGGCTCGAGATCCTCCGCCGCCACGGCGGTCCCGCGGGAATCGCCCTGACCAGGCAGAACATCCCCGTGTTCCCCCGCGGCGAAGACGGCTTCGCAACGACCGACGGTGTCGCGAAGGGCGCCTACGTGCTCATCGATGCACCCGACGGCGCCGAGCCGGATGTCATCCTCATCGCCACGGGCTCCGAAGTGCAGCTCGCCGTGGCGGCACGCGAGACCCTTGCCGGTGAAGGGATCAACGCTCGCGTCGTGTCGGCTCCGTCGCTCGAGTGGTTCGACGAGCAGGATGCCGCCTATCGCGAGTCGGTGCTCCCCAGCGCCGTGAAGGCACGCGTCTCCGTCGAAGCCGGCATCGCGCTCACGTGGCGCAGCATCGTCGGTGACACCGGGCGCTCGGTCTCGATCGAGCACTTCGGCGCGTCCGCGGATTACAAGACTCTGTTCGAGAAGTTCGGCATCACCGCCGACGCTGTCGCGCAGGCGGCACGCGAAACCGTCAAGGAGAATTCATGAGCACCCCCACCGAGAAGCTCGCAGCGGCAGGCGTCAGCATCTGGCTCGACGACCTCTCCCGTTCACGCATCACGTCGGGAAACCTCGCGGAGCTCATCGAGACCCGCAACGTGACGGGTGTCACGACCAACCCGACGATCTTCCAGGGCGCGATCGGCGGCGGCGGAGACTCCTACTCGTCGCAGCTGTCGGAGCTCGCCGCCGGCGGCGCGTCGGTCGATGACGCGATCTTCGCAGCGACGACGGACGACGTCCGCGACGCGGCCGACATCTTCCGTCCCGTCTTCGACGCGACGGGCGGCGTGGACGGACGCGTGTCGATCGAGGTCTCCCCCGATCTCGCGCACGACACGGATGAGACGATCGCTCAGGCCCGGCAGCTCCACGAGCGGGTCGCGCGAGAGAACGTCCTCATCAAGATCCCCGCGACGAAGGCGGGCCTCCCCGCGATCACCGAGGTCATCGCCTCGGGCATCAGCGTCAACGTCACGCTGATCTTCTCGCTCGAGCGCTACGCCGAGGTCATCGACGCGTACCTCACGGGTCTCGAGCGCGCGAAGGACTCCGGCATCGACATCTCGAAGATCCACTCGGTCGCCTCGTTCTTCGTCTCGCGCGTGGACACCGAGGTCGACAAGCGCCTGAAGGCGATCGGCACGGACGAGGCCGCGGCTCTCACGTCGCTCGCCGGCGTCGCGAACGCACGCCTGGCGTACGAGCTGTACGAGCAGAAGTTCGCCGAGGACCGCGCCCGGACGCTCATCGACGCGGGCGCCAACCTTCAGCGTCCGCTCTGGGCTTCGACCGGTGTCAAGGACCCCGCCCTCCCGGACACGCTCTACGTGACCGAACTCGTCGCTCCCGGCACTGTCAACACGATGCCGGAGAAGACGCTGCAGGCGACGTTCGATCACGGTGAGATCGCCGGCGACACGATCACCGGCACCTATGCCGCGGCGCACAAGGTCTTCGACGACCTCGCCGGTGTGGGGGTCGACTTCGCCGATGTGACGCAGGTCCTCGAAGACGAAGGCGTCGAGAAGTTCATCGCCTCGTGGCACGACCTGCAGAAGACGGTGGCCGACGCTCTGGCCGAGGCTACCCGTTGAGCTTCGCGATCCGCGTCACGGGGCACGTCAAGTCGGTCGTCGACGAGACGCTGCCGAGCCTCGTCTCGTCGCTCGTGGCATCCAGCATCACGGCGGGGGACGCATCTCTCTGGGGCCCTTCCGCCGAAGCTGAGGCAGCGAACCGGCTCGGGTGGGTCGACGCCGTCAGCGTGTCGCGCCCCCTCGTACCGCAGATCGAGGCGCTTCGTGCCGAGTTGCTCGCGAAGGGCGTGTCACGCGTCGTCCTGGCGGGCATGGGCGGATCGTCGCTGGCTCCTGAGGTCATCGCCCAGACGGCCGGTGTGCCGCTCGTGATCCTGGACTCGACGGCCCCGGGACAGGTGCTCGCCGCGATCGACGGTGACGCGGAGTCTGGCGGTCTCGACAGGACCGTCCTGGTCGTCGCGTCCAAATCGGGGTCGACGGTCGAGACCGATTCCGCGCGACGCGCCTTCGAAGCCGCGTTCCGCGACCTCGGCATCGATCCCGCGGAGCGCATCGTGGTCGTCACCGACCCCGGTTCACCCCTCGACTCGTCGGCGCGCGCCGACGGCTACACGGTCTTCAACGCGGACCCTGCGGTCGGCGGAAGGTACTCGGCGCTGACGGCATTCGGACTCGTGCCCGCAGGCCTCGCCGGTGTCGACATCGCAGAACTGCTCGACGAGGCCGAGGCGACGCTCCTCGAAGTGGCGATCGACAGCCCCGAGAACCCCGCACTCGTGCTGGCCGCAGCCATCGCGGGCGGACTGCCGCCGCGCGACAAGCTCGGTCTTGTCACGGACGGAACACACATCGTCGGACTCCCCGACTGGATCGAGCAGCTCGTCGCGGAGTCCACGGGCAAGGAGGGCACCGGGATCCTCCCCGTCGTCCTGCTTCCCGTGTCGCCGGAGCTCGAGTCGAAGCCCGCGGACATGCAGGTGGTTCGCCTCGTCGACGAAGCTCACGAGTTCCACCTCTTCGAGCGTCACGAGGGCGAGGTCCTCGTGAGCGGCTCCCTCGCGGCCCAGTTCCTCGTGTGGGAGTACGCGACGGCGATCGCGGGGCGGATGCTGGGCATCAATCCCTTCGATCAGCCCGACGTCGAGTCGGCGAAGATCGCCGCGCGCGGACTCCTCGATTCGCGTCCTGAACCCACCGCGCCCGCGTTCGTCGCGGACGGTGTCGAGGTGCGGGTGAGCGATCCCGAACTGGCTGCATCCGGAACCCTCGCGGGCGTGCTCGACGCGCTCTGGGCGCGTCTGCCCGAGACCGGGTACGTGTCGGTTCAGGCATATGTCGACCGACTCCGTCTGCCGCAGCTGCAGGGACTCCGCGAGCTCGTTGCGGCCGACTCGGGCCGCCCCGCGACATTCGGATGGGGTCCGCGCTTCCTGCACTCGACCGGCCAGTACCACAAGGGCGGGCCCGCCGAGGGCGTATTCCTGCAGATCCTCGAGCAGACGGATGTCGACCTCGAGATCCCCGGTCGGCCGTTCACGTTCGGACAGCTGATCCAGGCGCAGGCCGCCGGCGACGCGAGCGTCCTCGCCGAAGCTCACGGGCGCCCCGTCGTCACCCTCACGCTGACAGATCCGCAGATCGAAGTGCTCACGCTCTTCGAAGCCGCCCAGTAGGAGCCGCACATGCCAGTGGAGATCTCACGGGGACACAATCCTCTCCGCGACGCCGACGACCACCGCCTCAACCGCATCGCGGGCCCGAGCGCGCTCGTGATCTTCGGTGTCACCGGCGATCTGTCTCGCAAGAAACTGATGCCCGCTGTCTACGATCTGGCCAACCGCGGCCTCTTGCCGCCCGGTTTCGCCCTCGTCGGCTTCGCACGCCGCGACTGGGAGGATCAGGACTTCGCTGAGGTCGTGAAAGACGCCGTGCGCCAACACGCTCGGACGGAGTTCCGCGACGAGACGTGGCAGCAGCTCATGCAGGGCATCCGCTTCGTCTCGGGCCAGTTCGACGACCCCGACGCGTTCCGGCGTCTCAAGGAGACCGTCGACAAGCTCGACGTCGATCGCGGCACGATGGGCAATCACGCGTTCTACCTGTCGATCCCGCCCAAGGACTTCCCCCTCGTGGCGGAGCAGCTCAAGACATCGGGACTCGTCGACGACACTGCGGATCAGCCGGAGCGCTGGCGGCGTGTGGTCATCGAGAAGCCGTTCGGCCACGACCTCGCCTCGGCACGGTCACTGAACGACGCGCTGCGTTCCGCATTCCCGACCGACTCGATCTTCCGGATCGACCACTACCTCGGCAAGGAGACGGTTCAGAACATCCTCGCTCTGCGTTTCGCCAACGAGCTGTACGAGCCGATCTGGAACAACAACTACGTCGACCACGTGCAGATCACGATGGCAGAAGACATCGGCGTCGGCGGTCGCGCGGGCTACTACGACGGAATCGGCGCAGCACGGGACGTCATCCAGAATCACCTGCTCCAGCTCCTCGCCCTCACGGCGATGGAGGAACCCATCTCGTTCGATGCGAAGGACCTCCGCGCAGAGAAGGAGAAGGTTCTCGCGGCCGTCACACTCCCCCACGACCTCGCGCGCTCGACCGCACGCGGACAGTACGCGGGGGGTTGGCAGGGCGGCGAGAAGGTCCTGGGCTTCCTCGAAGAGGACGGGATGAACCCCGAGTCCACGACCGAGACGTACGCGGCAGTGACACTCGAGATCAACACACGTCGCTGGGCGGGAGTTCCGTTCTATCTCCGCACGGGCAAGAGGCTCGGTCGGCGCGTCACCGAGATCGCCGTCGTCTTCAAGCGGGCGCCCGAGCTCCTGTTCCCGCGCAGCCAGACGTCCGGGCAGGGGCAGAATGCGCTCGTCATCCGCGTCCAGCCCGATGAAGGCGTGACGATCCGGTTCGGATCCAAGGTCCCCGGTGCCGGTGCGCTCGTCCGCGACGTCACGATGGACTTCGGGTACGGACACGCGTTCACCGAGGCGAGCCCCGAGGCGTACGAGCGGCTCATCCTCGACGTGCTTCTCGGCGATCCCCCCTTGTTCCCTCGCCACGAAGAAGTCGAGCTCTCGTGGAAGATCCTCGACCCCATCGAAGAGTTCTGGGCCGCGCAAGGCGGTCCGCTCGAGCAGTACGCTCCCGGTTCCTGGGGCCCTGCATCCGCAGACGAGATGCTCACCCGTGACGGACGAGCTTGGAGGCGCCCATGATCGTCGATCTCCCCGACACCACTGTCAGCAAGATCTCCCGCGCACTGGTCAACGTGCGCGAGGAAGGCGGCGCAGTCGCCCTCGGTCGCGTGCTCACCCTCATCATCCTCACGAGGGAAAAGGCGATGGAGGAGGTCATCGAGGCGGCGAACGATGCGTCGCGCGAGCACCCGATGCGCGTCATCGTGCTCATCCTCGATCCGAAGAACGGCTCGGACTCCAAACTGGACGCTCAGATTCGCGTCGGCGGCGATGCCGGCGCGAGCGAAGTCGTCACCCTCCGCGCCTTCGGTGAGGCGGGCGAGTCGAACCTCGAGAGCCTCGTCACAGGACTCCTCCTGCCCGATGCTCCCGTCGTCGTGTGGTGGCCGAACAAGACGCCCGATTCCCCGTCGAAGACATCGATCGGCCGCATCGCGCAGCGACGGATCACCGACGCAGCGACGAAGTCGGATCCGTCCGCGTGGGTCGCCGCACTGGGCAAGAACCATGCCCCTGGTGACACCGACCTCGCGTGGACGCGCCTGACGCACTGGCGTGAGCAACTCGCGGCAGTGCTCGATCAGCCTCCCTACGAGTCCGTCACCGCCGTCGAAGTGCGCGGCGCGAGCACATCCCCGTCAACGGCGCTTCTCGCCGCGTGGCTCCGGCTGAGCCTCGACGTCCCCGTCACCTGGCACTACCTCCCCGAGTCGGAGTGGACGGACGGCATCAAGTCGGTCAGGCTCTCCCGTGACAGCGGCGACGTGCTCCTCGAACGCTCGACGCCTTCGATCGCGTGTCTGACCCAGCCGGAGCAGCCTCAGCACGACCTCTCTCTCCCGCGTCGCACGCTCCGCGAATGCCTCGCCGAGGAGCTGCGTCGCCTCGATCCCGACCTCCTGTATGGTCGAGTGATCACCGAGGGCTGGGAGCTCTTGGACCCGCCGGCGACACAGGAGACGCATGGTTGAGTTCTGGGCAGAGAAGCGGGTCGTGATCGCTTCGAACCCGGAAGCGCTCGCGACCTCCGTTGCTTCCCGCCTGCTGAGCCGCGTCGTCAAGCGGACGGAGCGCGGCAAGACGGTTCATCTCTCGCTCACGGGCGGATCGATGGGAGGAGCAGTCCTCGCCGCTGCGGCACTCGACCCGCGCGTGGCAACGATCGACTGGTCTCGCGTGCACTTCTGGTGGAGCGATGAGCGCTTCCTCAGCGGCAGCGACCCGGAGCGCAACGACAGGCAGTCCCGCGTGGCGCTCCTCGACTCGATTGCGGTCCCCTCCGAGAACATCCATGCCGCTCCCTCGTCCGACGACGGCCTGTCGCTCGACGAAGCCGCCGAACGGTACGCAGACGAACTCCTGCGCTTCGGAGCGCCAGATCAGCCGTGGCCGCGGTTCGACGTGTGCTTCCTCGGCGTGGGACCCGACGCGCACATCGCGTCTCTCTTCCCCGACCGCCCCGAGATCCAGATCACCGACCGCTCCGTCGTGGCAGTCCGCGACTCACCGAAGCCGCCACCGGACCGGATCACGATGACGCGTCCCGTCATCAACTCCGCCGAGCGTGTGTGGATGGTGCTCGCGGGCCCCGACAAAGCCGCCGCACTCGGGCTCGCGCTGGCGGGCGCCAGCTACGAAAGCGTGCCCGCGGCGGGAGCGAAGGGTCGAAAGCGCACGATCTTCTTCGTCGACGAGGCGGCGGCCGAGCAGGTACCGCCCGAGCTGATCGACCGCGACTACTGACGTCACGGCGGGGCCGTGGTGCCCGTCAGGTCACTGACCGCGGCGGTCCCGAAGCTGCTGAAGCGCGTCGCCGAGGAGCGCCTCTGCTTCCTCTTCGGTACGACGCTCCTTCACGTACGCGAGGTGCGTCTTGTAAGGCTCGGCCTTGGCGAGAGCGGGAGGATTCTCCTTGTCCCGCCCAGCGGGAAGCCCCGAGTGCGGGGAGTCGATCGTGTCGGGGATCTCTTCGGCGGGAATGCCCGCCGCGAAATAGCGGACGGTCTCGTTTCCGAGTGCATCCCAGTAGGAGACGGCCACGCGATCGGCGTGAAATCCGTGATCCTGCTCCCCCATCGGGCCCGCACCGACGCGAGTGCCCCGTATGGCGTTGCCTCCCGTAGCCATCAGAGACCCTGGAACTTCGTGATGAGGCCGAGCGCCACGATCGCAACGAACCACGCGAGCGCGAGAACGACCGTGAACCGGTTGAGGTTGCGCTCGGCGAGGCCGGAAGAGCCGAGGGACGACGTCATGCCGCCGCCGAACATATCGGAGAGACCGCCACCCCGCCCCTTGTGGAGCAGGATGAGAAGGGTCAGCAGGAGACTGGTGATTCCGAGAAGCACCTGCAGGACGAACTCGAGGATCTGCACTGTCGTAGAAGCCTTTCGTGGCAATCGCTCACCGATCGCACAAGGGTCGAGTATACCGGTCGCGCGGTGGGCGGCGAGGCCACTCGCCGCCCACCGCGCCGGCGGGATCAGACGCCGACGTGCTTTTGGTACCGGATGATGGCTGCGAACTCGTCGACGACGAGGCTCGCACCGCCGACGAGCGCGCCGTCGACGTCGGGCTCCCGCATGAAGCTGGCGATGTTGCCGGACTTCACCGAGCCGCCGTAGAGCACACGCGTGCGGGCCGCGGCGTCCTCCCCCAGCTTCGCGGCGATGACGACACGCAACGCGGCGCAGACCTCCTGAGCCTGCTCAGGAGAAGCGACCTCACCGGTGCCGATCGCCCACACGGGCTCGTACGCCACGACGAACTCAGCGTCCGTCGCGACGCCTTCCAGCGCGACCTCGAGCTGCGCGACGGAGACCGCCGTGGGCCCGGACTCTTCACGCTCACCGAGCGTCTCGCCGACGCAGATCACCGGGACGAGTCCGTGGCGCAGAGCAGCCTGGACCTTGGCGGCGACGACCTCATCGGTCTCGGCGTGGTACTGCCGACGCTCCGAGTGACCGATGATGACGTAGCCGCAGTCGAGCTTCGACAGGAACGCACCCGAGATCTCACCCGTGTATGCGCCCGAGTCGTGCACCGAGACGTCCTGCGCGCCGAGGGCGAACGGGATCTTGTCGGCATCGATCAGCGTCTGCACCGTGCGGAGATCCGTGAAGGGCGGGAACACCGCAACCTCGACGGATCCGTCCTCGTGCTTCGCGTCCTTGAGCGTCCAGTGCAGCTTCTGCACGAACGCGACCGCCTGCAGATGATCGAGATTCATCTTCCAGTTACCCGCGATGAGCGGGGTACGTGTCACTGCCATCCGAGGACCTCCAGTCCGGGGAGCTGCTTGCCTTCCAGGAACTCGAGGCTCGCGCCTCCTCCTGTCGAGATGTGGCCGAACTCGTCGTCCGCGAAACCGAGCTGGCGAACGGCGGCCGCGGAGTCTCCGCCGCCGACAACGGACAGTCCGTCAACCTCGGTCAGCGCCTTCGCCACGACCTTCGTGCCCGCAGCGAACGCGGGCATCTCGAAGACCCCCATCGGCCCGTTCCAGAACACGGTCTTGGACGTACGGATCGCCTCGGCGAAGATCCGCGCCGTGTCGGGACCGATGTCGAGCCCGAGGCCGGTCGCACCGAACGCGGTCTCTTCCAGTGCGTCCGCGGGAGCGACGACGTGCTCCGCATCCGCGCCGAAGGATGCCGCCATGACGGCGTCCACGGGGAGGATGAGCTCGACACCCCGCTCCTCCGCTTCGGTCATGTAGCGGGTCACGGTGTCGATCTGGTCGGCCTCCAGGAGAGACTTCCCGACCTTGAATCCCTTCGCGGCGAGGAAGGTGAAGAGCATGCCGCCACCGACGAGGATCTTGTCCGCGCGCGGCAGGAGGTGCTCGATGACGCCGAGCTTGTCGCTCACCTTGGAGCCCCCGAGAACGACCGTATACGGACGCTCCGGGTTCTCGGTGAGCTTGTCGAGCACGTCGACCTCGGTCGCGATGAGGAGGCCCGCCGCCGAGGGCAGGATCTCCGCGAGTTCATAGACCGATGCCTGCTTGCGGTGGACGACCCCGAAGCCGTCCGACACGAGCGCGTCACCGAGCTCGGCGAGCTGCTCGGCGAACGCACATCGCTCCGCGGCATCCTTCGCCGTTTCGCCCGCGTTGAACCGGAGGTTCTCGACCACTGCGACGTCACCGTCTTCGAGAGCAGCGACCGCCTCATGGGCCGAGTCGCCGACCGTGTCGAGCGCGAACGCGACGGGCTTGCCGAGCAGCTCGGAGAGACGCTGCGCGACGGGAGCGAGGCTGTACTTCGCGTCAGGGGCCCCGTCGGGGCGACCGAGGTGCGAGCACAGCACGAGCCGCGCACCCTGGTTGATGAGGGCGTTCAGCGTGGGAAGCGCGGCACGCACACGGCCATCGTCCGTGATGACGGCGTCCTTCAGGGGGACGTTGAAGTCAACACGGACGATGACGCGCTTGCCTGCCAGCGAACCCAGCGAGTCGAGGGTACGCAGAGCCACGATGGGTCTCAGAGCTTGTCGGCGACGAGCTCGGCGAGGTCGACGAGGCGGTTCGAGTAACCCCACTCGTTGTCGTACCAGGCGGAGACCTTGACCAGGTTGCCCGACACGTTGGTCTGGCCGGCGTCGAAGATCGACGAGTGCGGGTCCTTCACGATGTCGGTCGAGACGATCGCGTCGGTGTTGTACTTCAGGTACCCGACGAGCTCACCTTCGACGGCAGCCTTCTCGTACGCCGCGTTGATCGTCTCGACGGTCAGGCCCTCGGTCGGGGTGATGATCGTGAGGTCGACGATCGAGCCGGTGGGGATCGGCACACGGTAGGACGAACCGCTCAGCTTGCCGTTGAGCTCAGGAAGCACCAGACCGATCGCCTTGGCGGCACCGGTCGACGCGGGGACGATGTTCAGGGCGGCAGCACGGGCGCGGTGGAGGTCGCTGTGCGGACCGTCCTGGAGGTTCTGGTCGGCCGTGTACGCGTGCGCCGTCATCATGAAGCCGCGCTCGATGCCGAAGTTGTCGTTGAAGACCTTGGCCAGCGGTGCGAGGCAGTTGGTCGTGCACGACGCGTTGGAGATGACGTGCATCGTCGCCGGGTCGTACTCGCCGTCGTTGACGCCCATCACGAACGTGCCGTCGACGTCGGTGCCGGGGGCCGAGATGAGGACCTTCTTCGCGCCGCCCGCGATGTGCTTCTGGGCGTCGACCGCCTTCGTGAAGCGTCCGGTCGACTCGATGACGATGTCGACGCCGAGCTCGCCCCAGGGGAGGTTCGCCGGGTCGCGCTCTTCGAAGACCTTGATGGCCTTGCCGTCGACGGTGATCGAATCCGCGTCGTACGACACCTCGGCGTCGAGGCGACCGCCGACCGAGTCGTACTTCAGCAGGTGCGCGAGGGTCTTGTTGTCGGTGAGGTCGTTCACCGCCACGATGTCGAGGTCCGCGCCCTGCGCGAGCGCCGCGCGGAGGAAGTTGCGTCCGATTCGGCCGAAGCCGTTGATGCCGATCTTGACGGTCACGGTGTCTCCCGTAGTCTCGTCGCGCCGGGAACCCCTGATCGGCGTCCCTGCCACGCGATCTCCTTGACAGAGAGGATGCTCAGTCCGCCCGTCTCCGGGCCCTCCGAGGCATCCTCACCTGCCTACGAGACTAGCGCAGTTGGGCCACGCGAACGTAGGCGGAGAGGGGGACGAAGGTCCCGACTTCTCGCCCGCACCAGCGGAAAAGAAGATGCCCGGCACCGCGAAGGCGGCTGCCGGGCATCTTGCAGGTGAACGGGATCAGACGATCAGACCCGCGGTCTTCTCGCGTGCCGTCGCGAAGCGCGTCTGCACGTTGTCCCAGTCGGCGATGTTCCAGAACGCCTTGACGTAGTCGGCGCGGACGTTCTTGTAGTCCAGGTAGTACGCGTGCTCCCACACATCGAGGAGGAGAAGCGGCACGGTGCCTGCGGCGAACTGCGACTGCTGGTCGAAGAACTGCTGGATGATCAGGTTCTGTCCGACGGAGTCCCAGAACAGGCCCGCCCATCCGGACCCCTGGACGCCGAGCGCCGCAGCCGTGAAGTGCGCCGTGAACTTGTCGAACGAACCGAAGTTGTCGTCGACGGCTGACGCGAGGTCGCCCGTCGGCTTGTCGCCGCCGTTGGGAGACAGATTCGTCCAGAAGATCGAGTGGTTGACGTGGCCTCCGAGGTTGAAGGCGAGGTCCTTCTCGAGCTTGTTGACGTTGGCGAAGTCGCCCTTGTCGCGCGCTTCGGCGAGCTGCTCGAGCGCCGTGTTGGCACCCGTGACATAGGCCTGATGGTGCTTGTCGTGGTGCAGCTGCATGATCGTCGCGCTGATGTGCGGTTCGAGAGCCGCGTAGTCGTAGGGGAGGTCGGGCAGCGTGTAGTTCGCCATATTCTCTTCTTCCTATCGGCGCTGCGCGGGAGCAAGCAAGCGTCGCTCCGCGGCGGCGAGGGTGACGGTTTTCATCCTAACGATCCGTAACACGGACGGCAGGGGGTTGCTTCCCGCTGCGGAAGGATCTCGTGCCCGCGGCTCAGTCGGTCATGCCCGCAGGCACAGCCGACTCGGTGTCGGGAAGACCTTCCGCCTCGGCCTTCTTGTCGGCCATCGCGAGCAGGCGCCGGATGCGCCCTGCGACGGCATCCTTCGTCAGCGGAGGATCGGCGTGGTGGCCGAGCTCGTCGAGGCTCGCGTCACGATGCGCGAGCCGAAGATCGCCCGCCTGCTTGAGGTGGGCAGGGACCTCGTCGCCGAGAATCTCGAGGGCGCGCTCCACGCGGGCGCACGCGGCGACCGCGGCCTGGGCGGAGCGTCGAAGGTTCGCGTCGTCGAAGTTCACGAGACGGTTGACGCCCGCCCGCACTTCGCGACGTTGACGCAGCTGGTCCCACTCTGCCGCCGCGCGCGCGGCACCCATCGCCGCGAGCGCGACGCGGATCGCCTCACCTTCGCGGACGACGACACGCGGCACCCCGCGCACCTCTCGTGCCTTCGCGGGGATGCCCAGACGGTGCGCAGCCCCCACCAGGGCCATGGCCGCCTCGGGTGCGGGGCAGGCGATCTCGAGAGCAGCGGAGCGTCCCGGGTCACTCAGCGCTCCGGCCGCGAGGAACGCGCCTCGCCAGATGGCCGCAAGATCGGGGCGCGACCCCGTCGTGAGCTTGTTGGGAAGACCACGGACAGGTCGGCGCCGCTGGTCGAGGAGTCCGGTCTGCCGAGCGAGGGTCTCGCCCCCCTCGATGACGCGCACGGCGTAGTGGCTCCCAGAACGGCCGCCCGAGCCCTGGACATGCACGAGCTCGGGTCGCACTCCGTAGAGTTCCATGAGGTCGCGAGCGACGCGACGCGCGAGCGCGTCGGTGTCCAGCTCGGCTTCCACCGCGACGCGATTGGCGATCGAGTGCAAACCGCCCGAGAATCGCAAGATCGACGTGAGTTCGGCCACGCGGGCGGTCGGGCGAGGGTCTCGCACAGCGGTCAACTCGGCCTTCACGTCGGCAGTCAGCGACACGGGACTCCTCAAAGGTGGGGAACGGGACGATCGTCCAGCCTACTCGCGGTGGCGATCACTGCCCACCTCACTCGCGTCCGAGGTCGCGGTCCTTGACCCTCACCGCAACCCCCGCGACGTTCGACAGGCGATCCGCGAGCTCGCGGGCCGTCACAACCGATCGATGCTTTCCCCCTGTGCATCCGACAGCGACGACCGCATGACGCTTGTTCTCCCGCTGGTACCCCTCGAGCACGGGCACGAGTGCCTCGGAATAGGAATCGATGAACTCTCGCGCACCCGGCTGCGCGAGAACGAAGTCTCGCACGGCCGCGTCCTCCCCTGTGAGCGAGCGGAGATCCTCGTTCCAGAACGGGTTGGGGAGGAATCGCATATCGGCCACCATGTCGGCGTCGGGAGGAAGACCGTACTTGAACCCGAAGCTCATGATCGTCAGCGTGTGCCGCGCCTGACCTTCGTCGGAGAAGAGATCGACGATGCGGGTCGAGAGCTGATGGATGTTGAGGGAGGACGTGTCGACGATGATGTCTGCCCGCTCCCGCACGGACGCGAGCTTGTTGCGCTCCCGCCGGATGCCGTCGAGGATCGTGCCGTCGCCCTGGAGCGGATGCGGACGCCGGACGGCCTCGAACCGCCGCACGAGAACCTCGTCGGACGCATCGAGGAAGATCGACCTGAGCTGCTGTCGGTCACGGAGCGTCCGCATGACGGCAGGAAGCTCGGCGAACATGTCGCGCCCGCGGACATCGACGACGACCGCGATCTTCGGGAGCGCGCCTGCGGCGATCTGCGTCAGATCCAGCATGGGCGTGAGCATCTGCGGGGGGAGATTGTCGACGACGTACCAATCGAGGTCTTCCAACGCGTTCGCCGCCGTGGATCGACCCGCGCCGGACATGCCTGTGACGATGAGGACTTCGGCGTGGCGTGTCGATTCGGTCATGGCCTCTCCCGCGCCCAGCCTAGCGACTCGTCAGGTGCGCATGGATCGCTGCGGCGAGCTTCGGCCCGACTCCGGGGAGTTCCGTGATCTCTTCGGGCGTGGCGCGTTTGAGTGCCGCAACCGAGCCGAAGTGACGCAGAAGCGCCCGGATGCGCGCTTCGCCGAGGCCCGGAACGTCGGCGAGGACGCTCTGGATGTCGCGGCGGCGGCGCTTGCGCTGATGCGAGATGGCGAAGCGATGGGCTTCGTCTCGCAGCCGCTGAAGCAGGTAGAGCGCCTCACTCGTGCGTGGCAGGATCACGGGGTAGTCCTCGTCGGGGAGCCACACCTCCTCGAGGCGCTTCGCGATGCCGCACAGTGCGATCTCCTCGTGGCCCGCGTCGCGCAGTGCACGAGCCGCCGCAGCCACCTGGGGCTGGCCGCCGTCGACGACGAGCAGCTGCGGCCGATAGGCGAAGCGGGGTTTGCGCCGCGTCGACACGACGGCCTCGTCATCGGCCGACGAGGCGCCCGGCTGAGCGACCTCTCCCCCGGCGGTGCGGAGCTCATCCTCCATCGCATCTTCGGGTCGATCCAGATACGCCAGACGGCGTGTCAGCACCTGGTAGAGCGAATCGGTGTCGTCCGTCGTCTCGGCGACGCCGAACGAACGGTACTGGTCCTTGCGGGGCAAGCCGTCCTCGAACACCACCATGGAGGCGACGACGTTCGTTCCGGAGAGATGCGAGACGTCGAAGCACTCGATGCGCAATGGTGCCTCGGCGAGCCCGAGTGCCTCCTGCAGGTCGGTGAGGGCCTGGGTCCGCGCGACGTAGTCGCTCGTGCGACGGGTCTTGTAGAGCATGAGCGCCTGCTGCGCGTTGAGGGTCGCCGTCGCGAGGAGCTCGGACTTGCGACCGCGCTGCGCGACCTGAATCGAGACGTTCCGTCCACGGCGTTCGCGCAGCCAGTCCTCGATGTCGGAGGCGTCATCGGGGAGCACGGGCACCAGCACCTGCTTCGGGATGTCCGCGGGCGCTGCGTCACCGTACGTGCGCTGCAGGATCTGATCGACGAGGTCCGCCCCGGCGATGTCGATCTCCTTCTCGATCGTCGTGGCTCGCACACCGCGCACGCGGCCGCCGCGGATCACGAAGTGCTGAACCGCGGCGGCCAGCTCGTCCTCAGCGATACCGAAGAGATCAGCGTCCGTGTCCTCCGACAGAACGAGCGCGCTTCTCTTGAGGACGGCATCGATCGCCTGGAGGCGATCGCGGTACTGCGCCGCCGCTTCGTAATCCTGAGCGGCGGATGCCTCGCGCATACGTGCCGTCAGTTCGCGCGCGAAACGCTCATCGCCGCCGGCCATGAACGCGACGAAGTCGTCGACGATGGCGCGATGCTCGTCGATCGACACCTTCATCGAGCAGGGACCTCCGCACCGACCGATCTGCCCGGGGAAGCACGGTCGTCCCGTGGCCATGGCCTTGCGATACGAGGCGTCGCTGCAGGTGCGGATGGGGAAGACCCGGATCAACTGGTCGATCGTGTCGTGGACCGCCCACACCTTCGGGTACGGACCGAAGTACTTCGCACCGGAGATGCGCCTGTTGCGCGTCACGATGACCCGGGGTGCCTCGTCTGCAAGGGTCACGGCCATGAAGGGATACGACTTGTCGTCGCGATAGCGGACGTTGAACGGAGGATCGAACTCCTTGATCCACTGGTACTCGAGCTGCAGGGAGTCGACGTCCGTCGCGACGACGGTCCACTCTACGGATGCCGCGGTCAGCACCATCCGACGGGTGCGCTCATGCAGGGTGTGCAGCGGGGCGAAGTAGTTCGACAGTCGAGCACGGAGGTTCTTCGCCTTGCCGACGTACAGGACGCGCCCGTCGCGATCCCGGAAGCGGTAGACACCCGGATTCGTGGGGATCTCCCCCGGGCGCGGCTTGTACGCGACCGTGGGTGCGGACCGGGCCATCTCAGCCGGCCTTGCGCTGGGCTCCGGCCACCCCCAGCACCTCCGCGAGGAACTCGCCGGTGTAGCTGCCCTCGGCGCGCGCAACCTGCTCGGGCGTGCCCGTCGCGACGATCTGGCCGCCGCCCGACCCGCCCTCGGGGCCGAGATCGATGATCCAGTCGGACGACTTGATGACGTCGAGGTTGTGCTCGATGACGATGACGGTGTTGCCCTTGTCCACGAGTCCGTTCAGCACCTCGAGGAGGCGGGCGACGTCCTCGAAGTGGAGGCCCGTCGTCGGCTCGTCCAGAACGTAGATGGAGCGACCGTTGGACCTCCGCTGGAGTTCCGTGGCGAGCTTGACGCGCTGCGCTTCGCCGCCCGAGAGAGTCGTCGCCGACTGACCCAGTCGTACGTATCCGAGCCCGACGTCCACGAGCGTCTTGAGGTAACGGTGGATGGCCTGAATCGGCTCGAAGAACTCCGCGGCCTCCGAGATGGGCATCTCGAGCACCTCGGCGATGTTCTTGCCCTTGTAGTGCACGGCGAGCGTGTCACGGTTGTACCGCTTGCCGTGGCACACCTCGCAGTCGACGTACACGTCGGGGAGGAAGTTCATCTCGATCTTGATCGTGCCGTCACCGGAGCATGCCTCGCAGCGTCCGCCCTTGACGTTGAAGCTGAAGCGTCCTGGCTGATATCCGCGCACCTTCGCCTCGGGAGTGTCGCTGAAGAGCGTCCGGATCCGGTCGAAGACACCCGTGTAGGTCGCCGGATTCGACCGCGGCGTGCGACCGATCGGTGCCTGATCGACGTGGACGACCTTGTCGAGGTTGTCGAGACCCGTCACGCGCGTGTGCTTGCCCGCGACGCGGCGCGCGCCGTTGAGCCGGTTGGCCAGCACCTCGTAGAGGATGCCGTTCACGAGCGTCGATTTGCCCGATCCGCTGACGCCCGTCACGGAGGTGAGGAGCCCCAGCGGGAAGTCGACCGTGACGTTCCTCAAGTTGTTCTCGCGCGCACCGACGACGCTGATCTGCCGCTTCTTGTCGATCTTGCGTCGCTTTTTGGGTGTTGCGATCGCCCGCCGTCCGGCGAGGTAGTCGCCCGTGATCGAGTTGCCGTCCTCGAGCAGAGCCGCGAGCGGCCCGGAGTGCACGACGGCACCGCCTTCGACTCCCGCGCGGGGTCCGATGTCGACGATCCAGTCCGCCGCGTGGATGGTCTCCTCGTCGTGTTCGACGACGATGAGCGTGTTCCCCAGGTCGCGCAGGGTCAGGAGCGTTTCGATGAGGCGTCGGTTGTCGCGCTGGTGGAGACCGATCGAGGGCTCGTCGAGCACGTAGAGCACGCCGGTGAGGCCGGAACCGATCTGCGTCGCCAGGCGGATGCGCTGGGCTTCTCCGCCGGAGAGGGACCCCGCCGAGCGGCTCAGGCTCAAGTAGTTCAGCCCGACCTGCAGGAGGAACTGCAGACGCGCGCGAATCTCGCGGAGAACCGCAGCGGCGATCTTGGCCTCGCGGTCGGTCAGCTCGAGGCGCTGGAAGAACTCCTGCGCCTCAGCGAGGCTCAACCGCGACGCCTGTGCGATGGAACTCCCGTGCACGAGGACGGCGAGGACTTCGGGCTTGAGTCGATCCCCGTTGCAGGCCGGGCACGGTACTTCTCGCAGGTACTCGGACCACCGCTGACGCTGCGTGTCGGACTCGGCCTGGAGATACTGACGCTCGATGTACGGCACGACGCCCTCGAACCCCGAGGAGTACCGCATCTCACGCCCGTAGCGGTTCTTCCACTTCACGGTGACCTTGTAGTTCTCGCCGCGGAGAACCGCGTCGCGGACATCGGAGTGGAGGTCCTTCCACGGCGTGTCGAGCGAGAAGTCGAGATCTGCGGCAAGACCTTGGAGCAGCCGCTCGTAGTACTGGAAGAGACCCTTCCCCTGCGTCGTCCAAGGAATCAGGACGCCCTCGCTGATCGAGAGCTCCTCGTCGCCCAGCATCAGGTCGACGTCGACCGCCATCCGCGTTCCGAGGCCCGAGCAGGTGGGGCACGCGCCGAACGGGGCATTGAACGAGAACGTCCGCGGCTCGATCTCGGTCAGCTGCAGCGGATGGCCGTTCGGACATGCGAGCTTCTCGGAGAAGGACTGCCACGCGTCATCGCCCTCTTCGTCGACGAAGTTCACCTGGACGATTCCCGAAGCAAGTCCCAGAGCGGTCTCCACGGAATCGGTGACGCGGCTGAGGATGTCGGGCGCTGCCACGAGACGATCGACGACGACGGCGATGTCGTGCTTGTAGCTCTTCTTGAGGGTGGGCGGATCCGACAGCTGGATGAGCTCGCCGTCGACGATCGCGCGCGCGTAGCCCTTGGCGCCGAGCTCGCGGAAGAGATCGACGAACTCACCCTTCTTCTGCGAGACCACCGGCGCGACGATCTGATAGCGCGTCTTCTCGGGGAGATCCATGAGTTGGTCCGCGATCTGCTGAACCGTCTGGCGCTGAATCCGCTCGCCGCAGACGGGACAGTGCGGAATACCGATGCGCGCCCACAGGAGACGCATGTAGTCGTGGATCTCGGTGATCGTCCCTACGGTCGATCGCGGATTGCGGTTGGTCGACTTCTGATCGATCGACACCGCGGGGCTCAACCCCTCGATGAAATCGACGTCGGGGCGATCCACCTGGCCGAGGAACTGGCGCGCGTACGCGCTCAGCGACTCGACGTAGCGCCGCTGGCCTTCCGCGAAGATCGTGTCGAAGGCGAGGCTCGACTTGCCCGAGCCCGAGAGGCCCGTGAAGACGACGAGGGAATCCCTCGGAATGTCCAGATCGACGTTCTTGAGGTTGTGCACCCGCGCGCCACGCACGCTGAGTGACCCGCTCGAGTGGCCGGTGGGACGCAGAGAGCGCTCGACAGAAGGCGTCACGGGCGATCCTCCGGGGGTGTTTTCGGGCACGGCGACAGGGACGATGGGCACCCCTCAAGTTTAGGTGCGGCCTCCGACATCGGCTCCGTGGGGCCGTTCGCGGCCCGCGTATGCAAGGATGCGCCGTGCTCGGCGTCACGCCCTTCGTCGACTAACCGCGATCTCGCCGAGTGACCCCGTCGTTGCGTGCAGATAGCGGGGTGCCTCGTCGACAACCCGGTGAGTCGACATCAGGAGGGCAGGGCGTGAGGGGCGGGGCGGGGCGTGAGATGACGGATGCCGCGAGTCGGGGTGACTCGCGGCATCCGTTCCTCACGGTCAGTGTGGGTCAGTTCCCCGCGAGGGTGAAGGTCAGCGTCGTGGAGTTGCCCACGACGTCGTACACCGTCAACTCGTTCACGCCCCGCTTCCCCCCGAACGCGCCCGGAGTCACACCGTTGAGGTCGGACCACGTGTTATCGGTCAGGTTCTTCTCCACACCGTTGAGCGTCAACCGGTCGATCTTGTACTGATCGAACAGCTTGAACGACACCCGCGCATACGACCCGTTGCCCGTCGTCACCGTCTCACCCCGCCCGGTCTTCATCGTCACCGTCGGCCCCGTGACATCCAGAACGAAGCTGACCGTCGTGACATTGCCCGCCACGTCGTACACCTTCAACTCATTCACCCCGGACTTGCCACCGAACACCCCCGGCTTCACACCGTTCAGATCCGACCACACATTGTCGACCAGATCCTTCTCGACACCGTTGAGCGTCAACCGGGCGATCTTCCCCGCATCGAACAACTTGAACGACACCGACCGATACACCCCATCCTTCCCCTGCGACTCCGGCTTCACCGTCACCGTCGGCGCCGTCACATCGGCGGCCGGGAGGACAGGAATCGAGAGCTCGAAGCTCGTCCCGACCGGCGTTGTGATCGACAGCGGTACCTGGGTGGCATCTGAACCAGACCCGACAGCGGCTTGGGGGATCGTCACCGTCAGGGTGGCGCGCCCGGCGCGGTCGGTGAGCGCGACGAGGGATCGATCGATCGGCGCCGATCCGACGGGGATCCCGGCGATCGAGACCGAGACGGTCCCCGCTGCGGTTGCCGTCTGCGTGAAGTCGAGCGAAGAGAGATCGAGCGTCAGCGTGCTACCGGCCTCGTACCCTGCGGGGTTCGACGGCGCTGACAGTCCGACGCCGATCGAACGCTGGGCGAGGTCGGGAGACGCCGATCCGTTCGCCGCGAACCAGTCCACCATGGCCCCGAGATCGACGAGACCCGAGTCGGCGCGAGACGTGCCTGCAGCGAACGTGCCGAAGTTGTCTCCTCCGGATGCCAGGAAGGAGTTGACGACGATCCGGTACGAGGCTGCGGGATCGATCGGCACTCCGTCGAGTCGCAGGTTCGTGACCCGGGATCCGACGGCGGCGTCGTAGTTGGTGACGTACGTCAGGCCCTCGGAAACCCCGAGCTTCAGGAAGGGACGAGATGCAGCGGCGGGCTGCCACTGCTGTTCGAGGACGGCGTCGATCTGCGCGCCCGTCAGCGACATCGTGACGAGCGTGTTGGCGAAGGGCTGCACACCGGCTGCTTCCGCGTACGTGACCACGCCGTCGGCATTGGCTCCCCCGCTGCCCGCGTAGACGAGATCCGCCCGGAGTCCACCGGGGTTCATGAACGCGATCTGCGTCTCCGCTGCGCGCTGCTGGGCAGCCCACAGCTGCACATCGGCGACGAAGTTGCCGAGCGTCGACTCGGCGCCGCGCGCTTCCTCGGTCGTCGCGGGGTTCTGTGCGGTCGGGGTCCGCGGTTGCAGCTCCCGCCGGAAGTCCGCCGTGATGTTCCCCACCGGCTTGGATCCTTCGACGGTTGCGAATGCGACGGCAGCGCGCACGATGGAATCGACGGCGCTCACGACCGGATCCGTGAGGTCTGGAACGATCGTCGGCTGCGGCGGGTTGACCGCCGTGTTCCACATCGCGGTGGTCGTGGTCGGTGCCAACGACACCGCGCCGGTGTCAGGGTTGTACGTGATCGAGGTCTTCTGGAAGCGCTCACCGTACTGCCCTGCCTGCGTCACGCGGAGGGAACCGACGTCGTAGGCGTAGGTCGCATGGGTGTGCGATGTGACGAGCATGTCGACGTCGGCGTCGAGACCCGTCACGATGCTCCCGAGCGGCGTGGACGCGTCGGTGGCGTCCGCCGGGTTCGACGATCCTCCCTCGTGAACGAGGGCGACGACGATCTCGGCGCCGGCAGCTGTCGCCTCATCCGCCGCGGCATTGACCTCGGTCGCGATGTCACGGAACTGCAGGCCCGCGATGCCCGCAGGGCTCACGAGAGATGGCATCTCCTCTGTGACCGCGCCGACGAAGGCGACGTCGATGCCCGCCGCGACCGTGACGATCTCGTACGCCTGGAGAGCGCGCGTGCCGTCTGCCTTGTAGACGTTGGCCCCGAGATACGGGAACTCGGCGCGCGGGATGACTCTGTCGGTCAGGTCGGCGAAACCGGCGTCGAATTCGTGATTGCCGACCGCGCTGACATCCAGTCCCGCGGCGTTCAGCGCATCGATCGTCGGGTTGTCCTGCTGAATGAACGACGTGAACGTGGATGCGCCGATGTTGTCGCCCGCGGAGGCGAAGATCGTGTTCGGGTTGGCTGCGCGAGCCTGCTGCACGGCCGTCGTCAGGGCCGCGGCGCCGCCCGCGGGAGACGATGCTTCCAGACGACCGTGGAGGTCGTTGATCGTGATCAGGTCTATCGTGACGGGATCCGCCGCGTACGCGGGAAGTGCGGAGAGGGTGCCGGCTGACAGCGCCACGAGGGCCGCGCCCGCGAGGAAACGACGGCGGAGAGGGCCGCGATCGGGGACTGATCTGTTGCGCATATGAGTGCTTCCTGTGCAAGGGATTCGGGTGGACGACCCACCGCACAACAACACCGCGCCGAGCCGCACCTTTTCGAGACTAGGTTCGCATCGGGGTTCGCAACACCTTCATGAGAAAGTGTTCACGATCCGGAAACGCCACGTCGTCCCGCGAAGGGAAGAAGCGCATCGCGCAGGCGCTCGAGCGTGTTCGCGTCCACACCCACTGCTTCGAGGACTTTGCCCGGCACGTCGAGAGCGTGGCGGCGCAGCGCCCACCCCGCCTCGGTCAGCGCGATGTCGAGTGCGCGCTCGTCGCCGATCCGGCGCGCACGCGAGACGAGTCCTTGGGCCTCGAGCCTTTTCACGAGCGGCGACGCGGTCGCGGGATCGAACGCGAGTTCCTCCGAGAGGTCGGAGAGCGTGCGCGGTGACTGCTCCCAGAGCGCCAGCATCACGAGGTACTGGGGATGCGTAAGGCCGAGGGGTTCCAAGATCGGTCGGTAGACGGCCACGACGTTCCGTGATGCCGTCACGAGCGCGAAGCACACCTGGTTCTCGAGCCGAAGCAGATCCTCTTGCGCGGGCATGCGAATATCCTAGCCCTCAAATAGTTAGTACACTAAGCAATGTGAACAGTGAGCATGACCCCGAGCGTCCGACGCTGCGGGAACGCGTACGAGCCGCCGGCGGTTGGTACGCCTGGATCAACGCCTCGCTCATCCGCGTCGCGGGACCGGCCGCCGTCGGCCCCTACGAGACCGCGCCCCCGCCGACCGCGGAGGAACGCGCCGACCGCGCGTGCCCTCTGTGCGGGCGGCCGATGACCGAGCACACGTTCGACCGCTCCGGCACGAAACCTCTCATGCACTGCCCGTGATCAGGCGTGCCCTGCGCGTTCCATGGCGCGCAGTTCCTTCTTGAGATCCTGCACCTCGTCGCGCAGGCGGGCGGCGAGCTCGAACTTCAACTCCTCCGCCGCCGCGAGCATCTGCGCGCTGAGATCCGCGATCGTGGACTCGAGTTGCTCGGCACCTTCCGCCGCGATGCCCTCTCGTCGGAGTTGAGGCGTGGGCGCCTTGCCTCGTCCGGACTTCGTCTTCGCGGCGGATTTGCCGCTGAGCATCCGGTCGGTGTCAGACGCCTCGCGCGCCAAGATCTCCGTGATGTCCGCAATGCGCTTCCGCAGCGGCTGTGGATCGATGCCGTGCTCGAGGTTGTAGGCGATCTGCTTCTCGCGCCGGCGATCCGTCTCCTCGATCGCCTTGGTCATCGAGTCGGTCATCGTGTCGGCGTACATGTGCACTTCTCCCGACACGTTGCGGGCCGCGCGGCCTATGGTCTGGATGAGCGACGTGCCGCTTCGGAGGAATCCTTCTTTATCGGCATCGAGGATCGATACGAGCGAGACCTCGGGAAGGTCGAGACCCTCACGCAGCAGGTTGATGCCGACGAGCACGTCGTATACCCCGGCACGCAGCTCGCTGAGAAGCTCGACGCGCCGCAACGTGTCGACGTCGGAATGCAGGTAGCGCACCCGGACCCCGTGCTCGCCGAGGAAGTCGGTGAGCTCTTCGGCCATCTTCTTCGTGAGGGTCGTGACGAGTACGCGCTCGTCACGCTCCGCCCGCACGCGGATCTCCTCGAGGAGATCGTCGATCTGTCCCTTCGAGGGCTTGACGACGATCTGGGGATCGATGAGTCCGGTGGGACGGATGATCTGTTCCACGACGCCGTCGGCGATGCCCATCTCGTAACGCCCCGGAGTCGCCGACAGGTAGACCGTCTGACCGACGCGGTTCTTGAACTCGTCCCACCGCAGTGGCCGGTTGTCGAGTGCGCTCGGCAGTCGGAAGCCGTGCTCGACGAGGGTGCGCTTGCGCGATGCATCGCCCTCGTACATCGCGCCGATCTGCGGCACCGTGACATGCGACTCGTCGATCACCATGAGGAAGTCGTCGGGGAAGAAGTCCAGCAGCGTGTGCGGCGGCTCGCCGGGAAGCCGACCATCCAGGTGACGCGAATAGTTTTCGATGCCCGAGCAGAATCCCAGCTGCTGCAACATCTCGAGATCGAAGGTCGTCCGCATGCGGAGGCGCTGCGCCTCGAGCAACTTGTTCTGCCCTTCGAGCTCCTTGAGACGCTCCTCGAGCTCGTGCTCGATCGTGCCGATCGCCCGCTGCACGGTCTCAGTGCCGGCGGCGTAGTGCGTCGCGGGGAAGATCGGCACGGAATCGAGCTTCTGCACGACATCGCCCGTGAGCGGATGCAGCATGTACAGACCCTCGATCTCGTCACCGAACATCTCGATGCGGACCGCATACTCCTCATACACCGGGATGATCTCGATCGTGTCGCCGCGAACGCGGAAGTTGCCGCGGGAGAAGTCGACGTCGTTGCGGTTGTACTGCATCGCGATGAACTTGCGGATCAATGCGTCACGGTCGTAGCGCTCCCCCACTTGGAGGGCGACCATGGCTCGCAAGTACTCCTCGGGCGAGCCGAGACCGTAGATGCAGGAGACGGTGGAGACCACGACGACGTCTCGTCTGCTGAGGAGTGAGTTCGTCGTCGAGTGACGGAGGCGTTCCACCTCGGCGTTGATCGAGGAGTCCTTCTCGATGAAGGTGTCTGTCTGAGGGACGTACGCCTCGGGCTGGTAGTAGTCGTAGTAGCTCACGAAGTACTCGACCGCGTTGTTCGGCATGAGTTCGCGGAACTCGTTCGCGAGCTGCGCCGCGAGAGTCTTGTTGTGCGCCAGGACGAGCGTCGGACGCTGCACCGCTTCGACGAGCCAGGCCGTCGTAGCCGACTTTCCCGTACCGGTCGCGCCGAGAAGGACGACGTCGGTCTCACCGGCGTTGATGCGTTGCGCGAGCTGAGCGATCGCCTCTGGCTGGTCTCCCGACGGCGAGTATTCACTGATGACTTCGAAGGGGCGGACGGAACGTGTGGTCTGCACATGTCCAGGTTAGGCGCGACCTCCGACACCGGGGCCGGCAGGGCGGATAGTCCCGCCCTGCTTCAGTCCACCGAGAGGTCGGAAGAGCCGGTCTGACGCACCTCGGCGACACGTCGCGGGAGGTCGTTCCACAGCTCGTCAGTCCGGGCGAGGGTGTCCTCCAAAGTGCCGGTCGTATCGATCACGACGTCGGCGATCCGCAGTCGGTCGTCGTCCGCGACCTGAGCCGCGATGCGCGCTGCGGCATCGTCCTCGGACATCCCGCGCAACTCGACGAGCCGTCCCTGCCGCACCCCCGCGGGGGCGTGTGCCACGACGACGAGGTCCCACGGGTCAGCGGCTCTCGTCTCCGCCAAGAGGGGAACGTCGTAGACGACGACAGCGTCGGGGTCCGCATCGAACGCCTCCGCGAAGCGCCTCGCGGACTCGGCCCGCACCGCGGGATGAACGAGCGCGTTGAGGCGCGCGAGCGCCGCCTCGTCGTTGAACACGCGACGCCCGAGGCCCGCCCTGTCCAGCGCGCCTTCGTCTGTGAGGATGTCGGGTCCGAACGCATCGACCATCGCGCCGAGGAGCGGGGAACCCGGCGCCTGGACGTCGCGCACGATGCGATCGGCGTCGACGATGACGGCACCGCGTTCGGCGAGGCGGCTGGCGATGGTGGATTTGCCGGAGGCGATTCCCCCGGTCAGGGCGATGAGCGGCACGTCCACGAGCCTGCCACGGCTGCGGGCTTTCCCGCAGCACTCGCCGTCCGCCTCCCCCCGCACACGACGCACCCTGCGGATATCTCAAGGTGTTCCTGAGGTTCGGCAAAGTCGTCCTTGCGCATTCGCTCCTACTGTCGAATCATCGCCGGACGTCCTGGGGATGTCGGACGGCGAACGAAACGGAAAGGATCCGTGGGATGGCAGGAGGCGACGTGATCGTGGGATGGCGATCACGCGCACGGGACCGGTCTGGGGCCGGATCCCGAGAGGGGCGGGAGGGGCCCGGCCGTGCGGGGGCACGGCCGACCTCCACGCTCCGACGGTGGGCGCTCGTCGAGTGAAGGTGAGACGGCATGCCGGGTGCTGAGTTCAGCAGGGTGTTCTGGGATATCATCGCGGGTGTCCCGGGACCGACCGCCCACGAGCGGAACGACGACAGGAGCGCCAACCTGGACGAGAATCGCGTCGCCGTCGTCATCGAGGACGAAGCCGATATCCGCCAGCTCCTGAGCGACGTCCTGGAGTCGGCGGGATTCGTCGTCTACGCCGCGGCGTCAGGGCTCGAGGGCATCGAACGGGTCCGCGTGTACCAGCCCGTCGTGACGACTCTCGACGTCAGCATGCCGGGGATCGACGGGTTCGAGACCGCCAAGCGCATCCGTGCCATCTCGAGTACCTACATCGTGATGCTCACGGCCCGCTCGGAAGAGATCGACGCCCTCCAGGGATTGGAGTCCGGCGCCGACGACTACATCACGAAGCCCTTCCGTCCTCGTGAACTGCGTGCGCGCATCGAGGCGATGCTGCGCAGGCCGCGCGGCCCGCTCACATCCGAGGTGGAGGTCGCAGCCGCCGACCCCCCCGCTCGCGACGACGACCTGGGCGGATGGCTCGAGCACCGAGGGCTCCGGCTCCAACCGGAGATGCGGTTGGCGATCCGAGCCGACGAGGCGCTCGACCTGACGAGGAGCGAGTTCGACATCCTCGCCGAACTCCTGCGAGCCAAGGGCCGCGTCGTCAGCAAATCGGAGCTGGCTCTCACGCTGCGCGGCGAGTACACCGCCACCAGCGACTACATCAGTGATGCGGATGCTCGAGCGATCGAGGTCCACATGGCGAACCTGCGTCGAAAGCTGGGTGAGTCTCCCGCCAACCCACGGTGGATCGAGACCGTCCGCGGCGTGGGCTATCGCCTCACGCGCTGATCACGGCTCGCCCGCGACGAGGACAGCCGTGTCCGTGCGCAGCGCGGCGGCACGGGCAGCGACGCGGGCTTCCGTCACGAGCTCCGACGGCTCGTAGCCATTCGTCTCGCTGAGGGCGATACCCACTCCCACGATGGGGATCACGGCGCCGACCACGCCGCTCAGCTCATCGAACAGCCCTCGGCGGATCCGCGTCGCGATGCGACGGGCGTCGGCTACCGAATGCGGCTGGATTCCCACGAGGAGCCCCGTCTCGCCATCTTGACCGACGAAGGCGCTCGTAGGGGCGAAACCGCGCACGACACTGCGGAACGCCGTCGCGACACTCGAAGCCGCCTCCGTGCCGAACGCGGTCGCGATCGAGGGGAGGTCGTCGATGCGGAGGGAGATGACGCCGACGAGTTCCGAGCGCCGCCGCGCGCGCGCACACATATCGAGGAGAACGTGCGCGAACGAGACCTCCGGCAGCACATCGTCGTCGCTGAGCGCGAGACGTCGCGCTCCCCGTGCGACATCCAAGTGCCCCCGACCGACGAGGGCCACGGAGGTCACGACGACGGCCACGATCGACAAGACCGAAGCGAGGATGCCGGTCGCGTTCGTGCCGAGCCAGACGAGGAAGAACTCGTCGTCTGGACCCACGGCGAAGAACGCGACGGTGCGGACAGCGTAGTAAACGGCTTCCACACCCAGGACGAAGGCGAGCGCGCGCGTGTTGCGGTCGGCAGCCATCTCACCGCGCAGCGTCTCGACGGTGCCGAGAGTCGCGAAGACGAGGATGCCGGGGAACATGACTTCCGCGCCGGCCCACGCCCCTCCGGCGGGTCCTTCGGCGAGAGCGGTCAGGATCGCTCCCAGGCTCACGATGGCGACGGCGATGCCCGCCGCCATCATCGGACGCTCGTTGAACCGCCGGGCTCCAAGCCACAGGCATCCCGTGCCGCCGACGAATGTCCCGTTGCCGAAAGCGACAGCCCACCACGCCTCCGGATAGACGGTCCACGCGAGATAGCAGACGACCGTGACGAGCGCCCCGAGGAAGGCGAGCCCCCAGACGCGCCCCGCGCCCTCGTCTTTGCGCAGAAGGATGCCGACGACGTAGACGACGCTCGAGACGATGATCACGAGCGCGGTGACCACCGTGAGCGTGAAGGGATCGAGTGTCATGGTGCTCCGATGCTCGTGGCGGGTGTGCGACGGCGCGCGGGGAGGCGTACGACGACCGTGGTGCCGACCCCCTGTTCGCTCTGCAGGGTGATCTCTCCGCCGTGGGAACGGACGATGTCACGGCTGATCGCCAGACCGAGGCCGCTCCCGTGGGTCGACGTCTTACGCACCGATTCCGATCGGAAGAACCGTTCGAACAGCCTCGGCATCTCATCCGGCGCGATGCCCGTTCCCGAATCCCGCACGACGATCCAGGCGTGATCGGCGTCCACCGTCGTGCCGACGGCGATGGAGCCGTCGGCACGGTTGTACTTGACGGCATTCGACAAGAGGTTGTCGAGGACCTGTCGGATGCGCGACGGGTCGACGTAGGCGGTCGCGGACTCCACCCCCGACGTATCGAAGCGGATGCCGCGCTCCGCCGCGCGAGGAATGTGCAGTTCGACCGCCGACGCCACGAGATCCGCAAGGTCCGTCTGCTCCGGCTGGTAGCTCAGTTCGATCGTGGAGCGGTCCGCCGCCGTCGTGGCGAGGATGTCCGAAACGATGGAGAGGAGTCGATGGGCGTTGCGTTCGGCGACCTCGAGGCCCCGTCGCGCCGTCGGCGAGAGATCCTCGTCGAGAACGAGGTCCAGGTAGCCGACGATGGACGTGAGCGGTGTGCGCAGTTCGTGCGAGACCGACGCGACGAGGTCTTCACGCGCGCGGATGGCGCTGAGCTCGGCGGTGATGTCTCGCGAGACGATGACGCTTCCGGCATCCGTACCGTCATCGTCGTGCACACGACGGGCCGTGACGGTCAACGCCCGCCGTGGTGCGCCCGGCTCCCCGAACCAGACGACGGCGTCGTCGAACGTCTCACCGCGCAGAGCGCGGGCGAGCGGCTCGTCGTCTGCGCTGAGTCGTGTGATGCCATCTCGGGCATACGCGGGGAGTTCCTCGTCCGGCGTTGCCCCACCCGCGCTCTGGAGGCGTCCGTGCGCCTCATTTCGGAGCGAGACCCGTCCGTCCACGCCGATCCTGATGATGCCGAAATCAACGGCCTCGAGAACCTCCGTGAGTGTTTCTTCCTGCTGACGGGCACGGGCCAGAGCGGTGGACAAGAGGCCGGTCTGACTATCGAGAAGGCGACGCTGCACGTGCGACCGATGCGTCGTCAGATAGCTGGTGGTCGCGAGAGCCACGATGGTGAACGGGAGGATCACTGTCGCGATGGTCACATCGCGGTCCGGCGCGAGGGCCGGTACGAGATAGAGCGCACAGACCACGCTCACGCCGCCGAACAAGCCAGGAAGCCCGAAGCTCCCGGCCAGCCACATGGCAGGGAAGATCCACAGCAGCTCGAACCCCGACGGCGGACTGGACTCTCGGATCGCCGTGATGGCGAGGATGTCCAGCATCGGCACCAGCGCACTCACCCAGGCGGGGATGCTGTTCCACGGCACGGCCACGGCGGCGGCGGTCGCGAAGAACACAACGAGGACGCCTGCCAGGAACAGGCTCGTGTTGCCGGGAAAGAGCGAGACGAGGGCAATGAGCGCGACAACCATGACGACCCCCGCGAGGAGGACCTGATTGAGGAGGACGGTGCGCGATCTCGTCCGGTCGCCGAACGATCCGGACCGGGCGCGCTGCACCTTCGTGCGCTTCGGTCCAGCCATGGGACGAAACTACCGCTCCTCGCACCCGTGAATGCGCGAACGGGGCCGGAACCCGAAGGTTCCGACCCCGTTCGTCAGCGATGGATCAGCGACCGGAGAGCTTCTCGCGGAGCGCCGCAAGCGCCTCGTCGTCGGCGAGGGTGCCGGCGGAACCGGTCTCGGACGAGAAGGACGGGCTTGCAGTCTCGGTCGGAGCGTTCGCCTCGGCCTCGAGAGCCTTGGTGACCGCAGCCTTGTGAGCCTCCCAGCGCGCGTGAGCGGCAGCGTACTCCTGCTCCCACTTCTCGCGCTGCTCGTCGAAGCCTTCCTTCCACTGGTTGGTCTCGGGGTCGAATCCCTCGGGGTACTTGTACTCCCCGTTCTCGTCGTACTCCGTGGCCATGCCGTAGAGGGCCGGGTCGAACTCGGTGCCGAACGGGTCGACCGACTCGTTCGCCTGCTTCAGCGAGAGCGAGATGCGGCGACGCTCGAGGTCGATGTCGATGATCTTGACGAAGACCTCTTCGCCGACCGACACGACCTGCTCAGCCAGCTCGACGTGCTTCCCGGAAAGCTCCGAGATGTGCACGAGGCCCTCGATGCCGTCTGCGACGCGCACGAACGCACCGAACGGGACGAGCTTCGTGACCTTGCCCGGGGCGACCTGACCGATCGCGTGCGTACGGGCGAAGACCTGCCACGGGTCCTCCTGCGTCGCCTTGAGCGAGAGCGACACGCGCTCGCGGTCGAGGTCCACCTCCAGGATCTCGACGGTGACCTCCTGGCCGACCTCGACGACCTCGGACGCGTGCTCGATGTGCTTCCACGACAGCTCCGAGACGTGGACGAGACCGTCGACGCCACCGAGGTCGACGAACGCACCGAAGTTGACGATCGACGAGACCGTGCCCTTGCGGACCTGGCCCTTGTGGAGGTTGTTGAGGAACGTCGTGCGCGACTCGGACTGCGTCTGCTCGAGCAGGGCGCGACGCGAGAGAACGACGTTGTTGCGGTTCTTGTCGAGCTCGAGGATCTTCGCCTCGATCTCCTGGCCGAGGTACGGCGTGAGGTCGCGAACGCGACGGAGCTCGATGAGCGAGGCGGGAAGGAACCCGCGGAGTCCGATGTCGACGATCAGGCCACCCTTGACGACCTCGATGACCGAACCGGTCACGACGCCGTCGGTCTCCTTGATCTTCTCCACGTCGCCCCACGCGCGCTCGTACTGCGCACGCTTCTTCGACAGGATCAGACGGCCTTCCTTGTCCTCCTTCTGGAGAACGAGTGCCTCGACCGTGTCGCCGACCTTGACGACCTCGTTGGGGTCGATGTCGTGCTTGATGGAGAGCTCGCGCGAGGGGATGACGCCCTCGGTCTTGTACCCGACGTCGAGGAGCACCTCGTCGCGGTCGATCTTCACGACGGTGCCTTCAATGAGGTCGCCGTCGTTGAAGAACTTCAGGGTCTTTTCGACCGCGGCCAGGAAGTCCTCAGCAGAGCCGATGTCGTTGATCGCGACCTGCTTGGTGGCCGGGGCGGTCGTTGCGGTAGTCATATAGTGGGTTGTCCTTGTTGGATGGGTGATCGGGCCCGGCATCCTCTGCCCACGCGAACGCGCGGGATGAGTGAGGAACCGAGGCGAGGCGGATTGTCTTCGTGCGATGTCACAGGGTCAGCAGGCATGGCTGTTGAGCCACAGGAGTGACGTTCCAGGGTAACAGAATGCGCCCGGCGATCGCGAGGGTCGCGCACCTCGAGCCGCTACGTGCTCGCACAGACGACGCAGCGTGTCGCAGTGGGCCGCGCCTGCAGCCGTTCGAGAGGGATCGGCCGCCCGCAGTCTGCGCAGATCCCGTACGCTCCGGCGGTGCGTCGCTCGATCGCCGACTCGACCTCGCGTCGCTCACGCTCGGCGTCGGCGCGAAGCCCCGAGAGACGCGACCATTCCGCCGACAGCGTTGCGCCTTCGGGGTCGTGTTCATCGTCGGCGTTGTCACCCTGCCGGTCGGCGCGGAGTGCCGCGAGCGTGGCGTCGAGCCGTTCGATGCGACCGGACAGCTCGGCGAGCGACCGCTCCAGCGGGTCCGCCGGCGTCACGGCCGCAGCAGGACCTTCACGGCGCGGCGCTCGTCCATCGCCGCATACGCGTCGGCGGCATCCGCGAGCGGCAGCTCCAGATCGAACACGCGACCGGGCTGGATGACACCCGCGCGGACATCGGGCAGAAGCTCCTCGATGTACCCGCGCACGGGGGCCACTCCCCCGTTGACACCCACGTTCCTGCCGAACATCTCCCGGATCGGCAGCTCGGGGCCGCCGTTGGGAACACCGACGAAACCGACCTTCCCACCCGGTCGCGCCGACTTCAGCGCCTGATCCATCGACTCCTTCGTTCCGACGCACTCGAGGACGCGGTCCGCCCCGATACCGTCGGTGAGTGCCCGGACGGCGTCGATGCCCGCCTCGCCCCGCTCCTCCACGATGTGGGTCGCACCGAACTCGCGTGCGAGTTCCTGGCGACGCGGATGCCGCGACATGGCGATGATCGTCGTCGCTCCGAGACGCTTGGCGGCGATGACCGCGCAGAGACCGACAGCACCATCGCCGACCACGACGACGGTGTCGCCGGGCGACACACCCGCCGAGACCGCCGCGTGGTGGCCCGTGCCCATGACGTCGCTGAGCGTCAGAAGGCCGGGGATCTCGTCGTCGGCGACCGGTCCGGGAACGACGGCCAACGTCCCGTCGGCGAGCGGGACGCGCACGATCTCTCCCTGAGCCCCGTCCGCGAAGCCGCCGAAGCGGTCCGCGCTCCCCCACCATCCGCCCTGCAGGCACGACGTGCTGACGCCGTTCCGGCAATTGACGCAGGTTCCGTCGCACACATAGAACGGCGCGATGACGAAGTCGCCGGGTCGGATCGTCCGAACGTCTGCACCGACGGCCTCGACGACGCCGACGAACTCGTGCCCGATGCGGTGGGGTTCCGTCGTCTCCGTGACGCCTCGGTACGGCCAGAGATCGGACCCGCAGACGCACGCGGCGACGACCCGGACGATGGCGTCGGTGCCCGTCGAGAGCTCTGGATCGGGGACCTCTTCGACGCGGATGTCACCGGCGCCGTGAATGACGGTTGCGAGCATGTGTCGAGCCTACGCGCGCGATGCTCAGTTGAGGCCGCGAGTGGATGCCGGAATCGCACCGTCGCGGTAGAGGTCCGCTGCGACGTCCTGAAGCGCCGTGAGGGCGACCCGCTGCGTCATGGGACCGTAAGAGATCCGCGCGACACCGAGGTCTTCGTACTCCTGTGCCGTCAACGCTCCCGGAAGTCCGATGACACTGACCTTGCGAACTCCGATTCCGTCGACGAGAGCCCGGGTCGTCGCGGCATCCAGGATCCCCGGCACGAAGACGGTCGTCGCTCCCGCGGAAAGATAGGCACGGCCCCGGGTGACGGCATCCTCGATCGATTCCTCGAGCGGTCGATCGCCGGCGCGGACGAACGCATCGGTCCGCGCGTTGAGCACGAAGGCAACCCCTTCGCTCTCCCCCGCCGCGACGATCGCCTCGACGGCCGCGGTCGACTCCGCGAGCGGACGGAGGCGGTCCTCGACGTTCGCCCCGACGACGCCCACGCCGATCGCGCGTCGCACCGTCTCTCCCGGATCGCCGAAGCCCGCGTCCAGGTCGGCGCTGACCGGCAGGTCCCCCGCGGCCGAGACGATCCTCGCAACCATGTCGAGCATGAGGTCGAGCGGAATGTGCTCACCGTCGGGGTAGCCGAACGTCGCGGCGATCGAATGGCCCGCCGTCGCGATCGCCCGCGTCTCCGGGAGGGCGGCGATCACCGTCGCCGACACGGCATCCCACACGTTGACGACGCGCAGGATCTCCGGTTCGTCGTGGAGTCGGGCGAGGGTGGTGGCTTTGTCGCTGAGTTCCGTCATGCGTCAACGCTAACCGCGGCCTAGCCTTCTGGCATGCGCTTGACATCCGCGTTCCGCGCGCCCCGCCGGATACCCCTGCTCCAAGTCGTGAAGTCCGCGATCGCCACGGCAGCCGCCTGGCTCGTCGCGGGGTGGCTGATCCAGGGCCCGCCGCCCGTCTTCGCTGCGATCGCGGCGCTCCTCGTCGTGCAGCCGAGCGTCAACCAGTCGCTCACGAAGGCGCTCGAACGTTCCGTCGGCGTCATCGCGGGAGTCGCCATCGCCTCGATCATCGGCATCCTGCTCGGGGGGTCGACGTGGGTCATCCTGCTCGCGATGGTCGCGGGGCTCGCCGTCGCATGGGCGCTGAAGATGACGGCGGGAACAGCCAACCAGGTGGCGATCAGCGCGCTCCTCGTGCTCGCTCTGGGCGGGACGAGCCCCGAGTACGCGGTCGATCGTGTTCTGGAGACTCTCCTGGGTGCCGTCATCGGGATCGTCATCAACGTTTCCCTCGTGCCTCCCCTCGCCCTCGACCCCGCGCGACGAGCGGTCGACGCGCTGCTCCAGGAGGTCGCGGAGTCGCTCGAGCGACTCGCGCGCGCACTCGAGCACCCGCGGTCTCGCGCGGAGGTCGAAGAGCTCCTGCTGGAAGCCCGGCTCATGCGGCCGATGCGCGACAAGGCTGAGACTGCTCTCGCGGATGCCACGGAGTCGCTCACGCTCAGCCCGCGCCGCGCGGGACGCAGCGAGCTCGCGGAGGCGCACGAGCAACTTGCGCGACTGTCGCCGATCGTGACACAGGTGATCGGGATGACGCGGGCTTTCGCCGACCACTACGACCCGTCGATCAGCGCCGAGCCCGTCGTGCGCGACATCGCCACCCAGCTGCGTCGCGCCGCCCACGACGTGCGACTTCTCGTTCGTTCGGTGACCGACGATCGCGCCGACACCGAGCCCCCCGCGCTCACGGCACCGTTGTCCATCACGGCGCCGACATCCGAGCACTGGATGCTCATCGGCTCGCTCCTCGAGGACCTCAGGAGGATCCACGAGACGCTGAGTGCTGATGCGGAGGCTACTCCGTGACGCGCACCGTGAAGGTGACGTCCTGGATACCGCCATCCGTATTCGAGAGCACGACGTCCGTCTCGCCGACGGCGAGCGCCTTCACTCCGGGGTTGAAGGTCGCATCCCCTTCCTCACCCCCGGCGACGAACTCCGCAACCGCGGGATCGGCGACGGTGCCCTCGTAACTGTCCACCGCGAGGTCACCCGTATTGATGTTGAGCACCTGGTCGACGACGAGGTCGATCGTGCGGCCCTGCAGGTCACCGACTTCCTCCGTGACGGGAGCGATGACGTCGCCGTCCGACGACGAACAGGCGCCGAGCGCGAAGGCGGCGGCGAGGACAACAGTGGCGGCGGCGATGCGTGAGAACCTCATGCGCTCAGCATGGCAGGGGCGACGGCGCGAGGTCCACGAGATTTCCTCCACGCTCCCACCGCGACGAGAACCTTCCCGTGACAGGATGACTGCCGTGACCGACCGCCTGATGTTGCTCGACAGTGCCTCGTTGTATTTCCGCGCCTTCTACGGCGTGCCGGACACCGTGAAGGCACCCGACGGCCGGCCGGTCAACGCCGTGCGCGGATTCCTCGACATCATCGCGAAGCTCGTCACGATCTACCGGCCCACGCAGCTCGTGGCGTGCTGGGACGACGACTGGCGTCCGCAGTGGCGCGTCGACCTCATCCCGACGTACAAGACGCACCGCGTTGCGGAGGTCGTCGCGGGATCCGCCGACATCGAGGTCGTCCCCGACCCCCTCGAGGTCCAGGTCCCCGTCATCCGAGAGACCCTCGCCGCCGTCGGCATCCCGATCGTCGGCGCCCCGGAGCACGAGGCGGACGACGTCATCGGAACTCTCGCGACGCGCGCCGCCGTTCCCGTCGACATCGTGACGGGCGATCGAGATCTGTTCCAACTCGTCGACGACGCGCGGGACGTGCGCGTCGTGTACACCGCGAAGGGCATGAGCAACCTCGAGATCATCACGGACGACGTCGTCCGCGCCAAGTACGGGGTCGCGCCCCATCAGTACGCCGATTTCGCGACGCTCCGCGGAGATTCGTCGGACGGGCTCCCCGGCGTGGCGGGCATCGGCGAGAAGACGGCCGCCGGGCTGCTCTCGAGTCACGGCGACCTCGCGGGAATCCTCGCCGCCGCAGACGAGGGCGCCGGAATGACCGCCGGTGTGCGGGCGAAGCTCCTCGCCGGACGCGACTACCTCGCCGTCGCGCCGACGGTCGTCGGTGTCGTCCGCGATCTCGATCTCGCCGCCGTGGACGCGACGCTGCCGAAGCCGGACGCGTCGCGGAGAGCGGATGCCGCATCCCTCGCCGAGCATTGGGCGCTCGGTGGCTCTATGACGCGTCTCCTCGACGCGCTCGACGCGGACTGATCCGACGAGGTCAGCGCTCGCGCGCTGTCCACTCGCGCACACGGTCGAGCGGCCATGTCGTGACGATCCGGTCGGCCGGCACTCCCGCGCGCTGGGCCCGCTCGGCACCGTAATCGAGCAACGACAGCTGGCCAGGCGCGTGCGCGTCGGAGTCGATCGAGAAGAGACACCCTTCAGCCAGGGCGATCGCGATGAGGTCGTCGGGCGGATCCTGCCGCTCCGGGCGTGAGTTGATCTCGACCGCGACGGTGTTGGCGGCACACGCCGCGAAGACGGCTCTCGCGTCGAAGACCGAGGGCGGGCGCGTGCCACGCGACCCTTCGACGAGCCGGCCGGTCACATGGCCGAGCACGTCGACCCGCGGATTCGAGACGGCGGCCACGAGACGTCTCGTCATCGGCGCACGCTCCATCCGGAGTTTCGAATGGGCGGACGCCACGACGATGTCCAGCTCGTCGAGAAGGTCGGGCTCCTGGTCCAATTCTCCGTGGTCGAGGATGTCGACTTCGATGCCGGACAGGAGCGTGAAGCCCTCACCGCTCAACCCCGCGACGATCTTCAGTTGTGCGCGCAGCCGCTCGGCGGTCAGGCCGTTCGCGACGCGCAGTCGCGGCGAGTGATCGGTGAGAGCGAGGTACTCGTGACCGAGTGCTCGCGCCGCGTCCACCATGAGCTCGATCGAGGTGAGCCCGTCCGACCACTCGCTGTGAGCGTGCAGGTCGCCTCGAAGAAGCGTCCGCAAGGCGGATTCTCTCGGGGCGCCGACGCGTTCTCGCAGTTCGGCGAGGTAATCCGGCGTCCGCCCCTCGAGCGCCTGCTGGATAACGGCGAACGACGATTCGCCGATGCCCTTCCGTCGCCGAAGACCCGCGCCGTCCCGGAGCTGTTCGTCGCTCAGCGAGGAGATCGCGTCCGCGGCGGCACGGAAGGCCTTCGACTTGTACCGCGACGACCGCTCCCTCTCGAGGAGGGTCGCGATCTCGGTCAGCGCTTCGTGCGGGTTCACGCGCGGACGGGACCCTCGTGCTCGATGGACACCACTAGGCGGCCGCCGCCTGCCGCGACTGCCGCACCACAACGGGAGCGCTCGCGAGTCGGTGCAGAGCCCACCCGAAGATGATCGCCAGGATGCCGACCCCCATCGCGAACGCCGCGACGCCGAACGAGACGACGGAAGTGAACAGGGATGCGCGCAGGAACGATGCGTTCATCATGACGGCTCGCACGGGATCGTCCTGGTCGAGTTCGGCGTAGGTCTGTCCTTCCGACGCGTGGAGAGCGTGCGTCTGGATGATGTCGGCCTGCACGTACGCCGTGAGGGGTCCCTGGACCGTCTGCCCCTGGAAGGCCATCGCGTCGTCGGGGATCGTGATGTTCTCGGCGCGGAGCTGCGACGAGACCATGATCCAGACGACGATGCCGACCACGATGAGCGCGACGCCGCCGATGATTCCGAGAATGCCCACGACCTTTACGGCACCGAGGGGCCGCGCGGGCGGTTCGATGGTCGCCGACGTGTCTGCGGGAGCGAGCGTCTCGCTCATGAGGTCCTCCTCCGTGAAGCGGATAGTGCCCTCACGGTACTGCGGAGCCTGTGCGCGAGGAAGGGCCTCCGGCCGTGTAAAAACGTGTGGTCAGACCACAAGGGCCTTCGTCGCTGCGACCCAGTCCCGCAGACGTTCGGCCGCGCCCCCGCTGTCTATCGCGGCCGCGGCATCGTCGCGGGCTTCCGCGAGGCGCTCGACGATCGGACGCTGCACTTGCGCGGCATCCCGGAAGAGGCGATACGCCACGAGACCGGCCGCCGCATTGAGGAGGACGATGTCACGGACGGGACCCTGTTCTCCCGCGAAGACGCGGTGCACGACCGCGGCATTGTGCGCGGGGTCACCGCCGAGCAGGTCGTCGATCTGCGCGAGCGGGATGCCCAGGTCGCGCGGGTCCAGATCGTGCTCGTGGATGTCGCCGCGGCTCACCTCCCAGAGTCTGCTGTGTCCCGTCGTCGTGAGTTCGTCGAGCCCGTCGTCTCCCCGGAAGACGAGGGCGGTCGCCCCGCGCGTCTGGAAGACGCCCGTGATGAGGGGAACCCGATCGAGGTGCGCGACCCCGACGGCGTTGGCCTCGGCCCTCGCCGGATTGCACAGGGGCCCGAGGATGTTGAAGACCGTCGGAACGCCGAGCTCCGCCCGCGTCGGACCCGCATGCTTGAAGCCCGGGTGGAACGCGGAGGCGAACACGAAGGCGATGCCGGCGCGTTCGAGGGTTTCCGCGACGGCGTCGGGCGTCAGCGTGAGCTCGACTCCGAGCGCGGCCAGCACATCGGAGGACCCCGAGGACGAACTCGCCGCGCGGTTGCCGTGCTTCACGACGGGCACACCCGCTGCGGCTGCGACGACGGCGGCCATCGTCGAGACGTTGACCGTGCCGAACCTGTCGCCACCGGTCCCGACGATGTCGAGGACACCGGCATCCACCGGCAGCGGGACGGCGGCCTCGAGGATCGCGTCGCGGAACCCCACGATCTCGTCGACTGTTTCCCCCTTCGCGCGCAGAGCGATGAGGAATCCGGAGATCTGAGAGGGCGTCGCGGCCCCCGACATGATCTGCCGCATCGCCCACGTGGATTCCGACACGCTGAGGTCGCGTCGCTCGAGGAGCGCGGTGAGTAGTCCCGGCCAAGAATGCAGGTCCGCCATGACGAGAGAGCCTACTGGTCCCACGCGGACGGACATCGACCGCGGCAACGTTGCACACACCCGTCGATCAGGGCCCTCGCACCGGTCGCACACGGTTCTCGGAGCAGTCTCGCGGCTCGTTCTTAGGGCCTCCTAAGTCGGACCGAGGGCAAATCGTTGTCGTCGAGTGCGAGAATCGCCCGCCGGGATCGGCAATAATGGGAGGCGTGACAACCACCACAGCGACCTACTCCCAGGCGATGCGGTCCGTCAAGAGGCCAGATCCGGTCGCTGTCGGAACCATCGTGTGGCTCGGCAGTGAGGTGATGTTCTTCGCGGGTCTCTTCGCGATCTACTTCACGCTGCGCAGCACGTCCCCCGAGTTGTGGGCGGAGCGCACCGAGCTGCTCAACGTCCCGTTCGCCCTCGGCAACACGATCATCCTTGTGCTGTCCTCCGTGACCTGCCAGATGGGCGTGTTCGCCGCCGAGAGGTTCCAGCCGTACTCGACGAAGAAGCGCGGCATCCTCGGCTGGGGCATGGTCGAGTGGTTCTGGTTGACGTTCGCGCTCGGCGCGATCTTCGTCTCCGGCCAGGTCTGGGAGTACGCGACCCTCGTGTACGAAGGCATGCCGATCTCCGCCGACGCATACGCATCGGCGTTCTACCTGACGACAGGCTTCCACGCGCTCCACGTGACAGGCGGTCTCATCGCCTTCCTCCTCGTGATCGGCCGTGCGTACGCCGTGAAGAACTTCGGGCGCAAAGAGATGACGTCCTCGATCGTCGTGTCCTACTACTGGCACTTCGTCGACGTCGTCTGGATCGCCCTGTTCCTCGTCATCTACTTCCTGCGGTAACAAGAGCGGAGCTGAAACCCCAACATGGCACGAGAGAAGACGCGCCGCTCGACTGGCCGACGCAGCCCCTGGGCGGCAGCCGCCCTCATCGGGCTCGGCCTGCTGGTCACCGGCGGAATCTACGCCGGCGCCTCCGCCGCGATGGCAGCGACCGACGACACCACACAGGCTTCTTCGACCCTGACCGTCGAAGACGGCAAGAAGCTGTTCCAGGCGAACTGTGCGACCTGCCACGGCCTCGATCTCCAGGGCACCGCCGACGGACCCTCGCTCTTCGGTGTCGGTGAACTCGCGGTCGAGTTCCAGATGGCGACGGGCCGCATGCCGCTGCAGATGCAAGGACCACAGGCCCCGCAGAAGCCCGTGCAGTTCACGCAGGACCAGATCCTGGCCATCTCCGCGTGGGTCCAATCGACGTCGCCCGGACCGACCTTCCCGTCCGACGAAGTCCTCGATGGCGAGGGGAACGTGTCGCACGGCGCCGAGCTCTTCCGCATCAACTGCGCGATGTGCCACAACGTCGCCGCAGCGGGTGGCGCTCTGACCGAAGGCAAGTACGCGCCCGGACTCCAGGGCACGAGTGCCCTCCACATGTACGCAGCAATGGTGACGGGCCCGCAAAACATGCCCGTCTTCAGTGACATGAACCTGTCGTTGGAAGAGAAGCGCGACATCATCTCGGCTCTCCTGTTCATTCAGGAGAACCAGTCGCCCGGCGGCTTCTCGCTCGGCTCCCTCGGACCCGTCTCGGAGGGACTCTTCATCTGGATCTTCGGTATCGGCGGCCTCATCGCCCTGACCGTGTGGATCACAGCGAAATCCAACTGACAGACGATCACTGAACCCGAATCACGAACGAGGAGCAGCATGGCACACGAGGACGACCCGCTCGAGCACGAGAGGGCTTCTTGGAAGCCCTCCCCCGGGCTCGCCGTGGCGGTCACCGACCCGGTGCGCAATCCGGAGCTCCCGCCGCACCGCGCGAGGGTCACCGACAAGGACCCGGCCGCCATGAAGCGCGCCGTCCGCACGGTCTACACGCTCTTCTACCTGTCGGTCGCTGCGAGCATCTGGGCTGTCGCCGCCTACATGATCTTCCCGATCGAGAGCGGTCGACTGGTCGACATCCGCAACAACAACCTCTTCATCGGCCTCGGGATCGCGCTCGCGCTCCTCGCGATCGGCATCGGCGCCATCCACTGGTCCAAGGCGATCATGTCCGACAAGGAGCACACGGAGCCGCGTCACGCGACCCGCGGTCGTGACGCGACGCGTGAAGGCGCCATCCAGGTCTTCCGCGACGCCGACGAGGATTCCGGGTTCGGACGTCGCGTCATGATCCGGAACTCCCTCATCGCTGCACTCGCCGCGTCGATCGTGCCCGGCATCACGCTGTTCCGTGGCCTGGCTCCTCAGGACACCCCAGAACACCCCAACGCGGGAAATCCCGTCTATCTCCTCAGCCACACCATGTGGGAAGAGGGCATGCGACTGGCGCGCGACCCCGAGGGGACGCCGATCCGGGCGTCCGAGGTCACGTTGGGATCCGCCTTCCACGTCATCCCCGAGCCCCTCGCCGATCTGTCCCACCACGACGGCTACCTCGAGGAGAAGGCCAAGGCCATCGTCCTTCTTATGCGTCTGCTTCCCGAGCAGTTGCCCGCGGAAACGAACCAGCTCGACTGGACGTACGACGGCATCGTCGCCTACTCCAAGGTGTGCACCCACGTCGGCTGCCCCGTCGCACTGTACGAACAGCAGACCCACCACCTGCTCTGCCCCTGCCACCAGTCGCAGTTCGACGTCGCCAACGGCGCGGCGGTCATCTTCGGACCCGCGGCCCGTCCCCTTCCGCAGCTGCCGATTGCGGTCGACGACGAGGGCTATCTGATCGCGCAGAGCGACTTCCACGAACCCGTCGGCCCGAGCTTCTGGGAGCGTCATTGAGCACCGCCACTGTCACTGAGAAGCCCGAGGCGAAGGATAAGCCTCTCGGCGGCCGCTTCGTCGGGGCCACCGCGAACTATCTCGACGAAAGGACAAGCCTCTCCGGGATCGTCAAGGAGCTCGGCCGCAAGATCTTCCCCGATCACTGGTCGTTCATGCTCGGCGAGATCGCGCTCTGGAGCTTCGTCGTCGTCCTTCTGTCGGGGACCTTCCTGACCTTCTTCTTCCAGGCGTCGATGGTCGAGACGCACTACTACGGCGCCTACCTCCCCATGCGTGGCATCGAGATGTCCGCCGCCATGGAGTCGACGCTGCGTATCTCGTTCGACATCCGCGGCGGCCTGCTCGTCCGGCAGATCCACCACTGGGCTGCGCTCGTCTTCGTCGCCGGCATCGGTGTGCACATGCTGCGCGTCTTCTTCACCGGCGCCTTCCGCAAGCCGCGCGAGCTGAACTGGGTCATCGGATTCATTCTCTTCATCCTCGCGATGGCCGAGGGCTTCACGGGATACTCGCTCCCCGACGACCTGCTGTCGGGCAACGGCCTGCGGATCATCGACGGAATGATCAAGGGCATCCCGCTCATCGGTACATGGACGTCGTTCCTGCTCTTCGGCGGCGAGTTCCCCGGTACCGACATCGTCGGACGCCTCTACACGCTGCACATCCTGCTGCTGCCTCTGATCCTCATCGGCCTCCTGGTGCTCCACCTCATGCTGATGATCATCAACAAGCACACGCAGTTCGCCGGCCCGGGTCGGACGAACAGCAACGTCGTCGGCTACCCGATGCTGCCCGTGTATGCATCGAAGATGGGTGGATTCTTCTTCATTGTTTTCGGCGTGATCGTGCTGATCGCTTCGCTGTTCACGATCAACCCGGTCTGGAACTACGGCCCGTACGACCCCTCCCCCGTCTCGGCGGGAACCCAGCCCGACTGGTACATCGGCTTCGCTGACGGCGCGCTGCGACTCGTTCCCCCGCACCTGGAGAGCGTGATCTTCGACCACACGTGGTCGTGGAACATTTTGCTGCCGCTCGGAGTCCTCGCAGTCTTCATCCTGATCGTGCTGGTCTACCCCTTCATCGAGGCGTGGATCACGGGCGACAAGCGTGAGCACCACATCGCGCAGCGTCCCCGCAACGCCGCAACGCGTACGGCCGTCGGCGCCGCGGGCGTGACGTTCTACGCAGTCCTGTGGGCTGCCGCGTCGTCCGACATCATCGCGACGCACTTCTGGCTCACGATGGAGGGCGTCATCCACTCTCTCCAGGCGGCGCTCATCCTCGGCCCGATCATCGCCTACTTCGTCACGAAGCGCATCTGCATCGCGCTCCAGAAGAAGGACCGCGAGATCGCACTGCACGGGTACGAGTCCGGACGCATCGTGCGCCTTCCCGGTGGCGAGTACATCGAGGTGCACCAGCCCGTCGACGAGTACGAGCGCTTCAAGCTGGTCGACTTCGAGGTCTACGAACCGCTCGTCGTCCGGCCGAACACGAAGGGCCGCATCCCGTGGCACGAGAACGTGCGCGGGTCGATCTCGCGCTGGTTCTTCGAGGATCGCCTGTCTCCCGTCACTCAGTCGGAGATCGATGCAGCGGTTGCCCACCAGCACCACGAGCTCGAGCACATCGCCGCGGAAGAGGATGCCGAGATCCAGGGCGCTCACGAGCGCGCAGGCGTTCCCGATGCGCCCCACGTGCCCATCGACGACGGCCACAACTCCGAGACTGCAGTGCGGCCGTCGAACGTCATCATCCCCGACGAGGGCACCTCGAAGCCCAAGAAGGGTGACAAGAACACGGACGCCTGACCAGCGTCACGCACGACGGGATGCCCCGTGACCATCAGCCTCTCGGCGGATCGTCACGGGGCATTCGCGTGCACCGGCATCGACGGCCGAGAAGACCCAAACTGCTGCGTCTCGTCTCCGAATAGCGCATTCCGCGTCTTCTCGCCCGAGTCCCGTCGCCCACGTCAGGCGTCGCCCATCTTGGCGAAAAGACCCAAACTGCTGGATACCGCTTACGGAATGCGCAGTTCGGGTCTTCTCGCAATACTGCTGAGCCCAGGACGGATGGCGCCGCGGAACCTACGGCGCGGGATGCACGGATCGGCAGGATCGCGACGACGCCTGTCGGTCGGACGCCGCACCATGGACGCGCGACGCGCCTAGGCTGACGGCATGACGACGGATGCTGCACACTACTTCGCCACCAAGCTCGCCCACGAGACGGACGCATCGGATGTCTACGCCGCGCAGAAGGCGGACGAGGACTTCATTCTCGTCGATGTGCGCGGCGACGAGGCATGGAGACAGGGCCGCATCACGGGCGCCATCCACATTCCTTACGCCCAGATCGCGCAAAGAGCCGCCACCGAGATTTCTCCGGGAACGCCGGTCGTCGTCTACTGCTGGAGCCCCGGCTGCAACGCCGGCGCCAAGGGAGCTTTCGAGTTCGCTCGGCTCGGCTACTCGGTCAAAGAGATGATCGGCGGCTACGAGTACTGGGTGCGAGAAGGGCAGCCCACGGAGAACGATGAGGGACCGCTCCCCCGTGTCTTCGATCCGCAAGTGATGGTCGTGCACGACAAGTCGTGAATGACGTTCCTGCGAACAAAGAAAAGCGATCCGGGCGCGACGTGCGCCCGGATCGCTCTCTGCAAACTAGCGGCAGAAGTTCATCGCGTCATCAGCGCGCAAAGTAGCCGCGGTAGTACTCGTAGACCCATCCCACGATGGCGACCACGAAGATGGCGATGCCGATCGGGAACATCCACACACCCACCGCGAGACCGAGGATCGCGATGCCCGCAGCACCGGCGAGAACGATCGGCCACCAGGACCACGGGCTGAACTCGCCCAGTTCGGGGTCACCATCGTCGATGTCCGCCGTCAGAGTGTCTTCGGGGAGCTCGCCGCCCTGGGCCTTGTGCACGCGACCGATATAGAAGGCGATGAAGACCGACATGAGCGTCACGAAGAGCAGCGCTGTCGACCCGACCCACTCGACGGAGAGGGCGATGGTGGTACCGAGCTGCTGCCCTCCCGTCGCATTGGTGTCCCAATGCGCGATCAGGTTCCAGACGGTGTAGAGGATGGTCGTCAGAAGGAAGAACCCGCTGAGGAGCCACCACATCCGTGTGTTGGTGCGCACTTACTTGACCTTTCCCTCGTCGAGGTCGTAAGCGGGCGCATCGGGCGCGTCCTTCGCGGGGCCCACACCGACCGGCACGCCGGCCTCGGGGTGGTTGAGATCGAAGGCCGGACGCTCGCTGCGGATGCGCGGGATCGACGTGAAGTTGTGGCGAGGAGGCGGGCACGACGTCGCCCACTCGAGCGAGCCGCCGTAGCCCCACGGGTCGTTGACGGTGACCTTGGGTGCCTTGCGTGCCGTGATCCAGACGTTGAACAGGAAGGGGATCATGGACGCGCCCAGGATGATCGCACCGATTGTCGAGAGCTGGTTCTGCCACGTCCATCCATCAGCGGCGGAGTAGTCGGCGTAACGGCGGACCATGCCGTCGACGCCGAGCCAGTGCTGGACGAGGAACGTCATGTGGAACCCGATGAAAAGCATCCAGAAGTGCACCATGCCGAGACGCTCGTTGAGCATGCGGCCGGTCCACTTCGGCCACCAGAAGTAGAAGCCCGCGAACATCGCGAAGACGACGGTGCCGAAGACGACGTAGTGGAAGTGCGCTACGACGAAGTACGAGTCGGAGAGGTGGAAGTCGAGCGGCGGCGAAGCGAGGATGACGCCCGTCAGGCCACCGAAGACGAAGGAGACGAGGAACCCGAGCGAGAACATCATGGGGGTCTCGAATGTCACCGAGCCTCGCCACATCGTTCCGATCCAGTTGAAGATCTTCACACCGGTCGGCACGGCGATGAGCATCGTCATGAGGGCGAAGAACGGCAGAAGCACGGCGCCCGTGACGTACATGTGGTGCGCCCAGACCGCGACGGAGAGCGCAGCGATCGCGATCGTCGCGTAGACGAGGGTCTTGTACCCGAAGATCGGCTTGCGGCTGAAGACCGGCAGCACTTCGGAGATGATGCCGAAGAACGGCAACGCGATGATGTACACCTCGGGGTGTCCGAAGAACCAGAACAGGTGCTGCCACAGGAGCACGCCGCCGTTCTGCGGGTCGTAGATGTGTGCTCCGAGCACGCGGTCCGCGGCAGCGGCGAGGATGGCCGCGGCGAGGACGGGGAACGCCATCAGGATCAGGATGCTCGTGACGAGCGTGTTCCACGAGAAGATCGGCATGCGCCACATCGTCATGCCGGGAGCGCGCATCGTGATGATCGTGGTGATGAAGTTCACGGCACCGAGGATGGTACCGAAACCGCTCATGCCCAGACCGAGCATCCAGAGGTTTCCACCGATACCCGGCGAGAAGGTCGCACTCGCGAGCGGCTGATAGGCGAACCAGCCGAACGACGCCGCGCCCTGCGGAGTCAGGAAGCCCGCGACCGCGATCGTCGAACCGAACAGGAACAGCCAGAACGCGAAGGCGTTCAAGCGCGGGAACGCGACGTCGGGTGCACCGATCTGCAGCGGCAGGATGGCGTTGGCGAAGCCCGCGAAGAGCGGCGTCGCGAACATCAGCAGCATGATCGTGCCGTGCATCGTGAAGAGCTGGTTGTACTGCTCTTTCGTCGGGATGATCTGCATGCCGGGCTCGAAGAGCTCCGCGCGGATGATGAGGGCCATCACGCCACCGAGCATGAAGAAGATGACCGACGCGATCAGATACATGTACCCGATCGTCTTGTGGTCAGTGGAGGTGATCCACTTGACGACGATGTTGCCCTTCTGCTCGACGCGGCTCGAGCTCAGCAGAGCGGCCTGTCGGGGCGGGAGGGTCGTCGGGCGACCCGGAGTCGCCTCGTTGAGGGGAAGTGTCGTCGCCATGGTCAGTGGTCTCCCTCGGATGCGGGAGCGCCCGTCCCGGGCGCGTTCTGAAGTCGGTCGTACGCGTCGTTGATGTCGCCGGTCTGACCTGCGGCTTCGAGCGTCTGGAGGTAGTCCTCGTACTCGTCCTCGCTGACGACCTTGACGTTGAAGAGCATCATCGAGTGATATTCGCCGCAGAGCTCTGCGCACTTGCCGGCGTACTCACCCTCGCGGGTCGGCGTGAAGGACCAGTAGTTGTCCTTGCCGATGTACATGTCCTTCTTGTAGAGGAAGTCGATGATCCAGAAGGAGTGGATGACGTCGCGCGACTGGAGCTTGATCTTGACGGTCTTGTCGACCGGCAGGTACAGCGTGGGCAGCTCGCTGACGACGTCGCCGGCGTCGTTGGTCTGAGCTTGAACGCCCATCGACCAGACGGTGTCGTCTTCGGAGTCGCCGTTGTACTGGAAGTCCCACGCCCACTGCTTGCCGATCGCGACGATCGAGACGTCGGGATCTTCCGTCTGGGTCTCGAGGATCGTCTGGTCACGCGCCGTGAAGGCGAAGAAGCCGATGACGAGGATCAACGGCACGACCGTGTAGAAGATCTCGATGGGCATGTTGTAGCGAAGCTGGACGGGAAGGCCCGTCTGCCCGCGGCGGCGACGGTAGGCGATCGCCGCCCATCCCATGAGACCCCATGTGATGACGCCGACGGCGAGGAGGACGATCCACGAATTGACCCACAGGCCGGAGACCATCTCGGTCTGATTCGTGGTGGGGGTGCCGTCCTCGATGAAGCCCGGCAGATAGCCGTTGAGCTCCGTCGGGGTGCAACCGGCGAGAACCGCCGCCGTTGCGATCCCGAGCGGGAGAACGGCCCAGCGGAGGCGTCGTTTCGAGGGCACGGTGCACCTTTCCGGGTCGCGAATGTGTCTTGGTCCAGTCTAGAGCAAGCGCCCAGACGATTCAGGCCATCCACCCAGCTTGTCGAGTCGCGCGAACACGAAAAAGCCGGACCCGGGCCGCGAAAAAGCGGTCGGGTCCGGCTCGTGATCCACGTCAGTGGAAGCTGTCACCGCAGGCGCAGCTCCCCGCGGCATTGGGGTTGTCGATCGTGAAGCCCTGCTCGGAGATCGTGTCCTTGAAATCGATGGTCGCGCCGTCGAGGTACGGCACGCTCATGTCGTCCACGATGACCTCGACGCCGTCGAAGTCGACCGCCTGGTCGCCCTCGAGGTAGCGCTCGTCGAAGTAGAGCTGGTAGATCAGGCCGCTGCATCCGCCGGGCTGGACGGCGACGCGAAGGCGAAGGTCATCGCGTCCCTCCTGCTCGAGGAGCGTGCGCACCTTCAGGGCTGCGGCGTCGGTGAGAAGCACGCCGTGGGCGCGCGTCGTCTGGTCGGTCGACAGTGCGGTGTCGGTCATGTGCGTCCTCCAAAGAGCGTGCGGATGCCACGATTCTACGCCCAGCTATAGCCCAACGGCGTGGAACCACGACGAATCGGGCGGCGTCAGCCGTCCCGCCGGTCGAGCTTCTCGAGGAGCAGCGCTTCGGCGATGAGGGCGTGCCGGAACGTATCGAGGTGAAGTGACTCGTTGGGGCTGTGCGCACGCGCGTGGGGATCCTCGACGCCCGTGACGAGGATCTGAGCGTCGGGGAATTCGCGCACGAGGTCGGCGATGAACGGGATGGAGCCGCCGACACCGAGGTCGACGGCCGCCACGCCGTAGCCCTCTTCGAGGGCGTCTCGCGCCGCGGTGACGGCCCAGCCACTCGTGTCGACGAGGAAGCCGTCACCGAGGTCAAGGTCGTCAAAGCTCAGTCGAGCCCCGAAGGGGGCGTGCGCGCGCAAGTGCGCCTCGATGGCGGTGTAGGCCTCACGCGCTGACTGGCCGGGGGCGACACGCGCACTGATCACGACCGAGACCTCGGGCGTGAGGGTGTTGGAGGCGTTGACGACCGTGGGGACATTCATTCCCGTGACGGTGACGGACGGCTTGTTCCAGATCCGGCTCAGGATCGTGCCGTCGCCGATCGGCCGCACCCCCTCGGAGAGACCGGCCTCGTCGCGCAGCGTCGCCTCCGAGTACTCGGGTGTCGCGGCGTCCCTCTCGAGGAGACCCGCGACGGCGACCGACCCGTCCTCGTTCCACAGTGAAGCGAGCAGGCGGATCGCGGCCATGGTCGCATCGGGGACGGCCCCGCCGAACATCCCCGAATGCGAGGCGTGCTCGAGAGTGCGTACGGTCATCGTGAAGCGCACGTTGCCGCGGAGCGAAACCGTCAGCGCGGGTGTGCGCGCGTCCCAATTGCCCGAGTCCGCCACGACGATGACGTCGGCGCGCAGCACGTCGGCGTTGTCGGAGAGGAACTGTCCGAATGAACGCGAACCCGCCTCCTCCTCGCCCTCGATGAAGAGCGCGATACCGAGGTCGGTGTCGTCGCCGAGCGCCTCGGCGAACGCCCGCAGCGCGCCGATGTGCACCATGACGCCTGCCTTGTCGTCTGCCGCACCGCGCCCGTACAGACGCCCGTCCCGCACCGTCGGCTCGAAAGGCGGCGAGTCCCAGAGCGCGTCATCGCCCGTCGGCTGGACGTCATGATGCGCGTAGAGCAGGATCGTCGGACGCCCGTTGCGCGCCGCACGGGTCGCCAGGACGGCCGGCATTCCGCGGCCCTCTTCGCCCGGAAGAGCCGCGTCGCGGATCTCGACACGGTCGAAGATCCCCACGCCCTCGGCGAGCTGCGCCACGGCCTCGGCGCTCCGCCGCACCTCCGACGGGTCGAACCCCGGGAAGGCGACCGAGGGGATGCGCACGAGGGAGCCGAGGTCGGCGAGTGCTGCGGGGATGCCGGCTGTCGCGGCATCCGTCACAGACTTCTGACGGGAAGGGTCTGATGTCATGCGGGTAATCTTAAGTCCACCCGCCGACGCAGTTCCGAGGATCACCGTGGCCAAGACTCCCGCAGCCCCCGCGCCGAAAGACGCTCCCACCGACGTCGACGCACCCGTTTCCGGTGCCGGAAAGGGGCGCGCGACTCCGACCCGCGCCGAGCGGGAAGCGGCGCGCAAGCGGCCGCTCGTACCGGATACGAAAGAGGCCAAGGCGCGCGCGCGCGCCGAGCTCGCGACTCAGCGCGAGAAGGCGCGCGTCGGCATGGCGGCCGGCGACGACCGCTTCCTCACGGCTCGCGATCGCGGGCCGCAGCGCCGATGGGTGCGCGACCTCATCGACTCGGGCTGGCACCTCGGCGAGGCAGTGATGCCCGCGATGGTCGTCGTCATCATCGCGACCTTCATCCCCGTCTACGGCATCCAGTTCTACTCGTTCATCGCACTGTGGATCTTCATCCTCTTCGTGATCGGCGACATGGTCATCACGTCGATCCGCGTCAAGCGCGCTGCGCGTGACAAGTGGGGCGACAAGATGGAGAAGGGCCTGGGCTGGTACGCCGCGATGCGCACGATCCAGATGCGGTTCCTCCGCCTCCCCAAGCCGCAGGTCAAGCGCGGGCAGCGTCCCGCCTGAGCCCGCGGTTGATCTGGCGGCCCCATAAGGGACCGCGGTAGAGAAAGCCCGTGTAGCCCTGCACGAGGGTCGCGCCAGCATCGAGACGCTCTCGAACGTCTGACGCCGTCTCCACTCCCCCGACGGAGATGACACAGAAGTCGGCCGGAACGACGGCGCGCACGCGCCGGAGGACGTCGAGCGACCGTGCCGCCAGCGGGGCGCCCGACAGGCCGCCGTTGCCTGCGGCGGCGACCGTCGCGGCATCCGTCTTCAGGCCCTCGCGAGAGATCGTGGTGTTCGTCGCGATGAGTCCCGCGAGCCCTACGTCGACGGCGAGGGCCGCGAGTGCGTCAACCTCGTCATCCGTGAGATCGGGAGCGATCTTGACGAGCAGCGGTGTGTCGCCCGCCGCGGCCCGCACCGTCTCGAGAAGAGGGCGGAGCGTTTCGGCTGCCTGGAGTCCGCGAAGGCCCGGTGTGTTCGGTGACGAGACGTTCACGACGAGATAGTCGGCGAGCGGAGCGAGGAGGGTGGCGCTCCGTTCATAGTCGGCCGTCGCGTCACTCACATCGACGACACGACTCTTGCCGATGTTGACACCCAGGATCGGCCTGTTGCGGCGCCTGCGGAGCTTCTCCAGACGACGCGCGGCCGCCTGGGCACCATGGTTGTTGAATCCCATGCGGTTGACGACGGCGCGGTCGGGAATGAGACGGAAGAGTCGCGGACGCGGATTGCCGGCCTGCGGGATCGCCGTCACCGTGCCGACTTCGACGTGACCGAATCCGAGCGCCCACAGACCCTGGGCGCCTGTGACGTCCTTGTCGAAGCCGGCAGCAACACCGAACGGCGACTCGAATGTGAGCCCGAGAGCCGACGTGCGAAGTGACGCGTCGGGGCGAGCCAGAAGGCGCGGGGCCCACGCGAGCGGTCGGGTGCCGAGCATCCGGATGACGACCATCGCAGCGTGATGAGCGGACTCGGGATCCATGCGGGACAGAACTGTCCGGAAGAGAAGCGGATACATCGCTTCCAGGCTAGCGCTCGGCGCTCGCCTCCTCGCGCGGGTGATCGTCTCGCAGCTGGCCGATCGCCGTCTCGAAATCCTCGAGCGAGTCAAAGGCCTGGTACACGCTGGCGAACCGCAGGTATGCAACCTCATCGAGCTCGCGCAGCGGGCCGAGGATCGCCAATCCGATCTCGTTCGCGTCGAGCTGCGAAGCGCCGGTCTGTCGGATCGACTCTTCGACGCGCTGAGCGAGCACGGCGAGGTCTCCCTCTGTCACGGGGCGTCCCTGACACGCCTTGCGCACACCCGAGATCACCTTCTCGCGGCTGAACGGTTCCATGACGCCCGAGCGTTTGATGACGTTGAGGCTTGCCGTCTCGATCGTCGTGAAGCGTCCTCCGCACTCGGGGCACTGACGGCGTCGACGGATGCTGAGGCCGTCATCGCTCGTTCGCGAATCGATGACGCGGGAATCGGAGTGGCGGCAGAACGGGCAATGCATATGACAGAAGACTACGCCGGGAAGCGGGCCTCGATGGCCTCACCGTGCGCCGGAAGCTGCTCAGCCTCGGCGAGCGTGACGATGGCAGCCCTCACCTCGGCGAGAGCAGCGCGGTCGTATTCGATCACCTGTTGCGGACGAAGGAACGTGGATGCGGACAGCCCCGCGGCGTAGCGCGCCTGCCCTCCCGTGGGGAGGACGTGATTCGACCCGGCCAGGTAGTCGCCGAGACTCACCGGAGTGTGGGGGCCGACGAAGACCGCGCCGGCGTGGACGAAGTCGGCGGGGCGCGGGTCCGCGACGTGAAGTTCGAGGTGTTCAGGCGCATAGGCGTTGCTGAAGTCGGCAGCGCGGGCCAGATCATCGACGATGACGATGGCGGACTGCGGGCCTGCCAACGCCGCCTCGACGCGCTGTGCGTGCCGCGTTGCAGCGGCGGCCGCAGCGACGGATTCGCGCACGGCTTCGGCGAGGTCCTCTGATGTCGTGACGAGGACTGCCGAGGCCTGTTCGTCGTGCTCGGCCTGACTGACGAGGTCGGCGGCGACAAGAGTCGGATCGGCGCTCTCATCGGCCACGATGAGGATCTCGGTCGCGCCGGCTTCCGAGTCCGTGCCGACGCGCCCCGCAACGGCACGCTTCGCGGCTGCGACGAAGTTGTTGCCCGGGCCGGTGACGACATCGACGGGATCGAGTCCGATTTCGGGAACACCGTAGGCGAAAGCCGCGATCGCCCCCGCGCCTCCCATCGCATAGACCTCATCCACGCCGAGCAGACGCGCCGCCGCGAGGATCACGGGGTGGACACGACCGTCGCTGTCTCGCTGGGGCGGAGAGGCGAGCCCGATGCGCTCGACGCCCGCGACCTGCGCGGGAACGACGTTCATGACGACGCTCGACGGATAAACCGCCTTGCCGCCGGGAACGTAGAGTCCGACGCGCCGCACGGGTTGCCAGCGCTGGGTGACCGATGCTCCGGGAGCGATGTGCGTCGTGACGGACGGTGGGACCTGGGCGATCGAAGCCGCACGCACGCGCTCGATCGCGGACTCGAGCGCGGATCGGATGGACGGATCGAGAAGCGCGAGTGCTTCTTCAAGGTGCTCGGCGGGCACGCGGATCGCGTGGCCCGTCACTCCGTCGAAGCGCTCGGCCTGGCTCCGCAGCGCGTCCGCACCGTCGGCCTGGACATCCGCCACGAGCCTGGTCGCTGTCTCCAGTGCTTCATTTCGCGCGGCAGCCGCCCGAGGGACAGCCGCAAGAAGCTCAGCTGCGGACAGGTCCCGACCGCGCAGATCGATCGTTCGCATCATTCGTCGTCGTCAGCCCCGAGTCACGCCGTCTGTGTCGTGCAGCCGCCCGACCCGACCGTCTTCGTGACGGACCACGAAGTGATCGTCGTACTCTTCGATGACGAGAGCCCACGCGGTCGGCCCGATGCGGAAGAGTGCGGCTCCGCTGTCGTCGACGACATCGCGCTCCTCGGGGACGAGAGCCCAGAACGCCTGGTGACGGTGCGCCGCGGGCTCGTCCGCCGCGGCCTCGACCTGGTCGACGGGCTCATAGGCACCGGTAACGTCATCGGACATCCACGATTCCGTCGTCGCGTCGACGTCCGCCGAATCCTCGAAGACGACGTGCTCCGATCCCGTGTCGGCTGTCGGCGCTGCGGCAGGAGCAGGAGACGGGTCGGCGGGGCGTGCGGGCCGCGCGGACACAGGGCGGACCGGGCGCGCGTTCCGATGCGCGGGGACCTCGCGGCGACCGACGAAGTCCTGAGCGAAAGGCGGGATGAGGGGCGCGAAGACGGTGAGGAGGACGCCCGCGAGCATGAGGATCAGTTGAGCCCAGATCACCCAAGAACGGAACCAGTCTCCGCCCGCGAGCGTGAACGCCACCGTCTCCCACACGATCTGCAGCCAGACGACGGCTGAGACGGAGAACGCCACCGACGCGAACTGATCGATGCCCAGCGAGCCGACCCGGCGGATCCCGTCGGGCGACAGACGACGCAGGCCGATCAGGAAGACGGCGATGGTCGGGAGGCCGATCGTGAGGATCCAGCCGAGACCTGTCGTCCAGACAGACCCGAATCCGAACAGCAGGCTGTCCCGGCCGACCAAGACGGCGGCGACGGGGAAGAACGACAGCACGAACGCGACGAGCCAGACACCGGCGAGAGCGACCTCGCGCACCGAGAATGGTCCGACGCCGTACTGCGGTGTCTCGTCGAGTCGTACGTCGGAGGAAGCGTTCTGATCGCCCTCGAGGCCGATGTTCTCGTCCTGGTGGTCGCTCACGATGATCCTTCCGATAACGGGCGGGGGTGCACACGATCCTACCCGCGGGGCCGACTCCCGTCGGGATGCACGCGAGATGCGGGGTCGTGTTCGGGGTCGCTCACCCGAGGCATTGCGGGCCGAGCAATCCCTTCAACTCGCCGAACAGATCCGCTGTGATCGACACCGGCATCGGCACCTCGAAGACCTTCGCGGCGGACCCCTTGTGCAGCTTCAGCACGACCTCGGTATCGCCACGATGACGCTCGAGAACAGCCGCGAGCTCCCCGACGACCGGCTCGGTCGCCCGGTGCTCCGGCATGACGAGCACGAGTGGCCCGGACGCCTCCGTGCTCCCGAGGTCCGGAGCGAACACCGACTGCGCATGCAGGTTAAGCCCATCATCGCGGCGTGAGATCCGGCCGCGGACGACGAGAATCGAGTCCGCCTGCAGCATGGAGGCGAATTCGGTGTAGGTCTTGCCCATGAGCATGACGGTGACCTCACCGTCGAAGTCCTCGACCGTGATCATCCCGTAGGGATTTCCGCTCTGTTTGGCGACACGATGCTGGGCATTCGTGACGAGTCCCGCGATCGTGACCTGCTCACCGTCCGCCAGATCCTCATTCGACAGCAGGTCGTGGATCGTCATGGACGCATGTTTGGCGAGGGGGATCTCCAGACCCGCGAGGGGATGATCGGAGACGTACAGACCGAGCATCTCGCGCTCGAAGGCGAGCTTGTCCTTCTTCGTCCATTCGGGGCGTTCGGGCACCTTTGTGACCTGCTGAGGCTCGTCGTCTCCCCACAGACTGTCGAAGTCGAACCCCACCTCGCCGTTGGCCTCGCGTCGTTTGTCGAGGACGGCCTGCTCCGTCGCGTCCTCATGAATCTCGAGGAGTGCGCGACGTGTCGACCCGAGCGAGTCGAAAGCGCCCGCCTTGATCAACGACTCCACGGTGCGCTTGTTCGCCACATGCGCGGGCACTCTGGCGAGGAAGTCGTGGAAGCTCGCGAAACCGTCTTCTCCGCGCGACGTCACGATTCCGTCGACGACGTTCGCTCCCACGTTCCGCACAGCACCGAGCCCGAAGCGGATGTCCTCGTCGACAGCGGCGAAGTATCGGATGGACTGGCCCACGTCAGGCGGAAGCACTTTGATGCCCATGCGCCGGCACTCGTTGAGGTACACGGCCATCTTGTCCTTCGAGTCACCCACGCTCGTCAGGAGTGCCGCCATGTACTCGGCGGGATAGTGCGCCTTCAGGTACGCCGTCCAGTAGGAGACGAGTCCATAGGCAGCCGAGTGCGCCTTGTTGAACGCGTAATCGGAGAACGGGAGAAGGATCTCCCACAACTTGTTCACCGCGTCGTCCGAGTATCCGTTCGCATGCATGCCCGCCTGGAAGCCCTCGAACTGCTTGTCGAGCTCGGACTTCTTCTTCTTGCCCATCGCGCGCCGGAGGATGTCCGCCTGTCCGAGGCTGAAGCCTGCGACCTTCTGCGCAATGGCCATGACCTGCTCCTGATAGATGATCAGGCCGTAGCTCGTGTCGAGGATCTCGGAAAGCGAGTCGGTGAACTCTTTGTGGATCGGGGTGATCTCCTGCTGCCCGTTCTTGCGCAGCGCGTAGTTGATGTGGGAGTTCGCCCCCATCGGCCCGGGTCGATAGAGGGCGATGACGGCCGAGATGTCTTCGAAGTTGTCGGGCTTCAGAAGCCTCAGGAGCGAGCGCATCGGCCCGCCGTCGAGTTGGAAGACGCCGAGCGTGTCTCCCCGGGAAAGGAGCTCGTACGCCGCCGCGTCATCGAGCTCCAGATCTTCCAAGACGAGGGCGGTCCCTCTGTTCGCCTCGATGTTGTCGAGCGCATCGTTGATGATCGTCAGGTTGCGGAGCCCGAGGAAGTCCATCTTGATGAGGCCCAGCGCCTCGCACGACGGATAGTCGAACTGCGTGACGATCTGACCGTCCTGCTCCCGTCGCATGATCGGGATGATGTCGATGAGCGGCTCGGACGACATGATGACGCCGGCGGCGTGCACACCCCACTGGCGCTTGAGGTTCTCGAGCCCGACCGCGGTGTCGAAGACGGTCTTCGCCTCGGGGTCCGTCTCGATGAGAGCGCGGAACTCGCTCGCCTCCTTGAAGCGCGGGTGCTCCTTGTCGAACATGCCGCCGAGGGGCATGTCCTTGCCCATGACGGCGGGGGGCATGGCCTTCGTCAGCTTCTCTCCCATGCTGAACGGGAAGCCCAGAACGCGGCCTGCGTCCTTCAGCGCCTGCTTCGCCTTGATCGTGCCGTAGGTGACGATCTGCGCGACACGCTCGTCGCCGTACTTCTCGGTCACGTACTGGATGACTTCGCCACGGCGCCGATCGTCGAAGTCGACGTCGAAGTCGGGCATCGAGACACGGTCGGGATTGAGGAAGCGCTCGAAGATGAGTCCATGCTGAAGCGGGTCGAGGTCGGTGATCTTCATCGCATAGGCCGCCATCGACCCCGCGCCGGAGCCACGGCCGGGCCCGACGCGGATGCCGTTTCGCTTGGCCCAGTTGATGAAGTCGGCGACGACGAGGAAGTAGCCGGGGAACCCCATCTGCGAGATGACCCCCGTCTCGTACTCCGCCTGTGCCCGCACCGCATCGGGGATGCCGTCGGGGTACCGCTCGCGCAGACCGTTCTCGACCTCCTTGACGAACCACGACTCTTCCGTCTCGCCGTCGGGAACCGGGAATCGCGGCATGTAGTTGGCCGAGGTGTTGAACTCGACCTCGCAGCGCTCGGCGATGAGCAGGGTCGCGTCGCACGCCTCGGGGTGATCGCGGAACACCTGGCGCATCTCGGCCGCGGACTTGACGTAATAGCCGTCGCCGTCGAACTTGAAGCGCTTCGGATCGTCGAGGGTCGAACCCGACTGCACGCACAGCAGCGCCGCATGACTCGTGGCGTCATGCTGGTGCGTGTAATGAAGGTCGTTCGTGGCGACGAGCGGAATGCTCAGCTCCTTCGAGAGCTTGAGCAGATCACTCATGACCCGCCGCTCGATAGACAGACCGTGATCCATGATCTCGGCGAAGTAGTTCTCCTTGCCGAAGATGTCCTGGAACTCGGCCGCAGCAGCACGCGCCGCGTCGTACTGCCCGAGCCGGAGCCGCGTCTGCACTTCGCCCGAGGGGCACCCGGTCGTCGCGATGAGCCCCTTGCTGTACTTCTGGAGCAGTTCGCGGTCCATGCGGGGTTTGAAGTAGTAGCCCTCCATGCTCGCGCGGGACGACAGTCGGAAAAGGTTGTGCATGCCTTCGGTCGACTCGCTGAGGAGCGTCATGTGGGTGTAGGCGCCGGAGCCCGAGACATCGTCGTTGGTCTGCTCGGGCGTCCCCCACCTCACCCGCGCCTTGTCGCTGCGGTGCGTGCCGGGCGTGACGTAGGCCTCGATCCCGACGATGGGCTTGATGCCGGCCTCTTTCGCCGCCCGGTAGAACTCGAACGCAGCGAACGTATTGCCGTGGTCGGTGACAGCGATCGCGGGCATCCCCAGACGGACGGCCTCCGACACCATCGGGCCGATGCGGGCCGCTCCGTCGAGCATGGAGTACTCGCTGTGCACGTGCAGATGAACGAAGGAGTCGGATGCCACGACACGAGTCTACGAAGCCCGTCAGACACTCGGACTGGTTTGCCTAGAGTTGAGCGCATGGCGACTCCCGACTTCATCCTCGAACTGCGGCGCATGATCGGAACCCACCCCCTCACACTCACGGGCGTCACCGCCGTCGTGCTCCGCGGTGACAGCGTGCTCCTCGGTCGCCGAAGCGACACGGGCGCGCTCACGCCGATCACCGGCATCATCGATCCCGGGGAGGAGCCGGCGGTGGCCGCGGCGCGGGAGACGCTCGAGGAGGCCGGAATCGTGTGCCTCGTCGAGCATCTCGCCTGGGTGCACCAGATCCCGCGCATCACGTACGGCAACGGCGACCAGGCGGACTACCTCGACTTGACCTTTCGCTGCAGCTGGGTCTCGGGCGAGCCGGTGCCGGTCGACGGCGAGATGACCGAGGTCGCATGGTTCGACGCCCGTGCCCTCCCGCCGATGGGCGAGGACATGCGTCAGCGCGTCGAGGCCGCGCTCACCGTCCGCGGCGCTGCGAGGTTCGAGTCGCGGTGACCTTCACGCCGCATCCCGCACGAGCCCGGACACCTCAGTCTGCGCGGAGCACCTCGAGAGCGTGCGCGAGATCGGCCGGATAGTCCGACCCGAAGGTGACCCACTCCCGCGAACCCGGGTGCGCGAAAGACAGTTCGCGCGCATGCAGCCATTGGCGCGACAGACCGAGCCGAGCGGAGAGAGTCGGGTCGGCTCCGTAGAGCGGGTCGCCGACGCACGGATGCCGGTGGGCGGCCATGTGCACACGGATCTGGTGCGTGCGCCCGGTCTCCAGATGGATCTCGAGCAGCGACGCGCCCGGGAAAGCCTCGAGCGTCTCGTAGTGGGTGACGGAGTCCTTGCCCTCCGGCGTGACCGCGAACTTCCACGAATGCGTGGCATGCCGACCGATAGGCGCGTCGATCGTGCCCTCGAGGGGATCCGGATGCCCCTGCACCACCGCGTGATAGATCTTCTCGACCTCGCGCGCCTTGAAGGCGCGCTTGAGCTCGGTGTACGCCCGCTCGCTCTTCGCGACGACCATGAGTCCGCTCGTGCCGACGTCGAGCCGATGGACGATCCCCTGCCGCTCGACGGCCCCCGTCGTGGCGACGCGGAAACCGGCGGCTGCCAGTGCTCCGAGCACAGTCGGGCCATCCCAGCCGACCGACGGATGCGCAGCGACCCCGCTCGGCTTGTTGACGACGACGATGTCGTCGTCGTCGAACACGATTCCGAGGTCCGGAACAGCGATCGGCACGACGGTCGGAGGCTGCTTGTCTTCCCACGAGATGTCGATCATCTCCCCCGCGCGCACGCGGTCGGACTTACCCGCCGGCCGTCCGTCGAGGAGCACCCCGCCCGACTCGGCGATCTCTGCGGCGAACGTCCGGGAGAACCCGAGCATCTTCGAGAGTGCTTGGTCGACGCGCACGCCGTCGAGGCCGTCGGGGACGGGAAGGAGTCGCGATGGCATCAGACGGAGCTGTCGCCGGCTCGGCGATCCGCCTCCCGCTCGACCTCGCGCTGCTGAGCCGGAGTGAGCGGGGGAAGCCCGCGCTCGTCAGCGGGGATGCCCGCATCGGCGTCAGCCACGGGGAATTCGTTCCCGAATCCGGCGACGGGGCCGCCCGGCGGAACTTCGTCGCCCTCACCCAGAATGGTGTCGTCGTCTTCGCTGCGGCGACGCGTGTCACGGGTTCCGTCCATGTGAACTCCCAGGATGACCAAGAGGGCGACGACGATCATGTCGCACACGATGAAGATGTCGGCGATGTTGTAGATCGCCGGCGACATACCGGGGAAGAACCACATCCACGGCGTATTGATGAAGTCGATCACGTGCCCGACGGCGAACCCGGGCTCGCGAAAGATCCGGTCGGTCAAGTTGCCCAGGACGCCGCCCAGCAGCAGTCCCATCACGATCGCCCAGACCCGCGACCGCACGCGGGTGGCCGCGAGCCAGACGATCACACCTGCGACCGCAGCGAGCGCGATCGTGAAGATCCACGTCACGCCCTCGCCGAGTGAGAACGCCGCGCCGGGGTTCTTGACGAGGTAGAGGCTGAAGAAATCGCCGAGGACCGGGACGTTCTCCTGAAGTGGCAGATTCTCGAGGGCGAGGAACTTGGTGAACTGGTCGGCGGCCAGCACCACGGCCGCGAGAATCGCGACGATGGTGCCGGCCGCCGCTGCGCCCATGCGCTGTGCGCGCACGATCCGCTCAGGTCCGTCCGACAACAGGCAGGCTCAGAGGCCGATGGCCGACACGGGCGTGGAGCCCGACGTCGTGGCCGTGGTCTCGAGGTCGCGGAGCTTGCCCTCGATGTAGCTGCGGAGCTGGGCGCGGTAGTCGCGCTCGAACGTGCGGAGTTCGGAGATGCGGCCCTCGAGGGCGACCCGCTCGCGATCGAGACGGGCCTTCTCCTCGCGACCGCGCGTCTCTGCGTCGGAGATGATCGCGGCGGCCTGGGACTTCGCGTCCGAGATGAGCTGGTCGCGCTGGGCGATGCCCTCTGCGACGTGCTCGTCGTGAAGGCGCTGTGCCAGCTCGATGATTCCGGCGGTGGCCGTTGCCGAACCGGTCTCATCGGCGGACACGGTCTTCGGTGCCGGAGCGGGCGCCTCTTCGACCTCTTCGGCCTCCACCGGCTCTTCCTCAGCCGCGGCAGGTGCCGAAGCACCCGACTCGTAGGCGGCGAGCTTCGCCTTCAGCTCTTCGTTCTCGGCAAGCGCCTTGCGCCATTCGACGACGATCTCGTCGAGGAAGTCATCCACCTCATCGGGGTCGAAGCCCTCTTTGAACCGGACGTGCTGGAACTGCTTGGTGACGACGTCATCGGGTGTCAATGCCATAGTGATTCCTCTTTCGAGCGCTCAGGTCGCTGGCAAACGGTCTGTGGACGGAGCTGCCCGCGGCAAGCCGTACTCAGCAAGCATAGCCGTGGCGTTCGCCAGGTGTGGAGATGGTGATGGTCGTCACGCCGCCATGAAGGCGCGCGTGACCGAGAGAAGGATGAAGCAGAGGAGCATCGTCAAGGCGAAGCCGAAGTCGATCGCGATTCCACCGACGCGCAACGGAGGTATGAGGCGCCGGAAGAGTCGGATCGGAGGATCGGTCAGCGAGTAGACGATCTCGGCCGCGACGAGCCCTGCGCCGCGCGGACGCCATTCCCGATTGAAGAAGGGCACCCACTCGAGGACGAGACGTGCCAAGAGCACGAGAACGTACAGGACGAGCGCGACGTTGAGGATCGCCGCGACGAAGCGGACGATTTCCACGGATCAGGACTGCGCGAAAGGCACGGACTCAGGGTCCGCCTGCGCGACAGCGCCGTCACCGGACACGGCGACGTTCTCGGGCGAGAGGAGGAACACCTTGCTCGTGACGCGCTCGATGCGGCCGTACAGGCCGAGCGAGAGACCACTCGCGAAGTCGATGAGGCGGCGCGCATCGGCGTCGCTCATCTGCGAGAGGTTGATGATCACGGGCACGCCGTCGCGGAAGTTCTCGGCGATCACCTGTGCGTCGCGGTACTGCTTCGGGTGCACGGTGAGGATTTCGCTGATCGCGGCGGGCGCGGGCTGACGCACGACGGTCGGGCGGTGAATAGGAGTCACGGGTGCTGCCTTCTCGACGACGGCTTCGGTCTTGCGGCCACGTTGCTGCGGCGCGGGCTCTTCATAGGCTTCTTCCTCATCGGCGAGGCCCAGGTACACCATGGTCTTCTTGAGCGGGTTCGACATCGCATCCTCCGTAGTGCTCGTCTGTTCCGAGGTTAACCGCGAATCGGCCGCGGTCCCGTGATTGCCGAGCCGATCCGCAGGTGTGTCGCACCGGCGATGATCGCCTCGGGGAAATCCGCCGTCATTCCGGCGGAGATCCATTTCGCATCGGGTGCGACAGAGCGCACCCGATCGCTGTAGGTGTGAAGCCGCGCGAACGCACTGGCGGGTGCTTCGTCGAGCGGCGCGACGGCCATGATGCCCCGCAGACGCAGGGTCCGGAGCGCTGCGACATGCTCCGCAAGCGCTTCAAGTCCCTCCGGCTGAACCCCGCCACGCGCCGGGTCGTCCGTGAGGTTGACCTGAAGGAGGACATCCAGAACGGGAGTGTCCGCATCCGCGGCGGCGTCGAGAGCGTCGGCCAGCCGTGCTCGATCCACCGAGTGGACGACGGATGCCGCCGCACGCACCGCGCGAGCCTTGTTCGTCTGCGCCTGCCCGACGAAGTGCCAGCGCACGTCCAGCTCAGGGAGCTCCGCCCGCTTGGCCGACAATTCTTGCTGACGGTTCTCGCCCACGTCACCGACGTCGAGCTGAACGAGGTCTGCCACGAGACGAGCAGGGTGGAACTTCGTCACGACGATGCGGACGATGTCGCCAGGCTCGCGGCCGGCTTGGCGGAGCGCGCCGTCGATCCGTTCATCGACGTCAGCGAGGCGCGCGGCGAGCGCGGCGACAGGTTCCGGGGGCGGCAGCACAGTATCTCTCGTCTCCAGAACCCGTCGCCGGGCTGTTGCGTCTACTTCAGGAAATCGGGGATGTCGAGGTCGTCGTCACCGAAAGCCGAGTCATAGCTATCGGGGACGACGGCGCTGACGGACACCTTCTCCGGCTCGCTCGCGACCGGCTCGACGTCGCGGGCGGCATCAGCCGCTGCGGTCGCGGGCACGACGGGTGCAGCGACGACACGGGCGGCCGTGATCGGCTCGATGCGCGACTGGGGCTCACCTCCGTCGAATCCCGCGGCGATGACCGTCACCCGCACCTCATCGCCGAGCGTGTCGTCGATGACGGTACCGAAGATGATGTTCGCTTCGGGGTGCGCTGCCTCCTTGACGAGCTGAGCGGCATCGTTGATCTCGAAGATCCCGAGATTCGATCCGCCCTGGATCGACAGCAAGACACCGTGGGCACCCTCGATCGACGCTTCGAGAAGCGGCGATTCGACGGCGAGCTCGGCGGCCTTGATGGCTCGATCTGCCCCGCGGGCCGAGCCGATGCCCATGAGAGCCGAACCCGCGCCCTGCATGACCGACTTGACGTCCGCGAAGTCGAGGTTGATGAGTCCCGGCGTCGTGATGAGGTCGGTGATGCCTTGCACACCGGCGAGAAGCACCTGGTCGGCCGTGGCGAAAGCCTCGATCATCGAGATTCCGCGGTCGCTGATCTCGAGAAGACGATCGTTCGGCACGACGATGAGCGTGTCGACTTCTTCTTTGAGCTTGGAGACGCCCGACTCGGCCTGCTGCTGACGTCGACGGCCTTCGAACGAGAAGGGCTTCGTGACGACACCGATCGTGAGCGCGCCGATCGACTTCGCGATCTTCGCGACGACGGGGGCACCACCGGTGCCGGTCCCACCACCTTCACCGGCGGTCACGAACACCATGTCGGCGCCGCGCAGCGCCTCTTCGATCTCTTCCGCGTGGTCTTCTGCGGCGCGACGCCCGACCTCCGGATCGGCACCCGCACCGAGTCCCCTGGTGAGTTCGCGTCCGACGTCGAGCTTGACGTCGGCATCGCTCATGAGCAACGCCTGCGCGTCGGTGTTCACCGCGATGAACTCGACACCTCGCAGTCCGAGCTCGATCATGCGATTGACGGCGTTGACGCCGCCACCACCCACGCCAACCACCTTGATGACTGCGAGGTAGTTCTGGTTCTGGCTCATGCCGGCCTCCGTCTCCCGAACCAAACCTTCAACCTCATCTAGAGGTTTAAAGAATTGCTCAGTATGCAATTCCTGACTCGAAAGTAAGCGGGCGTCGCTCCGACTGCCCGCACGCTGCGGGCGTGTCGCGACATCGCTGTCGAGAACCGGTCAGTTGACGACGACGGCCTCGGGTGAGGAGACGTCGTAGACGCTGACGGAGTCGGGGGGACGAGCGATCATGACCCGCTCCAGGACCAGCGCCTTCTGCGCGGAGTCGTCGGCACTCCCCCACACGATAGTTGCGTTGGCACCCCCGAGCGTCAGCCTCACGTCGTCGGGGGTCGTCGCGCTCACGGCGGTCACTTGGGGCCGGATGGTGTCGGGAAGCGAGCGCATGACGCGCCCGGCCGCCTCGAACGCCGGCGTGTCGACGCCCCCCGGGATCGTGAGGACAGGGGCGTCCGAACCGGGCGCGGGGACCGTCGTCAGGCCGACTCCCGCCGCATCCACGAGCGTGAAGCCGGCACGCGTCTCGATGTATCCGATGGGCGTGCGCTCGACGATCCTGACGACGAGTTCATGCGGGGGGCGCGCCTCGAGCGTGTACGACTCCACGAGGGGGAACCCGACGAGGGCGGCCTTGACGTCGCCGTCGTCGACCAGCGCCAGCGGAACGCCGACCTGGTCGCCCAGCGCGGCTTCGACTGCGGCGGTGTCGAGCGAGCTCGCCCCGACGATCGTGATCTCCTCGACGGCGAAGAGCGGACTGTAGGCGGCGCCGAACGTGACAGCGACCAGGACGAGGAAGGACGCGGCGACACCGAGCCATATCGCACGGCGGCGGCGCTGGCGGCCCGTGAACCGCCTGACCTCTGCGCGGAGAGCCTTTCGACGCGCGCGCGCCGCCGTCCACACGTCGCGGGCGCGGATGGTCTCATCCGGGTCGCGACGGTGCTCCGCGGCACCCACGGCATCCGTCGTCGGGTCGGATGTCGCGAACGGCGAGGAAACGGCGGAAGGGGCATCCAAGGGGATGATCGGAGCCGTGAGCTGGGCGTCGACGTCGGCGGCTTCGTCGGCCGTCGCCGCTGCGGGCCGGCGGGACCGCTCCGACGACGGAGCAGCGTCGGGCTGCGTCGGTGACTGCGGGAGCGGGGGCGGTCGGCGCACCAGCTACTCCCCCGTGGTCGCCGTGCGGTCGAGGGCCTCCAGGACCTGCGGGATGATGAGGTTGACGTTGCCGCAGCCGAGCGTCACGACGAAGTCGCCGTCGCGGGCGACGGACGCCGTGTAGTCCGCGGCGTCCTGCCAGTCCGCGACGAACGCCACGTGCGCGGGATCGATGAAGGCTCCGCTCACGAGCGCGCCCGTGACACCCGGAACAGGATCCTCGCGCGCGCCGTAGACGTCGAGCACCACCGTGTGATCGGCGTGCTTCTCCAGGACGTCAGCGAACTCCTGGTACATCGCACGCGTCCGCGAGTACGTGTGCGGCTGGTGGACGGCGATGATGCGTCCGCCACCCACGACCGTTCGCGCCGCGGCCAGCGCCGCTGCCACTTCGGTCGGGTGGTGCGCGTAGTCGTCGTAAACGCTCACCCCGCGCATGACCCCGTGCAGCTCGAAGCGACGCGCCGTGCCCGAGAAACCCTCGACCGCGCGGGCGGCGTCTTCGAACGCGACCCCCAGAGAGAGCAGCACCGCGACGGCGCCGGCCGCGTTGATCGCGTTGTGGATCCCGGGGATCGCCAAGCGCACCTCGGCCTCGTCGCCGCCGTAGCGAAGCGTGAAAGCGACAGGGCCGTCGGTCGTGACGTCCATGACCCGGACGTCCGCGTCGGAGGCCGCACCGAACGTCAGGACCCGCGTATGAGTGAGACGTTCCCGCACGACGATGGCCCCGGGATCGTCGGACGAGATCACGACGGATTCGCTCGCGGTGTCGGCGAACGTTGCGAACGCGTCGTAGAAGGCGTCGCGCGACCCCCAGTGGTCGAGATGGTCGGGATCGACGTTGGTGATGAGGGCGATCGAGGTGTCGTACAGAAGGAAGGTGCCGTCGGACTCGTCCGCCTCGATGACGAACAACTCGTCCGACCCCGTGCCGCTCGAGACGCCCAGCTGCTCGATGACACCCCCGTTGACGAATGTCGGGTCGAGGCCGAGCGCCTGCAGCGCCGTCACGATCATCCCTGTCGACGTCGTCTTGCCGTGCGCTCCCGCGACGGACACGAGACGTCGCCCTCCGATGAGCCAATGCAGAGCCTGCGAACGGTGGATGACATGGAGTCCCCGCGCCTTCGCCTGTACGAACTCGGGGTTCTCGGGCCAGATCGCGCCGGTGTGGATGACCGTGTCGGCGTCGATCGGCAGATGGGCGACATCGTGGCCGACGAAGACCGTAGCCCCGAGAGCCTCGAGCTGACGCAGCCCCGGGCTGTCCGCGCGGTCTGATCCGGAGACGCGAATGCCGCGTTCGAGGAACATCCTCGCGAGTCCCGACATGCCGGAGCCGCCGATACCGATGAAGTGGGCGGCCTCGATCGTCTCGGGGATGGGCAGGCTCAGGTCAGGTCGGATCATGGCCCTACGATCCTAAGTCGGGCATGGGATGCCGCGGCATCGGCGCGCGGCGCGCTCACTGCCCGTTCTCGTCGCCTTCCACATCGGCATCGTCCGTATCGCACCCTCCGAGGTCGAGGACGGCCTGCGCATCAGGGCAGCGAAGATGACTCCACCCGCCGCCGTAGGAGTCCTGCGTCATGTCGACCCAGATCTCCACCGACCCATCCGGATCCGCGCGGTAGTACGTCACGATCGGGTCCCCCTCCGTCGTCGGGGCCGTCACGATGAGTTCCGCTCCATCGGTGCCGGGATCTGCCAGGCACTCGACCGCGGTGTCAGGGATCTCCTGCCCCTGACCGAGCCGTTCGTGACCGCACGAAGGGATGTCGAACCGCTCGAGGAACGTGACCCTGTCGTCCGGCCCGGCGGGGCGGAGCGAACCACCGGGCGACGCAGCATCGGATGCCGTTCCCTCGGTGGCGGGGCTCGGCGGCGACGTCGGAGACACGGCGGGCGGTGACGCGCACGAAGCGAGGCTGAGAGCGAGAAGGACCGCCAGTACCGGTTGTGCGCGCGTCGATGTGGTTCTCATGCGACACCTCCTCGAGCGGTCTCATGTCGAGAGTGTCGACGCCGACCACTTCGTCTCGTGCCCGTCAGGCTCTCACGGGCGTTCCACGCTGTCGATGAGTGCCAGCACGTTCTCAGCGCCCTCTCGGGTGCCGGTGCGGGTGGCCGCATCCGTCATGGTCGCCCGCGCCCTCCCATCGCGAAGAAGGGGAATCACCTCGCTCCGCACTCGGTCGGCCGTGAAGTCGGCGTCCGGGATCAGGAGTGCTGCTCCCGCGGCGACGGCGGACGCTGCGTTCAGGGCTTGCTCGCCGTTTCCGACGGCGTAGGGCACATAGACGGCGGGGATCCCCAGTGCGCTGATCTCGCTGACGGTTGCGGCGCCCGATCTCGCGACGACAAGATCGGAGAGAGCGAACGCGAGATCCATGCGATCGACGTAGCGCCGGAGGGCGTACCCCGGGACCTCGGGATCGGGAAGGTCGGAGCGCTCACCCGTCACGTGGAGCAGTTGCCAGCCTGCGTCGAGCACGTCCTGCCACGCGCCGGCGAGTGCCTCGTTGAGGCGCTGCGCGCCGAGCGATCCCCCGAAGACCAGGAGCGTCGGTCGCTCGGCGTCGAGCCCGAAGTGGTCAGCTGCCTCGGCGCGAGTCGCGGCTCGATCGAGATCGACGATCTCACGGCGGAGCGGCATCCCCACGAGTTGTGCGTTGCGAAGGGGGGTTCCCTCGAACGCGACGCCGACAGCCGCGGCGGACCGGGCACCGAGGATGTTCGCGAGACCGGGCTTGGCATTGGCCTCGTGCACGACGAACGGCACCCTCTCGCGGCGTGCGGCGAGGTAGGCGGGCGCCGAGGCGTACCCGCCGAACCCGACGACGACATCGACGCTCCGGTCGTGGAGCATCGCCCGCACGTCGGCGACGGCACGACGGAAACGGGCGGGAAAACGGGCGGCATCGGCGTTGGCGCGTCGAGGGAACGGCACCTTCTCCACGAAGAGGAGCTCATACCCGCGCTGCGGAACGAGTCGCGCCTCGAGGCCCTCCCGGGTGCCGAGCACGAGGATGACGGCGTCGGGGTCGCGGGAACGCAGCGCATCGGCGACGGCGAGGAGTGGATTGACATGGCCGGCGGTACCGCCGCCGGCGAGGAGATACGTGCGGGACGGGCGGGAAGAACTCACCGAGAGATCTTCGCACGCGCGCCCGAGCGGACTGGCGGCGCGATGACCGAACGGGTCGGCAGCGAGCGAGCGAAGGACAGGAGCACACCGCACGCGACGAGGACGGAGAGGAGCGACGTACCGCCCTGCGACATGAACGGCAGCGGCACACCCAGGACGGGGAAGACCCGCAGCACGACGCCGACGTTGATGAGCGCCTGGCCCACGATCCAAATCGTGATCCCGCCGGAGACGATCCTCACGAACGGGTCATCTGTCTTGCGGATCACGTGGAAGGCCCCGACGGCGAATAGGGCGAACAGCGCGAGGACGACGATGCAGCCGATGAGTCCGAGCTCTTCGCCGACGATCGCGAAGATGTAGTCGTTGGCGGCCGCCGGGAGCCAGTCGTACTTCTCGCGGGAGTTGCCGAGGCCCAGCCCGAAAATGCCGCCGCCTGCCAGTGCCCACACCCCGTGGAGGGGCTGGTAGCACGTCGTGAGGTAGTCATCGAGGCAGTTCGCATTGAACAGGCTCATGATGCGGGCCATGCGGTTGGGGCTCGTGATGGCGTACACAGCGACGCCGATGAGGGCGAGGATCGCGGGCACGAGGAAGATACGCAACTTGACGCCGGAGAAGAAGAGTCCCCCGAGCACGATGAGCGCGAGGACCATCGCGGTTCCCAGGTCCTGGCCCGCCAGCACCGTGCCGATGACGATCATCGAGACGGGCACGACCGGAATCGCGACGTGCTTCCAGGAGGCGAGCAGCGTGCGCTTTCGATACAGGACGAACCCCAGCCACAGCGCGAGGGTGAGCTTCAGAAACTCAGCCGGCTGGAACTGGAAGCCGGCGATCATGGCCCAGTTTCGGTTTCCGTGCGCCTCGACGCCGATGCCGGGGACGAAGACGAGAAGCTGGAAGATCGTCGCCATGATGAGCGCGGGCCACGCGATGCGCTTCCAGAACGAAATGGGGAATCGACTCGCGATGAACATGAGCGGCACGCCGATCATGGCGAAGACGCCCTGTTTGATGAGGCCTTCGAACGGGGACTCCCCCGCCGCGGTCGCGGTTGCGGACGTCGCCGAGAGGACCATGACGAGACCGAAGATCGTCAGGAGCAGCGCCGTCGAGGAGATGAGGAGGAACTCGCTCGGGACAGGGGCGAAGATCCTGCCGAGAGAGACGCGCGCCGCGAGACCGCGAGGGCGCGAGGGATCAGCCGAGGTCGACCTGGGGCCCGTCGGAGCCGACGTCGTTCCCGTCATCGATCCCCCTCCCGAGCCGCTCGCGCACGGCGTCGGAGAATCGACGACCGCGATCGGCGTAGGACGCGAACTGATCGAACGATGCCGCGGCGGGGGCGAGTAGAACCACGTCCCCGTCACGGGCAATTCCGATCGCCAGCTCGACGACCCGCGCCATGACGTCTTCAGTCTCCGTGTCCTCGACCTCGAACACGGGCACCCCGGGCGCGTGTCGCGCGAACGCCTCGACGACCGCGGACCGCTCGACGCCGATCACGATCGCCGCCTTGGACGCGGCGCCACGCCCGGAGACGAGGTCGGAGACGTCGACACCCTTCAACTGGCCGCCGACGATCCAGATCGCGCCGGGGAACGCCGTGAGAGACGATGACGCGGCGTGGGGGTTGGTCGCCTTCGAGTCGTCGACCCACGTGATGCCACCCTCGACCGCGACGACCTCGATGCGATGCGGGTCGAGGCGGAAACCGCGAAGCGCCTCCCGGATCGCCGTCGGCGGCACATCGAGCGAGCGTGCGAGAGCGGACGCCGCGAGGATGTTCGCGACGACGTGCGGTGCTCCCAGGCCCTGCTCGGCGAGTTCCGCGAGCGTCGTGATCTCGAGCGCGCTCGTGCGGCGATCCTCGAGGAACGCCCTGTCCACGAGGATGCCGTCGACGAGCCCGAGGTCGCTCGGGCCGGGGACGCCCAGATCGAATCCGATCGCGCGGGCTCCATCGATGACGTCCGCGTCCTCGACCATGCGACGTGTCGCCTCGTCGGACTTGTTGTAGACGCAGGCGACGCGCGTGCTGTCGTAGACGTGCGCCTTGGCGTCGCGATAGGCCTCGGCCGACCCGTGCCACTCGAGGTGGTCGTCGGCGAGGTTCAGACACACCGAGGCGTGAGGAGAGACCTTCGACGTCCCGGCCTGAAGTCCGAGGTACCACAGCTGGTGGCTCGAGAGCTCGACCACGAGGGCGTCGAAACCCGACGGATCGCGCACGGCGTCCAGGACCGGCGTTCCGATGTTCCCCACGGGAGCTGCGCGCAGTCCACCCGCCACCAGCATGGTCGCGGCCAGGCGGGTCGTCGTCGTCTTGCCGTTCGTCCCCGTCACGAGAATCCACTCCGCGGGCGCGCCGTTCGCCGCCGGGACCTTGTCGCGCACGCGCCACGCGAGTTCGATGTCGCCCCAGAGAGCGATGCCGCTCGCGCGCGCCCACTCGATGACGGGATGCGACGGAGCGAAGCCCGGCGATGCCACGACCACCTCGGGAGCGAACGCCGACAGGGACTCCGGAACTGTCGAGAGCGAGCCGGTCCACAAGCCGGCACCAATGACCGGAAGGAGGCGGGCGTACTCCTCGTCCGCACTCTCGGTGAAGACATGAACATCCGACCCGAGTTCGGCGAGAGTGTCGGCGACCGAGAATCCCGTCACCGAAAGCCCGAGCACTGCGACGCGCAGTCCCCTCCAGTCCGCGTGCCAGCTCGTCAGTCCGTCGAGCCTCTCGCTCACGTCCTCGCCAGCCACTCGACGTAGAAGAAGCCGATGCCGGAAACGGCGAGCATCCCCGCGATGATCCACATCCGCACGACGATCGAGATCTCGGACCATCCGCGCATCTCGAGGTGATGGTGGAACGGGCTCATGAGGAACAAGCGCTTCCCGCGCGTCGCTTTGAAGTACAGGCGCTGCAGGATCACCGACCCCGGACCGATGATGAAGACGCCCGCGACGAGGACCGCGAGGAGCTCTGTGCGCGTGAGGATCGCGAGGGCGGCGACGACGCCGCCGATCGCCATGGAGCCCACATCGCCCATGAAGACCTCCGCCTTGGGCGCATTCCACCAGAGGAAGCCGACGAGCGCGCCGACGAACGCCGCCGAGATGATGGCGAGGTCGAAGGGGTCGCGCACTTCGTAGCAGGCGGCCCCGAGATCGGGTGAGAGCGCTCCGCCCGAGCAGGCCTGATTGAACTGCCAGAACGCGATGAGGCTGTACGCGCCGACGACGAAGATGCCTGCGCCCGCAGCGAGACCGTCGAGGCCGTCGGTCAGATTGACGCTGTTCGAGAAGGCGACGCCGATGAAGGTGACCCAGATGAGATAGACGGCCCAGCCGACGATGAGGCCGAGCGTCATGAAGCCGAGCCACGGGACGTCACGGAAGATCGAGATGTACGGCGACGCGGGCGTCTGCCCCGCGGCGTTGGGGAACATCAGCGCGACGATGCCGAAGGGCACCGTCACGAGGACCTGGCCGAGGATCTTGCGCCACCCGGTGAGACCGAGACTCCGCTGGCTGCGGACCTTCATGAAGTCGTCGATGAAGCCGACGACGCCGAATCCCACCATCATCCAGACGACGAGCCACCCGGAGATCGTCGGCGGATTGTTCCCGGTGTATGTCCCGACGAGGTAGCCGACGAGGGCACCCACGATGAAGATCGTGCCCCCCATCGTGGGAGTGCCGCGCTTCTCTCCGTGGCTCGGATTGTGCACGTTGTCAGGGGTGCGGATGACCTGACCCCAGCCCCACTTGCGGAACAGGCGCAAGAAGACGGGGGTGAGGAAGAGAGTGAAAGCCAGCGAGATCGCCGCAGCAGTCAGAAGAGATCTCACGAGAACGATTCTCCCAGACGATCCCCCAGGAACCTCAGACCGGCCGAGTTCGAGGACTTCACGAGCACCCGGTCACCGTCACGCAGCTCGCTCATGAGGTACTCGTATGCTTCGTCGGCGGTCTCGAAGAACACCGCTTCGTCGCTCCACGAGCCCTGGCCGATCGCCGAGATGTACATGCGGCGCGCGTCGTTGCCGACCACGACGATGCGAGGGATCCTCAGACGCACGGCCAACTCGCCGATGCGGTCGTGCTCTTCCCCCGCGTACTCGCCCAGTTCGCTCATCGCGCCGAGGACGGCGACCATACGCTGACCCGGACCCGTGATCTGGGCGAGAGTGCGGAGCGCTGCGGACATGGAGTCCGGGCTCGCGTTGTACGCGTCGTTGATGATGCGCACGCGCTCCGAGCCGAGAGGCTGCATACGCCAGCGCTCCGCGATCTCGACGGTCGCGAGCCGTTCGATGCACGCGGCGAGCGTCACGCCGAGCGCGAGTGCCGCCGTGATCGCCGCGAGCGCGTTCATGATGTGATGTTCGCCGAGCACCCGCAAGTGGAGGGGAAGGGACTCTTCCCCCGCGACGATGGTGGCCGTCGTGCCGGATGCGGACACCTCGACGGCGTCAGCTCGCACGTCGGCGCCCGGACCACGGCCGAACCAGCGCACCGAGATGCCGTTCTCGGCCGCGATGTGCGCCATGGCTGCGACGCGCGGATCGTCGGCGTTCAGCACCGCGACACCACCCGGGCGCAGCGCGCGGACGAGCTCCGACTTCGCCGCGAAGGTGGACTCGATCCCGCCGAAGCCCGCGGCGTGCGCCATACCGACCATCAGGACGACACCGATGTCGGGCTGAACGAGGCCCGCGAGGCGGGCGATCTCACCCGGCGCGCTCGCGCCGAACTCGCTCACGAGATAGCGGGTCGTCGGTGTGACCCGCAGCATCGTGAGCGGAGCGCCCACCTCGTTGTTGAAGGATGCGCGCGGCGCGACGGTCTCGCCCTCGGCTTCGAGAATCCGCGCGAGCAGGTTCTTCGTCGTCGTCTTGCCGTTGGATCCCGTGATTCCCACGATCCGCAGATCGTCCGCCGCGCGCACATCGGCCACGACGACGCGCGCGAGGTCTGCCAGGGCGGCGACGGCATCGGCGACGACGATCTGCGTGATGGCGGCCGCAACGGGTCGTTCGACGATCGCGACCACTGCGCCGCGCTCGACGGCGGCATCGACGAATCGGTGTCCGTCCGTGGATTCACCCGGCTTCGCGACGAAGATGCCACCCGCCTCGATCAGTCGAGAGTCGGTGTCGACGGTTCCCTGAACGATGGTGTCGGCGGTGTCCTCACCGGCGAGGCGCAGTTCTCCGTCGACGGCAGCTGCGAGACGGGCGAGGGTGAAGGCGATCATCGATTCTCCGGCCGGAGGTCTAGGGCTCAGCCGAACTTCGGGAGCAGCGTCGGTGTTCCGGTCGAAGGCATGACGCGGTAGGTCTTGAGCACCTGCGTGACCGCCTTCTGGAACGCCGTCGCGTTGGCCGCAGACGACTTTACCTTCGAAGGCTCGTCGAGCGTGACGACGATGACGTATTGGGGGTCCTCGATGGGGGCCATGCCGATCATCGTCGTGTAGTACGCACCGCTCTTGTAGCTTCCGGTCTCGGGGTCGAACTTCTCGCCCGTTCCCGTCTTCCCTCCGGTGCGATACCCCGAGACGAGAATCGAATCGGACATGGAGCTCTGGACGAAGACGTTCTCGAGGATGTCGCGGGTTGCGGCGGCCGTCTGCTCGCTGACGACGCGCGTGGGATCCGGGAGCTCCGGTGTCACGACGGTTCCGTCGGCTGTCGTGCACGATTCGACGAGCGACAGCGGCATCCGCACCCCGCCGTTGGCGATCGCCGCGTACGCACCTGCGAGTTCGGGCATGGTCGTGGTGAGTCCCTGCCCGTAGGAGGTGTTGTAGACGGTCTGGTTGTCCCAGTCCGACACCGGGTGGACGACGCCCTTCGCCTCGCCGTAGAAGCCGACCGCGCTGCCGTCTCCGATCCCGAACTTCTTGAAGTAGTCGTAGCGCGTCTCGTTCGAGACCTTCTCGCTGAACTTGGCGATACCGGCATTCGACGAATCCATGAGGACACCGGCGAGCGTGTACGTGTACGCCGCGTGCCCGAAGGCGTCGCGCACGCGGGCGCCGTTCGCGAAGGTCTCGAAACCGGATGCCACGACGGTCGAGGTGGGCGACTGACCCCCGGCATCCATGACGGTCGCCGCCGTGAGCGCCTTGAATGTCGACCCCGGCTCGAACGTGCCGCGGAAGATGCGGCTCGATCGATCCGCCTCGGCAGCCGCCGAGGGGTCGTTGGGGTCCACGGTGGGATACTCCGCGGCGGCGCGGATCTTGCCGGTCGCGGATTCGACGACGAGGATCGACCCGCTCTTGGCCTCCATGTTCTGCGCCTGCTCGGCGATGAGCTGCTGCAGGTACCAATTGAGGTCGCGGTTGATCGTGAGCGTGAGGGTGCCGCCGTCGACGGCGGGCGTTTCGCGCTCCGTGCCCGGGATCGTCACGCCGTCCTTGCCCTGCTGGTACGTGCGCACTCCGTCCGTGGACGCGAGGCAGGAATCGCTTCCGAGCTCGATCCCCTCGAGCGGCTCGCCATCCGACCCGATGAAGCCGACGAGGTTCCCCCCGACAGCCCCGTCGGGGTAGGTGCGTGCGGGGTGCGCGACGCACGCGAGGTAGGGAGCGCCGAGGTCGGCGAGAGCCCGGTACTGCTCGGTCGACACGCCCTTGACGAGTTCGGCGTAGCGCGAGGCCGGGTCCTCGGCGAGTTTGTCGCCGACGATCCGCTGCACATCTTCGAGGGGCTGGCCCGTGATCTCCGAGATGTCCGCCGAGACGGAGGACCACGGCTCGGCGTCGGACTCGCCGGCACCGATCTGTCCGTCGAGCTGCGTGATGAGGAGCGGATCGAGCTGGCAGTCGTACCGCAGGACGCTCCCGGCCAGTGTCTGACCTGTCTCATCCACGATCGTGCCGCGCGAGCCGTACAGCGTCTGCTTTGCGCCGAAGGCCTTCTCGATCGAATCGCTCACGTGCTCGTCGGCATTGACGACCTGGATGTCCACGAGACGGACGAGGAATCCGCCGAGGACGGCGAGGACGATCGCGAGGGCCACGACCGTCCGGCGACGCTGGCTGCGTGTGCTCTTCGTCGTCATGGAATCAGTGTGTACTCGGGATGGGCAGGCCATCCGTGATCGGAGGCGGTGTGTTCGACACTCCACCCGTCATGTCGATCGGGATCTCCTCGGCCGGCGGGGAGCTGATCGTCGCGTCCGGAGAGGTGACGAGCGGAGTTCCGGCGACGAGGGAGTTGCCGACGGCCCCGCGGTTGTACGCGTCGATCGTCGAGACCCATGGTGCGGCCTCACTCGTGCCGAGGAGGGCGCCGTCGCTCAGCCGCAGATAGCTCGGCGACTCCGCGATGACCATGCCGAGCGCCGCCGCGTTCGCGGCGAGATACTGCGGCGAGCTGAGGCCTGCGAGCTCGTCGGAGAGGATCTGACGGTCCCACGAAAGCTGGCGCTGCTCCTTCGCGAGCGAGGAGATCTCGTAGGACGTCTGCGTCGTCAGGATCGACATCCCCATCTGGGCGGCGCCGATGAGGAAGGCTCCGGCGACCGCGACGATGCCGTACACGAGCTTCGGGCGACGCTTCGGGGCCGGCGCGTCGATGACACGGAGCGGACTGCGCGTCGTCGTCGGGCGGACGGGCGCGATCGTGGGGATCGCGTGCTGCGCGGCACCGGCGCTCATGCTGCCTCCCTCACTCGCTCAGCGGCCCGCAGCCGCACGGGAGTCGCGCGAGGATTGGCCGCGCGCTCGTCGTCGGAGGCGAGCTCCGCGCCCTTCACGAGCAACCGGAACTTCGGGGCATGCTCGGGGAGCTCCACGGGCAGGCCGGGAAGGCCCGTCGAGCGTGTCGCGTTCGCCAGCTCACGCTTGACGATGCGGTCCTCGAGCGACTGATAGGCGAGCACCACGATGCGTCCTCCCACGGGGAGCACCCCGAGCGCGGCAGGGATCGCCGCTTCGACGGCGGCGAGTTCTCGATTGACCTCGATGCGGAGCGCCTGGAAGACACGCTTGGCCGGGTGCCCCGTGCGCTGCGCCGCATACGGCGTCGCCGCTGTGAGGATCTCGACGAGTCGACCTGACCGATCGATCGGTGCGTCCGCGCGCGCCGCGATGATGGCGCGGGCGTATCGCCCCGCCAGCTTCTCCTCGCCGTAGCGCTCGAAGATGCGGCGCAGGTCGCCCTCGCCGTATGTCGCCAGGATGTCAGCGGCTGTCGTGCCACTCGTCTGGTCCATCCGCATGTCGAGCGGCGCGTCCTTCGAGTAGGCGAATCCGCGGTCGGCCACGTCGAGCTGCAACGACGACACGCCGAGGTCGAACAGGATCCCGTCGGCGGAGTCGTACCCGGCGGATGCCAGGGCCTCGACGATGCCGTCGTAGACCGTGTGCACGAGGGTGACGCGGTCGCCGAAGCGCGCAAGCCGCTCGCCGGCGATGCGGAGAGCATCCGTGTCGCGATCGAGGCCGACGAGATGCAGTCGGGGGAAGCGCTCGAGGAATGCCTCGGAGTGCCCGCCCATCCCGAGGGTCGCATCGACGAGAACGGCACCATCGCTATCGAGCGCGGGGCCGAGGAGCTCGATGCACCGCTCGAGCAGGACCGGGGTGTGGAGATCGCGGAGGCTCATGGTTTCGGGGCCCTGGGTCCCTCGGTCCTGATCCCCATCCGCTCTGACCTGGCACCGGGGAAGTGTGCCAGGGCGTGAGCGGCTGGGAGTCAGGATCGAGGGCACTAGAACAGGCCCGGAATCACCTCCTGCTCCAGTTCGGCGTAGCTCTCTTCGTTCGCTTCTGCGTAGGCGTTCCACGCCGCGGCATCCCAGATCTCGGCGTGCGCGCCGACGCCCGTCACGACGAGTTCCCTGTCGAGGCCGGCATACGTGCGCAGGGGCTGCGGGATCGTGATGCGGTTCTGACCGTCGGGCTTCTCGGCGCTCGCACCGGAGAGGAACATGCGCAGGAAGTCACGAGCAGGCTTGTTGGCGAGCGGGGCTTCGCGAATGCGCTCGTGCACGCGCTCGAACTCCTCCGTGCTGAACACGTAGAGACAGCGATCCTGACCACGGGTCACCACGACGCCACCACCGAGGTCGTCGCGGAACTTCGCGGGAAGGATGACCCGGCCCTTGTCGTCGAGTTTGGGAGTGTGCGTGCCAAGAAGCATCGATCCACCACTCCCCCCTTTGTCCGGCCCCCGCTGGAGTTGTCACCACTTTACTCCACTTCCCTCCACTTTGCTATCGATTCCGCGACGAATCCTCCCCCGCTCCCCATTCGCCCGCTTTCGGTGAGCGCCGGGGCCGCGAGACTGCACCCTCCAGCCGAGACCGCGCTCCGCGACCGCACCCTCGGCCGGAGGATGCAGTCTCGCCGGGCGAAGGGCGGGCCCGGACGTGGCGGGACGGGCCGGGGCGGGAGCGCGGCGGGAGCGCGGCGGGCACGAAAAAAGCACCGACCCGAAGGTCGGTGCTTTTCACGGGATCCGGTGCGACCGGATCAGCAGAAGAATGTCAGCGTTCGCCCTGACGCTTGTCCCAGCGCTCGTTCATGCGATCCATGAAGGAGCCGCTCGTGGACTTCGGCGGGGTGTCGACGCGCTCCACGGGAGGAGCGCCCAGTCCGCGCGTCGGAGTCACCGCGAGGATCACGCCGCCCAGCATCAACAGGAACCCGATGATCCCGGCGACGATGAGGGGTACGGCAACGCCCACGATGAGACCGCCCAGACCCACGAGAACGAGGATCGTGCCGTAGACGATGTTGCGATAGCTCAGTGTGCGCCCGTCGCGTGGCGCGCTGACGACGTCTGCGTCGTTGCGCATGAGATGGCGTTCCATCTCGTCGAGCAGGCGCTGCTCCTGTTCGGAGAGTGGCATGCATCCCCCTCATTACTGCTGGTGTCCGTCGATTCTACGCGGCGCGTCGATCACTAGGCTAGGCCCGTGTCATTCTCGTCTGATCCGATCGCGGCGATTTCCCAGCGACTCGACACCTTTTTGACGGAGCAGCGACGTGACGCGGCCGACATGGGTGCCGAAGCGGCCCTCTTCGTCGAAGCCGGCGCGGCGGCGCTCCAGGGTGGCAAGCGGCTGCGCGGTCGCTTCTGCATCGCCGGGTGGAGGGCTGTGGAGGATGCCCGCACGCGGCATGCCGAGGTGCCCAGCGCCGTCATCACCGCGGCATCCGCACTCGAGGTCTTCCATGCGGCCGCGCTCATCCACGACGACGTCATCGACAACTCCGACACGCGCCGAGGACGCCCCTCCGCGCATCGCGCGCTCGAGTCGGAACACCGCAGCGCCGGCTGGGTGGGGGACGGTGAGTCGTTCGGTCGCTCGGGCGCGATTCTGCTGGGAGACCTGCTCGTCGCGTGGAGCGACGACTTGTTCGAGGAAGGTCTCGTCTCGGTCGGAGCGGATCGCGCGGCGACCGCTCGCGCCGAGTACTCGCGCATGCGACGCGATGTCACGATCGGACAGTTCCTCGACATCGCGGAGGAGTCGGCGTTTCGCACCGAGCCCGATGCGCGGCACGCGGAGCGCGCACTGCGAGTGGCATCCCTCAAGTCCGCGCGGTATTCCGTGCAGCAGCCGCTCGCCGTCGGCGCCGCCCTCGCGGGCGCCGACGAGGCTCAGCACAGCGCGTTGAGCAGATTCGGCCACCCTCTCGGCATGGCGTTCCAGCTGCGCGACGATGTGCTCGGGGTCTTCGGAGACGAAAGCGAGACGGGCAAGCCCTCAGGCGACGATCTGCGCGAGGGCAAGCGCACGGTGCTCGTCGCCTACACGCGGGAGGCACTGGCGCCGTCGGCGCGGCGCGTCGTGGACGAGTTGATCGGCGACCCGTCCCTGGATGCCGGTCAGATCGGCGCTCTCCAGCGGACGATCATCGAAACGGGAGCTCTCGAACGCGTCGAGAAGCTCATCACCGACTACGCGCGCGAAGCGGAACGCGCCCTCAATGGTGCTCGTCTCGACAACGCCGCCGTCGGGGCGCTTCGCGATCTGGCGCGCGATGCGACGGTGCGTACCACCTGACCCGGCCGGTCAAGCGAGCGTCTGAGCGATGCGTCGCACTTCGCTCTTGCGACCAGCGAGCAGCGACTCGATGGGAGCCGCGCCGATCGATTCCTCGTGCGCGAGAAGCCAATCGATCGCTTCGTCGTCCGTGAAGCCCGCGTCGTGAAGGACGATGACCGTCCCGCGCAACGAAGACAGCGGATGGCCGTCGACGACGAAGACCGCGGGCACCTTGAAAGTGCCGTCACGGCGAGAGCCGATGAGGAAGGAATCGTCCAGCAGGCGACGGACGCGTCCCAACGGCTCGCCGAGGATCTCGACGAGCTGGGGAAGCGTCAGCCACTCCGTGGGGAACGCGGTTTCTGCGGTCACGCCACCACTATTCCATCTTCACGAGGAGCGAATCGACACTCGCCGAAGTCACATCAGCCACTTTCATCACTTCAATCACAGTGATTTACTTGCGTTGACACGCGATAACTTCCGTGACAGCGTGGTCGAAGCCGACTGGGAGGCCTCTTGACTACCGACATCGCACACGCATCCGAACGCGACGTACGCGGCTTCGCCGGACCCGTGGCATTCGCGGGCTCTCTCGCGATTCTCCTGAGCGCCGCGCCCGCTTCTGCCGTGACGCCCGCGTCGGGGGACGCGGCGCATGTGGCTAGCCCGACCGGGCAGCTCCCTCGCCTGGTCGCCCTGCCCCGCGTCGCCAACGCGGCTCCCGACACCTACACGGTCGCGGCCGGCGACACGGTGAGCACCATCGCGGCACGGTTCGGCCTGCGAACCGCTGACGTGCTGGCCCTCAACGGACTCTCGTGGTCGTCCTCGGTCATCTATCCGGGACAGTCCCTCAGGCTCACGGGGGCGTCCTCCCCTGCGCCGCCCGCGGCCTCGACCCCTGCCCCGTCGACGACCATCCAGACCGGCGACACGGTGTCCGCCATCGCCGCGCGCCACGGAGTCTCCACGCAGGCTCTCCTCGACGCGAACGGGCTCACCTGGTCTTCCATCATCTATCCGGGCCAGGCGCTGAACCTACCGGGGAACGCGTCCCAGACTCCGCCCACCCCGCCGGCCCCGGCGCCTGCTCCCCCCGCCGGGGCGTCATACACCGTGCAATCCGGCGACACCATCAGTGCGATTGCGCAGCGTCACGGCGCCTCGACGCAGGCGGTCCTCGACGCGAACGGGCTGACGCGCGACGCCGTCATCTATCCCGGACAGTCGATCGCCCTTCCGGGCGCTATGACGCTCGCTTCGGCACCAGCACCAGCACCGTCGGTCTCCGGTCTCGATGCCGAGCAGGTGGCCAACGCCCGCATCATCATCGAGGTCGGGCGAGAGCTCGGTGTTCCCGACCGGGGCATCGCGATCGCCCTCGGCACGGCGATGCAGGAGTCATGGATCCGCAATCTCGATTGGGGTGACCGCGATTCGCTGGGGCTCTTCCAGCAGCGGCCCAGCACGGGATGGGGCTCGGCGGAGCAGATCCGCGATCCCCACCGATCGACGCGCGTGTTCTACGGCGGACCCGGCGACCCCAACGGCAGCGCGACACGCGGCTTGCTCGACATTCCGGGATGGGACGCCATGAGCTACGCGCAGGCGGCCCAGGCCGTGCAGATCTCGGCGTATCCGGATCGTTACGCACAGTGGGAAGAGCCTGCCTACGCGTGGCTCTCCGCCCTCGGCTGATGCTTCGACGGCACCTGTCCAGGGTGAGCCGTTGCGGGGGCTCACGCCCCATCCTCCGTAGACTTTCCGCGTGAGCACGAGTCAGCAGACGGATCCGCTGATCGGCCGTCTGGTCGACGGCCGATACCGCGTGCGTGCTCGTATCGCGCGGGGCGGCATGGCGACGGTCTACGTCGCGACCGACCTCCGCCTCGAGCGCCGCATCGCGCTCAAGGTGATGCACGGCCATCTGAGCGATGACACTGTGTTCCAGAGTCGGTTCATCCAGGAAGCGCGTGCCGCCGCACGGCTGGCAGATCCGCATGTCGTGAACGTGTTCGACCAGGGCCAGGACGGCGACATGGCCTACCTCGTCATGGAGTACCTGCCGGGTATCACTCTGCGCGAACTCATCCGCGAGCAGAAGCGTCTGAGCGTGCCGCAGGCCATCACGATCATGGATGCCGTTCTGTCGGGCCTCGCCGCCGCACACCGCGCGGGAATCGTACATCGCGACGTGAAGCCCGAGAACGTCCTCCTCGCCGAGGACGGTCGCGTCAAGATCGGCGACTTCGGGCTCGCCCGCGCGACGACCGCCAACACCGCGACGGGCGCACAGCTGCTCGGGACGATCGCCTACCTCGCGCCCGAGCTCGTCACACGCGGCACCGCCGACGCGCGCAGCGACATCTATGCGCTCGGCATCATGCTCTACGAGCTGCTGACGGGTGAGCAGCCCTACAAAGGCGAGCAGCCGATGCAGATCGCCTTCCAGCACGCGACCGATTCTGTGCCGCGGCCCAGCGCGAAGAACCCGTCGATCCCCGAGCAGCTGGACGAGCTCGTCCTCTGGGCGACGGAGCGCTCACCCGACGATCGGCCCGTCGATGCCCGCGAGATGCTCGATCGCCTCCGCGAGATCGAGAGCGAACTCGGCGTCGCCCCCGAGAGAGCGCGGACAGCCACGACGGGGATCATCCGCGACGAAGGCCTCTCCTCCGACGACCTGACCCAGGTGATCCCGGCGACGGGCGGGATCACGACGGTGCCCACGTCCGACGCCGACAACGGCGCGCGATTGCGGCGCGCCACGAAGCGGCGCGCCGCGAAGGGCGTATGGATCGTCCTGCTCGTCCTCCTTCTCGCGGCGGGCGCCGGTGGCGCCGGGTGGTGGTTCGGTTCGGGGCCGGGATCGCTCGTCGTCGTGCCGTCGGTCACGGGCACGTTCGCCGAGGCGCAAGCCCGACTCCTCCAAGACACGCTCATCGCGGTCGAGCGCGAAGAGCACAGCCTCGACATCGCGGCCGGGCAGGTCATCCGCACCGACCCGGGGGCGGGCGACCGGGTCGACCGCGAGACCTCCGTGGATGTCTACGTGTCCCTGGGCCCCGCGCCCGTGACCTTCGAAGCCTTCAGCGGGAGATCCGAGGCCGACGCGCGCACGATCCTCGGCGACGCCTTCATCGACGTGGCCGAGGACAACACGACGTTCTACACCGAGCGCGAAGCAGGGACCGTCGTCGGCGTCATGATCCAGCCGGCCGACGGTTCGGAACCCGTCGAGTGCGGCGACGGCTGCACGGTTCGGCAGGGAGACTCCGCGACACTGTGGGTCTCGCTCGGCGGTCTTCCGTCGGTCGTCGGCGAATCGGCGGACAGCGCACGACGCATCCTCACCGATGCGGGACTGCAGGTGGCCGAGGGCGTCACGGAGGAAGCGAGCAACGAGATCGCCCGCGGCGATGTCATTCGCACAAGCGATCGAGAGGGCGGCGGATGGTGGCGCCCCGGCGACCCGATCTCGCTCGTCGTCTCCTCAGGTCCCCCGCTCTTCCCGATCCCCGATGTCGAGGGCGAGACGCTGGGCGATGCCCGCCGCATGCTCGAGGACGCCGGATTCCGTGTCGCATACAACTCCGCCTGGGACGTCTTCCCGATCGCGCGGGTGACGTCGCAGGACCCTCAGGCGGACACCCAGCACGTCAAGGGGACGACGGTGCGCCTCGAACTGAGCTTCACCGACTGATCGCCGATCCGGCACCGCTCACGGCGGGACCCGAGTCGGCTCGACGACCTGAGTCAGCTCGACTTCTCGAGCTCCTCGGCGACGAGGAAGGCGAGCTCGAGCGACTGCATGTGGTTCAGCCGCGGGTCGCACAGCGACTCGTAGCGTGTCGCGAGAGTCGCCTCGTCGATGTGCTCCGACCCGCCCAGGCACTCCGTGACGTCGTCTCCCGTGAGCTCGACGTGGATGCCGCCGGGGAACGTTCCGACGGACCGGTGAGCATCGAAGAAGCCGCGCACTTCGTCCACGACGTCGTCGAACCGACGAGTCTTGTATCCCGTGGGGGTCGTGATGCCGTTCCCGTGCATGGGGTCGGTGACCCACAGCGGGGTCGCGCCGGAGTCTTTGACCGCTTGCAGGAGAGGCGGAAGGGCGTCGCGGATCTTTCCCGCCCCCATCCGCGTGATGAAGGTGAGTCGGCCGGGCTCGCGCTCCGGGTCGAGCTTGTCGATGAGCTCCAGGACCGTCTCGGGGGAGGTCGTCGGGCCCAGCTTGACCCCGATGGGGTTGCGGATCTTGGAGAAGTAGTCGACGTGCGCGCCATCGAGCTCGCGCGTGCGCTCACCGATCCACAGGAAGTGGGCCGAGGTGTTGTACGGGGTTCCCGTCCGCGAGTCGATGCGGGTCATCGGGCGCTCGTAGTCCATGAGGAGACCCTCGTGGCCCGTGTAGAACTCGACGCGACGCAGCTCGTCGAAGTCGGCGCCCGCGGCCTCCATGAACTTGATCGCGCGATCGATCTCGTTCGCAAGTCGTTCGTACTGCTGGTTGGCGGGGTTCTGCGCGAAGCCCTTGTTCCAGGAGTGCACTTCGCGGAGATCGGCGAAGCCGCCCTGCGTGAAGGCGCGAATGAGATTGATGGTCGACGCTGCCGTGTGGTAGCCCTTGAGCAGCCGCTGCGGGTCGGCCTGGCGTGAGGCCTCGGTGAAGTCGTAGCCGTTCACGATGTCGCCGCGGTAGGCGGGGAGCGTGACGTCGCCGCGCGTCTCGTTGTCGCTCGAACGCGGTTTCGCGAACTGGCCGGCCATGCGCCCCATCTTCACGACGGGCATCGACGCGCCGTAGGTGAGGACGACGGCCATCTGCAGCACCGTCTTGATGCGGTTGCGGATCTGCTCGGCGGTCGCGCCGGCGAACGTCTCGGCGCAGTCGCCGCCCTGGAGGAGGAAGGCGCGGCCCGAGGCGGCACGCGCGAGGCGGTCGCGCAGGTTGTCGACCTCGCCGGCGAACACGAGGGGCGGCAGCGACGCGATCTCGGCGGACACCGCCGCAACGGCGTCGGCGTCGGGCCACGAAGGCTGCTGCTTGATGGGCAGAGTCCGCCAGTGATCGAGCGCGCCGAGGTGCTGAAGCATCCGATCAGTCTATCGCCGGACGACACCCCTCACGGCCGTCGTGACAGGCGTTCACGACCTCGTCTTCAACCGGTCCTTCACGGTGGACGCGTAGACGTCTTCGTACTCCTGCTCCCCCAGCCGCTGAAGGGCGACCATGATCTCGTCGGTGACGGAGCGAAGAATGTACCGGTCGCTCTCCATCCCGGTGAAGCGCGAGAAGTCCAGGGGCTCTCCGATGACGACACCGACGCGCGCGACGCGCGGGATCCGTGTGCCGATCGGCATCATCGTGTCGGTGTCCACCATGACGACAGGGACGACGGGCACGTGTGCTTCCAGCGCCATCCGGGCGATGCCCGTCCGTCCGCGATAGAGCTTTCCGTCAGGGCTTCGCGTGCCTTCGGGATAGATGCCCAGGAGATCCCCGCGCCCGAGAACCTGAAGTCCCGTATTGAGAGAGGCTTCGGACGCCTTACCACCCGACCGGTCGATGGGAAGCTGCCCCGTCGCCTTGAAGAACACGCGGGTCGCCCACCCCTTGAGCCCTTTGCCCGTGAAGTAGTCGCTCTTCGCGAGGAACGACACGGGCCGGTCGATCATCAGCGGGAGGAAGATCGAGTCGACGAACGAGAGGTGGTTGCTCGCGAGGATCGCCGCGCCGGTCGGGGGGACGTTGCGGCGCCCCACGATCCAGGGACGGAAGATCGCCTTGACGACAGGCCCGATGACGACGTACTTCATGAGCCAGTAGAACATCGGCTACTCCCCGGTCGCGGCGAGGTCCGCGACGCCGATGAGTCCGGCGTCGTTGCCGAGCTCCGCGATCGCGAACGATGCCGTCGGGCGTTCTCCGTATCCCGGGAGCGATGTCTCGTACGCCAGCCGGACGGGCGCCAGCAGATCGTCGCCCAGTTGAGCGACGCCTCCGCCGATGACGAACAGCTCGGGGTCCAGCACGGCCTGGAATCCGCCGCACGCTTCGCCGAGCGCCGTGGCGACGCGACGCAGCGCTTCGACGGCACCGGGGTCGCCAGCCAGGACGAGACGCGAGATGGCAGGACCCTTGATCGTCCCCTTCTCGCTTCGCAGCTTCACGAGCTCGGCGCCGATCCCGTGCGGCTCCGCGTCGGCGATCTCGTTGGCCTCGCGCTGGAGTGCGCGACCGGACGCATACTGTTCGAGGCATCCGTTCTGACCGCAGCCGCACAGGCGTCCGTCACGCGTGAAGCGCACGTGTCCGAGCTCGGCTGCGATGCCGTGTCCACCGCGGTACAGCGCGCCGTCGAGGACGACCGCGCCACCCACCCCCGTGCCCATCGTGAGCATGAGCATGTTGTCGACATCCCGCCCTGCACCGAAGCGGAACTCGGCCCATCCGGCCGCATTGGCGTCGTTCTCGATCGTGACGGGAAGAGGGATGCCAGCCTCGAGCGTCGCTTTGAGCGGCTCGTTGCGCCACGCGATGTTCGGCGCATGGATGACGGTCGCACGATCTTTGTCGATGAACCCCGCCGCGGCGACTCCCACAGCTGTCACGTCGTGCGCGCCGATGAAGTGCACCGCCATGTCGATGACGGCCCTCGCGAGCTCTGACGTGTCCGTCGGTGTGTCGACGCGGACCTTGTCGACGATACGGCCGGCGTCATCGACGACGCCTCCCGCGATCTTCGTCCCGCCGATGTCGATCCCGACTCTGAGCACCGTTGTCCCTCTCCGACCGGCGCGGGCGCGACGGCGACAAAAGTCTAGCCGTCGGGCTCCCCCGCTCGTGGCAGCGAGACTCCGGTTCAACTACACTGAGATTCAGTGTCATCGAGATCTTCCCGTCGTGGCGAACCCCGCCGCGATAGACTCGGAGCCACTCGACACACCGCTGTAGAACCACACCGGTACCGAAGGAGTTGCCGTGGTCCAATTCGAAGTACCCGCGATCGTTCCCGCCGATCCGCAGGCAAACATCACCGACCTCCTCGTCGAGAGGGTGAAGAAGACGCCCAACCTGGCGCTCTTCGCCGTTCCTGACGGCGCCGGTTGGAGGGACATCACCGCCGCAGAGTTCCACGCGCAGGTGATCGCCCTCGCAAAGGGTCTCGTCGCAGGGGGCATCGAGCCCGGCGACAAGGTCGGCTTCATCGCGCGGACGACGTACGACTGGACGCTCGTCGACATGGCGATCTTCTTCGCCGGTGCCGTCATGGTCCCCATCTACGAGACGAGCTCTCCCGCGCAGATCCTGTGGAACCTGACCGATTCGGGCGCTGTGGCCTGCATCATCGAGTCCACCGATCACAGCGCTCGACTCGATGAGGTTCGGGCCGAACTCCCCCTCATCCGGTCTGTCTGGGCAATGCACACAGGAGATCTCGACAAGCTCGCCGAGCAGGGCAAGAACGTTTCCGACGAGGAGATCGAGCGTCGCCGGAACCTCGCGGTCGGGGCAGACATCGCGACGCTCATCTACACGTCGGGGTCGACAGGTCGCCCGAAGGGCTGCGTTCTGACCCACAGCAACTTCGTCGAGCTCGTGCGAAACTCCGCGAAGTCGCTCGAAGAAGTCGTCTCGACCCCCGGAGCATCGACGCTCCTCTTCATCACGACAGCCCACATCTTCGCGCGGTTCATCTCGATCCTCGACATCCACGCGGGAGTGAAGACCGGTCATCAGCCGGACACGAAGCAGCTTCTCCCGGCTCTCGGCTCGTTCAAGCCGACGTTCCTCCTCGCAGTCCCCCGGGTCTTCGAGAAGGTCTACAACTCGGCGGAGCAGAAGGCCGAAGCAGGGGGTAAGGGAAAGATCTTCCGCGCTGCCGCCCACACGGCTGTCGAGCACTCGCGTCTGCTCGAAGAAGGCAAGAAGGTCCCGCTCGGCATGCGGATCAAGTTCGCACTGTTCGATCGACTGGTCTACAGCAAGCTGCGGGAGGCGATGGGCGGGCGCGTCGTCTACGCCGTGTCCGGCTCGGCACCGCTCGGCCCCCGCCTCGGCCACTTCTTCCACAGCCTCGGCGTCGTCATCCTCGAGGGCTACGGCCTGACGGAGACGACCGCACCCGCGACGGTCAACCTCGCGAAGAAGTCCAAGATCGGTACCGTCGGCCCCGTGCTCCCGGGTGTCGGTATCCGTCTGGGTGAGGACGGCGAAGTGCAGGTGCGGGGCGTCAACGTCTTCAAGGAGTACTGGCGCAATCCCGAGGCCACCGCCGACGCTTTCGACGGCGACTGGTTCAAGACGGGCGATCTGGGCTCGTTCGACGACGAAGGCTTCCTCAAGATCACGGGCCGCAAGAAGGAGATCATCGTGACGGCCGGTGGCAAGAACGTCGCTCCGGCGGCGCTCGAAGACCCGATCCGCGCCAACCCGATCATCGGTCAGGTCGTCGTCGTGGGTGATCAGAAGCCCTTCATCGCGGCCCTCGTGACGCTCGACTCCGAGATGCTGCCGACGTGGCTCGGGAACAACGGACTGCCCGCCGACCTCTCGCTGACAGACGCGGCGAAGAACCCGGCCGTCCGCGCAGAGGTGCAGCGCGCGATCGATGAAGCGAACAAGCACGTCTCCAGAGCGGAGTCGATCCGCAAGTTCACGATTCTTGCGAACGAGTGGACGGAAGCGAGCGGACACCTGACGCCCAAGATGAGCATCAAGCGCAACGTCATCACCGAGGACTTCGCCGACGAGATCGCAGAGATCTACGCGGTGCCCGTCACGACGACGAACGTCTCGCTCGGCTGACACGGTTCGACACGAAGAGGGCCCGGATACCCGGGCCCTCTTCGCATGTCAGAACCAGTCCGACTCGCGGATCTCCCGCATCGCGATCCGACGAGTCTCGGGCGGAAGTCGATCGAGGAAGAGGGAGCCGTCGAGGTGGTCCGTCTCGTGCTGCAGCGCTTGAGCGAGAAGCCCCTCGCCTTCGAGCACGACCTCGTTGCCGTCGAGGTCGATTCCGACGACCTTCGCCCAGGGGTGCCGGAGGGCCTCGTGCCAGAGTCCCGGAACGGACAGGCAGCCTTCAGCGACCGGCTGCGGTTCACCCGAGACCTCGACGAGCACGGGATTGATGACGTAGCCGATGTCACCGTCGATGTTGTAGCTGAAGGCACGCATGCCCACACCGATCTGGCAGGCAGCGACCCCGGCACGTCCAGGCAACGCCACTGTGTCCAGGAGGTCTTGCACGAGGGCGCGGACACCGTCGTCGATGTGGTCGATCGGCGCGCTGGGACTGCGCAGAACGGGGTCGCCGAAGACACGGATGGGACGTACCGCCACCTCAGGCCGCCGACACGAGCGATCGAAGGCCTTCGACGACGGCGGCGGCGAGTTCTCGCGCCGCCTGGCGCGTGTCGGGATGCAACTCACGGAAGGCGATCGCACTGCCCGCCGCGATGTGCTGGTCGTAGGGCATACGGACGACGGCACGCACCCGCGACGCGAAGTGCGCCTCGAGCTCGTTGAGCCGCACGAGAGGCGTTCCCGGCCGCGCACTGTTGAGGACGACCACGGCATTGCGCACCTGTGCCGAGTACCCGTTCGTCTCGAGCCACGTCAGTGTCTCCGATGCCAGGCGCGCTTCGTCGACGCTGAGCCCCGCCACGATCACGATCGCATCAGCCAGTTCTAGGGTGGCCCCCATGACCGAGTGGACGATTCCGGTCCCCGTGTCCGTCAAGACGATGGAGTAGTAGTGGGCCGCGAGCGATGCGACGTCGTGGTAGTCACGGTCGCTGAAGGCTTCGGAGACACGTGGGTCGCTGTCCGACGCGAGGACATCGAGTCGCGTTTCGTCGCGTGCGACGACGGCGGAGAGGTCGTTGTATCCCACGACGTCGGCCCGCGTCCTCGCGAGGTCGCGCACCGTCTTGCCGCTCTGACGCGAGAGCCGCTCGGCGAGCGTCCCCCGATCGGGGTTCGCGTCGACGGCGATGACGCGATCGTCGCGCGCGTCAGCGAGCGCCATGCCGAGAAGAGTCGTGATCGTCGTCTTTCCGACTCCACCCTTGCGGGAGAGGACCGGGACGAACCGTGCGCCACCCGCGAGCGGAGCCGCGATGCGCCGATCGAGCGCCTTGCGCGCGCGCGCTCGCTTTCCGTCGCCGAGGTTGATGCGCCGCCCCGAGATCGAGTAGACGAAGTGCTGCCAGGGACCTTCGGGCTCGGGCCGCACGATGTGGTGCGGATCGAGAAGCCGGTCGGCCGTCAAGAGGTCCGCGCTTTCGCGATCCGGCTCGAACTCTCCGATGCGCTTGGAGGTGAGCGTGACCTCGGAACGCGTCTGCACTCGTTCGATCGAGTGCGTGTCGGGACGCTCGGGCTGATCAGGATGCTGCGCCTGTCGACGCGTCGTCGGGATGCTGCCTGTTCGCGTCTCGGCGTGATCCACGCCGGCGGCATCCGGGGCGTGCTTCGAGTCGTCGCCGACAGGTTCTGCCTCGTCCACGTTCACGTCGAAGACCTCCTCGTCGTCGTCCTCAGCGGTGTCGTTCGGCGCGTCCGAGTCGTCGGCGACCTCGATGATCTCGGCTTCGACGGTGTGCGGGTCGGGCGACTCGGCGAGGTCGGGCGACTCGGCGAGGTCGGCCGCCTCATGCTCCACTCGCTCGTATCCGTCCTCACCGTTGTCGTGCCCGACGTGCTCCGGCTCGGGGGGCGTCGGCTCGGCGTCGATCGTGTAGACCTCGAAGGGCACTTCGTCGCCGACGACGTCATCGTCGATGTCGTCGTCTTCGGAAGCAGGCGCGAACGAAAGACTGACCTGCTCGGTCGACCCGTCGAGGATCCCCAAACCGGTCGTGTCGATGCTCTCCGTGTGGGAGAGAACGGCGTTGACTGCGTCCTCGTCAGGGGATTTTTCGGCTCGATCGGGCGTCACTGCGGGTACTCCAAAGCGGGTGTGTGGTGCGGGTGCCGCCTTCCAGGCTAATGCGCGGGACGGATCACGACCAAAAGATCTCCTGCGTCGACCTGCGCCGTACCCGGAATCACGAGCCTTTCGACGACTCCGTCGACGGGTGCGGTGATCGCCGCTTCCATCTTCATCGCCTCGATCGAGGCAACGGGATGACCCGCCTTCACCGTGTCGCCGATCTCGGTCTTGAGGGTCACCACACCGGAGAACGGCGCCGCGACCTGACCGGGTTTGGAGGTGTCGGCCTTCTCCGCCTGCCGGGTCTCGACCTTGATACTGCGGTCGCGCACGTAGACGGGACGCAACTGTCCGTTGAGGATCGCCATAACGGTGCGAATGCCCTTCGCGTCCGCCTCGCCGATCGCCTCGAGGCCGACGTAGAGCTGTACACCAGGATCGATCTCGGCGACATGCTCCTCACCGGGCTTGAGCCCGTAGAGGTAGTCGGGGGTGCCGAGAGTCGAGAGGTCGCCATAGGTTTCGCGCATCCGCTCGAATTCCTTTGCGGGCCCGGGGAAGAGAAGGCGGTTGAGCGTGCGTCGCCGCATGGCCGCATCGCCCGCGAGTCCCTCCTTCTCGGGTTCCGTCAGCGCCGGGATCTCGATCGACACCTGCTTGCCGGCGAGTACCTTCGAGCGGAAGGGCTCGGGCCACCCGCCGGGGAGGTCTCCCAGCTCGCCGGCCATGAATCCCACGACGGAGTCGGGGATGTCATAGTTCTGCGGGTTCTCGGCGAAGTCGGCCGGGTCCGCTTTCGCCGCCACGAGTGCGAGGGCGAGATCGCCCACGACCTTGGACGAGGGCGTGACCTTGGGGATGCGTCCGAGGATCCTGTCCGCGGCGGCGTACATGTCCTCGATGAGCTCGAAGTCGTCCGCGAGCCCGAGCGCCATGGCCTGCTGGCGGAGGTTCGAGAGCTGACCGCCGGGGATCTCGTGGTGGTAGACGCGCCCCGTGGGGCCCGGAAGGCCCGACTCGAAGGGGCGGTACAGGTGGCGCACCGCCTCCCAGTACGGCTCGAGGTCGCTGACCGCCTGCAGGTCGATGCCCGTGTCGCGCTCGGTGTGCGCGAGGGCGGCCACCAGGGCAGACAGGGACGGCTGGCTCGTCGTTCCCGACAGCGGAGCCGCGGCGGCATCCACGGCATCGACTCCCGCGGCACTCGCCGCCAGGAGCGTCGCCAGCTGGCCACCCGCCGTGTCGTGCGTGTGGAGGTGCACGGGAAGGTCGAAGCGCTCCCGCAGCGCCGTCACGAGCTTCGCCGCGGCGGCGGGCCGGAGGAGGCCTGCCATGTCCTTGATCGCGAGCACATGTGCGCCCGATTCGACGATCTGCTCGGCGAGACGGAGGTAGTAGTCGAGCGTGTAGAGCTTCTCCGCCGGATCCAGCAGGTCGGCGGTGTAGCAGAGCGCGACCTCCGCAAGCGCAGTGCCCGTCTCGAGCACGGCCGACACGGCGGGCCGCATCTGCGCGACGTCGTTGAGGGCATCGAAGATCCGGAAGACGTCGACGCCCGTGGAGGCGGCCTCGCGGACGAACGCGTCGGTGACCTCGACCGGCCGGGGCGTGTAGCCCACCGTGTTGCGCCCGCGCAGAAGCATCTGGATCGGAATATTGGGGATCGCTTCGCGGAGCGCAGCGAGACGCTCCCACGGGTCCTCGGCGAGGAACCTGAGCGCGACGTCGTAGGTCGCACCACCCCACGCCTCGATCGAGAGGAGCTCGGGAGTCATGCGTGCGACGTGGGGTCCGACACGCGCGAGGTCTCTCGTGCGGACGCGGGTCGCGAGCAAGGACTGATGAGCGTCACGGAACGTCGTCTCGGTGACGGCGAGCGGCACCTGCGCCCGCAGCGCGCGCGCGAAGCCTTCGGGTCCGAGATCGCGCAGCCGCTGGAGGGTTCCGGCAGGCGGCGGCGACGCCAGATCGATCTCCGGGAGCTTGCTTCCCGGGGACACCGACAGGGGCTTCTCGCCGTACGGGCGGTTCACGGTGACATCGGCCAGCCAGTTGAGGAGCTTCGTCGCGCGGTCTCGCGACGGGTGGCTCGTCAAGAGCTGGGGGCGTTCCTCGATGAACGCCGTGCTGAGATCGCCGTTCACGAAGGCAGGGTCGTCGAGGACGGCGCGCAGGAACGGGATGTTCGTCGCGACTCCTCGGATGCGGAACTCCGCCAGTGCCCGCTTGGCACGAGCAACGGCCGAGGGGAAATCGCGCGCCCGACAGGTGAGCTTGGCGAGCATCGAGTCGAAGTGCGGGCTGATCTGCGATCCGGCAGCGGTCGTTCCGCCGTCGAGCCGGATCCCCGCGCCGCCCGGCGAGCGATACGTCGTGATGCGTCCCGTATCGGGTCGGAATCCCTGCGACGGGTCTTCCGTCGTGATGCGGCACTGGAGCGCTGCGCCGCGAAGGACGATGTTCTCCTGCTCGAGGCCGAGATCGTGCAGCGTCTCCCCCGCGGCGATCCGGATCTGCGACTGCACGAGGTCGACGTCGGTGACCTCTTCGGTCACCGTGTGCTCGACCTGGATGCGCGGGTTCATCTCGATGAAGACATGCTGGCCCGCGCGCTCACCCGCCGTGTCGACGAGGAACTCCACCGTTCCGGCGTTGGCGTATCCGATGGACTCCGCGAACGCGACGGCGTCGCGGTGGATCCGCTTCCTCAGCTCCTCGTCGAGGTTGGGTGCGGGCGCGATCTCGATGACCTTCTGGTGGCGACGCTGCACCGAGCAGTCCCGCTCGAAGAGATGGACGGTGTGCCCCGTGGCATCCGCCAGGATCTGCACCTCGATGTGGCGCGGACGCACGACCGCCTGCTCGAGGAAGACACGGGCGTCGCCGAACGCGGCGCCCGCCTCCCGCATCGCCTCCGCGATCGCGGGGGGAAGCTCGTGCTCCGTCTCGACACGCCGCATTCCGCGTCCGCCGCCTCCCGCGACGGCCTTGACGAAGATCGGGAAACCGATGTCCGCAGCCTGCGCCACGAGGACATCGACATCTTCGGACGCTTCGGTGGAGCGCAGGACGGGAACGCCGGCCGCGATGGCGTGCTGCTTGGCCGTGACCTTGTTGCCCGCCATCTCCAGCGCCGATGCCGGCGGTCCGATGAACGTGATGCCGTTCTCCGCCGCGCGAGCGGCCAGCTCCGGGTTCTCGGAGAGGAACCCGTACCCCGGATAGATCGCGTCTGCTCCGGATTCTCGCGCCACACGGATGATCTCGTCGACGTCGAGGTAGGCGCGGACGGGATGTCCTCGCTCCCCGATGACATACGACTCATCGGCCTTCTGCCGGTGGATCGAACCGCGGTCTTCGTAGGGGAAGACGGCAACGGTGCGCGCACCCAGCTCGAACGCGGCGCGGAACGCACGGATGGCGATCTCACCGCGATTGGCGACCAGGATCTTTCGGAACATGAACACCTCGCAGAAGGACCCGTCGGTGGGGCCAAGTGTGCTCTCAGCCTAGGGGACGGTAACGTAGACGATTGTGCACGTACTCTCGGTCAGCTCGCTCAAGGGTGGGGTCGGCAAGACGACCGTGACGCTCGGGCTCGCGTCCGCAGCGTTCGCGCGTGGTGTTCGCACCCTCGTCGTCGACCTCGACCCGCAGTCCGACGTCTCCACGGGTATGGACATCCAGGTCGCCGGCCGACTCAACGTGGCAGATGTCCTCGCCAACCCGAAGGAGAAGGTCGTCCGTCAGGCGATCACATCCAGCGGGTGGGCGAAAGTGCATCCTGGAACGATCGACGTGATGATCGGCAGCCCGTCCGCGATCAATTTCGACGGACCGCACCCGAGCGTCCGCGACGTCTGGAAGCTCGAAGAGGCCCTCGCGACGATCGAGGCCGACTACGATCTCGTGCTCGTCGACTGCGCTCCTTCACTGAACGCCCTGACGCGGACCGCATGGGCCGCGAGCGATCGGGTCATCGTCGTCACGGAACCCGGGCTCTTCTCCGTCGCAGCCGCCGACCGCGCTCTTCGCGCGATCGAGGAGATCCGCCGCGGACTCTCCCCGCGCCTTCAGCCGCTCGGCATCGTGGTCAACCGCGTCCGCCCCCAGTCGATCGAGCATCAGTTCCGCATCAAGGAACTGCGCGACATGTTCGGCCCTCTCGTCCTCACGCCTCAACTGCCCGAGCGCACCTCGCTCCAGCAGGCTCAGGGCGCCGCCAAACCGCTCCACATCTGGCCCGGCGACTCGGCCCAGGAGCTCGCGGCAGATTTCGACGCGCTTCTCGATCGCGTCATGCGAACGGGTCGTATCCCGACCGAGAGCGCGTAGAACGCGACGACGAGCACGTCGTCGCGCGTCCGGTGCGAATCAGGCGGAGCGAGCGGCTCGGCGAGCGGCGAGCTCGTCCTGCGCCTCGGGCACCTGGGGATCGAACTCGACGAGTGTCGACTCGACCTCACGCAGGACCTTGCCGACGGCGATGCCGAAGACCCCCTGGCCGCGACTGACCAGGTCGATCACCTCGTCGTTCGAGGTGCAGAGGTAGACCGAGGCTCCGTCGCTCATGAGCGTCGTGCCGGCGAGATCACGGATGCCGGCGGCCCGCAGCTGCTCGACTGCCGTCCGGATCTGCTGAAGAGAGATCCCCGTGTCGAGAAGACGCTTGACGAGCTTCAGGACGAGGATGTCACGGAAGCCGTACAACCGCTGCGACCCTGAACCCGATGCGCCTCGGACCGTCGGCTGAACGAGTTCGGTCCGCGCCCAGTAGTCGAGCTGGCGGTAGGTGATGCCGGCGGCTCGCGCAGCGACAGCGCCGCGATATCCGACCTCGTCGTCCATCTGGGGCAAGCCGTCGGTGAACAGCAGATCCGCAGCGAACTGCGGTTCGCCCGCAGTGTCACGAGCGTTCATACGCGTTCCCTCCCGACCGTTTCCTCCACGCTAGATGAGCCATGCCTCCTCGGCAACGACATCCGCTTCGGGCGTGTCGCGGATCCCGGCTCAATGGAGGAGTCTGTCGAGCGCGGAACGGATGAAGATCGCGCGGACTTCTTCGAGCCGCTTCGCCAGTTCGGGAGCGACCTCCGCAGCGCGGCCGCGTGATGCGGCGTCCGTTCGACGCAGGAGCGGCGACAGCGCAGACTCGACGAGCGACACGTCGCGTTCTGCGCTCTGACGGAGGGCGCGCACGTGACGCGGCTCGATGCCGTGCCGATCGAGCGCGACGAGCGCACGGAGGAGAGAGACCGCCTGGTCGTCGTAGGTCTCGGCACCCGTCAGGACGCCGGTGCTGATGGCGTCGTTCAAGAGCTGCGGCGCTGCTCCTGCGGCCGCGAGCAGTTCCTCTCGGCGATAGCGCCGTGGCGCGGGCACGATGGACGGAACCGTCGCCGGCGGCGCGGGATCGCGCCCGGCATCGAGGTCCGCGAGGTAGTCGCGGATGACGCTGTGCGGCATGAAGTGGTCGCGCTGCAGCGTGAGCGCCAGACGAAGCCGATCGAGGTCATCGGGCGAGAACTTGCGATAGCCGGATTCCGTGCGCGTCGGCGTGACGATCCCCTGCACTTCGAGGAACCGCAGCTTGCTCGCGGAGAGGCCGGGGAACTCGGGCGTGAGCCTCGCGAGCACCTGACCAATGCTCAGGAGACCCGCGGACGAAGAGCGTTCGCGGGGGGAGGACGCCGGCATCAGCCGTCCGAAGCCTGCGCGAGATCGGCCGGCGAGACGAAGAAGTTGAGGCGGAACTTTCCGACGCGCACCTCTGCTCCGTTGCGGAGCGACGCCCGATCGACGCGCTCACCATCGACGTACGTGCCGTTCAGCGAGCGCTGGTCGACCAGCTCGAATGCTGTGCCCTCGCGCGTGATCTCGGCGTGACGCCGTGAAACGGTCACGTCGTCGAAGAAGATGTCGGCCTCGGGATGGCGCCCGACCGTGGTGACGTCGGCGTCGAGGAGGTAGCGGGCACCCGCTGTGGGTCCGGAGCGCACGATCAATAGAGCGGACTTCGTCGGCAGAGCATCGATCGCGTCGAGCTCCGCCTCCGACAGATCCGCACCGAAGGGCACGAAAGAAAGGTCGGAGTCATGGCCGAAAGTCTGCGTCGTGTCGGAAGAGCGATAGGAGTCGCCAGCCTCGCCTTGCGCACCGGGCGTCCGGTGGATGTCCTCCGGACCGGGTCGACGGTTGTCATCCACGGTATTCCTCCTCTTGCCCTGTCAGCCTAGCCGATGGCATCGCCTGCCCGACCGCCGATATCGCCTCGCTCGGATGTGCGGAGCGCGTGTGTCGGCATGTGTCACGCGGGGTGCCGTGGATCGCGGCTTCGACCTACGGTGGCTGAACGAACCTACTGACAGGAGACCCGTCGTGTCGAGCCCGCGCTTCCACACCCCGCCCGCCCCGGCGCGAGGACGCGCGATCTGCATGTGCGCGACGGGCGGCGTGTGCTCGTCCTTCGCGCCGGGACACGCGCTGCACCTGATCCAGGCGCGACTGGCCTCTGCGACTCCGTCGGAATGGACGGATGCCGTCGTCGAGGTCGCGGATCCCGAATCCGGTCAGCTGACCGTCCGGACGCTCGATGAGGGAATCGTCGTCGAACTCTGGAATGCGTCGGGCGCGGCAACCGAGGCCGAGGTCGGCTATCCCGTTGCCCTGCATTCCCGCTACGGCGTGCTCGCGATCGGGCCCCGCCGGTTCAACTGCGTCGTCGTCTGATCCCGATCACCCACGCGCCAGGACGGCGTCGCGCATCGCCGCACACGCGTCCATGCACGCCTGACAGGATTGCGCACACATCCGGCAGACATCGCTCTCAGCGGCGTGCTCCATGCATTCGTCCATGCACACCTGACACATCGCGATGCACGCGTCGAGCATCGCGACGAGCGCGGCCGGCGTCATGCCCTGCATACGCAGCATCGCGCGCATCATCGTGTTGCACATGTCCGCGCAGTTCATGCAGGCCGGTGCGCAGGACATCATCTGCGTCGAGCACACCGTGCACGCCTGCTCGCATGCCGCGCACGCGTCGAGGCATGCCTGCATGACCGACATGTCGAGGTCGCTCATACCGGGCATCGACATCATGTCCTCCGACATGGCGCCCATCATCATCGAATCCATCTCGCACCTCCTGATCGGTTCCACGAACGGGCGGACGAGCCCGCTCGCGGCCATGCTAGGCCCGCAGGCTTCTCCGCGTAAGGGTGCGGATAGGCTCGGAGTGTGATGTCAACCGCAGTCGGAGCGCTCCCCCGGCGCCTCCTCGTCCTGATTGCCGCGCTCCTCCTGGCCGCAGCGTCCGTCGTGTCGACGGCCGCGCCCGCCGCGGCCCACGACCGACTCCTGGGGTCGGACCCCGCGGCGGAGTCCACCGTCGAGCAGCTGCCGACGACGCTGTCGCTCACGTTCAGCGCGGCGATCGCGGCGGATGCCGGTGCATCCGAGGTCCAGGTGACGGATGCCGCGGGTGCGGCGCTCACCGATGGCGCACCCGTCGTCGATGGGCCGATCCTGAGCCAACCGCTCACACAGGTGACGACAGCCGGCCCGGTCACGGTGCTGTGGAAGGTCGTCTCGAGCGACGGACACCCGATCTCGGGCGAGTTCACCTTCACGGTGACGAGCACCCCGCCCGCCCCGACCCCGACGGACACACCGACGCCGACCGAGACGCCGAGCGTGACCTCATCGCCCGAAACGCCGACCGAGTCCGCCACGCCCGTCCCGACCGACACCGACGCGGCATCGGACTCCTCGTCGTACGTCCCCTGGATCATCGCTGCCGTCCTGGGAGCGCTCGTCGTCGCCGCGACGGCCTACCTCATCGCCTCTCGTGCGAGGCGGCGCAGGGACGGTTCGCAGCCGCCCCACCCTGAGTCCGAGGACCCCACCGACCGATAGACTTGCGGCATGCCTCACTACGACGTCGTCATCCTCGGCGCGGGCCCCGGCGGGTACGTCGCGGCCGTGCGCAGCGCTCAGCTCGGCCTGTCGGTCGCGATCATCGAAGAGAAGTACTGGGGCGGGGTGTGCCTCAATGTCGGCTGCATCCCCTCGAAGGCTCTTCTGCGCAATGCGGACCTCGCGCACGTCTTCCACGACCAGGCCGAGCTCTTCGGCATCTCGGGCGACGTGTCGTTCGACTTCGGGGCGGCGTGGGACCGCAGCCGCAAGGTGTCCGAGACGCACGTCAAGGGCATCCACTTCCTGATGAAGAAGAACAAGGTCACCGAGTACGAGGGTCGTGGCACGTTCGCTGACGCGAACACGATCGACGTCGCCAAGAGCGATGGGTCGAGCGAGCGCCTGACATTCGACAACGCGATCATCTCGACCGGTTCGCGCGTGCGCCTCCTGCCCGGCGTCGAGCTCAGCGACAACGTCGTGACCTACGAGGAGCAGATCATGACCCGGGAGCTCCCCGAGTCGATCGTCATCGTGGGCGCCGGCGCGATCGGCATGGAATTCGGATTCATCATGCGCAACTTCGGAGTGAAGGTCACGATCATCGAGTTCCTCGACCGCGCGCTTCCCAACGAGGACGCCGACGTCTCGAAGGAGATCGCGCGCCACTACAAGAAGTACGGCATCGACATCCTCACCTCGACCAAGGTCGAAACGGTCGTCGATTCGGGTGACAAGGTCACCGTCACCTACACCGGCAAGGACGGCGCGCAGGGCTCGATCGAGGCCGACAAGGTCCTCATGTCGATCGGCTTCGCCACCAACGTCGAGGGCTTCGGCCTGGAGAAGACGGGCGTGAAGCTGACCGAGCGCGGCGCGATCGACATCGACGACCACATGCGCACCAACGTGCCGCACATCTACGCGATCGGCGACGTGACCGCGAAGCTCCAGCTCGCTCACGTGGCCGAGGCGCAGGGCGTCGTCGCAGCAGAGACGATCGGCAAGGCCGAGACGCAGACTCTCGGCGATTACCGCATGATGCCGCGTGCGACATTCTGCTCGCCCCAGGTGGCATCCTTCGGCCTCACCGAACAACAGGCCCGTGACGCCGGCTACGACGTCAAGGTCGCGAAGTTCCCGTTCTCGGCGAACGGCAAGGCCAACGGTCTGGGTGAGCCCATCGGGTTCGTCAAGCTCATCGCCGACGGCGAGCACCTCGAGTTGCTCGGCGGACACCTCATCGGACCCGATGTGTCAGAGTTGCTGCCCGAACTGACGCTGGCCCAGAAGTGGGACCTGACGGCGCTCGAGGCGGCGCGCAACGTGCACACGCACCCCACCCTCTCGGAGGCCGTGCAAGAAGCCTTCCACGGCCTCGCGGGTCACATGATCAACCTCTGATCACGAGACACCGATAACGGCCCTGTCCCCCCGTGGGACAGGGCCGTTGTCTCTCTCGACAGTTCTCGCTCTCAGTGACCCAGGGTCCGCGCGAGCTTGGAGTCGGATGCCGCATCGCGCCCGCCGACGGCACGCACGGCGGAATCGACGGAAGCGAACAACAGCGCACGGGCGTCCGCATCCGTCGGTGCGGCGGGCCCGAGTTCGAACTCCCACTCCCGCCAGCGCCGCTCGATGCCGGCGCGCTCATCGGATGCCGTGACCCGGTCGTCGACGAATTCGGCGACGACTCCCCCGTCGGCGTCCCTCAAGACGTACGCCGTGCGTGTGTTGCGAATGCGAGCGATCGGCATGAGGGCGCCGGTTGCGACCGATGAGACGCGGTCGCGGACGTGATCCGGTACCTCGTCTTCCGCTTCGCCGAGCGGCCAGCCGAGTTCGACCCGAGCATCGCCCACGCGGGGACCCTTGACGTGCCAACCGGCATCCGGGCCTCCCGTGCGCCGGCGCACGGCATACCCGGAACGGGCGAGCGTGAGGGCATCCGTGTCGAAGTACCTGGCGTCGAGCTCGCGCAGTTCGGGAGCATCGACGGCTTCGATCCCGGGCACGAGCCCCCAGTCGGGCAACGGCGTCTCTTCGTCGACGTCGAAAGTCAGCTCGATCTCGACGGAGCGAACCGGGTCGGACCCGCCGACGGTGTCAGTCGTCGCGCCCATCGGGATTGGGATCGATGTCTTCGGTCGCTTCGATGTAGACGAAACGAGCCTCGGTCGGACCGTCGTCCTCACCCTCGTGGATGTCGGATCCCTCGCGGTGGTAGACGAGCTGCCCTTCGCCGTAGGGGACGATGTACGCGTCATCGATCGAGGGGTCGAGCGGAATGACCTGCCCGTCGAGCGGGCCGCCGTGGAGTCGTGCGATAGCCATGTGCCGAGCCTACTCCGCCTGGTCCCGCGTCCGATGAGCCGAGCGCCAACACCTAGAATGCATGGGTGAAACCCTTCGTCCTGCTGGCCACCCGGGCCGAGGATGTCCCCGCCGACGAAGAGTACGCGCTGTTCCTGCGCTACACGGGCTTGACACCGGATGACCTCATCCGCATCCGTCTCGAAGAGCGGGAGATGCCGGCGCTCGACCTCGACGGGCTCTCGGGGATCTTCGTCGGCGGCGGCCCCTTCAACGCCTCTGATCCCACCGAGACGAAGTCTGACGTGCAAGTGCGTGTCGAGCGCGAGTTCGCACGGCTCCTCGACGACGTCGTCGCACGCGATTTCCCCTTCCTCGGGGCCTGCTACGGCATCGGCACCCTCGGCGCGCATCTCGGCGCGCTCATCGACAGGCGCTACGGCGAGCCGATCAGCGTCGTCGATGTGTCGGTGACCGAGGCGGGCGCCGCCGATCCGCTCCTTCGAGGCCTCCCCGACGTCTTCCCGGCCTTCGTAGGTCACAAAGAGGCGATCAGCGAGCTCCCCGCGTCCGCGACACTGCTCGCGTCGTCACCGGCGTCGCCCGTGCAGATGTTCCGCGTCGGCGCCAACGTGTACGCGACCCAGTTTCACCCCGAGCTCGATCTCGACGGGATCACGACGCGGATCCACGCGTATGCCGACTACGGCTACTTCGCTGCGGGCGAGCTGCCGCTGACCCTCGATGCGGTCCGCCGCACGACGGTCTCCCACCCGAGCAGGATCCTCGAGAACTTCGTCGACCGCTACGCGCGCTGACGCTCCTTCTCGACGTCGACGCGCGCCTTCTGCAGCTCCTCGGTTGCGACGCGCACAGAGTCTTCCGCCCGCTGCAGGCGGCGGGTCGCGAACGTGGGGGCTCCGAAGCGCGCGCGCACACGGTCGCGCTCCTCGATATCCGACACGATGATGTACGAACTCGCGATCAGGATCACCTGCGTCGACAGGTTGATCCAGAGGAGGAGCGCGATGAGGGACGCGAAGGTTGCCAGCAACGGGTTGGACGACGCCCCGCCGACGAACCACGTCGAGAGCTGCTGGAGCACAGTGAGGCCGATGCCGCCGATCGCCGCACCGATCAGGAGCGTCCGTGTGGGCACGCGCAGACCCGACAGCGTACGGAAGAGTACGGCCACGACGGCCGTGTCGAGGACGAGGACGATCAGGATGCCGATCGCTCGACCGGAGAACACGGCGAGAGGGTCTTCCGCGCTCATGCCGAACCAGCCCGTGACGATGCCGATGCCCTGGTCGGCGAGGAACATCGCTGCGGCGGCCGCCGCGAGGGCCACGCCGATCCCGATCGCCAGAGCAAGGTTGCGCAGGAGCACCCATACGATGAGCACGTCGTCATGGACGCGGTCGGCGAGAATGAAGAGTGCTGTCCGGAGCGACCCGATGGCGCCGATGGCGGCTCCGACGAGTGCGACGAGCGACAGGATCCCCGCGACCGTGAGCCCTGCGGGCGCCTCGATATCGTCGAGGTCGACGAGACCACCGTCACCGACGAGGCCAGGGACTGCCGCATCCACCGCGTCGACGAGGGCCTGCCACGCTGCGGGGTTGCCCGCGAGCCACAGTGCGGCGACCGAGAACCCCAAGAGCACGCCGGCGAAGAGACTGAACAGCGTGCGGTAGGTGATGCTGTCGGCCAGCACCGGTCCGCGATGCTCGCTGTAGTGCAGGAAGGCTCGGACGGGGCGCATGGCGAGCACGCGCGCGATGATCCGCGGGACGAGACCGGGTGGGGACGAGGTCGAGGAGCCCATGTCGTCAGCGTAGCCGCGCCACGGAACGTGCCCGCGGGTGTTGACAAAGCGCGTGTCATCCGAGCCGGACGACCGATATGACGACGGCGATCCACGCGCCGCCCAGCATGAAGGGCGCGAACGGGATGCGCGAGCTGCGGTCTCCCCGACGAGTCAGCAGGACGGCGAGCGCGAACAGTCCGCCCGACAGGAAACTCGCGAGCGCGCCCAGCGCGACCGCAGACCATCCCCACCACCCGAGCATGAGACCGACGACACCCGCGAGCTTGACGTCTCCTCCCCCCATGCCGGAAGGGCTCACGAGGCGAAGTGCGAGATAGAAGCAACACAGCGCCACTGCCCCGAGGAGCGCCCCGCCGAACCGGCGCCAGTCTGCACCGACGACGCACGCCGACGCCAGAAGCGCGACGATGAGGGGAATCGAGGGAAGGATGAGGCGGTTCGGGACGCGATGCGTCCGGATGTCGATCACGGTCAAGACGCAGCTCAGCGCCGCGAACAGAACGTACACGGCGCTGAGCAAGTAGTCCGCCGCAGTCATGTCCGTCCGCTCGCGCGGACGGAGCAGACCCCCTGTGCGACGTCCTTCCCCATGACGATCATGGGAGCCCTCCCACACGCGGTCAACAGACGAGTCTCACGATCCCATAACGCACTGCCACACGATTCACTTGCGCCCCTCCCTCATCCTGAGCCACCGGCAAAACGGCGTCTCCGATGCCAAACCATAGCGATCACGGGGAAGGAATCCGGCTCGATCTCACCGCCTGTGGACAACTGTCGACGAGGGCGCTCCTCGCTCGAGCGCTCAGCGTCCGAACCCGGGGGCGAGGTCCTCGCCGTCCGCGGACCAGCCGTCGGAAGACGCACGCCGATCATCGTCGCGGCCGTCGTCGTCACGGTGCCAACGCGCGCCTTCGGGCCAGCTGGCGGCGAAGGTCGGCACGACGCGCCAGACGCGCCGCCACAGCCCGCGCTGCGTCACGAGAGGCCGCGACGACACCGGCATCCGGAGGTTCGGGTCGTACCGCACGCCGTCCGAGGCGCGGAGCCGGATGGTGAGGTCGAGGTCGTCGTGGATGCGCGGGTTCGTCCGGTCCACGCGGTCGCGGACGCGCTCCCAGACGCGACGCCGCATGGCGAAATTGGAGCCGAACACGAGGGGGATGCCGAGAACCGCGCGAATCCAGAAATGGCCGCCGCCGATGTACCAGTGCTCGCCGAGATACCGCACGACCGGCCCCGCACCGTAGAACTCGGCGCCGCCGGTGAGCACCCCGAGACTCGCGTCGGTCGCGAACGCACTCTCGAGACGCGCGATCCAGTCGGGGTGCGGGCGGGAGTCGGCATCGAGACGCGCGATGATGTCGGCGTCGGCCCGCGCCTCGTCGTATCCTCTCGCCGCCGCCGGCCAGATGCCCCGGAGCGGCTCGCAGACGACATCCGCGCCATGCCTTCGCGCGACGTCGATCGACTCGTCCGCGCTGCCATTGTCGACGACGAGGATGCGGTCGGCCGGCCGCGTCTGGCGCGCGAGCGCCGTGAGACAGTGGTCGAGCATGTCGGCGTCGTTCCAGCACGGAACGACGACCGTGATGCGGGAGTCGGCGTGCACGCCGCTCAGGATACTCGCGACCCGCCGTCGCGGGGACGCCGCGTCGGGCGCGTCACCACTGCGGGTGGATCGCCTCCCGCAGCATCCGGTCGTACACGTCGCGGACCGCCGCATCGAACCCCGACAGGTCGGTGCCCGCGTCGAGGAGCGTCCCCGCCTCCGCGTTCGACGAGGCCTGGCGGACGTTGCGCGCGCCGGGGATCACCGACGTCATCCCCGGAAGGCCCGCGATCCACGCGAGGGTGACGGCGGGGAGGGACATCCCCGCGGGCACGGCAGCGGCGAGCTCGCGAGCTGCCGCGATACCCACCTCGAAGTCGACCCCGGAGAACGTCTCGCCACGGTCGAACGCCTCACCGTGACGGTTGTACGTCCGGTGGTCGTCGGGCGAGAACTGCGTGTCGGCGGTGTACGCGCCGGAGAGGAGCCCGGAAGCGAGAGGGACGCGCGCGAAGATCGACACGCCTGCCGCCTCGGCGGCGGGGAGCACCTCGTCGAGCGGCTTGAGGCGGAACGGATTGACGATGATCTGCACGTTCGTCACCGCTGGTCGTCGGATGGCCGAGAGCGCCTGCGCGCAGGTCTCGACGGACACGCCGTAGGCGGCGATAGCGCCGTCCGCCACGAGGGTGTCGAGAGCGTCGTATGTCGCGTCGTCGTCGATGACGGCCGACGGAGGACAGTGGAGCTGCACGAGATCCAGCGTCTCGACTCCGAGGTTGGCGCGTGAGCGGTCAGTCCACCTCCGGAAGTTCTCGGGCGTGTAGTTCTCGGGCTCTTGCGGCAGGCGACGCCCCATCTTCGTCGCGACGGTGACACCGTGACCCGGACGCTCGGCGAGGAATCGTCCGATGATCGATTCGCTCCGGCCGTCTCCGTAGACGTCGGCCGTGTCGAACAGCGTCACACCGTGGTCGAGCGAGGCCGCCAGCACGGCGCGCGCGTCGTCCTCCGAGACCGCACCCCAGTCGGCCCCGAGCTGCCAGGTGCCGAGTCCGATGGCCGAAACCTCACGGCCGGTTCGTCCGAGCTGTCGCTGTCGCATGGCAGTCCCTTCGTCGCTGAGTACGCCGTCGTCCAGCATGCCACCTGAAGACCAGATCGGATGCGCCTTGACGGATGAGGGGGACCTACGGCGAGATCGACACGGGAGTGCCGTGTGGAAGCGCCGCAAGGGCCGCGGCGGCCGCGGCGTCGACCCGGAGGCATCCGTTGGAGATCGAGCCGGAACGGCTGTCGTGATAGTGGAACGCCGTGACTGCCGCGTCGGCACCGCCGAACCCGTCGAGGGTCGGCGACTGCACCGAGAGATACGTGATCGGGTTGCCGCGCGTGTAGGCGAATTCGGGCACGACCGCCGTCGTCATGATGAAGGAGCGTCCCGTCGGGGTCGGCGTCGAGTCGACGCCCCACGCGAAGTCGCTCGCGACGAGCTCTCGCGCATCGCCGCGCACGATTTCGATCGTCCGCGCGGAGATACTCACGTCGACGCGAGCATCCTGGGTCGTCACGTCGACGTCGGTGGCCCGCACCCAGCCGGTCAGCTGGCCCGGGTCGCCCGCGGAAGGCGTCGCCTGGCGTCCAGGGAGGAGGACCCGCAGCCAGTGGGCGTGGCGCTCGATGACGGGAACGACCGTGCCGTCGAACTCCTGATCCCGGGCGAGAGCCGCGACGGGCGGCGTCGAAGGGGACGCGAAGACCGGGATCACCTCTCCGCGGGCGCGTGCTGCCTGTCCTGTGAAGGAGCCGGTCGGATCGTCGTCGACCGGGAGCGCCGCCACGACGGCGAAGACGTCGACGCGAGGAAGCGCCGACGTGTCGTAAGCGGTCGCGTCCGGAGGCGGCCCGGTCGGCGTCGGGGTCGATGCGGGGGTCGGCGTGGCGACGGGTGGGGAGGACGAAGCGGTGGGCGATGGCGCGGGAGCTGCGTCGAGCGTCGCGGACGTCAGGATCCAGAACGTCACGACAGCCGTCGCGATGAGCACCCCGAAGCCGACGCTCAGGGAGACGACGATCGGCGTACGCGAGCGCGCTTCGCTGGATTCCCCCATGCCTCCATGCTCGGCGGGGGAAGCGGATCCTGCAAGCCGGGTGTCCCCGCGATCTGTCGGGACAGGTCGCCGACGTGTGAGAATCGCACCGATGCGTCATGACGCAGACACTCTAAGAGGTGACGGATGCCGGTGAACGAAGCGCAGAGCGCGCTGGCCGACCGCGTGCGCGCGCTTCTCTCCGACGAGGCGGATCTCACCGAGAAGGCGATGTTCGGCAGCCGCGCCTTCCTTCTCGATGACCGCATCGCGGTGGCCGTATTCTCCGCGCCGGCGCTCCTTGTCCGCGTCGACGCAGAGGACGCCGCGTCTCTTGCGCTCGAGCCCGGCGCGTCTCCGGCGGTCATGGGCCCGCAGCGACGCGAGATGGGCCCCGGCTGGCTGCTCATCGACAGCGACCACCTGACGAGCGACGAGCAGCTGCTCTTCTGGGTGGACGCCGCGCGCGACTTTCAGCGCCGACGCTAGCGTGGTCGGGTCCCCCAGGCCGCCTCGAAGCGCGATCGCAGATCCGCTAGCCGCTCCACCGGTTCGTTGGCGAAGACGAGACGAAGATAGCGGTCGCCGGACGGGCCCCACCCGTTCATGGGCGTCGCTGCGACACGACCGAGCGCGAAGAGCTTCTCGGAAGCCTCCGTCGGCGTCATGCCGATGCTCGTCGTGTCGATGAGCACCGACCAGCCGCCGTGCGGCGGGACGACGGGGAACCCCCTCAGTTGATCGACGATCGTGTCGCTCCGATCCTTCCAGACGGCAGCGGCGCGGGCGACGTCCTGGTCGGCATCGGGTGCGCTCAGGGCGACGGCGACGGCATCCTGAGCAATCCCGACCTGACAGACGACGTTGCTGAGACCGACGAGGTCGATGTCGCGCACGATGCTCCGCGGACCGACGACCCACCCCACGCGCCAGCCGATCATCCTGAGCTCCTTCGATGCCGCGCCCACCGTGATGGTGCGGTCCTGCAATCCGTCGATGCTCGCAGGGTGAACGGGCGACCGTCCGTCGAATCGGATCCGCTCCATCGCCGCGTCATAGACGAGCCAGGCGCGATGCCCGTCCAGGACCTGGGCGAGCGCAGTCCAGTGGGAGCGGTCGAGGACCGACCCCGTCGGCATCGATGGCGACATCACGAGGACCGCGCCCGTGCGATCGCTCACGGCGGCGGCGAGAGCTTCGGGATCGAGCGTCCATCCCGATGTCGTCGGTCGAAGTGGCACGAAGCGCGGCACGCCACCCGCGAGTCGGACCCGGTTGACGAGACCCGCGTAGATGGGATCCGTCATGACCACTTCGTCGCCCGGCTCGAGGGTCGCGAGGAGAGTGTTGAGGATGCCGTTGAGCCCACCGGCCGTGATGACGCACTCCCCGATCGGGTCGTACGTCCGCCCCGCCATCCTCCCGACATGCGCCGCGGCCGCCTCCCGCAGTGCGACTCCGCCCTGAAACGGCAGGTAGCTGTTGGCGCCGTCCTCGTGGACGGCCTCGAGCGTGCGCGCGATCGCGGCGGGATGCGGGCGAAGATCGGTGTCGAGATTCTCCAATCGGAGCATGCGGTCGTCGCGTTCGCGATCGGCTCTGTCTCCCATCAGATCGACGCCGATCCCCGGAATGTGCTGCAGACGACTAACGGACATGATGACCTCTCTTTGTTCTGTTTACAGAACACTAGACTCAGCACATGCCTCCTCACCAACCGGTCCCCCTCGCCTTCGCCGCCATGACTGCGGAGATCGGTGTCCGCGTGCGCTCACTGCGAGAGGAACGCGGGATCACTCTCAGCTCCCTCGCACTGACGACGGGTCTCGGAAAAGGCACGCTGTCAGAGCTCGAGCGGGGCCAGCGGAACCCGACCTTGGATACCCTCTTCGCCATCACGACAGCGCTCGCGCTCCCCCTCAGTGCCCTCCTCGGCCCCAGTGATCAACCGCAGGTATCCGATCACGACATCGAAGCGACCCTGCTCGCGCGGTGGGAAGAGCACCGGGCGATCGTGGAGGCGTATCGGATGACCGTCGCAGCCGGCACCCGACGGTCGCGCGCACACGCGGAGGGAGTGCAGGAGACGCTGACCGTGATCCGAGGACGCATCCGTGTGGGTCCCGACGACGCGCCGATCGAACTCACCGACGGACAGAGCCACACTTTCCCCGCCGACGTCGACCACCACTATCAGGGCATGGTCGAGTCGAGTTCGACGGTTCTGCTGATGCAGTACCCCGTTCCGGCATCCTCCACTCAGCGGTCGAAGAACGCGAATTCGTGAGCCGCGGACGCCTGGAACGCGGCACGCATCGCCGTTCGGGTGGCGTCGTCCGCCGCGGCGGCCGCCTCCGTGACGGTAGTGATCGCCGCCCGCGTGGCGACCGCGAACGCCTCGTCGGCGTACGTATCGAGCCAGGACAGAAACGGATGGTCTGGGTGGGAGAGCGGATGCAGCCTGCTCCCTAGGTCGTGGTAGAGCCAGAAGCACGGCAGGAGCGCCGCGGTGAGCACGCGATAGTCGCCACGTGCCGCCGTCGCGAGAAGGTGATCGAGGTACGCCGTCGTCGTGGCATCCGGAACACCCACGTCCACGGCGTGCGCCGCGAGCCATCTCTCATGCAGCTGGAGCTCGCCTGTCAACGCCCCCTGCGCGCTCGCCGCCCAGAAGACCTGCTCCTCCTGCGTGGGGGCGAGCCGGCTCGCCTCCGCCAGCACTCGTGCGTAGTCGCGCAGGTAGAGAGCGTCCTGCGCGAGGTACGCCAGAAACCTGTCACGGGCGAGGGTGCCGTCGCCGAGTCCTCGAACGAACGGAAGGCCGTCGATGCCGTCCCTGGTGTCGCGGATGTGCTGCCACCAGTCGGAGGCGACCTCCTCGGCTGTCGGCCTCGTCGTGCTGCCGCCGCGGTTCCACAGTCCGGCGAAGTGGCTGACGGGTCCGTTGCCGCGTCCGACCGCGAGTGCGGACCCGTGACGGATGCTCTCCGTGAGCCACCGCTTGGAATCCGACACCGCATCCGCCCACTCCCCCGAGGCGGCGTAGCGCGTCGCGATCGCCGACGAGAGCGAACATCCCGTGCCGTGGGTGTTCGTCGTCTCGATGCGCGTCCCGGGGAACTCCACGACGGCGACCGTCTCACCGCGGGCATCGACCAGGGCGTCCGGAACGCTCGCTCCGCCCAGGTGACCGCCCTTCGCGAGGACCCGTACCCCGTAGCGACGCGAGACGCGGCGGGCTTGCGCGACGGCCTGGTCCCAATCCGTCGCGGGAGGCTCTTCGGCCAGGATCGCCAGCTCGGGCAGGTTGGGCGTGAGCAGGTCGACATGGTGCGCGAGTTCACGGAGCGCCTGCTCCGCGTCGACATCGAGAAGGCGATCGCCGCTCGTCGCGACCATGACGGGGTCCAGCACGACGACCGGCGGCGAGACGCGCTCCAGCCAGGCGCCCACCGCCGCGACGACGGGTGCGGCTCCCAGCATCCCGATCTTCACGGCGTCGATCTCGACGTCGTCCGAGACCGCGTCGAGCTGCTCGGTCAGAAACGAGACGGGAGGGAGATGCACGCTGCGGACGCCGCGGGTGTTCTGAGCGACGAGCGCTGTGACGACCGCCATTCCGTATCCGCCGTTGGCGGCGATGCTCTTGAGGTCGGCCTGGATGCCGGCACCGCCGGTCGGGTCGGTGCCGGCGATGCTCAGCACACGGGGAATCACGACGCGCGCGGTCATCGGACCGACTCCCATGCGGCGCGGAGCTCGCGCGCCGCATCCGCGGGGTCGGGGGCGCTGCAGATAGCCGAGACGACCGCCGCCCCGGCGGCACCTGCCGCGCGGAGACCTGGAAGGTCCGCCCGCGTCACGCCGCCGATGGCGACAGCGGGGCGTTCGCTCCCCTCGACGAGCCGGGCGAAACCCTCATGCCCGAGGGGAGTGGGCGCGTCCTGCTTCGTCGCCGTCGCATGCAGCGCTCCGATCCCGACGTAGTCAATCAGCGCCGGACTGGACGCGGCGTCCCTCAGCTCGTCTTCCGTCGAGGCGCTCAGCCCAAGGACCGCGTCCGTCCCGATGATCGTCCGGACCGCGTCGACAGGAAGGTCCGACTGTCCCACGTGGACGCCCGCGACACGCACGCCGGCCGCACGCGCTGCGAGGAAGACATCCACTCGGTCGTTGACGATGACGGCGACATGATCGGGAACGATCTCGGCGATGCGGCACACGACGTCGAGGAAGTCGGCGCCGGGGGCGGACTTCTCGCGCACCTGCACGGCGGTGACGCCGCCCTCGACCGCCGCTCGCACGACCTCGACGAGATCGTGCCCCGCGGCGGATGCCAGCCGTGAATCGGTCACGAGATAGAGAGACAGGTCGACATTCACGAGACCACCGCCCGGCGGCGGAGGTCGTCAGCCGTGATCGCTGCCAGCGCATCGAGGAAAGCGGGTGCGAACGTGCCGGGGCCTGCCGCGCGCTCGGCGGCGAGCTCGGCGGCGACCGTGTACACGGCGATCGCCGCGACGGTGGTCGCGAATCGATCCGCGTCGATCGCGGCGAAGCACGCCATCACCGCCCCCAACGCGCATCCGCCGCCCGTGATGCGAGTGAGGAGCGGATCCCCGTTGTGGACGCGCACGATCCGATGCCCGTCCGTCACGATGTCGACGGGACCCGAGATGGCGACGACTCCGCCCGTGGCTTCCGCGAGCGCGCGGGCGATCGGCAGTGCCTCCTCGACCCCGTCGGCTGCGTCGACTCCGCGGCCCCCCGCGCCCGAGCCGGCGAGCGCGAGCACTTCCGATGCGTTCCCCCGCACGATGGTGGGACGGAGCTCCTTCAGCGACACGGCGAGGCGAGTGCGAACGGGGAGCGATCCGATGGCAACCGGGTCGAGCACCCAGGGCGTACCCGCATCGTTCGCGGAAGAGACGGCCTCGAGCATCGCGGCGCGCTGCTCCTCCGTCGGCGTGCCGAGGTTCACGAGCACCCCGGAGGCGACGGCAGCGAATGGTCCCGCCTCCGACGGGATGTCCACCATGGCGGCGGAGGCTCCCAGGGCGAGGAGCGCGTTAGCGGTGAAGTTCACCACGACGCTGTTGGTGATGCAGTGGACGAGCGGTGCGCTCGTGCGCACACCCTCCAATGCGGAACAGGCGAGATCGAGCAGGTTTTCCGGCGTGCGCGTCATGCGCGACATCCCTTCGCTAGTACGAACTAGATCAGGTTCGACGGGTGTCATCTCAGCCCCTGAGGGCACCCCGTGTCACGTGTGTAGGACTCAGCCTATTCGTCTGTCGCCACTGCCACCTACGAGTGATCGAGTGCGGCTCGGCGGAGCGCGTCGTACGCCTTCGCGACGCTGTCCGCGAGGGTCTCGATCCCCGTGATGGCCGTGGGATCGGTGCAGAATCCGATCCCGATGTCGCCGGCGTGCGAGATCGCGGCGATCCGCAGCGCGTGATGAGCGCCCGGCTCCGATGACGAGAACAGGCGGTCGACCCGCCGCCCCGCGACGGCGACAGGACTCCGCGGGCCGGGCACGTTCGAGATGGCGACACTGAACTCGCGTGAGCTGTCCGAGATCCGATGAGCGAGTGCATCCACGCCGGGCACTGCCCCCAGTGCGTGGAACAGGTCGTACAGGAGCGCAGCGTCGCCGGCCTGTTTCTCGGTTCGCGTGAGCGCGCTGATCCGATCGAGACGCTCGAGTGGGTCGTCGACGTCGAGCTGGAGATCCACGTTCATGAAGGAGTCGCGGTTGCCCGCGGACGTGGCATCCTCGTCGCGGTGGTGCAGGCTGACGGGAACTTGCGCGCGAAGGTCGAGATGCGCGGCGATATCGCCCAGCCACGAACGAAGACCGCCCGAGACGACAGCGAGGAGCACATCGTTCACGGTGGCGCGGCGCGGACGCGATGCCCCGATCGCTTTGAGTCCTTCGAGGGGAACGACGGCGAACGCGACGTCTCGGGCCCCCGTGATCGGCCGGTCGAAGGGCGATCGCGAGCCGGGGTGTCCGAGTTCGCGTCCGATCGTCTGCGGGAGACGGGTCACCTCGCTGAGGACGCTGCGGGGAGCGTCGGCCGGGCTCCTGCCGGCGCTCGCAGTGACGGGCTGCGCATCGTGGGGATCCAGGAGGAGGGCATCGAGGAACCTCATGCCCGCGATGCCGTCGACCATCGCGTGGTGCATCCTCGCCGCGATCGCTTCGCTTCCGTCGGCGAGCGGGCCGATGAGATCCAGCGTCCACAGCGGTTTCGAGCGATCGAGGTGCTCGGACATCAGCACGCTGACGGTGCGGCGCAGGTCTTCGCTGGTCGCGCACTCGGTGCCGGCGCGGCGCCGCACGTGGTCGCCGATGTCGAAATGGTCCGCAGCTATCCAGCGTGGCCCACCCTGCGTGTCCACGTCGACGCGCTCGCGCGCGCGAGGGTGACGATCCAGCCGCGCCGAGATCGACGCACGCAGCGCCTCGAGGTCGACCGGTGCGCCGGGACGCAGCACCATCAGCTTGAGCGTGTGGCCTGTGAGAGACGTCGACTCGATCGCGAGGATGCGGGCGTCATCGCCCGAGAGCCGGTCATCGGCATCCGTCATCTTTGTCAGCCCTTCGCTTGACCCTCACACTGTGTCATGGTCGAACGTGGCTTCCATCATGTACACCATCGGAGAATTCGCCGCACTCGGGCGAGTGAGTCTGCGGATGCTGCGCCACTACGACGCGATCGGACTGCTCCAGCCCGCGCGGGTCGACGAACGCACCGGCTACCGTTTCTACGCGATCGATCAGCTTCCCCTGCTGCTTCGCATCGCGGAGCTGCGCGAGCTCGGGGTCGGACTCGACCGCATCGCGGAGCTGAGCCGTGCCGACGACCAGGATGCTGCACTGCGTGACGTGCTCGATACGAGGCGTCGCGAGCTCGAGGCATCCGTCATCGGCGACCGCGCACGCATCGCTCGCATCGAGCGGCGTCTCCGTCTTCTGGAAGGAACCGCCATGTCCGATGTCATCTACAAGCAGGTCGATCCCGTCACCGTCTACGCCGCGAGCCAGTACGCACCCGGCATGGGTCCTGAGAACGTGGGCCCCGTTGTCGGCCCCCTCATCGGAGCGCTGGACGAAGCTCTCATCGCAGCAGGCAGGCCCCTCCTGGAGCCGGGCATCTTCTGGTACGACGCCGAGGGGGATGACCGCTTCGCCGTCCACGTTTCGTACGTCGCCGAGGCGGAGCCCGTTGCCGGACCGGGATACGACGTCGTCGAGCTGCCCGAGCTGCCGATCGCTGCGACGCTGATCCATCGTGGCGACATGAGCGGCATCGGCGAGTCATGGGCGGCACTCATGGAGAAGGCCGTCGCCGACGGCTACCGCGTCGTGGGCGCGTGCCGCGAGGTGTATCTCGAGGCGGACGGCCACGTACCCGGGCCCGACTGGGTGACGGAGCTGCAGGCTCCCGTCGCCCGCGTGTAACCCCGCCGTTCTGAGGAGATCCGCGTTCCTGAGGTCCTTTGCCGCCAGTTCGACCTCAAGATCGCGGATCTCCTCACTTCCGCGAGACCGGCTGCCGGATAGCATGCGTGGCATGACCCGCCCCCGCCACATCATCCATCAGACGAGCGTCATGGCAGCACTCCTGGACGGGGTCTTCGACGGCGAGACGGATGTCGCAACACTTCTCGATCGCGGCGACTTCGGGTTGGGCACGTTCGACGCGCTCGACGGCGAGATGGTGATTCTCGACGGCATGTGCCACCGGCTGACGGCGGACGGCGCGGCGCACCCCGTCGAGGGATCTGCTCGGACACCGTTCGCCGTCGTGACGCGCTTCGTCACGCACGCTCGCGCATCGCTCACCACGGCGCACGACAGGGCGGACGTACGCGCGGTGATCGACGGCATCCTGCCGTCGGCCAACTACATGTACGCCGTCCGGGTCGACGGTCGGTTCTCGTCGATGCGGGTCCGCGCCGTACAGGCGCAGGCGCACCCGTACCCGCGCCTCACCGACGTCACCGATGACCAGGCGACGAGAGAACTCGAGAACGTCGAGGGCACCGTCGTCGGATTCCGGACACCGGCGTTCGAACACGGCATCTCAGTGCCGGGCTACCACGCGCACTTCGTGAGTGCCGATCGCTCGTCCGGCGGGCACATCCTCGACTACACGCTCGACTGCGGCGAGGTCAGGCTGTGCGTCGGGACCGACCTTCATCTCGAACTCCCGCGCACGGAGCTTTTCGCGACCGCCGATCTCGACCCCGACGACCTCGACGAGCAAGTCGACCGCGCCGAGTCGTGACCTCCGGAGGAGGCACCGGGGCGCGCGGCTGATCGACCCCGAGGCGGCCTCGATCCCCACGGCACGCCGCGGACATGTCGCGGCAGGTCGTCAGAAGGGTGCAGCGTGGTTGACGCCCATGTCGGGGTCGGGATCAGTCACCCGGTAGACGGGGACGCGGCGTTCGGGGGGAACGAGGTATCGTCGCCCGGCCGGGGAGGTCCACTCCACCACACCCCCACTGTCGGGAACCTGCCGCAACCCCCACCCACCGTGGTGTTTCACCCGATGATGCCCCTTGCACAACGGCGCCAAGTTCACACTCGACGTGTGCCCGCCGTGTTCCCACGCGACCGTGTGATCGATCTCACACCGTGACGCGGGCACCCCGCACCCCGGCGCCATACACCGATCCGCCCGCCACCTCACCAACCGCCGCAACGACGCCGGCGGGGTGTACCGGTCACGGCCCACCGACAGCACCATCCCCGTCTCCGGATGCGTGAGCACCCGCATCCACTGCCCGTCCCCACCACACAACTCCCGGGCACGGGCGATCGGGATCGGACCGACCCCCTCCACCACCGCCGGATCACACCCCGCACCGGCCACCCCGGCATCATCCGCCTGCAACAACGCCACCGCCGGAACGGTGACAACCACCGACGCCCGGATCCCCCGCGCCTGATCGGGGTGCGACGACACCACCCCGTCGATCAGCAGATCCGCGACCACATCCGCCCGCACCTGATTCAACGTGCGCGTCTCCCCCTCCCCGATGAGGATCGTCTTCGCGATCGCCGTCACCCGGGTCTGGATCGCATGCGCCTCGACCGTCGGACCATACACATGGATCCACGACATCCCCTCCCCCTCGTGCTCCACCCACACCCGCCGACGCGCCAACGCCTCCTCCTGCCGCGCGACCACCGTCACCACCCGGGCAGTATCGATCAGCGTCCGAAGCTTCCGGCGGAACACCCCCACCGGCTCCCCCTCCGCCAACACCAACGCCTCACCCGCCAGCTCGTCTCGCAGGCCGGGTTCCAGCTCGTCCACCCCCGCGACCAGAACCTCGACATGCCGCTCCGTGATCCGCGCCTCCCGCAACGCCACCAACACCTCCGGGTACCGGTTCACCACCGCCTCCGCCAGCCCGATCAGCCTCCCCGCGGCATGCTCCGTGATCCGCAACGCCCCCGCCAACTCCAGCCGCAACCCCCGCAACACCACATCCGTCAACACCCGCCCCGCAGCACCCGCCCGCGCGAGATGAAAATCACGCAACTCATCCACCCGCAACAACCGCTCCGCCGCGAACCCCGCCATCACCCCATCCAGATCCTGCACAACCTCCAACGGACCAGGAACCGGCCAATCCAAAACAGTAGGGTCGTCGTACATACCCCGACAGTAGAACAAACCTCCGACACTCCCCCCGACCACCCCAACACACATCCACAGGACCGAAGCGCGGATCGGCGGGACCTTGGACCCCGTTCTCGCGTCGCACGCGGACGATCCTGAGGGCATGACGAAAGTGCTCGTGGCATACGCCAGCAAGAACGGCTCGACCGAGGAGATCGCCGAGGCGATCGCCGACGAACTGACATCGCACGGACTGGACGTGACGTGTCGATCAGCCCGCGACAGCGACGCAAAGGACGTGGACGCCGTCATCCTCGGCAGCGCCGTCTACGCCGGCCGATGGCTTCGGCCTGCGCGGCGCTTCCTGAAGGCCGAATCCGATCGTCTCCGGCACCTGCCCTTCTGGATCTTCAGCTCGGGCCCGTTCGGTGACCAGGCGGCTCACCCGTCCGAAGAGGATCTGCGCTGGCAGGAGCCGCACAAGATCATCTCGCGCGCACAGGAACTCGGTGTTCGCGGTCATGTCGTCTTCGGGGGCCGACTCCCCCTCGAACCACACGGATTCGTCGAGGCGGCGATGGTTCGCAACACTCCGGGAGAGAACCACGACGCGCGCGACTGGGCGCAGATCCGCGCCTGGGCGACGACCGTCGCCGAAGAGCTCGGAGCACGTGAGCAGGTCGAGGGACCTGAGTCCTCCTGACATCGCCATGAGACAGCGCTCACGCTCTTGACGGCATGCCGGGTCGGAGCACCATACTGTTCGACACGCACCATCCGACATGACGGACCGAGCGAGAGGGCTTCTGAATGGACCCCGCACTGACGACAGATCTGACATCCGCCTACATCTGGTCGACGGTGGGGAGCCTCGTCGCGTACGTCTTCTACGGCTTCGCCGTCATGGCGATCTTCCGCAAGGCCGGGCTGAAAGGCTGGCCAGCCTGGGTTCCGATCTTCAACACATGGCGGATCCTCCAGCTCGGCGGGCAGAAGGGATGGTGGATCCTCATCGGACTGATCCCCCTCGTGGGGACGATCCTCTTTCTCGTCTTCCTCATCATCGCGGGCGTGAAGATCCAGACCGGGTTCGGCAAGCCGGGGGTCTTCTACCTGCTCGCGCTCTTCCTCACGCCGGTCTGGTACGGGATCCTCGCGTGGGACGGGTCGATCTGGCGTCCAGAGCACACTCCTCTCGTCCCCGCCAGCGGTTACGCCGACGGCACGACTCCGCAGGCCGCCTGACGTGACCATGCCCCTTGCGATCATTGCGATCGCCGGAGTCGTTCTCGCCGTCGTCGCCCTCGTCATCGCACACCTCCGCGGAACCGGCCTCTCGCCCCTCCGCGACCCGGTGAGCGCCTACGGCATCTCTGAAGCGGCACCGCTGTATCGACTGCAGACGATCGGAACGGCGGTGGCCGCCTCGGCGCTCGCCGCCGCGGTGGCCCTCTCGGATCTCTCCTCGTCGCTGCCCGCCATCCTCGCGCTGTCTGTGCTCGCCATCGCACGGGCGCTGATCAGCTGGGTGCCTATGGATGCCGCGGGCAGCCCGCGCACCGCAACAGGGCGTGCTCACAACCTCCTCGCGTTCGGCGCATTCGCCGCCGCGTCGGTGGGCGGCTTCATGGTGGGCATCGCGTTCGAGAACTCTCCCGGTCTCGAGGCTTTCGGTGCCACCACTGCCAGCCTCGGCTGGATCATGACGATCGCGAGCGCTCTGACGATCGCGTCGGCGATCATCGCAACGTTGCGTCCCATCTTCGGGCTGGCCGAGCGCCTCATCTACGGGGGGATGCTCACCTGGCTCGCTGTGACTGCCGCTGCGTTCCTCACGCTCTGACGGAGTGAGGGGTCAACACCGGGCCGGTCAGCGAGTTACCGATGCCTGCGTCGGCCGGTACCGCACGACCGTCGCCCCTGATCGGAATTCGCGCCGGTCCACGAGCTCCAGCTCGATGCGCTCGCGGAGACCCGCGAGCAGCGTCGGGCCGTGTCCCGCGAGGATCGGCTGGACGACGAACTCGTACTCGTCGATCAGTCCGAGATCCGCGAGTGCCAGCGGGAGCGTCACACCGCCCACCCACAGTCGGCCGCCCGGTTCCTGCTTCAGCCGGCGCACCGTGTCGCCGAGGTCGCCGTGGACCAGCTCGGCGTTCCAGTCGACCGTGCGCAGCGTGCTCGAAACGACGTACTTCTTCGCCCGGTCGATGTTCTCCGCGAACGTCGTCTCCCACTCCTCCATCCAGTCAGGCCAGAGGCCCGTGGCCGGCCTGCGCCAGGCGGACTCCATCATCTCGTAGGTCACCCGGCCGAACAGGAGGGCGCCCGCCTCCGCCATCTCGTCTGCCCAGTACTGCATCGACTCCGCGTCGGGAGGGAGACCTGCCTCGTGGTGGCAGCATCCGTCGAGCGTGACGTTGATCGAGTATCGAAGTGGTCTCATCGCGTTGCTCCCTCTTGGTGCGCTCGATGCTACGACCAAAGTGGTGCGGGAGCCACGAAAAAGGGCCCGCCATACGGCGGACCCTTCTTCGTCTCCGGTCGGGATGACAGGATTTGAACCTGCGACCCCTTGACCCCCAGTCAAGTGCGCTACCAAGCTGCGCCACATCCCGGAGCTGGCCGCTTGCGCGGACAACTCCACTATCCTACCCGGTCGATGGAACCGCCGCGAACGCACGCGCCATTGAGCGTGTCCGCACCCGGGAGTACGGTCTCGGCATGCCTGAGATCACGATCGAGCCCGCGACATCGTCACGCTTCGACGATGCAGAATCCGCTTTGAACGGAGGGGGTGACGGGCGCGCATGTCAGTGCCAGTGGTGGATGCTGACGAATCGCGGGTTCGATGAGTTGTCGGTCCCCGAGCGCACGGCACTTCTTCACGAGGAAACGAGGAACTCCCCTGCGCCGGGACTCGTCGCCTACGTCGACGGAGTGGCTGCCGGATGGGTGCGCGTGGGGCCGCGGACACGACAGCCACGGCTCTCACGCACGCGCGCGTACGCGTCCGGGTCCGCGGAGGACTGGAGCGATGACGCCGTCTGGGCCGTGTCGTGCTTTTCTGTGCGAAAGGAGCACAGGGGCCAGGGGCTGAACAGCGCGCTGCTGTCAGCCGCCGTCGAATTCGCACGCGACAACGGTGCCCGCGTGGTCGAGGCTTACCCGATCGACCTCGCAGCGCGCCCTGGCACGTCATCGAACGAGCTCTACCATGGCGCCCTCTCGACGTTCCTCGCCGCGGGATTCCGTGAAGTCGCCCGCCCGAAGCCGCATGTCGCCGTCGTGAGTCTCGATGTGGGGCACGAGGCTCAGCTCGGTCTCACGCCCTGACGGCAGACGCACGCTCTCGCCTCGTGGCATCCGTCTCGATGACGATGACGACACCGATCAGGAGCATGGCCGCCACGACGTACTCGCCGACGGGAAGCAGGCCCGCGCCCGCGATCAGGGCGGCACTCGCGAGAACGATCGCCGACGCCCATCCGGCGATCTGGGTCCGGAGCAGGATGAGCCACGCACTCGCGACCACGACCGCGATCGGGACGGTCAGCGAGAGACCTGCAACCTCGGGCGAGACCTCAGCGTGCCCGAGGATCTCGTCGAGCTCGACTTCGACGCCCGCTGAGACCGCTCCGACGGCCGCGAAGATCACGTAGTGCAGATAGCCGAAACCGAACCCGTCGCGCACTCCCCGCAGCCTCCCGTGTTGCTCGCGCGCGAAGTACACCCACCAGATGCCCGCCGTCACGATGAGCCCCGAGGCGGCGAGCGACAGCAGTTCCGGGACGTGCTCGCCTTCCCCCAGCGCGTCGATGATCGCGTTGGCGGATGCCAGCAAGCTCTCGCCGAGAAGCAGGAGCGTGAACAATCCGAACCGTTCGGCGATGTGATGCGGATGCCAGCTGGTCCGCTGCGCCGTCTCACCCCACACGGGCACGAGCAGTTCTGCGGCGACGAGGACGAAGAAGCTCCAGAACTGCGCGCCTCCCTCGAGCAGATACATGCGGGCGACCCAGAACACCTGCACGACAGAGATTCCGATTGCGAAGCGCATCGCGGCGCGACGCATCGACGGATCGGATGCCGCAGCCCTCAGCCACTGCGCGACGAGCGCGAGCCTCATGATGACGTAGCCCCAGGTCACGACGAGGAAGTCGAAGTCGACCATCGCCGCGTGCACACCCGCTGCCAGAACGAGCACCCCGGCCATCTGGACGATCGTGAGGACGCGGTAGAGCCAGTCATCCGTATCGAAGGCCGACGCGAACCACGTGAAATTCATCCACGCCCACCAGATGGCGAAGAACACCATGAGGTACGACAGGACTCCCTGCCCGACATGGTCATCGCTGATGAGGTGGTGGAGGTTCTGCGAGGCCTGCGACACGGCGACAACGAACACGAGGTCGAAGAGCAGCTCGAGAGGCGTCGCCACCCGATGACGCTCACCCGTGTCGCGGGCGGTCATTCGCCGGAGACCGAGCCGACTGATCACGTCTGTCATGCGACGATTATGTCGGCGCGACCGACGACACGGAGGATCATGGCTCGGCTTCGAATCGGCATCACCCGCGAAACGACGTTGCCGGACGCCGAAGCGATCTTCCTGAGGGGAGCCCGATGACGCGGGTGGATGCATGGCTCTGGGCGGTGCGCGTGTACAAGACCCGCAGTATCGCCACGACCGCGTGCCGTGCGGGACACGTGCGCGTCAACGGCGAGCGTGCGAAGGCGGCGCAGCCGGTCAAGCCCGGCGACGAGATCAGAGTGCGCATCTCGGGATTCGACCGCATCCTGGTCGTGAAGCAGACGATCGCCAAGCGCGTCGGCGCGGCGGTCGTGGGCGAGTCGGTCGACGAGCGGACTCCGCCGCGAGACCCCACCCCGATCATGGCTCAACGCGATCGCGGTGCCGGGAGACCCACCAAACGGGAGCGTCGCGACATCGATCGCCTGCGCGGCCGAGACGCCTAGAGCTGATCGAGCAGCCACCGGGCGCCGCGCACCGACGCACCGGCATCCGCCGCGCGCTGACTCAACTCGCGGTCGCTCGTGACGACGATGACCGTCCTCCCGTGGTCGACGAGATCGCGTGCTGTCGCAGCGATCGTGTCATCGCCCTCACCGGGTGCGCGGACGACGTGGATCTCGTCCCGCGCCGCCACGTCGCGGGCTGCGCCCTCGACCACGACGGACCACTCGGGGAACCAGACGTCCTCCGCCAGCCCGAGCTCCTGAGCGCGCACTCCCCTTTCAGCGAGTCCTGCGACACGCTCGAGCAGGCGCGTCGCCGCACCGGGGCGGTCGCGCCACCACCCGTCGGGCACGGAGCCCACGACGTTCGCGGCATCCACGACGATCGCTGGTCGCACCGACAAAGCGGCACGCAGGACGCGCCAAGATGATGCGAAGCCGGGATGCAGCGGGAGCTCGTCGACCTCGTCGATCGGGACCCACGCCAGCTCGTGGCTCTCACGATCGGTGATGACCGCCTCGAAGGGTTCGACGACGTCTGCAACGAGCGTCGTGTAGGACCAGTAGCCCAGGTCGAGGACGCTCAGCAGCCGCGGGCGCGTCGCTCCGTCGGGTACGCCCGCTTCTTCCTGCGCCTCCCGGAGAGCCGCATCGACGGCGGATTCGCCCTCGTGACGGGCTCCGCCCGGAAGCGCCCACGTGTCGCCGAAGTGACTCCACGACACGCGGTGCTGGAGCAGCACGCCGAGAGCGGGATCGATCGCGAGCAGTCCCGCGGCACCGAAGCGTCCCCAGTACTGCTCACCTGTCGGAGCAACGACCCACGCGTCGCCGGGGTCACGCGGACCGAACGGCAGTCGCGGTTCGTCTGCAGCGGGCGGCTCGATCGTCACCCGACCAGCCTGTCACACGCGGGGCCGGCCCCGTGAGCGGGGTGGCGCCGCGCGTCATCAGCGCTGGCGACGCTCGCGAACCCGCATGTTCACGACGATCGGTGTTCCTTCGAAGCCCCAGATCTCGCGGAGGCGGCGCTGGATGAACCGTCGGTACCCGGGGTCGAGGAAGCCCGTCGTGAACAGCACGAAGGTCGGCGGCCGCGTCGAGGCCTGCGTGCCGAAGAGGATGCGCGGCTGCTTGCCGCCACGAACAGGGTGAGGATGCTCCGCGACGAGCTCCGAGAGGAACGCGTTGAACTTGCCGGTCGGGATCCGCTGATCCCACGAGTCCAGCGCCGTCTCGAGCGCCGGAACGAGCTTGTCGAGATGGCGTCCCGTGCGTGCGGAGATGTTGACGCGCGGCGCCCACGCGACGTGCGCGAGATCCTGTTCGATCTCTCGTTCGAGGTACCGGCGACGATCGATGTTCTCCATGTCGTCGTCGTTGAGGCGATCCCACTTGTTGAACGCTAGAACGAGCGCGCGGCCGGACTCCAGCACGAGGTCGATGATGCGGATGTCCTGCTCGCTGAGCGTCTCCGACACGTCGAGGACGACGACAGCGACTTCGGCCTTCTCGAGCGCCGCCGAGGTGCGCAGGGACGCATAGAAGTCGGCGCCCTGCTGCAGGTGGACGCGACGACGGATGCCGGCCGTGTCGACGAACCGCCAGAGCCGCCCGCCGAGGTCGACGATCTCGTCGACCGGGTCGCGTGTGGTGCCCGCGAGCTCGTTGACGACGACGCGCTCCTCCCCCGCTGCCTTGTTGAGGAGCGAGGACTTGCCGACGTTGGGGCGACCGAGAATCGCAACGCGGCGGGGCCCGCCGATCTCCTGCTTCCCCGACGCCGAAACCTCGGGGAGAACCTTCATGATCGCGTCGAGGAGGTCGGCGACACCGCGCCCGTGGATCGCCGAGACGGGATGGGGTTCGCCGAGGCCGAGGTTCCACAGGGCGGCCGCTTCGGGCTCCTGACGGGGGTCGTCGATCTTGTTCGCGACGAGGAAGATCGGCTTGCCGCTCTTGCGCAGAAGACGCACGACGTGCTCGTCGGTCGATGTCGCGCCCACCATCGCGTCCACGACGAACAGGACGACATCGGCGAGGTCGATAGCGACCTCGGCCTGGGCTGCCACCGACCGGTCGATGCCGCGCGCATCGGGCTCCCACCCGCCCGTGTCGACGAGCGAGAACCGCCGATCCAGCCACTCCGCCTTGTAAGTGACGCGGTCTCGCGTCACGCCGGGAGTGTCCTCGACGACGGCCTCGCGGCGGCCGAGGATGCGGTTGACGAGTGCCGACTTGCCGACGTTCGGGCGACCCACGATCGCCACGACGGGGAGCGCGGGAAGGAACTGGATCCCGTCCTCGCCGAGCTCCACTCCCGCGAGGAGGGCCGCGTCCTCATCATCCAGCTCGTAGTCGGTGAGGCTCGCGCGCAGCGCAGCGGCGCGCTGCTCGGCGAGTTCCTCATCGAGGTCGGCCAGGGTCTCCTCGAGGTTGTCGGGACCTGCTTCGAACTCTTGGTCAGACATGATCGTGCTCTCCTTCTGCGCGCCGCGCGACGGCGAGCACGGCCTCCACGGTCTCATCGAAGTCCAGATCCGTCGAATCGACGACGGCGACGCCTGGTGCGGCGGTGAGGAAATCCACGACCTTCGCATCGGTCGCGTCGCGCAGGTGGAGCGCGGCGGCGACCTCGGTGGCATCCTGACCGGTGATCTCCGCGCTTCTGCGCGCGGCTCGCACCTCGGGGGCCGCGGTCAGGAGGATGCGCACCGGTGCGTCCGGGGCCACCACGGTCGTGATGTCCCGCCCCTCGACCACGACACCGGGCCGTCCGCACGAAGCGACGAGCGTTCGGAAGAGTGCATTGATCGACTCGCGAATCGCAGGGACGCGCGCGACGCCGCTCACCGCGTCGGTCACGCGCGGCTGCCGGATGGCCTCGGTGACATCGACGTCGGCGACTCGGACGCTGTACGCGTCGGGATCGAGCGAGATCGACAGCACGAAATCGCCCGAGGCATCGAGGACGGCGGAGGCGTCCGACGTGTCGGCGCCGTGCTCGAGGACGTGCCAGGCGAGCGCACGGTAGGCGGCGCCCGTATCGAGGTAGCCGTAGCCGAGGCGGCGCGCAGCCTGCTTGGAGACGCTCGACTTGCCGCTGCCGGCGGGTCCGTCGATCGCGATGATGACGGTCTCCCCAGGGACATCGGGCGCCACGTCGCCGGGCCGCAGGACGGGATCACTCATGGACGGGTCAGTCATTCGACGTGCTCGCAATCTTCCACCCGCGCGATTCCAGTCCGTCGACGGCGCGGCGCACGACGCCCGGGTCGACACTGATCTCTGCGAGACCGAACTGTGCTCCCGGAGAGTGCTCCAGACGCAGGTCTTCGACGTTGACGTCGAGCTCACCGAGCTCACCGAACAGACGGCCCAGCTGCCCGGGCGTGTCGTCGACCATCACGACGACCTGCTCGAAACGACGATTCTGTCCGTGCTTTCCAGGGAGTCGTTCGACACCCTCGTTGCCTCGACGGATCGTGTCTGCGACGGTCCTTCGGGCACCCGGCGCATCGGGCGCACGGAGAGCGTCGGCGACGGCGGCCAGGTCCCCGGCGAGCGCGTCGAGGACATCGACGACGGGGGCCGAGTTGGCGCCGAGGATCTGCACCCACAGTTCGGGTGCGGAAGCGGCGATCCGTGTCGTGTCGCGCACCCCCTGCCCCGCGAGGTCCAAGGACCCGTCCGCGGCATCGACGAAGCGCCCCGCGAGGAGGCTCGCGACGAGCTGCGGCACGTGCGAAACGAGCGCGACGGCTCGGTCATGCTCTTCGGGTGACATCTCGAGGGGCGTCGCGCCCAGATCGAGCGCGAGACCTTCGACGAGGGCGAGGTCGGCGGCGGACGTCTCCGCATCGCGACAGACGACCCACGGCCGTCCGATGAAGATGTCGGCACGCGCGGAGATCGCTCCGCCGCGCTCGCGACCGGCCAGCGGATGCGATCCGATGTAACGCGTCAGATCGACGCCGCGCGAACGGAGTTCGTTGAGCGGCTCGAGCTTGACGCTCGCGACATCGGTCACGACGGCATCCGGGTAGGCGGCGAGCTCGCGCTGGATGACGTCCGCGGTGACGTCGGGGGGAACCGCGACGACGACGAGCGAGGGCGCGTCGTCTCCGCGCGCACCGCGGCCGGCGCCGTAGTCGATCGCCAGCCGCAGCTGCGAGGGCGACGTGTCGTCGAGGGCGACATCGATGCCCCGTGCCATGAGTGCGTGGCCGATGCTCGCGCCGAGGAGTCCCGCGCCGACGATGCGCACCGTCCCCGTCACGCGCGGCGCGAGCGGGGTCGCGGCGCGCGCGGATGCGACGATCGGTTCGCTCACTCGTTCTCCTGGTCCCCTGCGGCCCCCACCGGCGGGGTGTCGCGCGACAGCGTCAGCAGCGCGCCCCGCTCTAGTTTAGTCAGCTCACGCACCCGCCCCACGGGGAGGGTGCCGAGGTGAAGGGGACCGAACTGGCGACGCACGAGCTCGACGACGGGATGGCCGACCTCGGCCATCATGCGGCGCACGATGCGGTTGCGCCCCGAGTGCAGCGTCAGCTCCACGAGCGACGCATCGGCTCCGGCATCCAGAAGTCGCGCCTTATCCGCCACGATCGGTCCGTCGTCCAGCTCGACCCCCCGGGTGAGCCGCGCGATCGTCTGCGGCGTCACTCGGCCGTCGACCTTGGCGATGTACACCTTCGTCACGCCGAACGAGGGGTGCGCGAGCACGTGCGCGAGGTCGCCGTCGTTGGTGAGGACGAGGAGACCCGAGGTCTCGGCATCCAGTCGGCCGACATTGAACAGACGCTCTTCCCAGTCCTGGACGAACTGTCGCAGATCGGGTTTCCCGCGATCGTCGCGCATCGAGCTGACGACCCCCGTGGGCTTGTTCAACATGACGTAGCGCTTGGACTGGTCCAATTGCACGGCAGTGCCGTCGACCGCGACGAGATCGGTCTCGGGGTCGATGCGCGAACCGAGTTCCGTCACCACTGCACCATTGACCTCGACACGACCCTCGACGATGAGCTGCTCCGCGACGCGGCGAGAAGCGACTCCCGCGTTCGCGAGCACCTTCTGCAGGCGCACGCCCTCAGCATCCGTCATCGGATGACCTCCGCATCGAAACCGGACGCACCGTCGTCGAGGAGCGGTGAGATGGGAGGCAACTCGTCGAGCGAGTTGATACCGAGATTGACGAGGAGTGCATCTGTCGTACCGTAGTTGATCGCGCCGGTCTCGGAGTCGGTGAACAGTTCCGTCACGAGCCCGCGCGCAAGCAGAGTGCGCACAACCGAGTCGACGTTGACGGCCCGGATGGACGCGACCTGAGCACGCGTCACGGGTTGTTTGTAGGCGATGACCGCGAGCGTCTCGAGCGCCGCCTGCGACAGCCGTGACGGTGATTGCGTGTTGACGAACTCGGAAACGAGGTCGTCATGCTCGGCGCGCACGTACAAGCGCCATCCTCCGCCGACTTCGCGCAGCTCGAAGCCGCGACGAGGGCCGCCCGTCTCCCCGTCGTAATCGGCGACGAGCGACTCGACGGCCTGTCGCACGGCAGCGACGGGCGCGCCGACCGCGGTCGCGAGGCTCACGAGGCTCTGCGGCTCGTCGACGATGAGCAGGATCGCCTCGAGCCTGCGCGCGACGGATGCCGGGTCTCGGGGCGCGACGATGTCGTCGGGCTCCTCCCCGTCTCGGGACATGGCTGCGTCATCGGTCATAGTCGGATCCCAACGTGGCGAGGTTCTCATCGGACCATCGTTCTGCGGTCCAGCGGAGGGTGAGTTCTCCGAGCGGCTCCAGCTGCTCGAAGGAGAGCGCGGCGTGCCGGTACAGCTCGAGCACGGAGATGAACCGCGCCACGACGACGCCCTGCTGGGCGACGCCGGACACGAGTTCTCGGAAGGTGAGCGATCCCGCCGAGCGCAGGAGCGTCACGACGACCGCCGCCTGCTCGCGGATGCTGACGAGCGGCGCGTGGAGATGATCGAGCCCGACATGCGGGATGTCCTTGGGCGTCATCGCGAGGAGGGCGAGCGCGGCGAAATCGTCGGGAGTGAGGGTCCAGACGAGCTCGGGCACGACGCGTCGGAACTTCTCCTCGAGGCGCACCGCCCGCACATGCCGGCGGTCTTCGGCCACGAGACGTGTGGCGAACCACCCCGACACTTCCTTGAACGCGCGGTACTGGAGGAGCCGCGCGAACAGCAGATCGCGTGCCTCCAGGAGCGCCACCGACTCGGCATCCACGAGCTCACCCTGCGGCAGCAGGCCGGCCACCTTCATATCCAGGAGAGTCGCCGCGACGACGAGGAACTCGGAGGCCTGTTCGAGCTCCTCGTCGGGACCCAACTCACGCAGATAGGCCAAGAACTCGCTCGTCACCGTCGACAGTGCGACCTCGGTGATGTCGAGCTCGTGCTTGGACAGGAGCGTCAGCAGCAGGTCGAAAGGTCCGTCGAAGACGCCGAGCGTGACACGGAATCCCGCGCTCTCGACCGCATCCCCGGGCTCTGCCCCTGAGTCCTCGGGCTCCGACCCTGACGTGTCAGGCGACGGCACCACGGGCGACCAGTTCCCGCGCGAGACGCAGGTACGCCTGCGCCGCGGCGTGTTCCGGCGCGAACTCCGTGATGGGCATGCCCGACACCGACGCGTCCGGGAACTTCACCGTACGACCGATGACCGTTTCAAGGACGTCGTCGCCGAAGGCATCCACAACACGTTCCAGCACTTCGCGAGAGTGGAGGGTTCGCGGGTCGTACATCGTGGCCAGGACGCCGTCGAGAGTGATCGTGGGGTTCAGCCGGTCCCGCACCTTGTCGATCGTCTCGATGAGGAGAGCCACCCCGCGAAGCGCGAAGAACTCGCACTCCAGCGGAATGACGACGCCGTGACTGGCCGTCAGAGCGTTGACCGTGAGGAGACCGAGCGACGGCTGGCAGTCGACCAGGATGACGTCGTAGTCGTCGGACACCTTGCGCAGCACGCGGGCGAGGATCGTCTCGCGTGCGACCTCGTTGACGAGGTGCACCTCGGCGGCCGACAGATCGATGTTCGCGGGGAGGACATCGAGGCCCTCGACGCGGCTCGTGACGATGGCGTCGGCGGGATCGCGCTTCGTGTCGAGGAGCAGATCGTAGATCGTGGGGATGTCATGCGTCTGGATGCCGAGACCTGCTGACAGCGCGCCCTGCGGGTCGAAGTCGACGGCCAGCACACGCCGACCGTAGAACGCGAGCGCAGCGGCGAGGTTGATCGTCGTCGTCGTCTTGCCGACGCCGCCCTTCTGGTTGCAGAGCGAGATGATCCGCGCGGGACCGTGCCCGTCGAGCTTCGGTGGGGTCGGGAAGCCCTGGTACGGTCGCCCGGTGGGACCGAGGAGCGTGTCCCCTTCGGACACCTTCTTCGTGCCCCGCGTACTGCCCGCCACAGACTCTCCTGACTTCGCCATGCCGTGCACCGATTCTAGTCACCCGCGCCCGCCACTCCGGGTTCAGCGCGCGCGCGGATGCGAGGTCGCGTAGACGTCGCGCAGAGTGTCGACGGAAACGTGCGTGTAGATCTGCGTCGTGGCGACGGAGGCATGGCCGAGAAGCTCCTGGACGACCCGCACGTCCGCCCCGCCCTGCAGCAGATGCGTCGCGAAGGAGTGCCGGAGCGTGTGGGGCGAGACGTGCGCCGTCAGTCTCGCCTTCTCGGCCGCCCCCTGGATGACGAGCCAGGCGCTCTGCCGAGAGAGCGCCGCGCCCCGTGCGCCGAGGAAGAGCTTCGGGCTCGCCCGCCCTCGCGTCGCGAGTTCGGGACGCGCTCGCGTCAAGTAGGCGTCGACGGCGACGCGCGCGTACGACCCGATGGGGACGATCCGCTCCTTCGAGCCTTTGCCGCGTACGCGCAGCACCTCACCGTGAGCGAGATCATCGACGTCGAGCTGGATCACTTCGGACACGCGCGCTCCCGTCGCGTAGAGCAGTTCGACGAGTGCGCGATCCCGCAGCCCGATGAGATCGCCTGGGGCTGCGTCCTCGGGCGCCGGGCCCGCGGCATCCAGGAGCTTGATGACCTGATCGACCGTCAGGGCCTTCGGAAGGCGCTGCGGGAGCTTCGGCGGCCGCAGGCGGCCCGTCGGATCGTCCGGCTCGATGCCCTCTCGCACGAGGTAGCGGTGAAGTCCCCGCACCGACGATTGCAGCCGGGCCAGGCTGGATGCCGCAGCGGGCGGGTCAGCGGATGCGCGGTCGCTCGCGAACGTCACCACGAGGTCCGCTGTGACGTCTCCCGAATCGACGACTCCCCGCTCCTCGAGCCACGCCGTATATGTTGCGAGATCGCGACGGTACGCGTCGAGCGTGTGCTCGGACAGTCCGCGCTCGATCGAACTGTGCCTCAGGAAGGCGTCGACGGCGCGGTCGAGCCGCACGTCAGTCCTGTCGGGAGCGGCGCCGTTCGGCCGCCGCAAGGGCGCCGACCGCGAGAATGCCGTTGCGGAGGCGTCCGGCAAGCACACCGTCGACGACCTCGTGCAGCGGAACCCATTCGATACGGATGTCGGCCTCCTCGTCCTCGCGAGGGTGTGCCGAGCCGACCGGCGTGAGGTGCTCGGCGAGGAACAGGTGCACGACCTCGTCGTTGCCGCCGGGAGTCGTGAAGATGCTCACGAGCGGATCCCACGATTCCGCCTCGAGGTCGGCCTCTTCGGCCAGCTCGCGCCGGGCGGTCTCCAGAGGCGATTCCCCTTCGACGTCGAGGAGCCCCGCGGGGATCTCCCAGTCACGGTGGCGGATCGGATGCCGATACTGCTGAATCAGCAGGACATCTCCGCGCTCGTCGATCGCGACGACCGCGGCCGCCCCCGGATGATCGACATACTGCCGAACGATGTCGTGATCGCCGTATCGGATGGTGTCGCTTCGCACGTCCCAGACACGTCCCTCGTAGACGAGGTCGCTCGCCGTCACCTCGGCGTCGACGGGCTCGTCGCGAAGTGTCACGCCGATGCCTCCACCTGCTCGACGTCGAACAGCTCGCTCGCGCTGTGCCGCTCGAGCGCCGCCGCAACGAGTCCTCGGAAGAGAGGGTTGGCGTCCGTCGGCCGGGAGCGCAGTTCGGGGTGCGCCTGCGTCGCGATGTAGTACGGGTGCACGTCACGCGGCAACTCGACGTACTCGACGAGGTTGCGGTCGGGCGAGAGCCCCGAGAAGACGAGCCCCGCCGCGGCGATCTGGTCGCGATAGCGGTTGTTGACCTCGTACCGGTGCCGGTGGCGCTCCTCGGCACGGCGCGCGCCATAGACGTCGGCGGCGATCGAGCCTTCCGCGAGATCGGCCGGATAGAGCCCGAGGCGCATCGTTCCGCCCAGGTCGCCCGACTCGATGATGTCGACCTGCTCCTCCATCGTCGCGATGACGGGTGCGGTCGTGTCGGGATCGAACTCGCTCGACGACGCGTCGGCGATGCCTGCCACGTGGCGCGCATACTCGATCACGATGCACTGGAGGCCCAGGCAGATCCCGAGGGTCGGGATGCCCTGCTCGCGGGCGAACTTCAGCGCGCCGATCTTGCCCTCGATTCCGCGGATGCCGAATCCGCCGGGGATCACGATGCCGTCGACAGGCGCGAGGGCGCGTTCAGCGCCCTCCGGCGTTTCGCACTCGTCCGACGGGATCCAGCGGATGTTGACGTGCGTCTCCTGCGCGAAGCCGCCGGCCTTGAGCGCTTCGGTGACCGACAAGTAGGCGTCGGGCAGATCGATGTACTTGCCGACGAGTCCGATCGTGACCTCGTGCTTGGGGTTGTGCACGGCCTTGAGGACGCGATCCCATCGCGACCAGTCGACCGCCGCAGCGCGCGACAGCCCCAGCGCGCTCACGATGTAGTCGTCGAGCCCCTGCTCGTTGAGCATCGTGGGGATGTCGTAGATGCTCGGCACGTCCACCGCGTTCACGACCGCGCTCTCGTCGACGTCGCACATGAGGGCGATCTTGCGCTTGTTGGATTCCGTGACGGGACGGTCGCTTCGCAGCACGAGCGCATCCGGCTGGATACCGATCGAGCGGAGCGCCGCAACCGAGTGCTGCGTCGGCTTCGTCTTCTGTTCGCCCGACGCACCCATGAACGGGACGAGGGACACATGGACGAAGAAGACGTTCCCGCGACCGAGCTCATGACGGATCTGGCGGGCCGACTCGATGAATGGCTGCGACTCGATGTCGCCGACCGTTCCGCCGATCTCCGTGATGATGACATCCGGCTTGGGAGTCTCGTCGGCCTGCAGACGCATCCGGCGCTTGATCTCGTCCGTGATGTGCGGGATGACCTGCACGGTGTCACCGAGGTACTCGCCCCGGCGTTCCCGCGCGATGACCTGCGAGTAGATCTGACCGGTCGTGACGTTCGCCGCCTGGCTGAGCTCGATGTCGAGGAACCGTTCGTAGTGACCGATGTCGAGGTCGGTCTCGGCTCCGTCGTCCGTCACGAACACTTCGCCGTGCTGGAACGGGTTCATGGTTCCCGGGTCGACGTTGAGGTACGGATCGAGCTTCTGCATGACGACATGGAGGCCGCGCGCCGTGAGCAGATTGCCGAGGCTGGCGGCGGTGAGACCCTTGCCCAACGAAGAAACGACACCCCCGGTCACGAAGATGTGCTTGGTGGTGTCGTTGGTCGTACCCGCGGAAAGAGCGTCAGCGTCAGGAGTCTGCATCACGGGCTTCAATCCTATCAGTCCAGTTCGGTGCCGAGCTCGAGGAGCTCGCGTGCGTGGGTGAGCGCGGCATCCGAATCGGGCATGCCCGACAGCAGCCGTGCCATCTCCGCCTCGCGTTCCGCCCCCGCGAGGACGCGGACATCGGATGCCGTGACCGCCCCGTCATGAGCTTTGATGACCGACAGATGGTTGGAGGCGAACGCGGCGACCTGCGCGAGATGCGTCACGGCGATCACCTGGGATGACCGGGCGAGTCGCGCGAGTCGGCGCCCCACCTCGATCGCGGCCGCTCCCCCGATTCCCGCGTCGACCTCGTCGAAGACGAACGTGGGTACGGGATCGACGCTCGCGATGACGACCTCGATCGCGAGCATCACGCGACTCAGTTCCCCGCCGGATGCGCCGCGCGAGACCGGACGCAGCTGCGCGCCGGGATGCGGAGCGAGGAGGATGGCGACATCGTCGCGCCCCGAGGCCGTCTCGGTCCCAGGTGTGACGGTGACTTCGACGCGCGCATCGGGCATCGCGAGCTGGCGGAGCTCTGCGGTGACCGCCTCGCCCAGTCGGCGCGCGGCGTCCTGACGAGATGACGTGAGAGCGTCGGCTGCGGCATCGACCGCGGATGCCGCCACCCCCTGCTCACGCGTGAGGCGCTCGACCCGCTCTCCATCGTCGTCGAGTTCTGCCAGGCGCGCCGATCCCGAGTCGAGGAGCGAGATCGCCGCGTCGAGGCTGCCGTGCGTCCGCGCGAGTCCTGCGAGGACGGCGCGACGCTCCTCCACGGCTGCCAGCTCGTGCGGCCCGGTCTCGTCCAGGTCTGCCAGGTAGGCGGCGAGTGCCGCCGCGATGTCGGTGACGCGGTATCCGGCATCGGCGACCTGCTCGGCGAGGTCGGCGAGGGTCGGGTCTGTCACGCGCTCGAGCGCGCGGCGCGCTTCGCCGAGGAGCGAGGCAGCGTCGGGCTGATCGCCGTCGCCGGAGAGCACGTCGTGCGCGGCGGCCGCGGAGAAGCGCAGCTCTTCAGAGTTGGCGAGCCGTTCAGCCCTGACGGTCAGTTCCTCGTCTTCGCCCGCGACGGGTGCTGCCTGCTCGATCTCGGCGAGCTGGTGACGGAGCGTCTCGGCCTCGCGCGCTCGATCGTCGCGCTCGGCGACGAGAGCAGAGAGCTCGTCGTCGATGGCGCGCCGACGAAGATAGGCCTCGCGGTACGACGCGAACGCCTCCGCGACCGAGAGCCCGCCGAATCTGTCGAGCGCGTCGCGCTGGGCCGCTGCGGACTTCAGCCGGAGCTGGTCTGACTGTCCGTGCACGACGACGAGCTCATCCGCGAGTTCGGACAGCACCCCGGCGGGGGCTGCCCGCCCACCGACCGATGCGCGGCCACGTCCCTCGCTCGAGACCGTGCGGCCGACGTAGAGTTCCGCGAGACCGTTGCCGACTGGTTCGACATCGCCCCCGGCATCTCGCACGCGGTCGGCGACGGGACCCGACTCCGGCACGATCCACACGCCGTCGACCGTGGCCTGCGCCGCGCCGGCGCGGACAGCTCCCGAGTCGGCACGCTGCCCGAGGAGGAGCCCCAGCCCTGTGACGACCATCGTCTTGCCTGCACCGGTCTCGCCCGTGATCGCCGTGAATCCGGGTCCCATGGGGAGAGTCGCCTCCGCGATCACACCGAGGTCGCGCAGTCGCATCTCCTCGATCATTCGTCGGGCTCCGGCTCCATCTCGCTCCCGAGCCCGCCGTCGTCCTGCCGCGGGTAGCCGGAGCCGTCGCCGACCGTCACGGGACCGCGCCAGCCGCCGATCGGAAGCCGGAACTTGCGTACGAGGCGATCCGTGAACGCGGCAGGGTGGAGCCGCGCGAGAAGAACGGGCCGCTCGGAGCGGCGCACGACGACGCGGGCACCCGGAGGCAGGTCGTGCGACCGGCGCCCGTCGCACCACAGGATTCCGGTGCCGTTGGTCCGCTCGAGCACTTCGATCGCCACCGAATGCTCGGGACCGACGACGAGCGGCTTGGCGAAGAGGGCGTGCGCGGACAGGGGGACGACGGCGATGGCCTCGACGGTGGGCCAGATGACGGGCCCACCAGCCGAGAAGTTGTAGGCGGTGGAGCCCGTCGGCGTGGACACCACGACACCGTCGCATCCGAACGACGACAGCGGACGGCCGTCGACCTCCATGACGACCTCGAGCATCCGTTCGCGGCTCGCCTTCTCGACCGTCGCTTCGTTGAGCGCCCACGTCTCGTACAGGACGGCGTCCGAGGAATCCTTGACCCGCACCTGGAGGGCGAGACGCTCCTCGACGCGGTAGTCGCGCGCGATGACGCGCCGCACGGCGTCATCCATGTCGTCTCGCTCGCTCTCGGCGAGAAATCCCACATGGCCCATATTGATCCCGAGCACCGGCGCAGAACCGTCTCGCACGAGTTCCGTCGCGCGGAGAATCGTGCCGTCGCCGCCGAGCACGATCGCCAACTCGATGTCGTGCACAGGCACTTCGATGCCGAGTCTCGCGACGCCGGCGAGCTCGGGGAGCGCTTCGGCCAGCTCGAGCGCATCATCGGGCGCCAGAACGGGGCGTGCACCGGCGTCTTGGAGAGCGGTGATGACACGGTCGGCGGCTTCGACGGTATCGTCACGGCGCGCGTGCGCCACGACGAGGATGTTGCGCTGCGGTTCGGTCATGGGCTCCCCGCCAGTCGGTTCACGGTGCTCAACCATTCTGTCGGATTGCCGCGGTCGCCCGGCGCGAGATGAACGACGTACTCGGCGTTGCCGTGCGTCCCGACGATGGGCGATGCGATGATGCCCCGCGTTCCGAGGCCGAGATCCCAGGCCTTCCACAGCACTGCCGCGACCGCATCCGCTCGGATGACGGGGTTGGTGACGAGTCCGCCTTTGACCGCTGTCCGCCCGACCTCGAACTGCGGCTTGACGAGCAGGACGACGTCGCCATCGGATGGCACCACGTCGCGCACCGACGGAAGCACATGAGCGAGGGAGATGAACGAGAGATCTCCCGTCACGACTGCCGGCGGGGCGTCGACACCGGTTGCCGCCGCGAGGGTCTCGGGAGTCATGTACCGAACGTTGAAGCCTTCCACCGCGATGACATCGGGGTCGGCGCGGATGGGAGCTGCGAGTTGGCCGTGACCGACATCGACCGCCAGAACAGGGTTTGCTCCGCGCTCTCGCAGGACCTGCGTGAAGCCGCCCGTCGAAGCACCCATATCCAGCGCGACGCGGCCCGACACATCGATGTCGAACGCGTCGAGTGCCGCGATGAGCTTGTGTGCGGCACGGCTGACGTAGTGGTCGGCGACGGCGACCTCGATCGCAGCGGTCTCAGCGACGGGCGTCGACGGTTTCACGACGGGACGCCCATCGACCGTCACGAGTCCGTCTGCGATCAGACTGGCAGCGTGGGTCCGCGAACGGGCAAGACCACGCCGTGCTATTTCGGCGTCGAGTCGCGCCGTCACGTGCGTGCGGTCGTCGGCATCGATTCCAGCCGTCGCGCAAGGCCGTCATGGAGGCTCTCGTAGGCCGCCGCCCTCTCGGCAAGCGACTGGGCCTCGATGATGTCGAGCCTCGTCAAGAGGTCGTCCCGCTCGTCGTCTCCCGTGCGCAGATCGTCCATCGTCACAGGATATGCCGCCGTGACGTCAAGCGACCGGAGCGTCACGGCCTGTGGAAGGGATCCGCGTAGAGGATCTCCGGCACGCGGAACCCGTAGATGGCGCGCCCGGTGTCCCAGATCGCCTTGGCTCCCGCGCGGAGGAGATTGATCGGCTTGTCACCTTCCGCGAGGATGCGGATGTCGGGACCGTCGATACGCACACGCGCCTGCCCCACCGTCACGACGCCATCGCTGACGACAGCCTCCGGGTACGGCTCGAAGAGCTCGCGCAAGTCGCTGAGGATGTAGGTGGGTTGCGAGCCCGCCGGCGCCGCCAGGACATGCTTCGGTCGATCGATTCCCGTCAGCACGAGGGCTGAAGGGATCTCCGCCCGGTTCGCGCCGAGGATGTCGGTGTCGAGACGGTCGCCGAGGAAGAGCGGATGCTGGGCGCCGAAGCGCGCGACCGCCTCTTGGAAGATGGGCACTTCCGGCTTGCCTGCGACGGTCGCGAGACGGCCGACCGCGGTGTGGACGGCGGAGACGAGTGTGCCGTTTCCCGGCGCGATCCCTCGCGCCTGCGGAATGGTCCAGTCGGTGTTGGTGGCGATCCAGGGGATGCCGCCCTCCTCTTCCGGCGTCGCGAGGGCGAAGGCCGCCTCCGCGAGCTGGGCCCAACCGACCTCGGGTGCGAAGCCCTGGACGACAGCGGCGGGGAGGTCCTCCGCGCTGCGCGTCACGACGAAGCCCGCTCTCTCCACCTCGACGACGAGCCCTTCTCCCCCGACCACCAGAACCGTGGAACCGGCGGGGACGCGATCCGCGAGGAGCCTCATCGCCGCTTGTGGGCTTGTCACGACGTCGCGAGGGGCCGTCTCCAGTCCGAGCTCGCTGAGGTGGCGCGCAACGGAGGCATCGGTCCGCGAGGCGTTGTTCGTGATGTAGCCGAGCCGGCGTCCGTCGCCCGCTCGCGCGAGACTCTCGACAGCGAACGGAAGAGCGTGGGCGCCCGCGTAGACGACGCCGTCGAGATCAGCCAGCACGACATCGACGCCGTCGAGCGGAGTGCGCGCACGATCACGGCCGAAGAGGCCCATCAGATCTCACGCTCATCGGGTTCGTCGATCCCCGCATCCGACAGGATCTCCGCGACCTCATCTTCCACCGTCGCGGCGGGGCTGGAGGCCGCATCCGGGGCAGCCGGGTCGTCCCGCTCCGACGGCTGCGTATCGGTGTGGTCGTCGCCGAATTCCGCGATGTCCGCGGCCTCGGCGTCATCGGACGCGAGGTTGTCTGCCGGATCGTCGTCGGGCTCGCCGATCTCTTCGACGAAGATGGTCTCGAGGTCGGCCGCGCCGCTCGCGGCGTAGAGGGCCTCTTCCGCGATCTCGGCCCGTCGTTGCCACACGGCAGACTCCTCCGTGCGCCCGAGTTCCTCGAGCACGGCCGCGCGCGCAGCGAAGAGAGCAGGGCTCCACTCGAAGGCGCGGTCTGGATCCAGTTCCGGGATGTCGAGTTCGGTGAGAGCGCGTTCGGGCTCATTGAGGTCGAGCCGGGCCCCCGACATCGCGATGGCGAGCTCGACCCGGACCACCGCTGGCAGAGCGCTCCGGTCAACGGCGCGGCCGAGTTCGAGCGCGCGGTCCGGTCGACCGACACCGCGTTCGCTGTCGACCATCATGGCAATCTGATCGTCTCGGCCCGAAATGCGGCGGTAGGTTCGCAGCTCGCGGAGCGCGAGTGCGTAATCCCCTGTCGCGTAGGCCGTGATCGCGAGGGTTTCACGAACAACTGCGATACGTCCGGCGCGACGGGATGCCGACATGGCGTGGCTGTGGGCCAGTTCGGGATCCTCATCGATGAGCTGTGCGGCCATCGCCAGGTGGCGCGCGACCCAATCAGCATTCTCCTTGCTGAGGGTCTTGAGCTCGTTCCTTGCTTGGCCGTTGAGGTCGCGAGCAGTCACTTCCTCCGGAATCTCCGGGTCATCGTGCCGTGGACGAATCGACCGGATCTCTTCGGGACGCGTCGCTCGATCGGGATAGCCTGCACCGCCACGCATCGGCCGGGGCCCTCCGCGATCACCATCGCGACGCTCATACGGCTTACGGTCACCGTCACCCTTCGCGTAGGGGCGGTCGCCATCGCGACGCTCATACGGCTTCCGATCACCGTCACGCTTCACGTACGGCCGATCACCGTCACGCTTCACATAAGGGCGGTCACCATCGCGACGCTCATACGGCTTCCGATCACCGTCACGCTTCACGTACGGCCGATCACCGTCCGGCTTCACATAAGGGCGGTCACCATCGCGACGCTCATACGGCTTCCGATCACCGTCACGCTTCACGTACGGCCGATCACCGTCACGCTTCACATAAGGGCGGTCACCATCGCGCTTCACATACGGCTTCTCACCATCGCGCTTCACGTAGGGCTTGTCACCGTCACGCTTCACGTACGGCCGGTCGCCATCGCGACGCTCGTACGGCTTAGGGTCACTGTCACGTTTAACGAACGGCTTGTCGCCATCGCGCTTCGCGTACGGCTTCCGATCACCGTCGCGCTTCACGTAGGGCTTGTCACCATCACGCTTCACGTGCGGCCGGTCACCGTCACGCTTCACGTACGGCTTGTCACCATCGCGACGCTCATACGGCTTACGGTCAGCGTCACGCCTCGCGGATGGCCGACCGCTGCCGCCTCGTGATGGACGCCCTCCACCATCGGACGAAGCGCGAGCATGCGCACCACGATCATCCGAGGAACGCTGCCCCTTCCCACGCGGGGACGATGCCCCACCTGTACCGTCACGCGGTTCCTGGTCTGTCATGGCACGATCCTCCCCGGAGGGTATCCCTCAGGCAAACTTCCTCGAAAACGCGAAAGGGCCACCCAACGTTGGGTGGCCCTTTCTCGAAAGAAGTCCGGCGGTGTCCTACTCTCCCACAGGGTCCCCCCTGCAGTACCATCGGCGCTGTGAGGCTTAGCTTCCGGGTTCGGAATGTAACCGGGCGTTTCCCTCACGCTATGGCCGCCGAAACACTATTGATGTTTCAGTCTGCACAACATAAATCATTGTCGTGCGGTTCTCGACCGTACATCGAGAACCACTCAGTGGACGCAAGCACCTAAAACGGTGTGTTATCAAGTCATCGGCTTATTAGTACCGGTCAGCTTCACGTGTTGCCACGCTTCCACATCCGGCCTATCAACCCAGTAGTCTGGCTGGGAGCCTCTCGCCCGAAGGCATGGAAGTCTCATCTTGAGGCCGGCTTCCCGCTTAGATGCTTTCAGCGGTTATCCATCCCGAACGTAGCTAATCAGCGGTGCTCTTGGCAGAACAACTGACACACCAGAGGTTCGTCCAACCCGGTCCTCTCGTACTAGGGTCAGATCCTCTCAAACTTCCTACGCGCGCAGCGGATAGGGACCGAACTGTCTCACGACGTTCTAAACCCAGCTCGCGTACCGCTTTAATGGGCGAACAGCCCAACCCTTGGGACCTACTCCAGCCCCAGGATGCGACGAGCCGACATCGAGGTGCCAAACCATGCCGTCGATATGGACTCTTGGGCAAGATCAGCCTGTTATCCCCGAGGTACCTTTTATCCGTTGAGCGACAGCGCTTCCACAAGCCACTGCCGGATCACTAGTCCCGACTTTCGTCCCTGCTCGACCTGTCAGTCTCACAGTCAAGCTCCCTTGTGCACTTACACTCGACACCTGATTGCCAACCAGGTTGAGGGAACCTTTGGGCGCCTCCGTTACTTTTTGGGAGGCAACCGCCCCAGTTAAACTACCCACCAGGCACTGTCCCTGAACCGGATTACGGTTCTAAGTTAGATATCCAGAGTGACCAGAGTGGTATTTCAACAATGACTCCACATGAACTAGCGTCCACGCTTCAAAGTCTCCCACCTATCCTACACAAGCCACACCGAACACCAATACCAAGCTGTAGTAAAGGTCACGGGGTCTTTCCGTCCTGCTGCGCGTAACGAGCATCTTTACTCGTAATGCAATTTCGCCGAGTTCGCGGTTGAGACAGTTGGGAAGTCGTTACGCCATTCGTGCAGGTCGGAACTTACCCGACAAGGAATTTCGCTACCTTAGGATGGTTATAGTTACCACCGCCGTTTACTGGGGCTTAAATTCTCAGCTTCGCCTTGCGGCTAACCGGTCCTCTTAACCTTCCAGCACCGGGCAGGCGTCAGTCCGTATACATCGTCTTGCGACTTGGCACGGACCTGTGTTTTTAGTAAACAGTCGCTACCCACTAGTCTCTGCGGCCTCCAAACGCTTTCGGAGCAAGTCCTAATACGTCGAAGGCCCCCCTTCTCCCGAAGTTACGGGGGCATTTTGCCGAGTTCCTTAACCACGATTCTCTCGATCTCCTTGGTATTCTCTACCTGACCACCTGAGTCGGTTTGGGGTACGGGCGGCTAGAACCTCGCGTCGATGCTTTTCTTGGCAGCATAGGATCACCCACTTTTTATCCGCATTGTGTCTCAGCCTATGTGAGCGACGGATTTGCCTATCGCTCGGCCTACGCACTTGCACCAGGACAACCATCGCCTGGCTTGGGCTACCTTCCTGCGTCACACCTGTTAATACGCTAACCGCACCAGCATGGGGTCGTGCGCTAGCTCCAACGCTCTCACCCCGAAGGGATCGATACAAAGGAATTCGGGCACTTAGCACCACTGGATTAGTTTGGGCGGTTCTTCGCCGGTACGGGAATATCAACCCGTTGTCCATCGACTACGCCTGTCGGCCTCGCCTTAGGTCCCGACTTACCCAGGGAAGATTAGCTTGACCCTGGAACCCTTGGTCTTTCGGAGGACGTGTTTCTCACACGTCATTCGCTACTCATGCCTGCATTCTCACTCGTGTAGCCTCCACGGCTGGTTCACACCGCCGCTTCGCTGGCCACACGACGCTCTCCTACCCATCAACACGGCTGGACCACGAAGGCCTACCAATAATGTCAATGCCACAACTTCGGTGGCGTGCTTGAGCCCCGTTACATTGTCGGCGCGGAATCACTTGACCAGTGAGCTATTACGCACTCTTTCAAGGGTGGCTGCTTCTAAGCCAACCTCCTGGTTGTCTAAGCAACTCCACATCCTTTCCCACTTAGCACGCGCTTAGGGACCTTAGTTGGTGGTCTGGGTTGTTTCCCTCTCGACTATGAAGCTTATCCCCCACAGTCTCACTGCTGCGCTCTCACTTACCGGCATTCGGAGTTTGGCTGACGTCAGTAACCTTTTGGGGCCCATCGGCCATCCAGTAGCTCTACCTCCGGCAAGAAACACGCAACGCTGCACCTAAATGCATTTCGGAGAGAACCAGCTATCACGAAGTTTGATTGGCCTTTCACCCCTATCCACAGCTCATCCCCTCAGTTTTCAACCTAAGTGGGTTCGGTCCTCCACGACGTCTTACCGTCGCTTCAACCTGGCCATGGATAGATCACTTCGCTTCGGGTCTAGGACATGCGACTGAATCGCCCTATTCAGACTCGCTTTCGCTACGGCTACCCCACTCGGGTTAACCTCGCCACATATCGCTAACTCGCAGGCTCATTCTTCAAAAGGCACGCTGTCACAGCTACTAGGGCTGCTCCAACGGTTTGTAAGCAAACGGTTTCAGGTACTATTTCACTCCCCTCCCGGGGTACTTTTCACCTTTCCCTCACGGTACTTGTCCGCTATCGGTCATCTGGGAGTATTTAGGCTTATCAGGTGGTCCTGACAGATTCACACGGGATTTCTCGGGCCCCGTGCTACTTGGGATACTCTTCGCGTCAAGGGAGGCATTTCGACTACGGGGTTGGCACCCTCTTTGACCCGCCTTTCAATGCGGTTCGTCTATACCTTCTTGTAACGCCGACTGTTCGGCAGAACAGTCTGAAAAGTCCCACAACCCCGAATACGCAACTCCTGCCGGATATCACACGTACTCGGTTTAGCCTGTTCCGGTTTCGCTCGCCACTACTAACGGAATCGCGGTTGCTTTCTCTTCCTGTGGGTACTGAGATGTTTCACTTCCCCACGTTCCCTCTACCCGCCCTATATATTCAGGCGGGAGTCACTGGGTCGGCACGCCGCCCAGCGGGGTTTCCCCATTCGGAAATCCTCGGATCAAGGTGTGCTTATCCACTCCCCGAGGCTTATCGCAGATTGCTACGTCCTTCTTCGGCTCCAGATGCCAAGGCATCCACCGTTTGCTCTTAAAGACTTGAAATCACATGAGTTCGTCAAAGAATCGAGTCCGACCGAAGCCGGACATGAAATTGACTAATGATCTAAAAAGATCATCTATGTGAAATGAATCCGAAGATTCATCTCAAAGATGCTCGCGTCCACTGTGTAGTTCTCAAAGTACGGGCGGTACCTTCCCCGCTTGCCGTGATGGCAGCCAAGAAAGGCCCTGAGGTTCGTCTGCTCCCGATCCGTTGATCGAAGCGCATCCGGTCCCTCAGGACCCAACAGCGTGCATGTGCCGGCAGAATCTCTAGAACGTTTCCAGCTGCAAGCAGCGTACTGAGTTCAGGATCTCTTGATCGGCACCTTGTCTAATGTTCCACCCATGAGCTACCAGTCGAGAACATTCGTCTCGAGTCTGGCTCTGGAAGCTCCGAAGAGCTCCAAGTGCTCCTTAGAAAGGAGGTGATCCAGCCGCACCTTCCGGTACGGCTACCTTGTTACGACTTAGTCCTAATTACCGATCCCACCTTCGACGGCTCCCTCCACAAGGGTTGGGCCACCGGCTTCAGGTGTTACCGACTTTCATGACTTGACGGGCGGTGTGTACAAGACCCGGGAACGTATTCACCGCAGCGTTGCTGATCTGCGATTACTAGCGACTCCGACTTCATGAGGTCGAGTTGCAGACCTCAATCCGAACTGGGACCGGCTTTTTGGGATTCGCTCCACCTTACGGTATTGCAGCCCTTTGTACCGGCCATTGTAGCATGCGTGAAGCCCAAGACATAAGGGGCATGATGATTTGACGTCATCCCCACCTTCCTCCGAGTTGACCCCGGCAGTATCCCATGAGTTCCCACCATTACGTGCTGGCAACATAGAACGAGGGTTGCGCTCGTTGCGGGACTTAACCCAACATCTCACGACACGAGCTGACGACAACCATGCACCACCTGTTTACGAGTGTCCAAAGAGTCCCGTGTTTCCACGGTGTTCTCGTATATGTCAAGCCTTGGTAAGGTTCTTCGCGTTGCATCGAATTAATCCGCATGCTCCGCCGCTTGTGCGGGTCCCCGTCAATTCCTTTGAGTTTTAGCCTTGCGGCCGTACTCCCCAGGCGGGGAACTTAATGCGTTAGCTGCGTCACGGAATCCGTGGAATGGACCCCACAACTAGTTCCCAACGTTTACGGGGTGGACTACCAGGGTATCTAAGCCTGTTTGCTCCCCACCCTTTCGCTCCTCAGCGTCAGTTACGGCCCAGAGATCTGCCTTCGCCATCGGTGTTCCTCCTGATATCTGCGCATTCCACCGCTACACCAGGAATTCCAATCTCCCCTACCGCACTCTAGTCTGCCCGTACCCACTGCAGGCTGGGGGTTGAGCCCCCAGTTTTCACAGCAGACGCGACAAACCGCCTACGAGCTCTTTACGCCCAATAATTCCGGATAACGCTTGCACCCTACGTATTACCGCGGCTGCTGGCACGTAGTTAGCCGGTGCTTTTTCTGCAGGTACCGTCACTTTCGCTTCTTCCCTGCTAAAAGAGGTTTACAACCCGAAGGCCGTCGTCCCTCACGCGGCGTTGCTGCATCAGGCTTGCGCCCATTGTGCAATATTCCCCACTGCTGCCTCCCGTAGGAGTCTGGGCCGTGTCTCAGTCCCAGTGTGGCCGGTCACCCTCTCAGGCCGGCTACCCGTCGACGCCTTGGTGAGCCATTACCTCACCAACTAGCTGATAGGCCGCGAGCTCATCCCTGACCGAAGTTCTTTCCAGCTGCTGAAGATGCCTTCGCAGCTCGTATCCGGTATTAGACGCCGTTTCCAGCGCTTATCCCAGAGTCAGGGGCAGATTGCTCACGTGTTACTCACCCGTTCGCCACTGATCCAGAGAGCAAGCTCTCTTTCACCGTTCGACTTGCATGTGTTAAGCACGCCGCCAGCGTTCATCCTGAGCCAGGATCAAACTCTCCGTAAAGAAATTTTGCTGCGATCGAACCGGAATGGGTTCGAAGCAGCGAGTTTGATCTGACGATCGGATGTCATTGCTGACATCTCGTTTAATCTCAAAAGAATCTCATCGATCGGCTAAAGCCGACCGCGAGGTTTTTTGGCATTTGACAAGTGCACGCTGTTGAGTTCTCAAGGATCGGATGCTCCTGCTGGTCAGCCTCTCAGCTTCCCCCGCAGGGCAACTTCTCTATCTTATCCATCTCGTTCCGTCTGTCAAATCGACGCGCCGGGATCTTTCGATCCGGAACGGCAGTCGATGACCGCGGTCCACGAGGTGGAATCCCCATCCTAGACGCAAGGTCTTGTTCTCTCAAGGAGAGGTTTGGGTTGGGGGTGGTTCTCCGCTTGAGGGGGCGAGGCCTTCCGGCCCTTCGCTCTTCCCTGTGGGGCGAACAAGTAATAAGTTACGCGGGATCCCAGGGTTGGGCAAATCCGGCTCGCATCCCGGGCGTGTCGCGCGCTGATTCCGCGGAATTCCGCGGATCTGTACGTTCGAGCTCACACCGGCCCGTGGTCCTCACGAGGTCTCGCGTCGACGTCGCGCGATCTGGATAGCCACTGCGAGCACGAGTGTCGCCACTGCCCACCACGCGCATGTGATCGGCAGCACGCGGTACGCGAGGTGTGCCGCAGTGAAGGTCGACGTGAGCGGACCCCAGGTCGCGAGGCCGATCACCCAGCCGGTCGCGAGCGCTACGGGGAGCGACAGCCACCACACCCAGCGCAACGCATTCGGAACGATGCGAGGAACTGGACCGTCCGTCCGCCGACGTGAGACCCACACGATTCCCCAGACTCCGATGATCGCGAGCCCGATGAAGCTCGACGCGTGCTGCAGCCACTTGTAGCCGGACAGCGGACCCCACATCAGGTCGAGCGCGGGGATCCACTGCACTCCCCACCGTCCTTCGTGCGTGAACAGATCCCAGACGATGTGGCTCACGACCCCCAGCGCAAGCGAAGCGATGAGCAGTGCCACGGCTGACACGGAGGCCCTGGGCCGATCCTTGACCGCACTCCCCCGGGCGACTCCGGCGAACGTCTCACCCACTCCGGCTCGGGCGCCGTGGTCCCACGACGTAGGCAGTCGCTGAGCGAGCCATGCCGGCGAGAGCTCCCGGACAGCCGGTCGCAGTGCGCATCGCCAGACGAGGAGAAGCGCGAGAGCGACACCTACCGTGGCCGGAAGCCACAGGACGTCGTGCGTGCGACCGTACGGAAGCGGGAAGCCTCGCGTGAACAACGCCAGATCAGGTGTCATCGCCCCCACGGCGATCGCAGCGGGGACGAGCCGCGTTCGCACGAACGGCAACGCGATGACGGCGTGGCTCGGCGTGAACGGCATCTGCGACGGTGCCGGTCAGTCCGCGTCGTCTGCAAAGAGCCCGGCGAGCGTCTTCTTTCCGCGTCGGAGCACCGACACCCCACCGGGGAGAGCACCCGTCACGACAGCAGCGTCGTCGTCGACCTTCGCCCCGTCCAATGACACGCCGCCCTGAGCGATCGCTCGCCGAGCCTCGCCGAGACTCGACACGAGACCTGTCTCGACCAGGGCGTGGACCACGGGCGTACCTCGGCGCACCGTCGCGTGCGGGAGTTCCTCCAGCGCGGTTCGCAACGTCGCCCCATCGAGCGTTCCGAGGTCCCCCTGCCCGAAGAGGGCCTCCGAGGCGGCGATGACAGCGTCGGTCGCCTCGGTGCCGTGGACGAACGCGGTCACTTCGCGCGCCAGCCGTCGCTGGGCCGCGCGTCGGAACGGCTCCGACGCCACGAGCTGGTCGTAGCCCTCGATCTCGTCTCGAGTGAGGAACGTGAAGACCTTGAGCCTCGAGACGACATCAGCGTCGTCCGTGTTCAGCCAGAACTGGTACATCCGGTAAGGACTGCACATCTCGGGGTCGAGCCAGATGGCGTTGCCCTCGCTCTTGCCGAACTTCGTACCGTCGCTGTTCGTGATGAGCGGTGTCCCGATGGCATGCACGTGCACGCCCTCGACGCGATGGATCAAGTCCGTACCGCTCGTGAGGTTTCCCCACTGATCGCTTCCACCCGTCTGGAGGACGCAGTCGTACTGCCGGTAGAGCTCGAGGTAGTCCATCCCCTGCAGGATCTGGTAGCTGAACTCGGTGTAGCTGATTCCGGCATCCGAGTTCAGCCGTGCGGCGACAGCATCCTTCTTCAGCATCGTGCCCACGCGGTAGTGCTTGCCGATCTCGCGTAGGAAGTCGATGGCGCTGAGGGGCGCCGTCCAATCGAGGTTGTTGACGATGCGGGCGGCATTGTCGCCGTCGAAGCTCAGGAACCGCTCGACCTGGGAGCGGAGGTAGCCCACCCACTCCTCGACGGTCTCCTTCGTGTTGAGCGTTCGCTCCGCGGACGGCCGCGGATCGCCGATCAGGCCGGTGGATCCGCCGACGAGGCCGAGCGGTCTGTGGCCGGCCAGCTGCATCCTGCGCATCGTGAGCAACTGGACGAGGTTGCCGAGGTGCAGGCTCGGTGCCGTCGGGTCGAAGCCGCAGTAGTACGTGATCGGGTCTCCCGCGAGGAGTGCTCGAAGAGCGTCACGGTCGGTGGACACCTGAACGAGTCCTCGCCACTCCAGCTCGTCCCACACGTTCGCGAACGAGGGATCGTTGGCGGGAGCGGTGGCACTCAGCGCGACGGTCGACACGCTTTTCAGGCTATCAGCGGCGAGAGCTCACGACCGCGCGCCCCACCACACCAGGAAGGCCGCCGCGAAGGCGACCACCCAGCTGACCAGGCTGCCGATGAGGAAGTACTCCGCACGGTTTCCGTCATCGCTGTCGCGGGAGATCTCCGGGAACCGCACGATTCCCTTCGCCGCGAGGACCGCCGCGATGAGGGTGTACGCGCCTGCGAGCGTCAGCGCGAAAACGAGCACTCGTTCGAGAGGCCCGATCAGGCGACCGCCCCTGAGCGTCGGAGCAAGAGCGCTGCCGGCCTGAGCGCCGTCGTCCGTCATCCGCACGTGTTCACTGCTGAGCGCGATGCGCACGATGATGTTGGCCGACTCGAGAAGGAATGCGAGGATGCCGCCGACGAGCACGACCAGGTCGATCGGGACGGCCAGCGCGGGACCGGGGAGAGACCACAAGTCATCGAATGCGACGCTGCTCGAACGGGGACCCAGCAGCACGACCAGTGCTGCGACACTCACTCCGAGGACTCCTGCCGGCCAGAGACCGCCACGGCCACGCCCGTCCGACGGAGTCGTGCTGACCCAGGCAGCAGCGGCCGCGATCGCCACGAATCCCCACACCGCCGCGTCGACGGCAACGGCGACGCCGAACAGAACGAGCGCCGCGACGCCGAAGCCCACCCAGCGAGCGCGCGCTCCGAGGTACTGCCGGACGAGGTCGGCGACGCCGACGCCCAAGAGGATGAGACCGGCGACGATCACGAGGATCGGCCTCCCGTCAGCTCCAGGAATCCCTGGATGAGGGACGCCGCACCGGCTACGGCGAGGGCCTGCGAGACGGCGGACTGCGTGATGCCCTCCGACTCGGCGAGGTCCCGCTGGGCGATTCCGCGGCACCGTCCATACGTGAGGCGTCGCGCCCGCGCGCTCATGGATCCGACGATCTCGTCGCGCGCCAAGAGGTAGGCATTGGCCAGGCGGGTCGTTCGCTCCATGTGAGCATCATCGCGCTCGGCGGCGACGACCCACGTGCGGGCGCGCGGTGCCGTGCGCTTCTGCAGGGAGTGGACCATCTCGATGGCGTCGCGCGCTGCCCACCACCCCGGGCCCTCCGGAATGCTGCCTCCGGCTGCGGGAACGGTCAGAACGTCGCCCACCCCGATCCCGAATCGGCACTCCAGCCCTTCGGGAAGGGTGAGCTGGAGAAGAAGCAATGCAGCCATCGCCGAGTCGAGGTCGGGGTACAGCGCCTGCTGCTCGTCTCCGACGGTGGGCCTGAGCGGGCGCACGAGGTCCGGGAACTCACGTTCCACCTGGGCGATCGCTCCATCCAGGGTGCTCTGTGCCGCGGCGCGATCAGGGAGTCGCCTCGACCCGACGATGTCAGCAAGCACAGCGACGTTCATTAGATCAGCATAGGGCTTATTAAGGAGAAAAAATAGCCTATCGCTAATTCTTTGGAACGATAAGCCCCTGCTACGGAGACCACACGCGGGCTGCGGCCTGAACCCGCTGGACGAGATCCGCACGTTGCTCGGCGACGCGGTCCGGCGCAGTGCCCCCCACCCCCGAACGACTCCCCACGGAACCCTCGATCGTGAGCACCGTTCGAACCGCGGGCGTCAGATGCACCGATACCGCGGCGAGCATCTCGGGAGTCGCGTCTTCGAGACCGATGCCCTGCACTTCGCACGCGCGCACAAGCGCGCCCGAGATCTCGTGGGCGTCACGGAATGGGACACCCTGCTTCACGAGCCACTCAGCCACATCAGTCGCGAGCGAGAATCCCTCCGGTGCGAGGGCAGCCATCCGTGCGACGTCGAACTGCAACGTTGCGATCATTCCCGCGAACGCGGGAAGGACGACTTCGAGCGTGCGGACGGAATCGAAGACAGGCTCCTTGTCCTCCTGGAGATCACGGTTGTACGCCAGCGGGAGGCCCTTGAGCGTAGCCAGGAGCCCGGAGAGATTGCCGATGAGTCTGCCCGACTTGCCCCGCGCGAGTTCTGCGATGTCGGGATTCTTCTTCTGGGGCATGATGCTGGATCCCGTCGAGAATCCATCATCGAGGGTTACGAATCCGAACTCGCGCGTGTTCCACACGATGATCTCTTCAGCGAGACGGGAGATATCGACGCCGATCATCGCAGCGATGAAGGCGAACTCCGCGACGACGTCACGCGCCGACGTGCCGTCTATGGAGTTCTCAGAAGGACGGTCCAGACCCAACTCCGTGGCCACCAGCTGAGGATCGAGGCCCAGTGTCGACCCCGCGAGTGCACCGCCGCCGTACGGCGACACGCTCGCTCGAGCCCGCCAGTCACGCAGCCTCTCGAGATCGCGCACCAGGGGCCACGCATGCGCTTGAAGATGATGCGCCAGCAGCACGGGCTGAGCGTGCTGCAAGTGCGTGCGACCGGGCATGATCGCATCGGCGTGCGCCTCCGCCTGCGAGACGATGGCATCGACGACCCTCAGGATGTCGCGCGCGATCACGCGCGCGTGATCCAGCAGGTAGAGGCGGACCAGAGTGGCGATCTGGTCGTTGCGACTGCGACCTGCACGGAGCTTTCCGCCGAGCTCGGGACCGACCTCGGCGATGAGCGCCTGCTCGAGCGCCCCGTGGACATCCTCGTCAGACTCTGCCGCGGTCAGCGAGCCGTCGGCGACACGCTCAGCAAGCGCATCGAGTCCCGTGTGCATGGCGCGCTCTTCGTCGGCCGAGAGATAGCCCGCGGCGCCGAGGGCGCGCGCATGCGCGTGGGAGCCCGTGAGGTCGTACGGCGCGAGTTCCCAGTCGAAGTGCGTCGATCTGCTGAGAGCCACCAGCTCCGGCGCGGGACCGGACGCGAAGCGGGCGCCCCACAGAGCGCCCTCGTTGGTGCCGTCCGACTTCACATCACTCATCCGACCACCCTACCGACGACGTACGACCAGCCGAGCGACGCGGTCCAACACCCACTCGAGGGGACCCCGACCGACCAGCAGCGCCCACGCGGTGCACGCCGCGAGGAGGATCAGCGTCATGGGCCAGAACGGCTCGAGCGCGCGGAACCCCGTGAGATCGCCGGCGCTGCCGAGGACGGTCGTCGCGATGACGGCCCACGCGACGAGCTGGGCCGTGTAGGCGGTGAGCGGCATGGCGCCGACCGCGCGCAGCGGGAGCACCACCCATCGGATCGCCGTGCGACACAGGAGAAGACTCGCCCCGATCACCGCGAGCGCGAACCCTCCCGAGCCGATGACTTCGAACAGCCCGCTCGAATGCGGCTCGGCCGTCCACGGTGTGGCGCCCGTGCCGAAGGACTCCCCTGCCATGTAGCCCGCGAAGGCCAGCGCCGATCCCGCGAGCAGCATCGCCACCTGCACGGGCAGCCGCGTGATGCCTGCGCGCGCGACGCCCAGCCCCGCCGTGACGAAAGCGATCCATACGGTGAACGGATAGTGCCATCCGATCGCCATCGAGAGCTCGCCGCCGACAGCGGTGTACCAGATCGGAAGCTCCTCGAGCCACACCTGCACGAAGGGCATGACCAACGCGAGTGCGGCTGCCAGAGGAAGGAGGAGGCGTGCACCGAAGGGCACGAGCGGCAGGGCGAGAATGAAGAGGATCGCGTAGGCGGGCAGGATGACGTAGACGGGCACTCCCGTCGCGATCAGCAGCATCCCGATGATCCACAGCAGGAGCGCGCGCACCGCGAGCCGCAGCATCGCCGTCACGAGAGACGCACTGCGCAGCGGAGTGCGGCCACCCGTCACGAGCCCGATCGACACCCCCGCGAGCGTCGCGAACAGGATCGATGACCTCCCCTCGGCCACCGCGATCCACGTCGAAGGGTCACCCCACGCGAACGGTTCCACGATCGCGATGAGGTGTGCCGCCAGCATCCCGATGACCGCGAGTCCGCGAGCCAGATCGACCCCGCCCACACGTCGGGCCCCGTTGAGCCGAGCCCAACGGGAGCGGACCCACGAGGCTTCCTGCGGCGCGGCGTCGGAGGTCACTGCTGGCGGAGGAGCCATACGAGGAGCGCCTTCTGCGCGTGGAGGCGGTTCTCGGCCTCGTCCCACACGACGCTCTGCGGGCCGTCGATCACCTCGGCGTCGACTTCATAGCCGCGGTCGGCGGGGAGGCAGTGGATGAAGATCGCATCGGGGGACGCCATCCCCATCGTCTCCTGCGTGACCTTGTACGCGCCGAGATCCCGCAGTCGTGCGAGCTTCTCCTCTTCCTTCCCCATCGACACCCACGTATCGGTCACGATGACGTCGGCACCCGCCGCGGCCTCGTTCTGATCCGTGAAGAGCGTGACCGAACCACCCGTCTCCGCACCGCGCGCATCCGCCGCAGCGACGACATCCTCGCGCGGCGCATACGCCTCGGGCGATGCGACGCGGACATGCATCCCGGCCGTGACGCCGGCGAGGATGTAAGAGTGGGCCATGTTGGACATCCCATCGCCGAAGAAGGCGAGGGTCAGGCCCGCGAGCTCGCCCTTGTGCTCCCGGATAGTCAGGAGATCGGCGAGCAATTGGCACGGGTGGAAGTCGTCGGAAAGCGCGTTGACCACCGGCACGCGCGTGCCACGGGCCATCTCCTCGAGGCCCGCCTGCGCATAGGTGCGCCAGACGATGGCAGCGACCTGACGTTCCAGCACGCGTGCGGTATCCGAAGGGGTCTCTTTGCCGCCGAGCTGGCTGTTGGCCGTGGAGATGATCAGCGGCGACCCACCGAGATCGGCGATGCCGACGGCGAACGAGACACGGGTCCGCGTCGAGGACTTGTCGAAGATGACCGCGACCGTCTGCGGTCCGGCAAGAGTCTTGTCGGCCCAGCGGTCCTTCTTCAGCGTGAGAGCGAGATCGAGAATCTCCCCCTGCTCGGCCTGGGTGAGGTCATCATCACGCAGCAGATGGCGGGTCATGCGGCTCCTTCGGAAGCGACGGTCAGCTCGGCCTCGACCGCCGCGAGCGACGCGGCGAAAAGTGATGCGAACTCGTCGAGTTCCACATCGCCGATGTTGAGCGGGGGGACGAGGCGGATCGTATCGCTGTTGGGCGCGTTGATGACGAGACCCCGATCCTGAGCCGCTGCCACGAGCGACGCGGCGACGGGATGCCGGAGACCCACCCCCACGAGGAGACCGCGTCCGCGGCACTCCGCGACGAGCGGCGAATCGATCTGCGCGATGATCTCGCGCAGCTGCGCGCCCCTCTCGCGAGCATTGTCGACGAGTCCCGCGCGCTCGATCTCGGCGAGGACCGCATTGGCCACCGCCGTCCCGAGGGCATTGCCGCCGAACGTCGATCCGTGCGTACCGGGATAGAACAGGTCAGCAGCCGTATCGAACGTGATGAGCGCGCCGATCGGGAAGCCGCCACCGACACCCTTCGCGACGGTCACCGCATCGGGCGTGACACCGAAGTGCTGGAAGGCGAACCACTCCCCCGTCCGGCCCGCGCCCGTCTGGATCTCGTCGATGATGAGCAGCGCGCCGTGCCGCTCGGTGAGTTCGCGAGCCGCCTCGAGGTACCCCTCAGGAAGATCGACGACGCCTGCCTCACCCTTGATCGGCTCGACGAACAGGGCTGCGACGCTCTCATCGGTCGCGGCCTCGAGCGCCTCGACCGTCGAGTCGATGAACTCCACGCCCGGAGTCATGGGCAGGAAGGGTTCCTGCATCGAAGGCTTGCCCGTGAGGGCGAGCGTTCCCATCGTGCGACCGTGGAACGCGTTCGTGAGCGCGAGGATCCGGGGCCGGTCGGGACCGCCGTGAAGCCTCGCGAGCTTGAAAGCCGCCTCGTTCGCCTCGGCACCAGAGTTGCCGAAGTACACCCGGCCCCCTTCGCCCGTGCCCGCGAGCCGCTTGAGCCGAGCCGCGAGGGCGAGCTGGGGTGGCGTTGCGAAGTAGTTCGACACGTGCGCGAGCGTCGCCGCCTGCGTCGCGATCGCCTCGACGAAGACGGGGTGGGCGTGTCCGAGGGAGTCCACGGCGATGCCCGCGAGGAAGTCGAGGTATCGGTTGCCGTCGGCATCCCACAGGTAGGCGCCCTCACCACGGACGAACATCTGCATCCGGGGCCCGAAACTGCGTACGAGGTCGCGCCCCGCGTCATCCTGCCACGTCATCCGAGCACCACCTCTGTTCCGATTCCCTTACTGGTGAACATCTCCACGAGCACCGAGTGCGGCACCCTGCCGTCGATGATCGCAGCCGTCTCGACGCCGCCCTCGACGGCCTCGAGGCACGCCGCCATCTTCGGGATCATGCCCGACTCCAGCCGCGGCAGCATCGCGCGCAGCTCGGTCGATGTGAGATGGGAGACGAGCGAGTCCCGATTCGGCCAATCGGCGTAGAGACCCGCGACATCGGTGAGGATGACGAGCTTCGCAGCTCCAAGAGCGACCGCGAGAGCGGAAGCGGCGGCATCAGCGTTGACATTGAGCGAATGGCCGGGGCGATCGAGATCGGGCGCGATCGACGACACGACGGGGATGCGCCCGGCCGCCAGTTGATCCAGGACGGGTTGAGGATCGATCTCGACGACATCGCCGACGCGGCCGAGGTCGTGCTCGACCCCGTCGAGGAGGACGCCGCGGCGCCGTCCGCCGAACAGTCCCGCATCCTCTCCGCTGAGTCCCGTCGCATGCGGACCGTGGGCATTGATCTTCGCGACGAGCTGCGGATTGATCTGACCCGTGAGCACCATCCGCACGACCGAGATCGCCTCGGTGCTCGTCACGCGGTACCCGCCCTTGAACTCGCTCGGGATCGCGAGGCGGTCGAGCATCGAGGAGATCTGGGGTCCGCCGCCGTGGACGACCACTGGCTTGACGCCGACGTAGCGGAGGTAGGCCATATCGGCGGCGAAGGCGTCCTGCAGCTCCTCCGAGACCATGGCGTTGCCGCCGTACTTCACGACGACGACCTGATCGCGGTAGCGCCGCAGCCACGGCAGCGACTCGACGAGCGTGGCTGCCCGCGCGCTCGCCTCTGTGGGATCGGTGTCCTGGATATCGGTCATGAGGTCTGCTCGATCATGAGGAGTATGCACTGTTCTCGTGGACGTAGTCGTGCGTCAGGTCGTTCGTGAGGATCGTGGCCGCGGCGTCTCCGACCCGCAGGTCGATGATGAGCTCCGTGGCTCGGGGCGTGAGGTCGACGTCCTCCCTCGGCCGATCGGGTCCGCCCTCCGTGCAGACGCGGACTCCGTTCATCCAGACGTCGACGTCGTAGGGGTCGAAGGCGGCGTCCGTCGTTCCGATCGCCGCGAGCACGCGACCCCAGTTGGGGTCGTTGCCGAAGATCGCCGCCTTGAAGAGGTTGTTTCGGGCCACCGAGCGACCCACGGTCACGGCGTCGTCCTCGGTCGCCGCATGGACGACGCGGATCGTGATGTCGTGGCTCGCGCCCTCGGCATCCGCCTGCAGCTGCTGAGACAGATCGAGACACACCTCGGCGAGCGCGTCCTCGAAGCTGCCGGGGGTGGGCTCGACACCGGATGCCCCGCTGGCCATGAGCGTCACCTGGTCGTTCGTCGACATACAGCCGTCCGAGTCGAGCCGGTCGAACGTCGTGCGCGTCGCTTCCCGCAGGGCGGCATCGGCCCGCGAGGCATCGATGACCGCGTCGGTCGTGAGGACAACGAGCATCGTCGCCAGGCCGGGTGCGAGCATCCCCGCACCTTTCGCCATACCGCCGATCGTCCAACCATCGCGGGTGATCTGCGCGCGCTTGGCCTTCGAGTCGGTCGTCATGATGGCTTCGGATGCCGCGACGCCTCCGTCCGCGTGGAGCGTCGCGATTCCCTGGTCGACCCCCGCCAGGACCTTCGCGCGGAACACCTCGTCTCCCGTGCCGATGAGACCGGTCGAGCAGACCTGGATGTCGGCCGCACTCACGTCGAGGAGCTCGGCCATCCTCTCGGCGGTCTGGTGCGTCGTCTGGAACCCGAAGCTCCCCGTGAAACAGTTGGCACCACCCGAATTGAGGACGATGGCCTCGACGACGCCGTCTTCGATCGCCTTCTGCGACCACAGGATCGGGTTCGCCTTTGCGCGGTTCGACGTGAAGACCGCGGCACCGACTTTGAGCGGTCCGCGATTGACCACGACGGCGACGTCCGGCTTTCCGGTGGACTTGAGTCCCACGGCCACTCCGGACGCTTCGAAACCCTGGGCTGCTGTGACGCTCACGGTGCGACTCCGTTCACGGTGAGGGCGGTGGGCTCGGGAAGGCCGAGCGCGATGTTCATCGACTGGATGGCGGCGCCCGCCGTGCCCTTGACGAGATTGTCGACAGCGGTCACGACGACGACCCGCCCGGCGGCACGATCGACCGCGAGTCCCATGAGAGCCGTGTTGGCGCCGACCACGTCGGCCGTGCGCGGGAAGACCCCCGGGGGGAGGAGCTGAACGAAGGTCTCGTCGGCGTAGGCAGCCTCCCAGGCATCGCGGATGTCGGCGTCGGTCACCCCGTCGGCGATGGGAGCCGTCGAGGTCGCGAGGATGCCGCGCGCCATCGGCACGATCACCGGTGTGAACGAGATCCGGACGCCCTGATCGGCCGCCTCTGCGCTCGAGTGCGACGCACCTCTCGCGGCGACGAGCGCCTGACGGATCTCGGGGATGTGACGATGGGAGCCGCCCACGGCGTACGGGTTGGCGGATCCGAGGACCTCGCTGGCGAGCAGGTTCGTCTTGAGGCTCTTGCCTGCGCCGGAGGGACCCACAGCGAGGACTGCGACGATATCGGACGGGTCGATAACCCCCGCGGCGACGCCGGGGGCGAGGCTCAGCGAAACCGTCGAGGCGTTGCATCCGGGAGCCGCGATCCGCGACGCTCCGACGAGGCGTTCACGCTGCTTCGCTCCCCCGACGAGAAGCTCGGGCACGCCGTAGACCCATGGTTCGAAGAAGTCGCCGCCGTAGAAGCGGTCCCACTCCGACACCGACTCGAGCCGATGATCGGCGCCGGCGTCGATGACGAGCGGCGTGCTGGCGAGGATGTCGGTGTACTTGCCGGACTGTCCGTGAGGAAGCGCAAGAAACACGATGTCATGGCCGGCAAGAGTGTCGGCGGTCGTTTCCTGGAGCGTGAGGTGCGCCAAGGACCGCACGTGCGGCTGGTGTTGGATGAGCGGCTGTCCCGCACTGGAGTGCGCGGTGACGGTGCGGATCTCGACGTCGGGATGCGCGGCGAGGATGCGAAGGATCTCGCCGCCCGCATAGCCGGATGCGCCGGAGACGGCGACCGAATATGTCATGGATTCCACCTTAGAGTCTGGGGTTCACGGACGGAGGCGGCGACGCCCGCATCGACACCCGAATCGGGTGGATCGCAGGGCCGCCTAGCGTCGGCGAGCGCCCAGACGACGGCGCGCAGGAGCGACACTCTTGGAGAGCGTCGGAAGCACCTGAACGGCCGCGGGCATGCGCCGACCCTAGCGCCCTTCTCAGACGTCGGCCAAATCGAGGGGCTACTCCGTCGCGGCGAGGCGTGCGAGCAGGGCACGCTCCTCCGCGCGGGTGAGCCCCGCACCGCGGGAGCGGTCGAGGCCCCGGTCACGCTCGTCGGCGAGGACGCGTTCCAGCGTCTCGTGGAGCGGCCGCAGTCGTCCGCCGAGCCGCCGATAGAGCGCGTTCGACCTCGTCGCGAACCCCGTCAGCTCGGCGGGAAGCCACAGAGGCAGCGATGATGGCCCTGCCCAGGGAGAGACGTCCTGCGTCGTGAGCCAGGACTCGTCGGCCCTCACGACGTCCCCGGTGTGCCCGCCGACGAGGGCCGCGAGACGGAGGACGTCGACGAGCGGGACGGAATCCCCCGCTGCCGTGACAGACCCCGCCCACCTTTCGCGGCCCATCGCCACGACGAAGTCGGCGAGGTCGTCCACGTCGATCACTTGGGCGCGGGCATGAGGAGCATCGGGCACGAGCACAGGCCCGTCCTCGGCGAGCGCGAACCGCCCCACCCAGTATCCGAATCTGTCGGTCGGATCGCCGGGACCCACGACGAGCCCGGGGCGCACGATGGCCGCGCGGTCTTCGAGCGCCGCACGCACCGCCGCTTCGCACGCGGCCTTGGCGCGGGGATACTCCTCCTCCGACTCCCGTGTGTCAGCGGGTGGGGCGAGCGCGGCAGACTCGTCAGCACCGACCACGTCCGCCTCGGCGTAGACCGAGACGCTCGAGATGTACGTCCAGTGCGCCGCCCGGTCGCCGAGCGCGCGCACCGCCGAGCGTACGTGTGGAGGGCGTGACGAAACGTCGACGACCTCATCCCATTCGCGCATCCGCACGGCATCGTATGCCGAAGGATCTTCACGATCGGCTGCGACGAGCACGGCACCCTCAGGTGCCGGACGACTGCCGCGCGCAAGAGACGTCACCGAGGCGCCGGCATCGATCCAGCGCTGCGCAACCCTCCCGGACAGCCACCCCGTTCCGCCGAGGATGAGAACCTCCGTCATGGGTTCATCACACCAGATCCCGCACAGCGGTGGGTGCTCCTCCGCTCACGGCAGGCTCGACTGCGAGGATGGACGGATGCTCACCACCGTCGCCGTCTCCGGATACCGGTCGATCCGCGACCTCGTCGTCCCCCTCGGCCGGCTCACCGTCATCACGGGGCCGAACGGCTCGGGAAAGTCGAACCTGTACCGCGCCCTCCGGCTGCTCTCGCAGAGCGCGCGCGGGGCGCTCATCTCGGCCGTCGCGCGCGAAGGCGGACTGTCCTCTCTCCTTTGGGCGGGTCCCGAGAACGGCGGCACCGAAGGGACGATGCGCACTCGTCCCCGCGCCGTCCAGCTGGGCTTCGCCTCAGACGAACTGGGATACCTCGTCGATCTCGGCATCCCGCAGGCAGCAGCCGGAAGCCCGTTCTCGCTCGACCCCGAGATCAAGCGCGAGCAGATCTTCGCAGGCCCCATCGCCAAGCCCGCGACGCTCCTCCTCGACCGCCTCCGCGGCGTGGCGCGCGTCCGCGACGACGCGTGGAAGATCGTCGACCAGAGCCTCGCCCCGTACGAGAGCATCATCACCGATCTCGCCGCGGGCGACACGGCCCCCGAACTGCTGGCGCTTCGGCGGACGTTCGGCGGGTGGCGCTTCTACGACCACTTCCGCGTCGACGTGGACGCGCCGGTCCGCCAGCCACAGATCGGGACGCGCACCCCGACGCTGTCGCACAGCGGCGACGACCTCGCAGCCGTCTGGGCCACCATTCAAGATGCCGGTCACGGGGCGGCGCTCGCGGAAGCGGTCGCGGGAGCGTTCCCCGGCGCTGTCGTCCAGGCCGCCCCCGTTGACGGCCGGCTGCGACTCACGATGCGGCAGCCGGGACTTCTCCGCCCTCTCGACAGTGCCGAGCTCTCGGACGGGACACTCCGCTACCTCCTCCTGTGCGCGGCCCTCCTCCCCGCACGTCCCGCGCCGCTCATCGTCCTCAACGAACCCGAGGCGAGTTTGCATCCCGGCCTTCTGGAACCGCTCGCGGACCTCATCGACGCGGCATCCGCGGATGCGCAAGTGGTCGTCGTGACGCACGCCGACGCGCTCGCCACCGCGCTCGAACGGAGCGGTGCGACGACGCACCGCCTCCGCGCAGGGTCCGCGGGCACGGTCGTCGACGGTCAGGGCGTCCTCGACCGCCCCGCCTGGAACTGGGGCAGCCGATAGCGCGGCCTACTCTCGCAGCGTCGCTCCGAACCGATCGGCGGCGAGCGCCACGCCGGCGAGCTTCGCTTCAGTGGCTTCAGCGGCCGTCAGCGTACGGTCGGGCGCGCGGAATCGCAGAGCGAATGTGAGGCTCTTCGCCCCCGCCGGCACGCCCGCGCCGCGGTAGTCATCGACCAGGCGCACCGACTCCAGGAGTTCACCCGAGCCCTCGACGAGCGTCGCGCGAACCTCGGATGCCGAGAGATCGGCCCCGACGACGAGCGACACGTCCTGCGTCGCAGCCGGGTACCCGGAGAGAGACGCCGCCACGACACGCTCGCCCGCGAGGGACAGGAGCAGGTCGAGGTCGATCTCCGCGACCACGACACGACCGTGCAGGTCGGACGCCTCAGCGACGGACGGGAGGACTTCACCGACGTAGCCGACCTCGACGGAGCCGACGGAGAGGACGCCCGCTCGCCCGGGGTGGAGCGCAGCACGCATCCCCTGCGCGACGTCGATCGATACTCCGGAGGCCGCGGCGACCGTGCGAACGGCGTCGAGGACATCCGTCAGGCCGGCTGACACGGGAGTCTGGCCGGGCTGCTTCGCGACGCTGCTCCCCGTCACGAGCACCGCCACGTGGCGGTGCTGCGGCGGGATCGACTCATCGAGCGCAGCCAGGGTGGCGGCATCCGGTCGCACCGCGAGAGGTGGGACGTGCGTCGTTCCGTAGGTGACGCCGGGCTCGGGCAGGAAGACCGTGCCGAGCTCGTACAGCGCCAGATCGACGAGCCCACGGGAGACGTTGCGGTGCGCCACCTGCAGCAGGCCCGGAATCAGCGAGCGGCGCAGGAACGGCGCTTGGCCGTCGAGCGGATTGGCCAGTCGGACCGAGGGAACGTGTTCGCCCGACGCCGATCCGTGCAGATCGTTGTCGGCCTCGGTCACGAACGGGAACGAGGGCGTCTCGACGTACCCCGCCGCGGCGAGCGCATTCGCGACACGCCGTCGGCCCTGCTGCGCCGACGTGAGTCCGCGACCCGACGGCGGAAGCGGAAGCACGGAGGGGATCCTGTCGTACCCCTCGATGCGCGCGACCTCTTCGGCGAGCGTCCACTTGTCGGTCAGGTCGGGGCGCCAGGACGGCGGGATCACGACCCACGATCCGTCCGCCTCGGTGACCTCGGCTCCGATCATCTGGAGCGCCTCGACGATCTCGTCATCGGTGTACTCGACTCCGATGAGACCCGCCACGAAGTCGCGCGGGAGAACGATGCCCTCGATGAAGACCTCGGCGAAGAGGGCCCCACCGAGTTCCGTGTCGAGCGTCCCGCCCGCGTACTCCACCATGAGGTCGGCGACGCGGCGCGCGGCGACGAACGGCACGAGCGGGTCCACACCGCGCTCGAACCGACGCGATGCCTCGGACGGGAGCTTGTGCCGACGCGCTGTCCGGGCGATCGAGATCGTGTCGAACGTCGCCGCCTCGATGAGCACGTTGCGGGTGGCATCCGTCATCTCCGTCGCGCCTCCACCCATGACGCCGGCGAGCCCGATGGGGCCGGATCCGTCCGTGATGAGGAGATCTTCCGGGTCGAGGGTGCGCACCTTGCCGTCGAGCGTCTCCAGCGTCTCTCCCGCGACGGCGCGGCGCACGGTGATACCGCCGGAGAGGCGATCGAGGTCGTACCCGTGGATCGGCTGGCCGAGCTCGATCATGACGTAGTTGGTGATGTCGATGAGGATGCCGAGCGACCGGATTCCGGCGAGGGTCAAGCGCGCGACCATCCACGCCGGGGTGGGCTTGGTCGGATCGACGTCGCGGACGACGCGGGCGACGAACTCGGTCGCTCCCAGCCGACCACGGAGGGGCGCGGCATCCTCAACCGCGATGGGGAACCCTGTACCAGGCTCGACATCGCTCCACGCACGCTCTGCGGGGTCGCGGAAGGATGCGCCCGTCGCGTGGGAGTACTCGCGCGCGACGCCGCGGATCGACAGCGCGTAGCCGCGGTCGGGTGTCACGTTGATGTCGACGGCGACGTCGTCGAGCCCGAGGAGCGCGATGGCGTCCGTTCCCGCGGGCGCGTCGAGGCCGAGTTCGACGAGGCGCAGGATGCCGGAGTGCTCGTCGCCGAGTCCGAGCTCCTTCGCCGACGCGATCATCCCGTCGGATACATGTCCGTACGTCTTGCGCGCGGCGATCGGGAAGGGTCCGGGAAGGACCGCGCCGGGAAGCGTCACGACGACCTTGTCCCCCGCGAAGAAGTTGGACGCACCGCACACGATTCCGCGGACACCGCCGTGATCGGCGCCGACGTCGACCTGGCACCACCGGATCGTCTTGCCGTTCGACTGAGGCTCGGCCTCGAACGAGAGCACCTCGCCGACGACGATCGGTCCCTGGAGGCCGAAGTCGATGACGTCCTCTTCTTCGAAGCCGACGCGCACGAGCGCCGCGAGGACATCGTCGGGCGTCGCGTCCTGCGGGACGTCGACGAACTTACGCAGCCAGGAGAGCGGGACGCGCATCAGACCACCATTCCGAACTGCTCGCTGAAGCGGACGTCACCCTCGGCCATGTCGCGCATGTCCTGCACGTCGCTGCGGAACATCAGCGTCCGCTCGATGCCCATGCCGAAGGCGAATCCCGAGTATTCCTCGGGGTCGATCCCCGCCGCGCGCAGCACGTTGGGGTTGATCATGCCGCAGCCGCCCCACTCGATCCAGCGCGCACCACCCTTGAAGGTCGGGTGCCACAGATCGAGTTCGGCAGACGGCTCGGTGAAGGGGAAGTAGTTGGCACGGAACCGCGTCTTCGCCTCGGCGCCGAAGAGCACCTTGGCGGCGTGATCCAGTGTGCCCTTGAGGTGCGCCATCGTGATCCCCTTGTCGACGACGATGCCCTCGAACTGCGTGAACACGGGGAGATGCGTCGCGTCGAACTCATCGGTGCGGTAGACCCGCCCGGGGCACAGCGCGTAGAGCGGCAGATCGCGCTCGAGCATGGAGCGCACCTGAACGGGGCTCGTGTGCGTGCGCATGACGAGGTGCCGGTCGACGGGATCGACGAAGAACGTGTCCTGCATCTGGCGTGCGGGGTGATCGACGTCGAAGTTCAGTGCATCGAAGTTGAACCACTCGTGCTCGAGTTCGGGTCCTTCCGCGATCACCCACCCCATGCCCACGAAGATGTCGGCCACCTGCTCCTGCAGGAGCGAGATCGGATGCCGCGCGCCGACCCGCGCACGTGACGGGACGGCCGTGATGTCGACGCGCTCCGCCTCGAGCCGAGCCGCGGACTCCGCCTCGACGAGCTGCTGCTCGCGGGCCGCAAGAGCCTGGGTCACGCGACCGCGTGCCTGCCCGACGAGCTTGCCGAACTCGGCCTTCTTCTCGTTCGGGACATGGCGCAGCTGTGCGTTCAGGGCGGCGAGGGGCGAACCCTCGGCGCTGTGCGCACTGCGCACGGCCTTCAGCTCGGCCGTGTCTGCCGCAGCAGCGATCGCGTCGAGCGCGGCCTGCACCGCAGCATCCACCGCCTCAGGGGTGATTTCGGGAGAGTCGGACACGAGGAACGAGTCTACCGACGACAGATGCCGCGCCCCGCCGTGGCGTCACGGTATCGGTCGCGGCATCCGCCGTGAGGCTTAGAACGGAATTCCCTGGCTCTGCCCGCCGTCGAGCCGTCCGCCGCGGCTCTTCCGCTCGCCCTGGGCCGCGATGAGCTCCGTGTCGGTGACCTCCTGCGTCGGCTGATTCGCGCCGACCACCCTGCCGCCCTTGCTGGAGCGCCGCAGCCGCTTCTCGACGGCCGTCGCGACCGACGACAGCACGAGGCACAGAGCGATGTAGATGAGGGCGGCGACGATCGTGGCGGGAACGATGGGAGAACCCACCTGGGACTGGGATCCGAGGTATTTCGCGTAGAAGAGGATCTCGGGGTACGTGATGATGAATCCGAGCGCCGTGTCTTTGAGCGTCACGACGAGCTGGGCGATGATGACCGGCATCATGGCGCGGATGGCCTGCGGGAGCAGGACGAGGCGCATGACGCCCGCCTTGCGGAGCCCGATCGCGTATCCCGCCTCGCTCTGGCCGCGTGGGAGCGATTCGACGCCGGCACGGATGACCTCGGCCAGCACCGACCCGTTGTAGGCGATGAGGGCGATGACGACCGCCCAGTACGACTCCATGCGGATGCCGAGGACGGGGAGCCCGTAGTACAGCAGGAACATGAAGATGAGGACGGGGATGGCTCGGAGCACCTCGACGATCGCCGTGAACGGCACACGCACCCACGCGTGGTCCGACATCCTGCCGATCGCGAGGAAGAACCCGAACGCGAGGGCGCCGACCGCGGCGGCGGCGAACGCGGCGAGCGTCCGTCCCGTCGCTTCGGCGAAGGAGATCCAGACGTTCGTGTAGGTGAACGCCTGCCACTTCTCCGCCGTGAACTGGCCCGTGTCGATGAGGCGCCAGACGAGGAGCCCGATGATCGCCGCGACGACGATGACCGTCACGACACTGAGAATCCGGTTCCGCGCCATCGCGCGAGGGCCGGGGACGTCGTAGAGAACGCTGCTCATCGAGCCACCCTCCATCGGTTCTCGAGTGATCGCTGCGCCCACGAGAGCAGCAGGACGAGGGCGACGAAGATCACCATGACCCACAGGATGACTTCGAACTGGTTGGCTCCGCGCTCGCTGAGGTAGTTGCGGATCGAACCGAGATTGACGACCGAGAATCCTGCCGCCACTGTCGTGTTCTTCAAGAGAGCGATGAAGACGCTCATCATGGGCGGGATGACCGAGCGGAACGCCTGCGGCAACACGACGAGCGTCATGACCTGCCCGAAGGTGAGCCCCATCGCGCGTGCGGCCTCGGCCTGGCCGACGGGGACGGTGTTGATGCCGGAGCGGATGGTCTCGGCGACGTAGGTCGCGGTGTACACGCCGAGGGCGCAGATCGCGAGCGTCACCGAGGTGGCCGTCGTCAGGCGTAGCCCGAGGAGCGGCGGCAGCGCGAAGCTGAACGCGAAGAAGACGAGCGTGAGGGGGGTGTTGCGGATCGTGTTGACGTAGAGCGTGCCGACGCCGCGCGCGATGGGAACGGGCGAGACGCGCATGGCTCCCACGATGATCCCGAGCACGAGGGCGAGCGCGCCGCCCGCGAAGAACAGGACGAGAGTACCGAGGAGGAACTCTCCCCACAGATCGAGGTTGTCAATCAGGACGCCCACGTGGATCCTTTCTCGCCGACGAAGGGAAGGGTCTCAGGGGGCGACGCCGCAGCGCCGCCCCCTGAGGATCACTCGTCGACGTCGGGCTGCGTGCCCGAGATGCCCGCCGGGGCGAGGTGGAGGTCGAACAGTCCGGTCCAGACATCGCCACCGTCGGTGAAGAGGGTGTTGATCCAGTCCTTCAGGGCCGTGTCGCCCTTTTCGAGGCCGACGCCGTAGCGCTCCTCGCTGAAGGGCTCACCGGCGATCTTCAGGGCGTCGGGCTCCTGAGCCACGTAACCGGCGAGGATCGCCTCATCCGTCGTGATCGCGTCGACCGAGCCGGCCTTGAGCTGCTCGACGCACTGCGAGTAGGTGTCGTACTCCACGGTGTCACCCGGGTTGTACTCGTCGCGGATGCGCTGCAGCGGCGTCGAACCGGTCACCGAGCAGACGATCTTGCCCTCGAGGTCGTCGGGGCCCCCGATGTCCTCGTTGTCGGCAGCGACGAGAAGGCCCTGTCCCGTGATGAAGTACGGGCCGGCGAAGTCGATCTGCTCCTTGCGGCTGTCCGTGATGGAGTACGTGCCGACGTAGTAGTCGATGTTCCCGTTGACGATCTCCTGCTCGCGGTTCGCGGAGGGGATCGTGACGTACTCGATCTGGTCCTGGTCGAAGCCCAGGGAAGCCGCGATCCAGCGGGCGACGTCGACATCGAATCCGGTGCGCTCACCCGTCGTGGCATCCTCGTAGCCGAGTCCGGGCTGGTCGTTCTTGACGCCGACGATGACGCCGTCGCGCTCGACCATGCGGTCGTAGGTGGGGCTGTCGGTCAGGTCGACCTCGGTCGCGACCTCCCACAGGCCGGCGCTGTCGCCGCCCGCGTCGCCGCCGTCGCCGCTGGACGTGCCGCCCGGTGTGCCGCTGTTGCAGGCCGTCAGGACGAGCGCTGCGATCGCGAGTCCCGCGAACGCACCGCCGATACGTGTCTTGCGCATGTGATCCTCCTGGGTTACGTATGCGTCTTCATTTCCGTGCGCCCGGTGCAGGGCGCAGGGCCTAGTGAGTGATGAGCTTCGAGAGGAAATCCTTGGCACGATCGCTGCGGGGGTTCGTGAAGAACTCCTCCGGCGTGGCCTCCTCGACGATGAGGCCGTCGGCCATGAACACGACGCGGTCGGCGGCCTTTCGGGCGAAGCCCATCTCGTGAGTGACGACGATCATCGTCATGCCGTCCTGGGCGAGGCCCACCATCACGTCGAGAACCTCGTTGATCATCTCGGGGTCGAGGGCGCTGGTCGGCTCGTCGAAGAGCATGACCTTCGGCTGCATCGCGAGAGCACGCGCGATCGCGACGCGCTGCTGCTGACCGCCGGAGAGCTGCGCGGGAAGCTTGTCGGCCTGATGCCCGACGCCCACCCGGTCGAGGAGCTGCCGTGCCCGCGCCTCGGCTTCCGCCTTCTTGACACGCTTGACCTTGATCGGTCCGAGCGTCACGTTGTCGAGGATCGACAGGTGCGCGAACAGGTTGAACGATTGGAAGACCATCCCGACGTCGGCGCGCAGCGCCGCGAGCGCCTTCCCCTCCTTGGGCAGCTCCTCGCCGTCGATCGTGATCGTCCCGCTCGTGATCGTCTCGAGCCGATTGATCGTGCGACACAACGTCGACTTGCCCGAGCCGGACGGGCCGATCACCACGACGACCTCGCCCCGATTGACGGTGAGGTTGATGTCGGTGAGAGCTTGGAAATCGCCGTAGTGCTTCTGCACATCGGTGATCTTCACGAGCGGGTCTCCGCGTCGCACCGAGATGTTCGACGTCCGGGGCGCAGGATCAGCGGGTGTCGTCATCCCGCCACCCTAGGGTGCCATGGCTCACGAACGGGGAAGGTTGACGCGACCTTTACCGATCTGTAACAGGCCTGGCACGAATCGGTTCAGGCTTCGGCACGCTGCGCGAAAGCCGTCTCGTAGAGGCACACGCTGGCCGCGGTCGCAAGGTTCAGCGACTCCGCCGCGCCGTAGATCGGTAGGCGCAACGTCAGGTCGGCGAGTTGGATGGCGTCCTCTTCGAGTCCCCTCGCCTCGTTGCCGAAGAGCCACGCGGTGGGCTCGGCGAGGACGTGTCTCGACGCGAGGAAATCCTCTCCCCCGACATCGGCGGCGATGACCCTCAGACCGGCGCCGTGTGCGCGCTCGACAGTCGTCGCCAGGTCGGCGCCGACCGAGATGGGCAGGTGGAAGAGCGACCCGGTCGTGGCACGGACGACCTTCGGGTTGTACGGATCGACCGTTCGGCCGGTCAGGATGACGGCGTCGGCCCCCGCGGCATCAGCCGCGCGGATGATCGTGCCGAGGTTGCCGGGATCCCGGACCTCCTCGCAGATCACGACGAGGCGGGGGGATGCCGCGAAGATGTCACGCACGGAAGTCGGCGTCTGGCGGGCCACCGCGACGATTCCCTGCGGCGTCACGGTATCGGCCATCGAGTCCAGCACGGCTTCCGTCGTGAAGACGACCTCGAGGTCAGCGGAGCGCACACCCTCTCGAATATCGGGGTGGCGCTCCAGAGCCGTCGGCGTGGCGAAGATCTCGACGATCGTCTCGGGCCGGTAGGCGAGAGCCTCGCGGGCTGCCTGAGGCCCCTCGAGGAGGAACAGCCCGGTTTCCTGCCGCGCACTGCGCTTGGTGAGTTTCGCGACGGCGCGTACGCGAGGCGAGCGCGGGTTCTCGAGCACGTCTTCATCCTATGGCGACGGCGAACACGACGAAGGGCGCCCTTCCGAAGAAGGACGCCCTTGAATCTCGATACGCGCCTTTCGGCGCTACTCGATCACCGGATCAACCGCGCCTTCGGCGCTACCCGATCACCGGGTGTGTTCCGCTGTCAGGCGCTGCGCGGGGCGTTGACGTTCTCGGGCAGTGCACCCTTGGCCGTTGCGACGAGGCTCGCGAAGACGGCGGGCTCGTGCACGGCGAGCTCGGCGAGCATGCGACGGTCGACCTGAACACCCGCGAGACCGAGGCCCTGGATGAAGCGGTTGTACGTGATGCCGTTCTGGCGCGCTGCGGCGTTGATGCGCTGGATCCACAGGCGGCGGAAGTCGCCCTTGCGCTTCCGACGGTCGCGGTACGCGTAGACGAGCGAGTGGGTGACCTGCTCCTTCGCCTTGCGGTACAGCCGCGAACGCTGGCCCCGGTAACCGGAGGCGCGCTCGAGGATGACGCGACGCTTCTTCTGGGCGTTGACAGCCCGCTTGACTCTAGCCATTTCGTTTCGTTCCTATTCCTGCGACGGCGCTCAGTGGCCGAGAAGCTTCTTGGCGACCTTGGCGTCACCGGGTGCGAGGGCCTTGTCCGCCGACAGACGGCGCGTGCGCTTGGTCGGCTTGCCCTCGAAGTTGTGGCGAAGGTTCGCCTGCTGCTTCATGATCTTGCCGCTGCCGGTGACCTTGAAACGCTTCTTGGCACCCGAGTGGGTCTTCTGCTTCGGCATTTCTCTTCCTTCGTTGTGTTTCCCGCCCAGGCGGGAGTCGTCACCCGCCGCGGCGGGAGTATGCGGGGTCCTACTCGGCCTCGTCGGCCTCGTCAGTCTCCTCGGAGCCGGTGCGCGCCGTACGGGCGGCTTCCTTGTTCGCCGCGCGCTGCGCGTTCTGCTCCGTCTTGACTTCGGACTTGTTCTTGTGCGGTGCGACCACCATGACCATGTTGCGCCCGTCGATCGTGGGATTCGACTCGACCGTTCCGAACTCCGCGACATCCTCGGCGAAGCGGCGGAGGAGGCGTACACCCTGCTCGGGACGCGACTGCTCGCGACCGCGGAACAGGATCATGGCCTTGACCTTGTCGCCCGACTTGAGGAAGCCTTCGGCGCGCTTGCGCTTCGTTTCATAGTCGTGGTTGTCGATCTTCAACCGGAACCGAACCTCTTTCAGAACCGTGTTGGCCTGATTGCGGCGCGCTTCCTTCGCCTTCTGAGCAGCCTCGTACTTGAACTTTCCGTAGTCCATGATCTTGACCACGGGAGGCTTCGAATTTGGTGCCACCTCGACGAGATCGAGGTCGGCATCCTGTGCCAGGCGCAGCGCCACCTCGATACGGACGACGCCGACCTGCTCACCGTTCGGCCCGACGAGACGAACCTCGGGGACGCGGATGCGGTCGTTGGTGCGGGGATCGCTGATGCGGAACTCCTCTTTCATGCGGTTGTGGCCACCGCCTCACGGATGTGACGCGGTGCAGAAGAGGAGAGCTTCACCCGGATCGCGCTCTCGCGCGCGCCTTCCGCACCCTTGCTACCCCCCCACGCTTGCGCGGAGGGGGCGGAGTGCATGACCCGGTAGCCTGGAGCGGCAAGCGCGGGTGGGATCGAATCCTCTTTCGGTCCGGAGCAGAACACTCCGGAACCCGGCATAGTTTAGCAGAGAGATACACGTGGACACGATTCGAGACGACGACCAGCAGGACTCAGCCCGCCAGGCACGCTGGGAGGAGCAAGAGCGCGCCGCCTCCGCGGCCACGCGCGACATCGCGGATGTCCCCGCCGTCGAAGTCATCACGACCGCGTCCGTCCACCTCATGAGCGCGGCCGCGGTCAAGGTCGGGCTCGCCGACGACCCCGAGACGCAGACCGACCTCGACGAGGCACGGAAGCTCATCAACGCGCTGGCGGGACTCATCACCGCCGGCGCCCCCGAGATCAGCGACATGCACGCCCGTTCGCTGCGCGATGGTCTCCGTTCGCTTCAGCTCGCATTCCGCGAGGCATCCACGATTCCCGATCCGATCGGCAAGGGTCCCGGCGAGAAGTGGACCGGCCCCGTCACCTGAGCGCCCCGGGCAGTTCACTTGTCTCAAAGGGCGGGCTCGCGAGTCGCGAGCCCGCCCTTTGAGACAAGTGAACGACGATCGTGCGGTCGAACTCAGCCGCGCGTGAGCTTGACCGTCAACGAGTCGACGAGAACGGCGATGCGATCGTCGCTCGCCCAGCGCGTCGCGAGTCGCGAAAGCACCGCGTCGAGAGCGGCCTTGTCGAGACCATCGACGAGCTGAAGGCGCACGAGCAGTTCCGGCCCCCGGAGGCGCCCGGTCGGGTCGCCCGGAGCCACCTCGAGGTCGAGAACGGCGAGTTCTCCCCCGATGGACGCGCTCAAGCCGGCGAAGACCTCGGGCGAACTGAAGCTCGGCTCCCACGGTTCGGACCGCGCGATCGCCCACACGGCGGGCCTGCGGAGCACGAACTCCGTCTCGGATGTCGGGTCGATCACGATGAGATCGGTGTCGTCGTCGACCGCCGCGAGCGCCGTGCGGACGCCGTCTGCGGGGACAGGGCGCGCCGCGGCATCCCATCTGCCCATCGCCTCGACGGACGTGAAGACGGGGAGGACGCGGCGCCCGTCGGGGGCTGCGACAGTCACGATCGACAGCTCCTGCGTCTTGTCGACGAGCTGCCCGTGGACGCCTACCCCTTCGTCGCCGCGCTCAGCGACGAGCGGGATGAGCAGCCGCGCGGACCGGTACGCGTCGACGATGGCGACCTGATCACCCGATCCGCTCCGGAAGGCGTCGAGCGCCGCGAGGAGAGCCGGATCAGCCGAGCCGTCGTCCGTCGCGTGGCGGTTCGCCTCGAAGCTGCGACCCTCCCACGGGACCCCCGCCGAATCGGCGAGGTGATCGTCGTGCCGACCGTCAGTGTCCGGCGACATCCAGTGCCTCGGCGAGCGTGAAGGCACCCGCGTAAAGAGCCTTGCCGACGATCGCGCCTTCGACACCGAGCGGCACCAGCTCGCGCAGCGCCGCGATGTCGTCGAGGCTCGAAACGCCGCCGGACGCGATGACAGGCTTGGGCGTGCGGGCGGTCATCTCCTGCAGGAGCTCGAGGTTCGGACCGCGAAGGGTTCCGTCCTTCGTCACGTCGGTGACGACGTAGCGGCTGCAACCGGCCGCTTCGAGGCGCTCGAGGACAGTCCAGAGATCGCCACCCTCGCGCGTCCATCCGCGCGCCGCGAGCGTCGTGCCGCGCACATCGAGCCCGACGGCGATGAACTCGCCGTAGCGGCCGATCACGTCCGCCGCCCACTCGGGGTTCTCCAGCGCCGCCGTGCCGAGGTTGACACGGGACGCGCCGCTGTCGAGAGCCGACTCCAGCGAACGGTCGTCGCGGATGCCCCCCGACACCTCCACCTGGACGCCCTTCACCTGCTTGATCACCTTCCGGATCACTGCGGCGTTGTTGCCGCGACCGAACGCGGCGTCGAGGTCCACCAGGTGGATCCAGTCAGCACCCTGGTGGGCCCACTCGAGCGCGGCGTCGACGGGGTCGCCGTAGTTCGTCTCGCTACCCGCCTCCCCCTGCGTCAGTCGGACCGCCTTGCCGTCGGCGACGTCGACGGCAGGTAGCAGGATCAGTTCGGGCGTCGATGCGAAATCGTTCATGGCTCCTCGGGCAGGACAGTCACGCGCGGAAGATGGCCGGCGGACGGCACGATCTCAGAGGTTAGTCCTGCTGAGGCCCTGGACCCAATTCGACAACAGGCGGATGCCCGCCTCCCCCGACTTCTCGGGGTGGAACTGGGTCGCCGCGAGCGGGCCGTTCTCGACGGCGGCGAGGAACGGAGTTCCGTAGTCGCACCACGTGAGCGCCGGCTGGCGGAACGGTCCCTGGACGTCCAACTGCCACTTCTGCGCACCGTACGAATGCACGAAGTAGAACCGCTCGTCTTCGATGCCGGTGAACAGGCGTGACCCTTCCCCGACCTGCACGGTGTTCCACCCCATGTGCGGAAGTACGGGCGCGTCGAGCTCTGTGACGGCGCCCGGCCACTCGCCGAGTCCTTCAGTGTCGACACCGCGTTCGACACCGTGCTCGAAGAGGACCTGCATCCCGACGCAGATGCCCAGAACGGGACGACCGCCCGCAAGACGCCGATCGATGAGCTCGCCGCCCCGGATCTTCTGCAGTGCCGCCATAACTGCCGAGAAGGCCCCCACTCCGGGGACCACGAGGCCGTCGGCGTCCATGACGAGGCCGCGGTCGGCCGTCAGCCGAGCGTCCGCTCCGGCGGCCGCGAGCGCCTTGACGGCGGAGTGGACGTTGCCGGAGCCGTAGTCCAGGACCGCCACGAGCGGTCGTGAACTCACAGCGCACCCTTCGTGCTCGGAACGCCGTCGACGAGGGGATCGAGCGCCTTGGCCTGCCGGAACGCACGTGCGAACGCCTTGTACTCGGCCTCCGCGATGTGGTGCGGGTCGCGGCCGGCAAGGAGCGTGACGTGCACGGTGAGTCCGGCGTGGAACGCGATCGCTTCGAACGTGTGCCGCACGAGCGACCCCGTGAAGTGACCACCGATGAGGTGGAACTCGTAGCCTGCCGGTTCACCCGAGTGGACGAGGTAGGGTCGTCCGCTGATGTCGACGACGGCCTGCGCAAGCGCTTCGTCGAGGGGCACGAGCGCATCGCCGTAACGGGAGATCCCTCGCTTGTCGCCGAGAGCCTCGCGCACCGCCTGTCCGAGCACGATCGCGACGTCCTCCACGGTGTGGTGGGCGTCGATCTCGGTATCGCCGGAGGCGCGCACCGTCAGATCCGTCAGGGAGTGCTTCGCGAAGGCGGTGAGGAGATGATCGAAGAACGGCACCGTCGTCTCGATGTGGCTGCGACCCGTTCCGTCGAGATTCAGCTCGAGCTCGACGGTGGACTCGCTCGTCGCGCGCCGCAGGGAGGCGGTGCGGTGTTCGGCGGTGCGGCTCATGCCTCCGAGTCTATCGACGCGAGCGCATCGAGGAATGCGGTCGTCTCGTCTTCCGTGCCCGCCGTCACGCGCAAGTGGTGCGGGATCGACACGTCGCGGATGAGGATGCCGCGGTCGTAGAGTCGTCGCCATGTGTCGGCGGGATCGTCGACGCCGCCGAAGAGGACGAAGTTCGTCCAGGATTCGTGCGGGAGGTAGCCCAGCGCCTCCAGCGTCGCCGAGATCCGATCGCGCTGCGCCACGATGTCATCCACCATCCGGAGCATCGTGTCGGAGTGACGGAGCGCGGCCGTCGCGGCCGCTTGAGTAAGAGCGCTCAAGTGATAAGGGAGCCGGACGAGCCGAAGCGCGTCGATCACGGCCGGGTCCGCAGCGAGGTATCCGACACGTGCGCCGGCGAAAGCGAATGCCTTGCTCATCGTGCGCGAAACCACGAGGCGCTCACGGCCCGGGAGAAGCGAGAGCGCGGACGGTGTGCCGTGCGGCGCGAACTCGACATACGCCTCGTCGACGACGACGATCCCGCGACTGGCCGCGTACACGGCCTCGATGACGTCGAGGGACAAGGGCGTGCCGGTGGGATTGTTCGGAGAACACAGGAAGACGACGTCCGGATCGGCTGTCGCGACCTGCGACGATGCGGCATCCGCCGTGATCGTGTAGTCGGCCTCACGGGTGCCTGCGATCCAGGCCGCGCCGGTTGCCCGCGCAAGCAGGGGATACATCGAATACGTCGGAGCAAACCCGAAGGCCGTCCGCCCCGGCCCACCGAACGCCTGCAGCAGGTGCTGCAGCACTTCGTTGGAGCCGTTCGCCGCCCAGATCTGGTCGGCAGTGAGTCCGTGCCCCAGGTATTCGGCGAATCCTTCACGAAGTGCGGTGAACTCCCGGTCGGGGTAGCGATTCACGTCTCGTAGTGCGAAGGCGATCGAGTCGAGGATGTCATCCGCGACGTCCTGGGGTACCGCATGAGTGTTCTCATTGACGTTCAACGCAACCGGCAGGGCTGCCTGCGGCGCTCCATACGGCGTCAGACCGCGGAGATCGTCACGTAACGGGAGTCTGTCCAGGCGAGAAGTCACGCACGCAATCGTAGAACGCCTGGATGCCGTCACGGTCCGGTGCGCAGCGACTCGGCGCGGTCGTCACGGCGCGAGACACGCGCGGATCACTGCGCGGTCGAGTACTCGGCCGGGATCGCGATGGTCTGGCCGATCTCGATGAGGCCACCGGGAAGGGCGTTGAGACGCGCGATCGCGTCGACGACGTCTCTCGGATCCGACGTGGGCGCGACCTCCTGGGCGATCGACCACAGCGTGTCGCCGTACGAGACCGTGACAACCGAGAACGGGACCGTTGCGCCGTTGTCGCGCGACGCAAGTGCCGCTCCCCCGCTGATCAGCCCGTACGTGAGGAGGACGGCGATGGGAGCTGCGACCAGGAACGCGAGAACGCGACGGCCACGGACCGTTAGGCGGAGCCGGGTCTCGGGGGCGATGGTGGCGGTGTAGGCGCTCATGGGTTGTCTCCTCGGTACGGGAAGAGGTTCGCATCCGACCTCCGGCCGGGGAGGTCGGATGCGAAGTTCTCTTCCGAAGCTATCTTCGATGTATGCTGATGTCAACACGACGTTCGCGAGTCCGGTATTCGAACGCGACACGCGGAGCAGCTGCTCCGGGTTGTTCTCGAAACCGGATAGCGTTTCGATGAGGTCACCCCACCACAGACCTCCGACATTCGAAGACAGGAGCTGGAGATGAGCGAAGCGGCCGGGCGGGAAAGGCCTCAGACGCGGCGCCGGAAGAGCCTGAGCGACAAGCAGCTCGCGATCCTCGAGGTGATCCAGCGGTCGATCGCGCGTCACGGCTATCCGCCCAGCATGCGAGAGATCGGCGATGCGGTCGGCCTCAAGTCGCTTTCGAGCGTGACGCATCAGCTCAACCAGCTCGAACTGAGCGGGTACCTCCGACGCGATGCCGGAAAGACCCGTGCCATGGAGGTCCTCATCGACCTCCCCGGTACGGCAGGCGAGAATCCCGCCGACACCGCCCCGACGGTCGGCGACGCTGCCCTCGTGCCACTCGTGGGGCGGATCGCGGCCGGTGTTCCCATCACCGCCGACCAGCAGATCGACGAGGTCTTCCCCCTCCCGCGTCAACTCGTCGGCAAGGGCGATCTGTTCATGCTCAAGGTCTCGGGCGAGTCGATGATCGATGCCGCCATCTGCGACGGCGACTGGGTCGTCATCCGATCGCAGTCGACCGCCGACAACGGCGAGATCGTCGCGGCGATGCTCGACGGCGAAGCGACGGTGAAGACCTTCCGCCAGCGCGACGGACACACGTGGCTTCTCCCCCGCAACTCGGCGTTCGAGCCCATCCTCGGCGATGACGCGGTCGTCCTCGGCAAAGTCGTGGCGGTGCTTCGCGCCGTCTGACCCGGGATTAGCGTGGGAGTCGTGACCATTCCCTACGGCTCGTGGCCCTCCCCCCTTTCGGCAGCGAGCGTCTCAGCGGCCTCTCCTCGCTTCGAAGGAGCGCAGTTCGTCGGCGACGACGTCTGGTGGGCGGAGAGCATCGCCGCGGAGGGCGGGCGGACGGCTGTGCGCCGGCGCACGGCATCCGGCGATGTGGAGACGCTCCTTCCAGCGCCCTGGAATGCGCGCTCCCGCGTGCACGAATACGGCGGGGGTGCGTGGACAGCTGTCGGCGACGCTCTCGTCTTCGTCGAGAAGACGGACCAGCGCGTCTGGATACTGCGCCCGGGGTCCGAGCCCATCCCTGCGACGTCCGCGGACCCCACGGCCCGCTACGGAGGTCTGCGCCGCGGCGAGGGCTTCGTCCTCGCCGTCCGCGAGCGCGACATCGGCACCGCCGTCCCCGCGCGAGACATCGTCCGCATTCCGCTCGATGGTGGTGCGACGACGTCGCTCGTGGCGGGAAGCGATTTCGTCGCACAGCCTTCACTGTCCCCCGACGGCACTCGGCTCGCATGGATCGCGTGGAATCACCCCGCCATGCCGTGGGATGCGAGTGAACTACGCGTCGGGACGATCGAAGACGGCAAAGTCACGGCATGGCCGACGCGCGCGGGCGGATCGACGTCCCCGGTTCAGCCCATCTGGCTAGACGACGAGACCATCGTCTTCAGCGATGACCCGACGGATCGCTGGAATCTGTATCGGCTCCGGCTCGGCGAGGAGAACCCGCTGGCCATCGCGCCCTCCGATGCGGACACGGGCGGCGGGCTGTGGGTCCTCGGCGCCCGCTGGTTCGATGTCCTCGCCGACGGGAGGATCGTCGCTCTCCGAACGAACGGCGCCGATGAGACCGTCGTGATCGACCCCGCATCCGGCGCTGTGACTCCGTTGAACACGCCGTTGTCCACGGGGGGCGTCGTGGAGGATGCCGTCGGCACACGCGTCCTCCTGAGTGGATCCACGCGTGTCGACGGCCCCGGACTCTGGTCCGTCGACATCGACACGGGCGACGTGACGACCGTGAGCGGCGCGTCAGCACCCTGGGGAGCGCAGTGGATGCCACAGCCCCGCGCCGTCCGTTTCGACGGACCGAGCGGGCCGATCGAGGCGTTCGACTATCCACCGACGAATCCGCTCTGCGCTGCGCCCGTCGGCGAGAAGCCGCCGTACGTCGTCTTCGTGCACGGTGGCCCGACGGCCCACGTGGGTCCCGCTGCGTCGGGCAAGATCGCCTACCTGACCAGCCGAGGCATCGGGGTTCTTGACGTCAACTACGGAGGGTCGACCGGCTATGGCCGGAGGTACCGCGAACGCCTGCGAGGCGCCTGGGGCATCATCGATGTCGACGACGTCGCCGCAGCCGCGCGCGGTCTCGCGGCATCCGGAACTGCCGATCCGGAACGGATCGCGATCGCCGGAGGGTCGGCGGGCGGTTGGACGGTCCTCGGCGCCGTGACACGCACAGACGCTTTCGCGGCGGGCATCTCGCGATACGGCGTGGGCGACGCGAGGGCCCTGGCGGCCGACACACATGATTTCGAGGCGCGCTACCTCGACGGCCTCATCGGCCCTTTCCCCGAGGCCGAGGCGGTCTACCTCCAACGGTCGCCATTGACACGTCCGGACCTCTTCCGCGTACCGCTCCTGCTGCTTCAGGGTGCGGAAGACGCCGTCGTTCCGCCCGCGCAATCCGAAGCCGTCCGTGACGCCCTCGCTCGCCAGGGCGTTCCGCACGCCTACGTCCTCTACGAAGGCGAAGGCCACGGATTCCGGCGCGCCGAAACCGTCGTCAACGCGCTCGAAACCGAACTCGCATTCCTCGCGGCCGTCTTCGAGTTCTCACCCCCCGACGTCGCCCCCCTCGAACTGGACTGACGCCGGATTCAGCTCGTGAAGGCGCTGAGCTCTGCCGCGAGTCGCTCCCCCACGTGTGCGTGGAGGTACGTGCCGTCGGCTCGGTGCTCCTGCGCGACGATGATGCCGGACTCGTGCGCGGCCGAGATCAGATCGCCGCGGTCGTACGGCACCAGGGCGTGGACCTCGACGGCGGGAAGCGGGAGCGCTTCTTCGATCGCGGTCCGAAGCTCTTCGATCCCCTCTCCGGTCCGAGACGACACGAAGTGAGCCTTCGGCTCGAGCCCCCGCAGAATCAGACGCGTGTCATCGTCGACGAGGTCAGACTTGTTGAAGACGATGATCTCGAGCGTGTCGCGGGCTCCGACGTCGCCGATGACATCGCGGACCGTCGCGAGCTGGGCCGCCGGGTCGGGGTGCGACGCGTCGACGACGTGCAGCAGCACATCCGCGTCGCCGACCTCTTCGAGCGTCGACCGGAACGCCTCGACCAACTGATGGGGCAGATTCCGCACGAAGCCCACGGTGTCGGTCAGGGTGTAGACCCGCCCATCGGCCGTCTGGGAACGACGGACCGATGTGTCGAGGGTCGCGAACAGAGCGTTCTCGACGAGAACTCCCGCTCGGGTCAGACGGTTGAGGAGACTCGACTTGCCGGCGTTGGTGTAGCCCGCGATCGCGACAGCAGGAATCGTGTTGCGCTTCCTCTCGGCGCGCTTGGCGTCGCGCGCGGGAGCGAAATCACGGATCTGGCGCCGCAGCATCGCCATGCGCGTGCGGATCCGACGCCGGTCGAGCTCGATCTTCGTCTCACCGGGACCGCGGGATCCCATGCCCGCACCGCCCGCGCCGACCTGCCCACCGGCCTGGCGGGACATCGAGTCACCCCAGCCTCGAAGGCGCGGGAGCAGGTACTCCAACTGCGCCAATTCGACCTGGGCCTTGCCCTCGCGACTCTTCGCGTGCTGGCTGAAGATGTCGAGGATCACCGTCGTGCGATCGATCACCTTGACCTTCACGACATCCTCGAGCGCGCGCCGCTGGCTCGGAGCGAGTTCCGTGTCGGCGATGACGGTGTCGGCGCCGACAGCGGCGACGATGTCGCGGAGCTCCTCCGCCTTGCCCCGACCGACGTACGTCGCAGGGTCGGGATGCGGACGGCGCTGGAGGATGCCGTCGAGAACGACCGCGCCCGCAGTCTCCGACAGCGCGGCGAGTTCCCGAAGGGAGTTCTCTGCGTCGGTCTGCTCGCCCTGCGGGTGCACTCCGACCAGGACGACGTTCTCCAGCCGCAGCTGGCGATACTCGACCTCGGTGACATCCTCGAGCTCCGTCGACAGACCGGGAACGCGGCGCAGCGCAGCGCGTTCTTCGCGATCCCACTGGTCGCCGTCGGTGTCGGTGCGCGAGACCGTCCGCTCGTCCTGCAACGCCTGCGCACCTCCGAAGACGTGCACCCCCGACCGCGCTTCAGCGCGCGCGAGCACTCGATCCACCGGGTCGATCGCCGGCTCGTCCGTGCTTCGGGGTGTCGTCGTTTCCGTCATGTGTTCCTTTCGGGATGCCGCGAGGGCGGCATCCGTGGATTCTAGCTTCCCCGTCCGACGGGGTCCTCCGCTACGCTCGACACCCATGGGGAGCGACCACTACTTCAGCGCATCCCCCGCGAGCCCCGAGAATCTGCGTCGTATCCGTGTGAACCTCGCCGGGCGCGATGTCGAGGTCACGACAGCGGGCGGGGTGTTCAGCCCCGACCACATCGATGCGGGCACGGGCGTCCTGCTCGCGAATACCCCGCCGCCCCCGCCGGGAGGGCATCTGCTGGATCTCGGAAGCGGGTGGGGTCCGATCGCCCTCACTGTGGCTCTCGAATCCCCGCACGCGACCGTCTGGGCCGTCGATGTGAACGAACGCGCACTCGACCTGGTTCGGCGCAATGCCGAGGCCCTCGGGCTCTCCAACGTCAACGCCGTGCTCCCCGACGATGTTCCCTCCGACGTCACCTTCCGCAGCATCCGCTCCAATCCCCCCATCCGCGTGGGTAAGAACGAACTACACGGGCTCCTCGAGAGATGGATTCCGCGCCTGGATGAGCGGTCGGACGCATGGCTCGTCGTCCAGCGCAACCTCGGCTCCGACTCGCTCCAGCGCTGGCTCGCCGCGACGTTCCACCAGGGCTTCAGCGTGCACCGAGCGGCGACGGGCCGAGGGTTCCGCGTACTCCGCGTCAAGCGCCACGGCGCGCCTCAGACCGGCAGCATCGCCCTGCCGCGAGCGAGCGCGATCAGGCGAGGGTGACTTCGCCCGCGTAGACGAGCGTCGCGGGACCGGACAGCAGCACATGTCCGTCGTGCATGCGGACGCCGAGCGTGCCACCCGGCACGTCGACCGTCCATGCATCCGGCGCCGCGGGACCTGCCCACTCCCGTACCGCGAGGGCAGCTGCGGCGACTCCCGTTCCGCAGCTGAGGGTTTCTCCGACGCCGCGCTCGAACACGCGCATGCGAATCGAGCCCGTGCCGGCGTGGACGAGCGGGTCGCTCGGAACGACGAACTCGACGTTCGCCCCCTTCGCCGGTTCGGGATGCAACTGCGGCACAGCAGCGAGGTCGAGCGCATCGAGCTCGTCGGTGTCGGGCAGAGCAACCACGACGTGCGGGTTGCCGACGTCGATCCCCATACCCGGACGCGGCGCACCAGCACCCTTGGCCCGCACCAGGACGTCACCGCTCTCGACACGCCACGTGCCCAGGTCGACTTCGAAACCGCGGTCGCTGCGCGTGACGTGCTTGACGCCCGCACGCGTCGCGATCGCCAGCGGCTCGTCATCGATGAAGGCCCATCCGGCGTCGACGAGATAGCGCGCGAACACGCGGATGCCATTCCCGCACATCTCCGCAGCGGATCCGTCGGCGTTCCGGTAGTCCATGAACCACTCGGCATCCGCCCCTGCGCCCTCCGGAATCGCCGACGAGCGCACGACGCGGAGCACGCCGTCCGCCCCGATGCCGAAGCGTCGGTCGCATAGGACGGCGACCTGGTCATCGGAGAGATCGAGCGCACCGTCGGGATCGGGGATCACGACGAAGTCGTTGCCCGTGCCGTGACCTTTCGTGAAGGGGATGGTCTGCGGCATTCGTCCAGTCTAGAGTCGCGCCGGCGATCAGTCTTCGATGAGCCGCTTCCCCGTCGCCCACACCTCGAACGGGGTGAACCCGAGATCGTCGTAGAACGGGCGAACGATCCCGTTCTCAGGTCGAACCATGATCTGCACTTTGGGACAGCCGAGCTCGATCAAGAGCGTCTCGGCCTGTTCGACAAGTGCACGACCGATCCCCTGACCCCGATGGGACGGCGCCGCGGCCAAGTAGTACAGCCAGCCACGGTGACCGTCGTACCCGGCCATGACGGAGCCGACGACCTCGCCGGCGTCCTCCGCGACGAGGAACAGTTCTCGCTGCACGGTGAGCTTCCGCGCGATATCGCGGTAAGGGTCGTTCCACGGCCGTGTCAGTCCGCAGGTCTGCCACAGCGAGACCACCATCTCGGTGTCGCGTTCCTCGAATGCTCGGATCTTCGTCACTGGTCCTCCTCCACGAGGTCTGCGAGGGACTCTCCCGCCGCGATCCATCGGACGTCTGCGTAGCGCCGGAACCACGACACTTGACGTCGAGCGTACCGACGCGTCAGCGCCTGGGTCTGTTGAATGGCCTCGTCTTCCGACACCTCGCCGTGGATCTGCGCGAGCGCCTGTGCGTAGCCGATGGCCCTCCGCGCCGTGACACCGCGCTCGAGGCCATCCGTGCGCAGTCGCTCCACCTCCCCGATGAAACCCTCGTCCCACATGTCGTGGACGCGCCTGTCGAGTCGTTCCACGAGTTCCTCGCGCGGCGTCTGCATTCCGACGATGCGCGTCTCGTCGTGCCAGGAGAGCGGTTCTTCCGGCAGGGCGGCTCCATGCGTGGCGTTCCCCGCCAGGAGGATCTCCAGGGCACGCACGATTCGCCGGCCGTTCCGCGGATCCACTCTCTCGGCCGTCGCCGCATCCGCCGTTCGCAGGCGGGCGTAGAGCGCGCCCGGCCCCTCCGCGTCGAGTTCAGCTTCCAGGCGCGCACGAACGCTCGGATCGCGGGGCGGGAAGCGGAAGTCGAAGAGCACACTCGACACATACAGACCCGACCCGCCCACGAGGATCGCGTCCGCACGCCGTGCGTGGATTTCGTCGATGACGGCGCGCGCAGTGTCCTGGTACCACGCCACCGTCGCCTCGTCCGTGACGTCGAGGATGTCGAGAAGATGATGCGGGATGCCGCGACGCTCGTCCTCACGGATCTTCGCGGTACCGATGTCCATACCGCGATAGAGCTGCATGGCGTCGGCGTTCACGATCTCCGCCGGTCGCCCCCGCCGTTCGAGAAGGCTCGCGAGCTCGAGCGACGCTACCGTCTTCCCCGTGCCTGTCGCCCCGACAACGGCCCAGAGTCGTGGGACGCGGAGGGAATCCGTCACGGCCGTGTCCGCGAGTCGAGGCTGCCGCGTCGGGGCGGCGTCACCCGTCGACGCGCAGGGTCGGCAGTCCGAGTGACACAGCGCGCGGAGCACCCGACTCGGCGGGCCCGGGAACAGCGCAGGACTCGGCTTGCGCGCGGTCCCATGCGTCGCCCGAACGCGTGCGGCGGATGCGGAGAGGGGCGCCACTCTGGACGTCTGCAAGGAGGTGGAAGGGAGCCGCGTGCGTCACGACGACCGACACGATGTCGCCGGGTCGGGGAACATGCGACCCCGAGGGGACCTCGAAGTGAACGAGTCGGTTGTCTTCGGCCCGCCCCGTGAGCCGATGTGTCTCGGCATCCTTCTTGCCCTCACCCGTTGAGACCAGGACCTGGAGTTCGCGCCCCAGTTGCTTCTGGTTCTCCTCAAGAGAGATTCGATCCTGGAGCTGAACGAGACGTTCGTACCGCTCCTGCACCACGGCCTTCGGGACCTGGTCGGGCATCGTGGCAGCGGGCGTTCCCTCGCGAATGGAGTACTGGAAGGTGAAGGCGCTCGCAAAGCGGGACTGCTCGACGACGCGGAGCGTGTCCTCGAAGTCTTCGTCGGTCTCGCCGGGGAACCCCACGATGATGTCGGTGGAGATCGCTGCGTCCGGGATCCGGGCGCGCACGCGGTCGAGGATTCCGAGGAACCGCTCGCTGCGGTACGACCGGCGCATGGCCTTGAGGATGCGGTCGCTGCCCGACTGCAGTGGCATGTGGAGCTGCGGCATGACCGCCGGAGTCTCGGCCATCGCGTCGATGACGTCGTCGGTGAAGGCCGCGGGATGGGGACTCGTGAACCGGATGCGTTCGAGACCGTCGATCTCGCCCGCGGCGCGGAGGAGCTTTCCGAACGCCTGCCGGTCACCGAACTCGACGCCGTAGGAATTGACGTTCTGACCGAGGAGGGTGACTTCCATCGCACCGTCATCGACGAGGAGCCGGATCTCATTGAGGATGTCGCCGGGCCGACGGTCCTTCTCCTTGCCGCGGAGGCTCGGAACGATGCAGAACGTGCAGGTGTTGTTGCACCCGACCGAGATCGACACCCACCCGCTGAAGACGTTGTCGCGCTTCGTCGGGAGCGTCGAGGGGAACACCTCGAGGGATTCGAGGATCTCGAGCTCGGCTTCGCCGTTGTGCCGCGCGCGTTCGAGCATGCCGGCAAGGGAACCCATGTTGTGCGTGCCGAAGACGACGTCGACCCACGGTGCCTTATCGAGCACCGCCTGCTTGTCCATCTGGGCGAGACAGCCGCCGACCGCGATCTGCATGCCCTCATGCTTGTCTTTGCGGGATTTGAGGTGACCGAGCGTGCCGTAGAGCTTGCCCGCCGCGTTGTCTCGCACGGCGCAGGTGTTGATGACGACGACGTCGGCTTCAGCACCGGCATCCGCCTTCACGTAACCCGCGCTCTCGAGCGATCCGGACAGCCGCTCGGAATCGTGCACGTTCATCTGACAGCCGAAGGTGCGGACTTCATAGGTACGGCTGCGACCGTCGGCGGCACGCGCCGCGATGGACGGCGCGATCAGTGTCGGCGCTGCGGAAGGGATCGTCATGATGCGCCCATTCTACGATCCGGCTTCAGGACCGGGGCTTGGCCCGCAGTCTGCGGACGTCGGCGGGACGATGCATCAGCGGAATCGCACACCGGATGGCGCCGAATCGACCTCTGTAAGCGCCTGACGGGCCGCATTCGATGCGATGGATCCGCCATAGCCTCTCCGGGCCAGCTGCCCCATGAGTCGGCGGATGGCGGTGTCACGGTCCAGCCCGCTCATCGCACGCGCCTTCGTCCGCGCGAACTCGAGCGCACGATCCAGATCGTCGTCGGGCAGCGCTGCGATAGCGGCATCCGCGACGTCACGCGGAATCCCGCGCTTGTTCAGAGTCTGCGCGATGACGTGACGCCCCTGACCTTTGCGATCGACCGCCGCGTGGACGAGCTGCTCGGCGAGTGCAGCATCGTCGAGGTACCCCAGGCTCTCGACCCTCGCGATCACGGCGTCGACATCGTGCGGGGCAAGGTCACGCTCTTCGACGACGCGGCGCGCTTCGCGAATCGACAGCGAGCGAGAGCGGAGCTTTCTCAACAGGTTCTTCTCTGCGATCTCGCGTTCGATCCCCGCGGACTCATCACCATCGTCGGCCGACTCGTCGTCATGACGATCGTCGACGTCGTCCGTCCACGTGGGATGCCAGGTTGCCGGCGGGACGGTGGGGTGCGGTGCGTGTGCCTCGACCCTCACCCGACCCGAAGACTCCACCGCACCCCCAAAGAGCGGGATGACGGGGGCGAGCCCCTCTGCGGATGCAGGATGGCCCGGGTCGCCCCCGTTCACGTCACTCATCAAGCCGGGCGGCGGGCGGCGAGCTCGTCGGCGGCGGGAGCCTCGGCCTTGGGTTGACCGATCCCGAGCTTCGCCTTGATCTTGGACTCGATGTCAGCCGCGATGTCGGTGTTCTTGAGAAGGAAGTTGCGCGCGTTTTCCTTGCCCTGACCCAACTGCTCGCCGTCGTAGGTGTACCACGCGCCGGACTTCTTCACGATTCCGTGCTCGACGCCGAAGTCGATGAGGCTTCCTTCACGCGAGATTCCGACGCCGTACAGGATGTCGAACTCGGCCTGCTTGAACGGCGGCGCCATCTTGTTCTTGACGACCTTGACGCGCGTGCGGTTGCCGACGGCGTCGGTGCCATCCTTCAGCGTTTCGATGCGACGGATGTCGAGACGGACGGACGCGTAGAACTTCAGCGCCTTGCCACCGGCGGTCGTTTCGGGTGACCCGAAGAACACGCCGATCTTCTCGCGGAGCTGGTTGATGAAGATCATCGTCGTGTTGGTCTGGTTGAGACCACCGGTCAGCTTGCGAAGCGCCTGCGACATGAGTCGCGCCTGGAGTCCGACGTGAGAGTCGCCCATCTCGCCCTCGATCTCAGCCTTGGGCACGAGAGCGGCGACCGAGTCGATGACGACGAGGTCGATTGCTCCCGAGCGCACGAGCATGTCGGCGATCTCGAGCGCCTGCTCACCCGTGTCGGGCTGCGAGACGAGAAGCGCGTCGATGTCGACGCCCAGCTTCTGCGCGTAGTCGGGGTCGAGAGCGTGCTCCGCGTCGATGAACGCGGCGATGCCCCCCGCACGCTGCACATTGGCGATCGCGTGCAGCGTCAGTGTGGTCTTACCCGACGATTCCGGACCATAGATCTCGATGATGCGGCCACGGGGAAGGCCGCCGATCCCGAGGGCGACGTCGAGGGCGATCGATCCTGTCGGAACGACCTCGACGGGAGCGCGATCGTCGCTGCCGAGACGCATGACCGAGCCTTTTCCGAACTGACGATCGATCTGCGCGAGTGCTGACTCGAGGGCCTTCTCGCGGTCGACTGCTGATGGCATGACGTGCTCCTTCTCTCGTGTTCCGTCGCCTGTAGGCTGTCGCGCTCCGCTCCGGCTGGTGCAGATGCTGCGACAAGGCATGAGGTGTCTTTCGACGTTTTCCACGGTAGGGAGGGCCTCCGACATCCGTCGTCGTCCTACCCGAATCTGTGGATACGCGTCCATCGACTCCTGCTGTGGAGGAGCCTACGCGCGCATCGAACACTCTTTCGAGAGCAACACGCCGAGAGGGGAACACATCGAGCGATTAATCTTCGCCCGGCTCACGACCGCTTCGGCTCGAGCCTTCCAGCGCCGTGCCGCCGCGGCACGGGCACGTCGGTCTGGTCGCACAACGCCAGCCAGACCTCACGCGGAGGCACCCCCGCCGACAGCGCTTCGGCGGCGGTGCGGCCGGAGAATGCGCTCAACGACAGGTCTGCGACAAGCGAGTCGGAACGGTCACCGAACTCCGACTCGACAGCACGTTGAAACTCGCTACGTCGCACCGTGGAACCCCTCGGATACCGGGGTCGGGCGCCGCAGAATCGCGACGCGGCTCACCGAAGCGAGAGCTCGGGACCGACTTCGGCGACGAGGTCGTCGGGGACGATGTCGGGGAAGACCTGAATGCCTTCGAGGACGGAGATGCGATCCCCGACCTCGCGCATGATGGTCGAGATGGGGACGTCGAGTGCTTCGGCGACCGACGCGAGGATCTCGCTCGATGCTTCCTTCTGGCCACGCTCGACTTCGCTGAGGTAGCCCAGCGCTACACTCGCACGACTCGCGACCTGGCGGAGCGTGCGACCCTTCTGCTGGCGGAAGTCACGCAGCACTTCGCCGATCTCTTGACGAACCAGGATCATTTCAGGCCCCCTCCCTTTCGCGATTCCCTCGATGCCCGGGTGGACAACGGTACAGCACCCGTGACGCCAATCTAGCCCCGCGGACTGGGGAATAGGTGGGAATCGCCGAATGTAACCGAGGCGAAACACGGCTTGTTCCCGCGGCGTCGAAGTATCTCGAGAACGGCGCGAGTTCGTCGTTTCACAGGCTCTGCAGACACGCGTCGAGAGCCGCTCGCGTCGCCTGCCGGCGTACCTCCGCGCGATCGCCGTCGAACAGGAGCGTCCCGGAAGAACCCCCGTCGGGGGTGACGACGGCGACGCACACGGTTCCCGCGGCTTTGCCGTCCTGCGCTCCCGGACCCGCCACGCCGGTCGTTGCGATCCCGACGTCCGCGCCGAGCACGCGGCGCACGCCCTCTGCCATCTGCTGCGCCACCGCCACGTCGACGGGGCCCTCCGCGGCGAGCAGCGTCGCGTCGACCCCCAGCAGAGTGCGCTTCACGTCGGTCGCGTAGGCGACCACTCCCCCACGCACCGACGCCGAGGCCCCAGGGATATCGACGAGCGCCGACACGACGAGTCCTCCCGTGAGGGACTCGGCGACCCCGACCGTCCAACCACGAAGAGCAAGCCGCTCGAGGATGCCGCTGGCGAGCACCTCCTGCGTCATGTGCGAGCCCTGCGCCCGCGGACTTCCGACACGATGTAGTCGATGCCGCTCGCGATCGTCAAGACGACGGCAATCGTCATCGTCACGACGTTTACCCACCAGATCCACTCACCGACGACGGTGGCGAGCGGGAGGAGCGCGAGCGAGAGGGCGAGGGCCTGAGCGACCGTCTTGAGCTTGCCCATCCACGCCGCGGCGAGGACATGATCGCTCACGACCGCGAATCGGTAGATCGTGATGCCCACCTCCCGGACGAGCACGACGATCGTGATCCACCAGTCGAGCTCTCCGAGGATCGAGAGACCGACGAAGGCGGCACCCGTGAGCACTTTGTCGGCGATGGGGTCGAGGAGCTTGCCGAGATCGGTGACGATGTCATGCCGACGTGCGAGATAGCCGTCGAGCCCGTCGGTCGCGATCGCGACGATGAACAGAACGGCTGCCCACCAGCGCAGCGCCCCATCGGATCCCGCGTCGGCCAAGAGCATCCAGAGGAAGACCGGTGCGCACAGGATGCGGATGATCGTGATCGCGTTGGGCAGCTGCCGAGGAATCGCCACGAGCCGAGCCTACTGAGTCAGGGACGCTCAGTCGCGACCCGTGAGGCCCCACGCGTCTTCGGAGCCGTCCTCGTCGCCCTCGACGACCTCGTATCCGTCGAACTGCCTGTCGACGGCGTCGGCACCGTAGGGGTCGCCCGCGTCGGGGACGTCCTCCCCGCGCATACGAGCGAGCACCGCAGGGAGCTGTTCGTTCGTGACGAGCACATCTCGTGCTTTCGATCCCTCGGACGGACCCACGATCTCTCGGGACTCGAGGAGGTCCATGAGCCGTCCGGCCTTCGCGAATCCGACGCGGAGCTTGCGCTGCAGCATCGACGTCGAGCCGAACTGTGTGGACACGACGAGTTCGGCGGCGGCGAGGAGAAGCTCCAGATCGTCTCCGATGTCGGCGTCGATCTCCTTCTTCTCGGCGACCGCCTGCACATCGGGGCGATAGTCGGGACGCGCCTGGGCCGTCACGTGCGCGACGACCTTCTCGATCTCCTGCTCGCTGACCCACGCACCCTGTACGCGTATGGACTTCGACGTTCCCATCGGCAGGAACAGAGCGTCGCCCTGACCGATAAGGCGATCCGCACCGGGCTGATCGAGGATGACGCGCGAGTCCGTGACGCTCGTCACGGCGAAGGCAAGACGCGAGGGCACGTTGGCCTTGATGAGACCCGTCACGACATCGACCGACGGACGCTGCGTCGCGAGGACGAGGTGGATGCCGCTGGCCCGGGCGAGCTGAGTGATGCGCACGATCGAGTCCTCGACATCGCGCGGTGCGACCATCATGAGGTCGGCGAGTTCGTCGACGACGACGAGAAGGTACGGGTAGGGCTTGAGCACCCGTTCGCTGCCGACGGGCACCTCGACCTCGCCCGCGACGACAGCCTTGTTGAAGTCGTCGATGTGGCGGAACCCGAACGACGCCAGATCGTCGTAGCGCATGTCCATCTCTTTCACGACCCACTGCAGCGCTTCCGCGGCCTTCTTGGGGTTCGTGATGATGGGCGTGATGAGATGCGGGACGCCCGCGTACGAGGTCAGTTCGACGCGCTTGGGGTCGATGAGGACCATGCGCACGTCGGCGGGCTTCGCACGCATGAGCAGGCTCGTGATCATCGAGTTGACGAAGCTCGACTTGCCGGACCCGGTCGAGCCGGCGACGAGAAGGTGCGGCATCTTGGCGAGGTTCGCCACGACGAAGCCACCGCCGACGTCTTTTCCGACACCGATCGTCATGGGGTGCGTCGAGTTGATCGCGTTCTGCGAGCGCAGCACGTCGCCGAGCGTCACGATCTCGCGGTCGGCGTTGGGGATCTCGACGCCGATCGCGCTCTTGCCCGGGATGGGCGCGAGGATGCGCACTTCATTCGATGCCACGGCGTACGCGATGTTGTTCGTGAGGGCCGTGATGCGCTCGACCTTGACGCCCGGCCCCACTTCGATCTCGTACTGCGTGACAGTCGGGCCACGCGAGAATCCCGTCACCCTGGCATCGACCGAGAACTGCTCGAACACGTTCGTGATGGCGCGGACGACCGCATCGTTGGCCTCGGAGCGCGTCTTGTGCGGTGTACCCGGGGCAAGAGCGTCCACCGACGGCAAACGGTAATTGGCGCGGGAGGCATCGCCTTCCGTCCCGATGCCGTCGAGACCCGGGAGGAGGCCGTCATCGCGACCGTCGATGTCGCTGTCGTCGCGGAGAGTCGTCGCCGAGCCCTTCGAGGCTTTCGCCACGCCCGCGAGCACGGACGCGTCGATGACCTCGGTCGCGGCATCGGCCGTCACGATCGGCGACGGCGGCATGGGAGGCGTGATGGCCTGATCGAAGCCGCCCTGGGTGACTCCGGGAGTGAGGAGCTCCGTGAGATCTTGCGACCCGATTCCGTCGTCGGGGTCCTTCTCGCGACCGGTCTTGTTGCGGCGCCACCAGGGCAGGGAGTCGTCGCGTCCGGCCTCCTCGTCGATGGGCGAATCGGCGGAGTCCTCGAAACGCGGCCCATTCGGCTCCGCGCCGAACATCCACGCGTACAGCTCGCCGAGTCGCCTGCCGATGCGGTTCGGCGGTGTCTTGGTGATGATGAGGACGCTCAGCGCAGCGAAGAAGGACAGCACGATGTAGGCGCCGACATCGGTCAGCAGAAGCGCGAGCGGCTCGCCTACCATCCAGCCGAAGAGCCCGCCGGCCTCGCTGAGCGCGGGAAGCCCCGAGCTGGGCTGAGGGCGATCTCCCGCGACATGGCAGAAGCCGGCGATCGTCCAGACGAGGAGTCCGAACCCGATTCCGATCCGGCCGTTGTCATGGACGGACGAGGGATGCCGGAACATCCATCCCGCCAGCGCGAGCAGGAGGACGGGCATGATGAACGCCTCACGACCGACGAGTCCGCCTACCGTGTAGGCGCTGATCGCCGCGGCGACATCGTTGCCGATGAAGAACCACTCATTGACGGCACCCGCGACGGCGAGGAGGACGAGGAGGAACGGGAAGCCGTCGCGCCTCTGCTCTTTCTCGAGAACCTCGGGACCGAAGGCGCGGAAGAGACCGCCGACGCCGTGCGCGACACCGAGCCAGGCCCGCACGGCTGCGGGAGGCTTCTCGGCGTCGCCGACGTACTTCTTGGGCGCGGGCGCGGAGGTCCGAGCGCGCGATGACGACGCTTTCGCGGGCGCGCGACCGTTCTTGGTCGAGCTCGTGCTCCTGGCCATCCCCCCACGGTAGATCGGGCCGACGACATTTCCGGGGAACGACTCGACCTTCAGCGCAGGCGCTTGACCATCGTGTCCCGGCCGATTCCGCTCCGGGTGACAGCGAAGCCCTCGGAGCGATAGAGGCTGACGGCGTAGTTGCCACGCTCCACACTGAGGCTCAGCAGAGCGAATCCCTCGGACCGGGCGTGCTCGCACAGGCGCTGCAGCAGTGTCCGCCCCACGCCGTGGGCACGCCAGATCGGTCGGACCCCGATGATGAGCTCCGGGACACCCGTGCCGACGTAGCCGAAACCGGGGTCGGTACGCGGCAGCATCCGGTACCACGCGGCACCGATCGACTCCCCCTGCTGATTCTGTGCGACGAATCCGGCGTCACCGGGCCGCATCCACCCGGAGAGATATCGGCTGTACTCGTCGCTGGAGATGATCTCGTGGCGCGGCTGAGAGCCCCCCTGACGCCAATTGGCGGCTTCGACCACCATGTCGCCCAGGAAGGCTCCGTCGGACTGACCCGCGGGACGGACGTCGAACGTCTGCGGCATGCGCCAAGCCTAGAGCCGCAGGGCCTTCCCGTGCCTCTGGAGAAGACGGGTCAGGCCTCGATCACGAGCGGCACGATCATCGGTCGCCGGCGGAGCGACTGGTTGACCCAGCGTCCGATCGTGCGACGGACGACCTGCTGCAGCGCATGCGGGTCACGCACGCCCGACGTGGCGGCATCCGCGAGAGCTGCGGCGATCTTCGGCTTGACGCTGTTGAACACGGCGTCGTCCTCGGCGAAGCCGCGTGCGTGGATCTCGGGTCCCGAGATCACCTTGCCCGTGGAGGCGTCCACCACGACGATGACGGAGATGAAGCCCTCCTCCCCGAGGATCCGGCGATCCTTGAGGTCGGCATCCGTGATCTCGCCGACCGTCGAACCGTCCACATAGACGAAGCCGAGGTCGAGCTGACCCGTCACACGCGCGTCGCCGTCGCGGAGGTCGATGACCGTACCGTTCTCGGCGAGGAAGGTGCGCTCGGGCTCGATGCCCGTGTCCTGAGCGAGCCGGGCGTTCGCCATGAGGTGCCGATACTCGCCGTGGATGGGCAGAACGTTGCGGGGCTTGAGGATGTTGTAGCAGTAGAGAAGCTCACCCGCCGCCGCGTGACCCGACACGTGCACGCGCGCGTTGCCCTTGTGGACGACGTTCGCACCGAGCTTCGTGAGGCCGTCGATGACCCGATAGACGGCGTTCTCGTTGCCGGGGATGAGGCTCGAGGCCAGGATGACGGTGTCGCCGGGACCCGGCTCGATCTCGTGATCGAGATTGGCCATACGGCTGAGCACTGCCATGGGCTCCCCCTGAGAACCCGTCGACATGTAGACGATCCGGTCGTCGGGGAGGTCGCGCGCCTTCTTGTAGTCGATCAAGACGCCCTGCGGGACGTGGAGGTAGCCGAGGTCCTCGGCGATCGTCATGTTCCGCAGCATGCTGCGACCGAGGAGTGCCACACGTCGCCCGTGAGCCGCCGCGGCATCCAGAACCTGCTGCACGCGGTGCACGTGACTCGAGAAGCTCGCGACGATGACGCGGCGGGGAGCCTTCGCGATCACCTGCTCCAGAACGGGGCCGATCTCGCGCTCGAGCGGGGTGAATCCCGGCACGTCGGCGTTGGTCGAATCGACGAGGAAAAGATCCACGCCCTCTTCGCCGAGACGCGAGAAGGCGCGGAGGTCGGTCAGCCGACCGTCGAGCGGCAGCTGATCCATCTTGAAGTCACCTGTCGCGAGGACGAGGCCGGCCGGCGTGCGGATCGCCACGGCGAGCGCGTCGGGGATCGAGTGGTTGACGGCGATGAACTCGAGATCGAAGGGTCCGAGCTGTTCCTTCTGACCCTCGCGGACCGTCAGGGTGTACGGCTTGATCCGGTGCTCCTTGAGCTTCGCCTCGACGAGCGCCAGCGTGAGGCCGGATCCGATGAGCGGGAGCTCCCGATTGAGCTTCAAGAGGTAGGGCACCGCTCCGATGTGGTCCTCGTGACCGTGCGTGAGGACGACGCCGACGACATCATCGAGACGGTGCTTGATCGGCTCGAAGTCGGGCAGGATCAGATCGACACCCGGCTGGTGCTCCTCAGGGAAGAGCACTCCGCAGTCGACGATGAGGAGCTTGCCCTCGTACTCGAAGACGGTCATGTTGCGGCCGACCTCGCCCAGTCCACCCAGGGGCGTCACCCGGAGGGTTCCGGGTTCGAGGACGGGCGGTTCGAACGGGCTGGTGGGCATCGTGGCCTCCTCGATAGACCACCTCGCGGTGGCTCTCTTCTTCCGGATGCGCTGGCATCCTGTCTTGTCTGCGTGTGACGGGCAGCTATCTCGTCGTGCCCGAAACCTTCGGAAGTGCTCCGCCGGCAGCCGCGTTCCGGTCCGGCCGGAAGTTGGAGAAGTCGGCCCCCGCGACATCGACGACGAGAGCGAGTTCGTCCTCGATCTTGGCGGCTTCCCACTCTTCGGGGCCGACCAGCGGAAGGCGTACTCGAGGGCTGCTGATCCGGCCCAGCCCGTGAAGGATGTACTTGGCCGAGACCGTGCCGGGCACGTGGGTCATGACGGCCCGCACGAGCGGCTCGAGCTTGCGGTGGGCCGCCGTCGCCGTCGCGAGGTCGCCGGCGTTGACCGCGTCGACGATCGCGCGATACGGAGCGGGGGCGATGTTGGCCGTGACGCCGACGAGTCCCGCCGCCCCGATCGAGAGATGCGGGAGCACGTTGGCGTCGTCTCCGGAGAAGTACAGCAGATCGGTCTGGTTGAGGACGCGGCTGACTTCGGAGAAGTCGCCTTTCGCGTCCTTGATCGCCAGGATGTTCGGATGCTTGGCGAGGCGGAGGATCGTCTCATAGCGGATCGGGACGCCGGTGCGCCCGGGGATGTCGTAGAGGATGACCGGCAGGTCGGTCGCGTCGGCGACGAGGCGGAAGTGCGTCAGGATGCCCGCCTGGGTCGGCTTGTTGTAATACGGCGTGACGATCATGATGCCGTCGGCACCGGCGCGTTCGCTCGCCTTGTAGAGCTCGATCGCGTGCGCGGTCTCGTTCGATCCGCCACCCGTGATGATCTTCGCGCGACCGGCCGCGACCTGCTTGCCGACCTCGACGAGCCTGATCTTCTCGGCATCCGTCAGGGTGCTGGTCTCGCCCGTCGTGCCGGTCACGACGATGCCGTCGGCTCCCGCGCCGATGACGTCGTCGATGTGCTTCTCCACCGCGGGCCAGTCGACTTCGCCGTCGGCGGTCATGGGAGTGACCAGCGCGACGAGGACCTGTCCGAAGGGGTTGCCCGAATGCGTCATGGTCCCAGGCTATCGGGATGCCGGCGGGGCGGACACGCTCACCGTCCGCTCTCCCCCGCCCGGGCGGCGAGCGAAGAGGGCAGGATGCGGGTGAGACCCACGAGGAGCTTGTACTTCAGAGAAGGAACCGAGACGGCCTTGCCTCTCGCGGCATCCCGCAGCGATTCGGCGACCACTCGCGGGGCGTTCAGCCACATCCACCCCGGCACCCCCTCATGACCCGGCGGGAGTCCCGCGCGCTCGTGGAAGTTGGTGTGCGTGAAGCCGGGGCAGACGGCTGTCACCGTGACACCCTTGGGCCCATAGCGACCGTTCGCCCACCTGCTGAAGCTGATGACCCACCCCTTGACGGCGCCGTATGTCGATCTCGGGATGAATCCCGCGACCGACGCGATGTTGAGGATGCGACCGCTTCCCCGCGCGAGCATCGGCGTCAGTGCCGCGTGCATGAGGCGCATGGGCACTTCGACGTGCAGCGCGAGGTGACGGGCCTCCTCGTCGATGTCATTCCGCTCGAACGCGAGCGGCAATCCGTATCCGGCGTTGTTGACGAGGATCTCGACAGGACGATCGGGATCCGCCAGACGCTTCTCGACCTTCGCGCGTTGGTCGGGGTCGAGGAGATCCGCGACGAGGATCTCGATCGCCGCTCCCGATGGCCGCAACTCGGCCGCGACGGCGTCGAGGGCCGCGCCGTCGCGCGCGACGAGGACGAGGTCGGCTCCGCGTGCCGCGAGCTGTCGTGCGTACTCCGCGCCAAGCCCGGAGCTCGCTCCCGTGATGAGGGCGGTCGCCATAGAGGTCAGTCTCCGTGTTCGGAGGGAGAGGGCCGCGCCAACCGGAGGAAGCGGTAGCGGATGCCTGTGCGGGATGTCGCCCATCCCGTGTCGGGCTCCTCCGCCGTGATCTCCCATCCCTCCCGCGAGGGAGCGAACGTGTCGCCCTCCACCTCGAGATCGAGCTCCGTGACTTCGAGGAGGTCGGCTCGTCCGATGGCCTCCCGGAAGAGCCCTCCCCCGCCGATGACCCAGACCCGGCCCGGTCCCGCGAGAGCCAGACCATCGTCGAGGGACGCGGCGGATTCCGCACCTTCACCGCTCCACTGTTCGTTGCGCGTCACGACGATGTTGCGCCGACCGGGAAGAGGTCGGTATCGCTCCGGAAAGCTCTCCCATGTGCGTCGCCCCATGACGACCGGGGCGCCCATCGTCACAGACTTGAAATGGGCGAGGTCCTCCGGGACGCTCCACGGCATTCCGCCGTCGGCGCCGATCACGCCGCCACGCGCCTCCGCCCAGACCAGTCCGACGCTCGTGCTCATACGGCGACGGCGGCCCGGATGGCGGGATGGTGTTGATAGTCCTCGACGACGAAGTCTTCGTATCGGTAGTCGAAGATCGAATCCGGCGTGCGTGCGAAGCGGAGCTTCGGGGCGGGATACGGATCTCGCGTGAGCTGCTCGCGCACCTGCTCGACGTGGTTGTCGTAGACGTGGCAGTCGCCGCCGGTCCACACGAAATCACCCGGCTCGAGTCCCGTCTGCTGCGCGATCATGAGGGTCAGCAGGGCGTACGAGGCGATGTTGAACGGAACGCCGAGGAACATGTCGGCGCTCCGCTGATAGAGCTGGCATGAGAGCTTGCCGTCGGCGACGTAGAACTGGAAGAGCGCGTGACACGGCGCGAGGGCCATGTCGGGGATGTCCGCGGGATTCCACGCCGACACGATGAGCCGCCGAGAGTCGGGGGTCGCGCGGATGTCGCGGACGACCTGCGCGATCTGATCGATCGTCCCGCCGTCCGCAGTCGGCCAGGACCGCCACTGCACGCCGTAGACGGGACCGAGCTCGCCCGCCTCGTCGGCCCACTCGTCCCAGATCGTCACGCCGTTCTCGCGCAGCCAGCCCACATTCGACTCACCGCGCAGGAACCACAGCAGCTCGTACGCGATGGACTTGAAGTGGACGCGCTTGGTCGTGATGAGCGGGAATCCTTCGCAGAGGTCGAATCGGATCTGCCGCCCGAAAACGCTCGTCGTGCCGGTGCCCGTGCGGTCATCCTTGTGCACTCCGTGGGCGAGCACGTCGCGGAGCAGGTCCTCGTAGGGCGTGGGAATCGTCACGCGTGACACGATACCCGCGGCCGGGCGGGGGCGGCCGATCACGCCGCCGCCCGTAACAAATCGGCATCCTGACCTCGCTGCTCCGATTGCGGTTAGTCTGATCGACTGTGAACCACGTCGGCGCCATCATCGCGATCACTGCGCTGCTCGCTGTGACCGTGGGACTCGGCCTCTACCTCCAGTGGCGTCAGAACCGTCCGCAGCGGCACATCCGGCACGAGGTCGTCAAGCCGCAGCGCCTGGGCGCCGAAGCCCTCGGCGAGGTGGCGACGCTCCTCCAGTTCAGCACCGAAACGTGCGCCAAGTGCCCGGGCGTGCACCGCACGCTCTCAGCCATCGCCGACTCACGCGAAGGGGTGCTCCACCTCGACGTCGATCTGTCGCACCGGCCCGACATCGCCAAGCACTTCCACGTGCTCCAGACGCCGACGACCCTCGTCCTCGATCGCGAAGGCGTCATCCGCACGCGCTTCGGCGGGGCGCCCAGCCGCGACGTGCTCGAACTCGAGCTCAATCGCCTGAGCGACGTGGCATCCCGTGTCTGAGGAAACCGCACGGCGGGGCATCGACCCCAGGGGTCCGCGTTTCACCGCCGGGATCACCTCGGTCCTCCTGCTCGTCGCGATCTTCCTGAGTCTTACCGGCCCCGCCGAACCCCCGACCTTCGGGTGGTTCGCCTACCAGCCCCTGTCGGGGAGCGTCTTCGCCCCGAGCGGAGACTTCGCCTTCGTTGCCGGCTACGACAACTTCTGGGCACGCGCAACCACGCCAGCGTTCCTCATGCTGCTCCTGATCGCACTCCTCTTCTTGTGGGGCGTGATCTCGCCGCGAACGTCGCCATGGAGCATCCTGTACCGGAAGGTTGTCCAGCCGCGCCTGCGACCGCCCGCCGAGCTGGAGGATCCGCGTCCGCCGCGCTTCGCGCAGGGCGTCGGACTCTTCGTCGTCGGCCTGGGGCTGGTGCTGCACCTCCTCGGCGTGCCGGCGGCCCTCACGGTCGCGGGGTCCCTGGCGTTCGTGGCAGCGTTCCTCAACGCCGCGTTCGGCGTGTGCCTCGGCTGCATGATGTACCTGCTGCTGCAGCGGTGGGGGCTGGTCGGCCGCGCGCACCCCGCGATCTGACCGTCGACGGCCGCGCTGTCATCGCGTAGGGCGGACCCCGCCGTTAGGCTGACGACGAGGCATCCGGATCACGGGCGCCCGCCGACGAAGGAGGCTCCCGATGACCGTCACGAGCGAAGCAACCACCGCCTGGAACGGCAGCCTGTTCGAGGGATCGGGCGATGTCCGACTCGTCTCCTCGGGTCAGGGCCCCTTCGACGTCAACTGGAAGGCGCGCAGCGAGGGATCTGCCTCGGTGACCACGCCGGAGGAGCTCATCGCCGCCGCGCACTCGTCGTGCTTCAGCATGGCTCTCGCGAACGCCCTGAGCGAGAACGGCACTCCCCCGACCTCGATCGACACGACGGCATCCGTCACGTTCAAGCCCGGCACCGGTATCACCGGCAGCCACCTCAATGTCAACGCGACGGTGCCGGGCCTCGACGCGACGGACTTCGAGCGCATCGCGCAGGCCGCCAAGTCGGGCTGCCCCGTTTCACAGGCCCTCGCCGGCATCGAGATCACCCTCGAGGCGACGCTTGCCTGATCCCGGCCACATCGTCGTCGCCGGGTCGTCCGGCCTCATCGGCCGTGCACTGGTGGATAGCCTTCGCGGTGACGGTATCCGCGTGACCCGGCTCGTCCGGCACGCTCCGACCGCTCCCGACGAGGTGGAATGGCTGACAGACGCCTCTCCCCTCGACCCCGCCGTCATCGAGGGGGCGACGGCGGTCGTCGGGCTCAACGGTGCGACGATCGGCCGCTTCCCGTGGACTCCCCGGTACAAGAACACACTTCTGTGGTCGCGCATCACCCCTACGCGGGCGCTCGCGCGCGCCGTGCGCCAACTCGGCTCCGACGCACCCGCATTCGTTTCCGCCTCGGCCGCCGGCTGGTACGGCTCCGTTCCCGGCGTCCGCCTGACAGAGACCTCGCCGCGCGGGGAGACATTCCTCGCGGACCTCTGCGGTGAGTGGGAGGGCGCGGCCTACGCGGCAGGAGACGATGCGCGGGTCGCGACTCTGCGAACGGCACCCATCGTCCATCGCGACGGTGTCCTCAAGCCGCTCCTTCTCCTCACGAAGCTCGGCGTCAGCGGACCGATCGGCAAAGGCACGCAGGTCTGGCCGTGGATCTCGCTCGACGACGAGGTGCGTGCCATCCGTCATGTCATCGATCACCGCCTCACGGGACCCGTCAATCTCGCAGGGCCGACGGCGGCAACCGCCAACGACCTGGGGTTTGCGCTGGCGGTGCGGATGAATCGTCCGTTCCTCGTGCGCGCGCCCGAGTGGGGGCTGAAGCTCGTCCTCGGAAAGGATGCCACCGAGGGGCTCCTCACGACGGACGCGGACGTCGCACCCGACGTGCTCACGGCATCAGGATTCGAGTTCTCCCACCCTGACGTCACGTCGGCCGTCGCCGCGGCCGTGCCCGCCTAACGCCGGGACGCGGATTCGAGGCGGATCGCCGTGCGCACGGCTTCGCGTGCACGACGACGGTCACCGGCAGCGTCGTAGGCGAGCCCCAACCGGTACCACGCGCGCCAGTCGTCGGGGTTCGCCTCGACCTCGGATCGGTAGCGCGGGAAGACGGCCTCGCCATCGGCGCGGACGACGCGTCCGCTCGGACGGACCATGACCTCGTCATCGGGGAGGGCGTCGTCCTCTTCCAGGCGCCCCGCCAGCTGCTGTGCACGTATGCCGAACCACAACTCGCGCCCGAGAGCCCAGATCGCCACGATCGGCAGGACGATGAGGGCGGCGCCCATCGCGATCCCGATGGGGTCGCCGCTCAGCACGAGCAGGACGGCCCGCTGTCCGACGAGGCCGATGTAGACCACGAGCAGCACCGCCATGACGACGACGCCGATGCGCGCGCTCACGTACTGGTCACGCCCGCGACCTGGCCGGAGACCGCGCCGTCGTCGACGGGTCGCCCCTCCCGCGCGCCGGGAAGGCGCAGGGCGATGTCGAGGAAGGCATCCAGGCCGACAACGACGCCAACGGTGTCACGCGCGGCGGTGAGTGCGATTCGGATGCCGGGGGCATAGGCCTGCGCGGGATGCACCGTGTCGTGCACGATCGAGAGCGCTTCCCCCGGCCCAGACAGGATCGTCTCCTGTCTGGCCACGACGCCGGGGCGCCGCAGGGAGTGGATCGGGACGCTCGCGACCCGCTGGCCGCGTGCGCGCTGGTCGACGTGAGGCGACTCCACGGGGCCCACATCGGAGCGAGCCGCCGCGATGAGCTCGGCCGTGCGGACGGCCGTTCCGCTCGGAGAGTCGATCTTCGTCTCGCGATGAGCCTCGACGATCTCGATGGAGGGAAAGAACGGTGCTGCGGCCGCAGAGAGGGCCGAGCCGAGGACGGACCCGAGTGAGAAGTTCGGGATGAAGACCGCGCCGGTTCCCGCCGCGTCGACGAGCGGGCGAACGAGAGCGATGCGCTCCGCCGACCACCCCGACGTGCCCACGAGCAGGTTGAGTCCGCGCTCGACGGCCGCGCGGACGACGTCGATCGACACAGCCGGCGTCGACGCGTCGATGACGAGGTCCGCCCCGTCGAGTTCTGCGAGGTCCGACTGGGAAGAAAGGACCGCGACGATCTCGAATCCCTCTTCGTTCTCGACGACCTCGCGGATGATCCCGCCGAGCTTTCCCGTACCGCCCACGATGGCTACGCGCGTCGTCATGACCCCATCCTACGGTCGACACCGGTGGTGTCCGCGGCGTCGTAGCCTGGAGGGATGGTCCGCCTCCGCGATGCATCCGTCGACGCGCCCGAGTCGCATGAGCTCCTCTCCGAGTACTTCCACTCACGCGAGCTCGGCTTCGCGCATCAGAACGTCGTCTACACGATCCGCTTCCCCGACCCGGCGCTGTACGTTCCGCCGACGGGAGTCTTCGTGCTCGTGGACGACGACGACGAGCATCCGGTGGGCTGCGGCGGCATCCGCCTGATCCCCGACGGCCCCCACGGACGCCGCTACGAGGTCAAGCACCTATACCTCCGACCGTCCACGCGCGGCCGCGGATGGGGCGCTCTCCTCCTGGCCGACCTCGAAGACCGTGCACGGCAGCTGGGCGCGCAAGAACTCGTGCTCGATACGCACCACTCGCTCGAGGCTGCGGCGGGCCTGTACGCCAAGGCCGGCTTCGTCGCGATCGACCCCTACAACGACAACCCGAACGCGACGCGCTGGTACGGGAAGGTGCTCGAGTAGGGCGGGTCAGACGGGCTGAGCCGGGGAAAGTCACTCATCTGACGAGTCGCTGGTCTGGGAGAGGAACTCGCTCGGGTCGTAGCGCACGTAGCGGATGAACACGATCAGCACCGCGACCAACGCCCCGGCGATCAGGGCGACCGTACCCCAGAGGAACGGGTAGGCGACGGCAAGCACACTCATGACGCCGCCGCTGACGGCCAACACCACCGCGCCGAGGATGCATCCCGCCACGACGGATCCACGGCGGGAGGAGATCCACATCTCGCGCAGCGTGTCCGGACGGCTCAGCCGCCAGTGGACGATCGCGGGGAATGCGACCGAGAGCACCAGGCTCAGGACAACCACCGCCCACGCCCCGACGACCTGAAATGTACTCACGCGAGGGAGCCTAGACTCCGCACGCCGCGCGACGAGCGCCAGGGCGCTCTTGCCGAACCGGCACCAGGCGTCCTAGGCGATGCCGGGGAACTGCATGATGTTCATGACGCACGCGACGAACGTCACGACGAGCGCGAGCAAGAAGAGCACCCAACGGCGCGAGAGGAACGCGAGGACGACATCCCCCGCCGACAGGACCAGGAGGAGGCCGGAAGCGATCCTCCACGCTTCTATGCCCTCCGCATTCACTGTGCCTCCCAGAGCGGCACCGAGCCCGAGACCGAACAGTGCCCACGCTTGCCGAAGGGTGAAGAGCACGATCACGCCGAAGAGCACCCACCCGAGTCGGCCGCACACCATCCTCCATGTCACGGAAGGTACGTCCTCCACGGATGTCGGCGTTGTCATGGCGAGAAGGATGATGTCAGCGCGACGGATTCGGGAGGGTGCTCGGGTAGCCCGGGTCAGACGGGCGGGGCCTCGGGGAGTCCCGTGCGCAGCTCGAACGGCAGGTGCGCGAGGTCGTTGTGCGAGACGAGCGCCCAGGGCCGGCCTTTGCGCTGCGCGAGCACCGTGAGTCCGCAGTTCGCCTGATTCAGCGTCATCCAGCGCCACGCGGGAGCCTGGAGGACCTCTCGTACGAACCAGCTGATGACGAAGTTGTGTGTGATGAGGAGCTCGTGCACTTCGCCGCTCTTACGCACGAGGAACTCGCTGACGGCGTCCTCCATCTGCGCGCTGCCCGCCTCGATCTCGGCCTCAGTGACGCTGCCGAAGAAGGGCTCGAAGACAGCCGGCGTCTCCTCCGTCATCCCTGTCGGGACGCAGTCGAACAAGAGAGCTGACGGCTGGGGCGAGAGCGACGGCATGCGGTCGGCCACCGCACTCGCGGTCTGGGCCGCCCTCATGAGGGGCGAGTGCCACACGGCGTCGAAGGGGACGCCGGACAGTCGGTCGGCGATGAGCGCCGCCTGCCTCCGCCCGCGCGGAGACAGCGGTCCGTCGACCAGGCCGTGCTCGGCATCCTGATGCTCACCATGCCGCACGAGATAGATGTAGTGCGTCACGCGATCACTCCGTCGGAAATCGTCACGCCCGTAGACAGGCGCTCTTCCACCCTATGCCACCGTCTCAGCGGAGGCGGGGAAACACTCACTCACTCCGTCGCGCGGGCGATCTCGGTGAGCTGGGATCGGCTGAGCCGCACGCCGACGCCCTGCACGAGTTCCTCGACGTGCTGCGGCGCATAGGCGTTGACGATGGGTGCGGTGACGAGTTTCTGGGCGAGGAGCCACGCGACCGCGACCGCCGCGTCGGGCACGCCGAGCTCGTCGCCGACCGTGTCGAGCGCCCGTAGCGTGCGGTTGCCCCGCCGATTGAGATTGGCCGCGATCTGGGCACTTCGCACCGAGAGTCCGCCGCGGCTGCGCGAGCGATGACGGCCCGCGAGGAAGCCGTGCTCCAGCGCGTGCGATGGCGTCACGGCCATGCTCTGCGCGTCGGCGACGAGTCGCAGGTCGGGATCGAACTCATGGCGACGGACCACATTGAAGGGGACGTCGAGCACGGTGATCCGCGGGAACCCCGCGGAGGAGAAGATCCTCGCTTCGACGAGTTGCGCCGCGGTGTACCCGGTCGCGCCCACGGCGCGGACCTTGCCGGCGCCGATGAGCCATTCCACCGTCGCCAGGGTGTCTTCGAGAGCCGTCGTCGAGTCCGTCGCCGCGTCGAGGTACAGAACATCGATGCGGTCGGTGCGCAGACGCGTCAGCGATGCCTCCACCGCGCGCACGAGGCTCACCGGCCCCAGTCCGGGATTGTCGGGGTGTCCGCCGATCCGGATGGCCGCAACGATGTCGTCGCGCACGCCGCGTGAGTGCATCCACTGCCCGATGATGTGCTCACTGCGACCCGCGGAGAACCTGTCCGCAGTGTGGATGAAATTCCCGCCGCGTTCCGCGTAGGCATCGAGGATCTCGTGACTGGATTCGAGGTCGACGTTCCAGCCGAACTCCGCACCGCCGAGGATGAGAGGGAAGACGGAAAAGCCGGACTCGCCGAGTGCGACGCGGATGCCCTCACCGATCGAAGGGCCTTGCACGGGAATCGGAGCCGACGGGTGCACGAAAGGAGCCACGACAGCGGGGCTCGGAGAAACGCTGTCGGTGCGTACGCCGAAACTACTCATCTCCACCCCCTGACGCTGCCCGTTGGCATCGTGCCCTTGTGATCCATCGCCCCCCGGCGCCGGTTAATGATGAGGATAGGACAGACCTCCGACCGCGCAGCGACATGCGGCATCCTGTCGGTAAACATTGAATAACGCTTCGGTCACGGCGGGCGAGGTTTCGTCGGTCGTTTGCTCACCCTCACGCACGATGCCCGCCTCCGGATGAGCCGGAGGCGGGCATCGTGTCGAAACGGGATCAGCCTTCGGCGGGCGCCTCGGGGCCTTCGCTCGCGGCGTCGCGACCCTCCTGGTCGGCAGCCTCTTCGACGACCGGCTCGAGCGACAGCTTGCCGCGGTCGTCGATCTTCGTGATCCGGACGAGGAGCTTCTGGCCCACACCGAGGACGTCTTCGACGTTCTCGACACGCTTGCCACCGGCGAGCTTGCGGACCTCGCTGACGTGGAGCAGTCCGTCCTTGCCCGGGAGGAGCGAAACGAACGCACCGAAGGTCGCGATCTTGACGACGGTTCCGAGGAACTGCTCGCCCACCTCGGGGTTGGTCGGGTTGGCGATCGCGTTGACCTGCGCCCGCGCGGCCTCTGCCGCAGGACCGTCGGTCGCGCCGATGTAGACGGTGCCGTCTTCCTCGATCGAGATCTGCGCACCGGTCTCGTCCTGGATCGCGTTGATCGTCTTGCCCTTCGGGCCGATCAGCTCACCGATCTTGTCGACGGGGATCTGGACGCTGATGACGCGCGGCGCCGTCGGAGCCATCTCGTCGGGTCCGTCGATCGCCTCGTTGAGCACGTTGAGGATCGTGATGCGGGCCTCGTGCGCCTGCTGCAGGGCAGCAGTGAGCACCGACGAAGGGATGCCGTCGAGCTTCGTGTCCAGCTGGATGGCGGTGACGAACTCGCTCGTGCCCGCGACCTTGAAGTCCATGTCGCCCAGCGCGTCTTCGGCGCCGAGGATGTCGGTCAGTGCCGCGTAGCGCGTCTGGCCGTCGACCTCGTCGGAGACGAGACCCATCGCGATGCCCGCGACGGGGGCGCGCAGCGGCACACCCGCGTTGAGGAGCGAGAGCGTCGATGCGCAGACCGAGCCCATCGAGGTGGACCCGTTCGAGCTGAGAGCCTCGGACACCTGACGGATCGCGTACGGGAACTCCTCGCGGCTCGGGAGCACCGGCACGAGGGCGCGCTCGGCGAGGAAGCCGTGCCCGATCTCGCGGCGCTTGGGCGAACCGACGCGACCGGTCTCACCGGTCGAGTACGGCGGGAAGTTGTAGTGGTGCATGTAGCGCTTGCTGGTCGTGGGCGACAGCGAGTCGATCTGCTGCTCCATCTTCAGCATGTTGAGCGTCGTGACACCCAGAATCTGGGTCTCACCACGCTGGAAGATGGCCGAGCCGTGCACGCGCGGAATGACCTGGACCTCGGCGTCGAGCGGACGGATGTCGGCCAGACCGCGGCCGTCGATGCGCACGCCCTCGGCGAGGATGCGACCGCGCACGATGGTCTTGGTGACCGACTTGTACGCACCCGAGAACTCGAGCGTCGCGACGGCGGGGAGCTCCCCGGCTTCGACGGCGGCGAGGAGCTGAGCCTTGACGTCGTCCTTGATGGCCTCGTCGGCGCTCTGGCGCTCCTGCTTGTCGGCGATCTGGTACACCGGCACGAGACGGTCGTAGGCGCGACCCGCGACGAAGTCGTAGACCTCCTGGCTGTAGGCCGGGAAGACCGGGTAGGGCTGGATCTCCTTGGCGGAGGTGTTCGCCACGACGTTCTGAGCGGCGACGAGCTCCTTGATGAACGGCTTCGAGGCCTCGAGGCCCTGAGCGACGATCTCCTCGTTCGGCTTCGTCGCGCCGGCCTTGATGAGGTTCCAGCTGTTCTCGGTGGCCTCGGCCTCGACCATCATGATCGCGACGTCGCCGTCGTCGAGCACGCGTCCGGCGACGATGAGGTCGAAGACCGCCTCGTCGACCTGTGCGGCCGTGGGGAACGCAACCCACTGGTCGGCGTGCTCACCGTGACCGGGGATGAGCGCCAGGCGCACACCCGCGATGGGACCGGAGAACGGCAGACCCGAGATCTGAGTCGACAGCGACGCGGCGTTGATCGCCAGCGCGTCGTAGTACTCGCCCGGCGCGATCGAGAGCACCGTGACGACGATCTGGACCTCGTTGCGGAGGCCGTCGACGAACGACGGGCGCAGCGGGCGGTCGATGAGACGGCAGACGAGGATCGCCTCGGTCGAGGGACGACCCTCACGACGGAAGAACGAACCGGGGATCTTTCCCGCGGCGTACGAACGCTCTTCGACGTCGACCGTGAGCGGGAAGAAGTCGAAGCCCTCGCGGGGGTGCTTTCCGGCGCTCGTGGCCGACAGCAGCATCGTCTCCTCATCGAGGTACGCGGCGACCGCGCCCTGCGCCTGCTGTGCGAGGCGCCCCGTCTCGAAGCGGACGGTACGGGTGCCGAAACGTCCGTTGTCGAGGACAGCTTCGGCGGCAGTGATTTCTGGACCTTCCAAGAGGTCTCTCCTTCTTTGTTTTGCCTCGCTCGCCCGTGTGGCGCGCGAGGTTTCGCGAAGGAGCAGGAACAGGCAGATTATGGGCGCGCGACGAATCGTGTCCGCGGGACCGCCTGCACTGGTCACCAGTAGAAAGCCACCCTCCGCACCGGGAGAGGAACCCACCACAGGGGACCAGCTTCCTGCCGGCCTGCTCCATGAGCTCATATGAAATTGAGCGGATGCCACAAGGGCAACCCGCCCAAGCCTACCAGGGGCACCCATGATCGGCGATCAGTGGCGCCCTGCGGACCTCATGATTAGGTTGGGCACATGAGCACCGAAGACAAGACCGCCGCCTCCGAGGAGATGAAGCGCAAGTTCAAGGAGGCGCTCGACAAGAAGAACGCCCAGCACCGGGACGGAGAGGCCCACCTCGACGGCGACTCCGCCGTTCACGGCACCCACGGCGCGGTGACCAAGCGGGAGTTCCGCCGCAAGAGCGGCTGACGCATCAATGAGGGACCGGTCGCTCGCGCGACCGGTCCCTCATTTCGTGTTCAACGCCGGGCGAGTGCCGCCTCGCGTTCGCGCACGCGCTGCTCTTTGGCGGCGGCCTCCGCGACGGCCGCTTCCTCCAGCCCCTGCGTCCCCACGGCGTCCGTCCTCGTCGACATGCCGTCGTGATCGTGCCCGGACATCGTCGACTCGTCGAACGGGCGCTCCCCCGCGAGAACGGCTCGGGCCTGGTCTTTGTCGAATTCCTTGACCCAGGTGCCGATGAGGACGGTCGCGACGGCATTGCCGGTGAAGTTCGTGACGGCGCGTCCTTCCGACATGAAGCGGTCGATCCCGACGATGACGCCGACCCCGTTGACGAGATCCGGACGGAAGGCCTGCAGTCCGCCGGCGAGCGTCGCGAGGCCTGCCCCGGTCACACCGGCAGCGCCCTTGGAGGCGACCACCATGAAGACCAGCAGGCCGATCTGCTCGGGAATCGACATCGGCATGCCCATCCCCGCCGCGATGAACAGCGACGCCATGGTGAGGTAGATCGCGGTGCCGTCGAGGTTGAACGAGTACCCGGTGGGCACGGTGATGCCCACGACGGGCTTCGAAACGCCGAGGTGCTCCATCTTCGCGATGAGTCGCGGCAAGGCGGACTCGGACGACGAGGTGCCGACGATCAGCAGGTACTCGCGCCCCAGGTACTTCATGAGCTTCAGGATGTTGATGCGCGCGACCGCCCACAGGAGTGTGCCGAGGATCGCGAAGATGAACAGCGCACAGGTGATGTAGAACGCGATCATGAGGACGCCGAGGCTGATGATCGCCGCGAAGCCGGTCTTGCCGACGACTGCGGCGATCGCGCCGAAAGCGCCCAGCGGTGCGAGCCACAGGATCATGCCGAGAATGCGGAATACGAGGGTCTGCAGCTGCTTGACGGCGAACATGATCGGCTCGCCGCGCTTTCCGAGCCCCTGGAGCGCGAACCCCACGAGGAGCGCGATGAACAGCACCTGCAGGACGCTCTCACCCGTGAACGCCGAGAAGAAGGTCGTGGGGATGATCCCCATGATGAACTCGGTCGTCGTCTTCGCCTCGACGTTCGAGGTGTCGTACGTCGAGCTCGACATGTCCAGTCCCTCGCCGGGGTGGATGATGTTGCCCACGACGAGGCCGATGAACAGGGCGAACGTCGTCATGATCATGAAGTAGAGGAGCGCCAGCCCGCCGATCTTGCCGACCGTCGCGGCCTTGGCGATGGATCCGACGCCGACGACGATCGTGCAGAAGATGATCGGCGCGATCATCATCTTGATCAGGTTGACGAACGCCTTGCCGATCGGCTCGAGCCCTTCGGCGAACGCCGGCCAGATGAGCCCGACGGCCGCGCCGAGGACCACAGCGATGATCACCGACACGTAGAGCCACGTGTGCCGGTCCCATGAGCGCTTTCCTCGTCGCCAATTGAACCCGGGGATAGTGAAGGATGTGGTGCGGGTCGAGAGAGCCATCGTCGCCTCCTGTCAGCGGACGGTCATCGTCCGGTTTCCGACCTTCGTGGCCGTGACATCAGCGTGGGACTCATCGCACTGCAGGACGATTTGTGGTCGTATTGGTCGCGGATCAGGCAGCGCTCGAGGAGGACGCATGAGCGAAGGATCACGCGCGAGCGGGAGCGCGGCGTCCCGCGTCTTCCTCATCGTCGCTGCCGCTGTCGTGCTGCTCGTCGGCGCGCTCGGCGTCGTTCTCGTCCTCGATGCGCAGCGCTCCGCGCGCGCCGAGGCGGAGGCGGTCACCGCTGCCACGGCGCTCACGCTCGCCGCCGCGCCCGATGTCGCTGCGGCACTCGCGGAGGACGAGTCGACGGCAGCGCTCCAGCCCGTCGCCGAGCGCGTCATGGCGACGGCGGGCGTCGACTTCGTCACGATCATGACCCTCGACGGCATCCGCGTGACGCATCGCGACCCCGGCGAGATCGGTCGGCCGTACATCGGGACGATCCCGGGCGCCGCACAGACGCTCACGGAGGAGTACTCCGGCACTCTCGGACCCTCCGTGCGGACGATCACGCCGATCCTGACCGGCACCGATCAGGTGGGGTGGGTTTCGGTGGGCGTCACGGTCGGCAGCATCGCGTCGGACATCGTCCCCCGGCTCCCCTCGGTGCTCGCGATCGTCGCGGCCGTGCTCGCCGCGGGAATCGTCGGCGCGATCCTCGCCCGGCGCACGACTCGGCGCGTCGCCGGCGATCTCCCTCCCGGGAGCATCCGCGATGCCGTCGCATCCTACGAGTCGATCCGCACGCTCGGCGAGGCGCTCCGCGCGCAGACGCACGAGCACGGCAACCGGATGCATACCGCGGTCTCGCTCATCGAGCTCGGTCGCACGCAGGAGGCGGTGGAGATCCTCACCGAGACCTCCCGCGAGAGCCAGAGCCTCGTCGACCAGGTCGCCGCCCGGCGCGACGGCGATCCGACGGTCGGCGCACTCCTCCTGGGGAAGGCTGCTCAAGCGCGGGAACGCGGCGTCGACTGGCGTGCCGACATCGCCCCCGATGCGCCCCGCAGCGTCCTCTCCCCCGTGGACGCCGTGTCGGTCGTCGGCAACCTCCTCGACAACGCGCTCGACGCCGCCGCCGCCGGTCCGACGCCCCGATGGGTCGACGTGTCGTTCGCACCGGATGCCGCGGGTCTGCGCATCACCGTCACCGACAGCGGCGAGGGTGTCCCCGAGGCGCTCCGCACCCGCATCTTCGAGCGCGGCTTCTCCACGAAACCGGCGGGCGCCGAGGGCCGTGGCGTGGGCCTGGCCCTCGTGCGGTCCATCGTCGACGGCGTCGGCGGATCCGTCACGATGACCGGGGACCCGACGACGTTCGTCACCGTGCTCCCTGCGAGGCGCTCGTGATCGGCGTGCTCCTCGTCGACGACGACGCGCTCACTCTCGAACTGCATCGCTCGTACATCGCACGCGTCGAGGGCTTCGTCGTCGTCGGCGAGTGCACCGGCGCCCGCGCAGCGGTATCGGCGCTCCTCGACCCCTCGCGTGCCGGGCTCATCGACCTCGTTCTGTTGGACATGACAATGCCCGATGGAACGGGGCTCGACGTCCTCCGCCACGTCCGGGCCGCGGGCGCCGACGTCGACGTCATCGCCATCACGGGCGTGCGCGAGGCCGACGTCGTGCGCCAAACGGTGAACCTCGGCGTCGCGCAGTACCTCGTCAAGCCGTTCGCCTTCGCGGTCTTCCGTGAGCGCCTGGAGCAGTACCGCCACTATCGTGAACGCGCGTCGCGCACCGAGGGTGATGCGACGCAGTCAGAGATCGACGGGCTTCTCGGGGCGCTGCGCCCCGCGGCGAGTGCCCCGCTGCCGAAGGGCCTCTCGTCGATGACGCTCGACCGTGTGACCGACGTCGCTCGCGAAGCAGGAGCTGTCTCGGCGCAGCAGACCGCCGAGCTCCTGGGCATGTCGCGTGTCGCCGCGCGCCGGTATCTCGAGCACCTCGCGGATGCGGGGCGCGTCGTCCGCGCACCCCGGTACGGCACTCCGGGACGCCCGGAGACCGAGTACCGCTGGAGCACCTGATCAGACGGCGCGCTCACGCGATCGGATGCCGTCCGCCCGCCGGATGAGGACATAGTCGTCGTGCTTCGCGACGAGTCCGTCTCCGGCGGTGCGGCCGCGGACTCGCCGCCACACCCAGGGAAGCGCGTCGCGTGTGAGCCACCCGCCCGAGACGGGAGTGTCGTCGTCGGCGTGGAGGGCGGCGTCGAGGCCGCCGAGGGCTTCCGCATCCGGGACCCCGAGGGCATCGGCGGCGCGGTACGCGAGGAAGCGGTGCCCGCGAGACCGCAGATGCACTTTGTCATCGGCCCACATGTCGAGCTTCCCGATCGCCGGATGCGCTTCGAGATCAAGAAGGAAGGCTCGATGCGCGGCAGCGATCCGGCGGAGTTCAGAAGCGTAGATCGCGAAGCGCGTCGCGAAGATCCTCGCGGAAAGCCGATGGGGAAGGAACGGCGTCACGACGAGGACGTCGATGTCGCACGCCCGCAAGCGACGGACGGATTCTTCGAACTCCGCGGCGAGCGCGACGGGATCCGCCCGACCAGCGACGAGATCGTTGGCGCCCATGAAGAGAGATACGAGGTCGGGCTTCAGCGCGAGGGCCCGCGGCACCTGGTCGCGTGTGAGGTCGCGGATGCGACGGCTCCGGACGGCGAGGTTCGCATAGCGCAGCTCCGCCCCCGCCGCGTCATCGTGGGCGAGAAGCTGCGCGAGCCGGTCCGCCCACCCGCGGTATGCCCCACCCGGCATTCGCGACGTGTCGCAGAGCCCCTCCGTCAGCGAATCGCCGAGGGCCACGTACTTCTCCCACCCCCTGCGCCTCGAGGATGCTGCGGCCACCGGCGCGGGCCGGGTCGCACCCCGCGCGAGCAGGGCGTCGTCGAGAGGACGCAGCAGACGGGCGTCTTCGTAGTGGGCGACGAGATCGCGACACAGCGACTCCCATGTGCGACCGGCGATCCCCTCGCGCGCGGCGGCCGCGAACGCCCGCCGCTTCGTCTGGTCTCCCGCGAGGTCGGCGACGCGCGCGCGGAGGTCGGCGACGTCCCCCGGCCGGTAGAGCCACCCGTCCACGCTCGATCGCACGAGGTCCACGGGGCCCCCGGTGCCCGTCGCGACGACGGGGACGCCGCTGGCGAGCGCCTCCTGGATCGTCTGGCCGAAGGTCTCGCTCTCGCCCGGATGCACGAAGACATCGAAGCTCGCGAGGGCCTCGGCGAGCGCGTCGCCGGAGAGGTGCCCGAGGAAGACGGCACCGGGGAGGGTCTGCTCGAGGAGCGGCCGAGAAGGACCGTCGCCGACGATGACGAGGCGCACACCCGGCAGATCGTTGAGAGCGGCGAGGTCGGCGACCTGCTTCTCGGGCGCGAGTCGTCCGACGTACCCCACGACGACCTCGCCGGCCGCCGTCGCGGCCCGCCAGGCGTCGCTCCGCTTGGCGGGATGGAAGCGCTCCGCATCGACGCCGCGACCCCACCGGCGCAGCCTGTCGACGCCCATCGTCTCCAGCTGCTGCAGGGACGACGTCGACGGGGCGAGGGTCATCGTCGCCCTCCGGTGGAGGCGTGCGATGTGGCCTGCGACCAGCGAGGTCGCGTGCGGCAGCCCGTACTTCTCGGCGTAGGCCACGACGTCCGTCTGGTAGACGGCGACGGTGGGCACCCGCAGGAGATCGGCGGCCGCGAGCCCCTGCCACCCCAGGACGAAAGGCGAGGCGAGGTGGACGACATCGGGCCCGAACTCGCGCAAGACGGCCGCGAGACGTGCCGCTCGCGCGAAGACGATGCGCACCTCGGGGTATGACGGGAGCGGAACGGAGCGCATGAGCTCCGCACGGGCGCCATGGAGATCCGCCGTCACCGGCCCGGACTTCGGCGCGATCACGAGCGTCTCGTGGCCTGCTCGGTTGAGCTGGCGGAGGATGTGGAGGACGGATCCCGTCACACCGTTCATGTGAGGCAGGAAGGACTCGGCGAGCACCGCGACTCTCATGTTCCCAGGGTGGGCGACGGGAACCGCCCCTCCCGCGCAAATCACGCTCGCACGCACACTGTTCACCGGATGCTCGACGAGGCGTCACCCGACGTCTGCCGTTCCGTCGTCGTTCACCGCGGGAAGGTACGACGTCAGTGTGATCGACGACCTCCTCGCTCAGGCGGCGCACAGCGCGTGGGCCCTCCCGGCCATGTTCGCGCTGGTGCTCGGTGACGCGTTCCTCGTCGTGATCCCCGGCGAAGCCGCGGTGTCGGCATTCGGCGCGCTGGCCGTGACGGCGGGCTCACCGCCACTGGCATCCGTCATCGGGCTCGCCGCTCTCGCCGCTTTCACGGGCGACGCCTGCTGCTTCCTCGTGGGGCGGACGGTCGGCCTCACCCGCTGGCGCTGGATGCGGACGACCCGCGTGCAAGCAGCCTTCGCGTGGGCCCGGGCACGCCTCCACCGCCGCACCGCCGTCGTCGTCTTCACTGCGCGGTTCATCCCGTTCGCACGACTCGCCGTCAATCTCGTCGCCGGCGCCTCCGGCGTCCGGCCGGGCCGCTATCTGGGCATCGTCGCGATCGCGGCGACCGCGTGGGCGGTGTACCAGGCCATCGTGGGCGCTGCTGTCGGCCTGATCCTCCCCGGCGGTCCGCTCGTCGCTGTCGTTGTCTCCGTCACGGTCGCGGTGGGACTCGGGCTGGCGATCGATGCGATCGTCGCGCGTATCGCCGCGCGCCGATCGCCCTCCATGACAGTGGAGCCCCCTGCGGTCTCCCGCACAGCACGAGAGGATGAGCGCATGATGGATGATCAGACCGGGTACGACCCGCGGTTCCTCGAGCGGGAGGTTCCCCTCCCGCTCCCCTCGGACGAGCGCGAGACCCAGGTGCTCACCTACCCGAGGTTCACCGTCGCCCTCGACACGGCGCGGCGGTTCGCGGCGGTGACAGCCGTCAACATCGACGGCGAGTCGCTCCTGGACCTTCCCCGTGCCGGCGAGTGGGACTTCGATCCCCGCATCCCGACGACCGTGCAGGCGGGGAACGACGTGTACCGGAACAACGACCTCGACCGGGGCCATCTCGTACGCCGACGCGATCCCGGCTGGGGCGAACCGGCCGAGGCCCGCGCGGCGATGGAGGCGACGTTCTTCTACACGAACGCCGCTCCCCAGGCAGCGGGGTTCAACCAGTCGAAGGAGCTGTGGCTCGGACTCGAGGACCACGTCCTCGCCTACGCCGAGGCCAACGACCACCGGGTGAGCGTCTTCACCGCTCCCGTGCTGGAAGACGACGACCCGCCGTACCGCGGGATCCGTGTCCCCCGACGGTTCTGGAAGGTCGCGGCATGGAGCACGACGGATGCCGCAGGAGCCCCCGCGCTCGCATCCGCGGGGTTCGTCCTCGATCAGTCGGATCTCGTCGAGGCGGCGACCTCACGAGCCGTCGCGCCCCTGGGCGGCTTCCGCACGTTCCAGGTGCCCGTCGCCGACATCGCCGACCTGGCGGCAGTCGACCTCGGTCCCCTCACCGACGGCGACACGCTGGTCGGAACGTCAGCGCGGGGAGGCTCCGTCTGGGTCCCGCTCGCCGCGCGCGACGACATCACGCTCTGAACCCCGTCGCACACGACGAAGGGGGCCCCGCCGCAGCGGGACCCCTTCGATGTCGCTGATCGGGGTCACTCGCCCGACAGGCCACCCAGCAGATGTCCGAACGAGCGTCCCTCGCCCAGATAGTTCGCCGGATCGAAGGGATCGGTCGACGTCTCGGGGGCTCGCCGAGCAACGGCATCCGCCAGTTCACGGGCACCGCGATCGATGCGCGCGCCCAACGGCGCGACCGCATCGGCGGCCGCTCCCCAGTCGCTCGACGCGGCGAAGACTCCCGTCGACACCGGCTCCGCGTGAAGGTACGTGAACAGGGGCCGGATCGCGTAATCGATCGCGAGCGAGTGCCGTGCCGTTCCGGCGTTCGCTCCGAGAAGGACGGGCTTGCCCGTGAGCGCATCGGGATCGATCACGTCGATGAACGACTTGAACAGCCCCGAGTAACTCGTCGAGAAGATCGGCGTCACGGCGATCAACGCGTCCGCCGAGACAACCGTGTTGATCATCGACTCGAGCGCCGCGGGGGCGAACCCCGTCAAGAGATTGTTCGTGATGTCGTGGGCATAGTCGCGCAGTTCGAACGTGTCGAAAGTCGCGACGATCTCACGATCGGCGAGCTCCTTCGCCGTCGCGGCCGCGAGCCGATCAGCCAGCATGCGGGTGGACGAAGGGTTGGACAGTCCCGCCGAAACGACGGCGATGCGTCGCGGTGCCGTAGTCATCGTCACGCCCCCTGTCGGAGTGCAGCGGCGCCGAACGCAGAGCCGGCAGGAGCCGGCGCGTCCTGATAGGGAGATCCCGCGGTCAGGTTGTCGCCGCGGTTCGCACCGGGTCGAGCCTCGCGGGCCGGTCCGTCACCATAGGCCGCCGCGACGCGGGCCGCGTGGGTCGGCGCGTCGGGGACCTCGGCCGGACGGTTCTTCTGCAGCTCGCGACGCAGCACCGGCACGACGTCGGCACCCAGGATGTCGAGCTGCTCGAGGACGGTCTTCAGCGGGAGCCCCGCGTGGTCCACGAGGAACAACTGACGCTGGTAGTCGCCGTAGAGGTCGCGCATGCCCGCGTAGCGGTCGATGACCTGCTGCGGCGATCCGACCGTCAGCGGCGTCATCTCGCTGAAGTCCTCCATACTCGGGCCGTGCCCGTAGACGGGCGCGTTGTCGAAGTACGGACGGAACTCACGCACCGCGTCTTGCGAGTTCTTCGCCATGAACACCTGTCCACCGAGACCGACGATCGCCTGCTCGGGCGTGCCGTGACCGTAGTGAGCGTACCGCTGGCGGTACAGCGTGATGAGGCGCTGATAGTGCTCGGCGGGCCAGAAGATGTTGTTCGCGAAGAAGCCGTCACCGTAGTAGGCGGCCTGCTCGGCGATCTCGGGGGTGCGGATCGAGCCGTGCCAGACGAACGGAGCGATTCCGTCGAGGGGCCGCGGAGTCGACGTGAAGCCCTGGAGAGGCGTGCGGAACTTCCCCTCCCAATCCACGACGTCTTCGCGCCACAGGCGGTGGAGGAGGTTGTAGTTCTCGATCGCGAGGGGAAGACCCTGACGGATGTCCTTGCCGAACCAGGGGTAGACAGGTCCGGTGTTGCCACGACCGAGCATGAGGTCGACGCGACCGCCGGCGAGATGCTGGAGCATCGCGAAGTCCTCGGCGATCTTGACCGGGTCGTTCGTCGTGATGAGAGTCGTCGCTGTCGACAGGACCAGGCGCTCGGTCTGGGCCGCGATGTACGCGAGGGTCGTCGTGGGGCTCGATGACCAGAAGGGCGGATTGTGGTGCTCGCCGACCGCGTAGACGTCGAGACCGACTTCCTCGGCGTGCTTCGCGATCGTGACGGCGGCGCGGATCTTCTCCGCTTCGCTGGGCGTCTGCCCTGTGGTCGGGTCCTCGGTGATGTCGCTCACCGAGAAGATGCCGAACTGCATTCCCGTCCAGGGCGTGGTGTCGTTCACGATCTCTTCCGCTTCCTGGATGCCTTCCGGCATCCATTTCTATGCAAGTGAATGTATCCCATGAAACGCAGGGCGGCCCGGAGTATTCCCGGCCGCGCCGATCATTCTCCTCCTCGCTCGAACATCCGGATCATGTCGCGGGCGAGTTGGTTCGGCGCCGTCTCGCACGGCGCATGGCCCGTCGGATAGACGGCGAGACGAGCGCCGATGCGCCGCGCCCACGACTCGTGCTGAGCCGTGGGCCACAGATCCTGTTCCCCGACCGCGATGAGAGCCGGGACGTCGATCGCCGCGAGCGCATCCGTGATGTCGGGCATCGTCATCATGAGGCCGACGACGTCGTCGATGCATGCGCGGGACGTCACGGCCATCCGCTCGCGCACGAAAGCGATTCGCTGCGGCGGCGTGCGATTGAGGTTGTAGCGGATGCCCCACAGGATGAGGCCCGCCGCACGGTGCGGCGGCATGTCGGAGATCAGGCCGATGTGCTTGACGCCGCGGAAGACCTGTCCCACGGCGGGCGGTGCGGACATCAGTGTCATGCTCGCGAACAGATCGGGTCGCCGCACGAGGGCGAGCTCGACCACCAGACCCGCGAAGCTGTAGCCCAGGACGTGCGCGGGCGTGCGCCCCGCCTCGAGCACCGCCACGAGATCGTCGACGAACAGGTCGTGGTCGAAGCGCTCACGCGCAGGATCGAGGTTCGCGGGCCCCGCACCGACCGACTCGTAGTGTCCCGCGATGTCGTAAGACTCCACGAGATAACCGGCGGCGGCGAGGACCGGCATGAGAAGGATGAAATCCTCCTTCGAACCCGCGACACCGGGCACGAGCACGACGCGCGGCGCCGACGGATCGCCGAGCCGCACGCGGGCCAGTCGTCCGCTCGGAGCGATGAACTCATCGCGCCTGGTGCCGTCCGGAAAGACGTGCCAGTCGATGTCCCCGATCGCCCGATCGCTGTTCTGCGCCTCATCGATGGTGGTCATGGCGCCGTCGACACTACCGCCGCACGCGCGCCGTTGCGCGAATCCCTCGCGGTGTCGCACGGTCGGGATATGGTGTGGATGCCGTCATGACCGATACATCGACAGCGGCCGAGGCCGCAGCATCCCGATCCCCCGACGCACCCGCGCCAGGAGGCACACGGGGCGCGAAACGACGCGTGCCCTTCTGGGACAACGCGCGATTCGCGTGCATCGTGTTGGTCGTCCTCGGGCATGCCGTCCAACGGCTCACCTACGACTCCGACATCGCGCTCGGGCTCTACCTCGTGGTGTACGCGTTCCATATGCCGGCGTTCGCGATCATCTCCGGCTACTTCTCCAAGTCCGACTCGCCCACGGCGCGCCAGATGGCGCGCGTCATCACCGACATCCTGGTGCCGTACGTCATCTTCGAGATGCTCTGGACCCTCACGAAGTGGCTCGTCGAAGGACAAGGCGACCCCAACCTCACTCAGCCGTCGTGGACCCTGTGGTTCCTGCTTGCGCTCGGGATCTTCCGGCTCGTGCTCCCCTACCTCGCGCTGCTGCGCTGGCCGCTCGCGTGGACGCTCGTGATCTCGATCGGCGCCGGATACCTCCCCAACGTCGGCTCGACGTTCTCACTGGCGCGCACGCTCGGGCTCCTGCCGTTCTTCGCACTCGGCTGGTGGCTGCACGAGCGCGACATCGTGAAGCGCTTCCGACTGCTGCGACCTCGAGCCTGGTGGTCGGTCTCGGCGGCCCTCGCCGTCTTCGTGTGCGCCGGCCTCACCGCGTGGTTCTTCATCGACGAGTGGCGTGCGATGAACCTTCGCGAATGGCTCTTCTATAACGAGAACTACTCGTCGCTCGGTGGCACGGAATGGTGGGCGGGCGGCGTTCGCCTGGCGCTCATGGGCGTCGCCATCCTGCTGTGCACCGCTTTCTTCCTCCTCGTGCCGCGAAAGATGCGCTTCTGGACGCACTTCGGGCAGTACACGATGTACGTCTACCTTCTGCACTCCTTCGTTCTCTACCCCTTCCGTGAGACCGGCGTGCTGCGAGACGCGGAACCCACGTGGTTGTGGCTCCCGCTCGTCCTCGTGGGTTCCGTCCTGATCGCGCTGGGGCTCGCGACGAAGCCCGTCCGCACGGTCTTCCGTCCTCTCATCGAGCCCCGTCCCGCGTGGCTCTTCGCCGACGCGTCGCTCGCGCGACGCGAAGGGCGACGCGCCGACCCCACCGGGTCGCGTCGTCCTCGATCCGGGTAAGACACTGAAACATTTGCCCACGCGGCGAAACGCACACTTAGCATCGTGTGCATGACCGAGCTCAATCTCCCCGTCCTGGATCTCTCGGAACTCGACAGAGGGCCGGAATCAGCGGCACGTTTCCGCGATGACCTCCGCACCGCGACCCACGAAGTCGGGTTCTTCTACCTCACCGGCACCGGCATCCCCGCTGAGCTCGAAGCGCGGCTCCACCAAGCGGCGATCGACTTCTTCGCACTTCCGGAAGAGGACAAGCTCGCGATCGAGAACGTCAAGAGCCCGCACTTCCGCGGGTACACGCGCGTCGGCGGGGAGCGCACGCAGGGCAAGGTCGATTGGCGGGAGCAGATCGACATCGGCCCCGAGCGCGATGCCGAGACCGACCCCGACGCCCCCGACTTCGCCCGCCTCACGGGCCCGAATCTGTGGCCGGACGCCCAGCCCGAACTCCGAGAGATCGTCGACGAGTGGCAGGACTACCTGATCGGGATCGCTCGCAAGCTGCTGCGGGCGTGGGCACTCGCGCTGGGTGCCGACGAGAGCTACTTCGATCAGCACTTCGGTGAGCCGTCGACGCTCCTCAAGATCGTGAAGTATCCCGGGAAGGACGACCCGACGCCCCAGCAGGGCGTCGGCGCACACAAGGACTCGGGCGTCCTCACCCTGCTGTGGGTCGAGCCGGGCAAGGCCGGTCTCCAGGTGGAGAAGGACGGTGTGTGGGTCGATGCCCCCAACGTCCCGGGGGCGTTCATCGTGAACATCGGAGAGATGCTCGAGTACGCGACGCAGGGCTACCTGATCGCAACCAACCACCGCGTCATCTCACCGAAGGCGCCGGCGAACCGCATCTCCGTGCCGTTCTTCTTCAACCCGGCACTCGACGCCAAGCTGCCTCTCATCGAGCTTCCCGCAGAGCTCGCCGCGCACGCGCGCGGCGTGACGCAGGATCCGACGAATCCCATCCACTCGCTCTACGGCGAGAACGCGCTCAAGTCGCGCCTGCGCGCGCACCCCGACGTGGCCGCCATCCATCACCCTGACCTCGTCGCAGCGCGCGCCACGTCCTAGCCGCCTTCCACCCCCGAGACCGGGGATCTCGCCGAGACACAGCGGCGTACCGCTTGGTGTCGGCGAGATCCCCGGTCTCGGCGTGTGAGCGGCGGATGCATGACGAAGGCCTCCCCACACCGTGGGGAGGCCTTCCAAGAATGTTTTGCGCGATTGAACGCGGAGTCGCTTAGCGGCGGAGTCCGAGACGCTCGATCAACGACCGGTAGCGGCTGATGTCGATGTCCTGGAGGTAGCCGAGCAGACGGCGACGCTGACCGACGAGCAGGAACAGACCACGACGCGAGTGGTGGTCGTGCTTGTGCTCCTTGAGGTGCTCAGTGAGGTCCTTGATGCGCTGCGTCAGCATTGCGACCTGCACCTCGGGGGATCCGGTGTCACCGGGGTGCGTCGCGTACTCTTCGATGATCGCCTTCTTGACGTCTGCTTCGAGTGCCATAGATGGGATCCCCTTCCTCTTCGTTGCGCGGCGCCCGGCACCTGATGTGCGAGCTCTCTTTCTCCGCGGCCGATCGAACGGCAACTGCACGAGTCTACCAGCGCCGCCGACTCGTGGCGAACTCGGCGTCACGCAGCAGGACAGCCATGCCTCGGCGGATTTCGGACGATGCATCCCACTGTCCCCCTGTGCCCGCGCGCGGCGCTCTAGAGTCAGCTGGTGACCACGACAATGCCCGTCCCGACGAGAGATGCCGCCCGCGGATCGAACACCTCGATCGCCGTCCAGTTCGTGCTGTGCGGGATCGTCTGGGGATCGAGCTTCCTCTTCATGAAGGTCGCACTGACGGGGATCTCACCCGCGCAGGTCGCATGGTCGCGCCTCATCCTCGGCGGGTTGACTCTCGCCCTCTTCGTGGCGCTAAGGCGGGATCCGCTCCCCCGACGTCCGAAGGTCTGGCTCCACATGGCGGTGCTCGCCGTCTCGTTCTGCGTCATCCCGTTCCTGTTGTTCTCGTGGGCGCAGCAGCACGTCACGAGCGGCCTGGCGAGCATCTACAACGCGACGACCCCGATCATGACCGCAGTCATGGCGTGGCTGGTGTTCCGCGTCGAGAAACTCAAGCCCGCTCAGATCGCCGGGATCATCGTCGGCATCCTGGGGGTGATGGTCATCATCGCCCCGTGGCAGGGTCTCGACCTGTCCCAGAGCCTCGTGGCGCAGTTCGCGATCCTCGGCGCGACGGCCTGCTACGGATTCAGCCTCGCCTACATGCGCAAGTTCGTCTCGAACACCGGCATGTCGGCGCTCGTCTTCTCTTTCCTCAACATCGGCATCGCCGCCGCGATCATGGCCGTGCTCACGCCCGTGCTCGTCCTCGAACCCGTCACGCTCGACCCCTGGATCGTGGGGAGCGTCGTCTTGCTCGGATGCCTCGGCACCGGCGTCGCCTACATCTGGAACCAGAACACCCTGCGGGCGTGGGGGCCGACGCGCGCCTCGACCGTCACGTACATCACTCCCATCGTGGGGGTCGTGCTCGGCATCGTCATCCTGCAGGAGCACATCACGTGGAATGAACCGGTGGGCGCGCTCATCGTCTTCGCGGGAATCCTGCTGGCGCAGAACCGCCTGCGCATCCCGACGCGGCGCAGCACTCCGCGCACCACCGTCTCGGAATGAGACGTGAATGGCCGGGATGCCGAAGCATCCCGGCCATTCACCGGTCGACTCACGCCTGGTGAGCGCCCTGCAGGTCGAGGGAGATCGTCACGTCCTTGCCGACGAGGACGCCGCCCGACTCGAGCGCCGCGTTCCACGTGAGACCGAAGTCCTCGCGGTTGATGACGGTCTTGGCCGTCGCGCCGGCCTTGTAGTTGCCCCACGGGTCCGATCCGAAGCCGCCGAAGTCGACCTCGAACGTGACGGGCTTGGTGGTTCCACGGATGGTGAGGTCGCCATCGACGAGGAAGTCGCCGTCCTCGATGCGCACGCCCGTCGAGACGAAGTCGATCGTCGGGTAGTTCTCGACGTCGAAGAAGTCCGCCGACCGGAGGTGCTGGTCGCGACCCTCGTCCTTCGTCGAGAGCGACGCGGCGTCGACGTGCGCGGTCAGCGAGGCCTCGAGCGGGTTCTCGGGCGCCGTGAGGGTTGCGCTCTTGATCGCGAATGCGCCACGGACCTTCGAGATCATCATGTGGCGGACGCTGAATCCGACCTCGCTGTGCGACGGGTCGAGGACCCAGGTTCCGACCTTGTAGCCGGGGATCTCGATGGTGTTCGTGGTCATAGGTTCTTCTCCTGGTATGTCGGGCCGGCGGTGCGGCAGCTCGAGGGTCCTAACGTCCTACCCTCTCATCTCTATTCCCGTGAATATTTCCTCCCCTGCTCACTTGTCGTGAATGGTGGGTCTCCGCCGCGCGAGGTCGCGATATGAGACGAGTGAACGGAGGGTGGAGCGGAGCTCCTCGGGGAACGCGGAAGGGCGGATGCCGCAGCATCCGCCCTTCGTGATCGTTCGGTGGCGTGTCAGGCGACGTCGATCAGATCGATGATGAAGATGAGGGTCTTTCCGCCGAGGAAGTGCCCGCCCGCGGGCCCGTAGGCGAGGTGCGGCGGGATGACGAGCTCGCGGCGTCCGCCCACCTTCATTCCCGGGATACCGTCCTGCCAGCCCTGGATGAGGCCGCGCAGCGGGAACTGGATGCTCTCGCCACGGCCCCACGACGAATCGAACTCCTCGCCGGAGTCGAACTCCACGCCGGCGTAGTGGACGGTGACGGTGTCGCCGGGCTTCGCCTCGGCGCCGTCACCCACGATGATGTCGCGGATCACCAGGTCGGCGGGGGCGGGGCCCGCGGGGGCGTCGAACTCGGGCTTCGTGCGGTCTGCAGTCATGCATCCATCCAACCCGAGGCGCGGCGCTCGGTCAACGCGACAAGGCCCGCGAGGACCTCTCTTGACACGTCCGGGCCGCTCCCGGCAAGCTGTCGGCAAGCCAACTCAGCGCTCGGTCGTCACGCAGGCATCGCCGCGGCACCGGGCGCTGGGTTCGTCTCTGGGACTTCCGGCTACGGCGCGAACAACGCGGCGCGTGCGGCCGCCGTGCGCGCCAGCAGCGCATGCTCGTCTTCGCGCGCGTGCGGATCCCGACCGGACACGGCCCGCTGGCGCGCGGCAGCCAGACCCGTGGCATCCACGATGAAACCCCGCATGATGGGGCGGCGATCACCGCGCAGCGTTCCCGCCCACGCGAGCGCCGCCTTGCGCCCCGCCGACGTCGCGAGCATGTCGACCTCTTGCCGCGTGAACCAGCCGGCGTCCGCGTAGTCGCCGAGGCGGACGCGAGTGAGCCGCGCCTCCTCTCGACGCAACGCGAGCACACCCAGGATGAACGCCGCGAAGAGCGGAACCTGGAGGGTCCAGTAGAGGCCGAAGAAGTCGCCGAAGACGGCGGAGCCGTTCCAGAGGGCGTGCAGGGCGATGGCGCCGACCAACCCGAGAAGCAGCGGACCGATGGCGCTCTTCGCGCCGCGTCGCGCCGCGAGTCCCAGCGCGAAACCCGTGACGCACGTGAACATGACGTGGGCGAACGGCGAGAGGATCCCTCGGATGAAGAACGTCGCGGATGCATCGGCGGCCCCGCCCTCGAGGAAGCTGATCGCGAAGTACTGGATGTTCTCGGTGAAGGCGAAGCCGGCGCCCACGAGCGCTCCGTAGACGATGCCGTCGACGGGACCGTCGAACGCGCGACGTGCCGTCACGAAGATGATGTACAGGCCCAGCCCCTTCGCGACCTCCTCGACGATCGGGGCCTGAACGACACTCGAGAAGACATCGGAGCCGGGGGCGCCTGCCGCACCGAAGAGGAGCGACAGCGCGAGGTCGACGCCGAGCGCGATGCCGACGGATGCGATCGCGCCCCACGCGACCGCGAAGATCACGAGTCCGCGGGGCTCGGGCTCCCATCGGTCGACGAGCCGCACGGCGATGAGAACGCCGGCGAGCGGAAGGAGGGCGAGGACCATCCCGACGAGCGACGCACCGGGCCCGATCGCATCGAGGAAGTAGGCGACGAGTCCCACGAGGATCAGGACGAGGATGCCGATCGCCCAGATCGGGGCGGTCCGCCCTTTCCGGGGCTGCACCGGCAGCTCGGACGGCACAGTCCCCACGGCGGGAATCGTCGCCGGCGTGGCGACGCTCGGCTGCGCGAGCGAAGACGGGAAAGCGGGCGGAGTCAGCGACGGGCGCGAGCGGGGGGCACCGGGGTCCATCGTCATGCGAAAAGCCTAAAGGCACGCGTCAGGCGCGGGACGACACCACGGGCGGGTAGCGTGGAAGGATGCGCTTCGCCCACGTGATCCCCGCGGGGTCCGCCGAGCCGCGTCTGGCCGTCATCGACGAGGAAGACGCCGTCATCGTCGCCGATCTCTTCCCCGATGCACCGCGGTCTCTCGAGGGCCTCATCGCGGGAGGCGACGATCTGCTCGCACGCGTCCGCGACGCGGCGGCCACGGGCACGCGTCATCCACTTGCCGACATGACGTATGCCTCGGCCCTCCTGACCCCGCCCGTCATCCTCGCGATCGGGCTGAACTACGCTGCGCACTCGAGCGAGCTGGGACTCAAGACGGATTCGACGCCTACGGTGTTCGTGCTCTGGCCGAACTCGCTGACGGGCCACGACGCGACGATTTCCTGGCCGCGCGCGCTCAGCGAGTCGGTCGACTACGAGGCCGAATTGGGCGTCATCATCGGCCGTGCCGCGAAAGACGTCTCCCCCGAGGATGCGCTCGATCACGTCTGGGGTTACACCGTCGTCAACGACATCACCGCACGGGACATCCAGTACTCCGAAGCGCAGTGGTCGAGGTGCAAGTCGTTCGACGGCTTCACTCCCACGGGCCCGTTCGTCGTGACGGCCGATGAGATCGCCGACCCGCAGGATCTGCACGTCTGGACCGTCCTCGACGGGCGCACGATGCAGGACGCCACGACGGGACAGATGGTCCGCCCCGTCTCGCACCTGATCTCGCACCTGTCGAAGTCGGCGACGCTCCTGCCGGGCACCCTCATCTCGACGGGAAGCCCCGGCGGGGCAGGGTACAGCCGCGACCCGCAGGTGTTCCTCCGCGACCGATCGACGGTCACGGTCGGCATCGACGGAATCGGCGAGCTGACGACCCACTGCCGGATCACCGGCTGACATCCACCGGGGTCGACCTCAGACCGATCCTCTGGTCAGCCCTCCGGTCAGCCTTGAGATCAGGACGGGCAGCCCTGGAGCGTCACAGTGGTTCCATCGATCTCGTGGACGCCGTTTCCGTACTCGCTGCACAGACGCAGGAATTCCTCTGTGACAGCGGGGACGATGACGGCGATGACAACGATCGCGACGATGATGCCGATCACGATCAAGATCGAGCTGATGATGATCGCGGCGAGCGCGAACCCGTTCTTCCGGCCCGCCTTCCGGCTCTGCACGAGCGCGACGATGCCGAGAACGAGGCCAACGATCTGGATGAAGAACGACAGCACGAAGGCGACGATGCCGAGGGTCTTGCCGGGCACCGGCGCCGAGGCGGGCTCACCGTACGGAGCCGGCGGTGCGGCGGAGTACTGCGGTGCCGCAGGCGGCGGCGCGGACTGATAGGACGGGGCTGCGGGCGGCGGCGTGGTCGGATCGGACGGCGTGTTCGGATCGGTCATGGAATTCCCCCCTCGAGAATGTGCGACGACGCCAGCGTAGCGACTGGACCGCCTCAGCGCTCGGGAGCCTCGCCGACGACGATGTCCTCCGCGCTCTGGATGACGGGGATCGCGGCCGTGATGGTTTCGAGGCCCGACAGCCGAGCCGGCGAGAGCTGCTTGATCACTTCGTCGCGGCTCATGAGCCCTGCCTCGACGACGAGATCCGCGACGTTGCGGCCGGTGAGGAGTGCAGCCTTCGCGAGGGCGGCCGAAGCGGCATACCCGATGAAGGGAGTGAGCGCGGTGACGACTCCCACAGATGAGCCGACCATCGCGCCGAGACGCTCGCGATTGGCGGTGATGCCGTCGACGCAGTTGACGCGCAACGTGTACATGCCCCGCCGCATCCACGTGATCGACTGGAAGATCGAGTGAGCGATGACGGGCTCGAAGGCGTTGAGCTGAAGCTGTCCGCCTTCGACGGCCATCGTCACCGTGAGGTCCGCTCCCGCGACCGCGAAGGCGACCTGATTGACGACCTCGGGGATGACGGGGTTGACCTTGCCGGGCATGATGCTGGAACCTGCCTGCCGCGCCGGCAGATTGATCTCACCGAAGCCTGCCTGTGGTCCCGACGACAGGAGACGCAGGTCGTTGCAGATTTTCGAGAGCTTGATCGCGTTGCGCTTGAGCGACGACGAGAACGACATGAATGCACCGGTGTCACTCGTGGACTCCACGAGGTCTGTCGCAAGGTCGAGGTCGAGACCACTGATCTCTCTCAAGTGGCGCAGGACCGCGCTGCTGTATCCGGGATGCGTCGTGATACCGGTCCCGATCGCCGTCGCGCCCATGTTGATCTCGTAGAGGAGGTAGGCGTTCTCCCTGAGGCGGCTGTAGTCCTCGCCGAGCGTCGTGGCGAACCCGTGGAACTCCTGCCCGAGCGTCATGGGTACGGCATCCTGAAGCTGCGTCCGCCCCACCTTGAGGACGTCGTGGAACTCGACGGCCTTGGCGAGGAACGCGCGACGCAGCAGGTCGAGTTCATCCAGGAGCGAGCGAAGGTCCAGTCCGAGTCCGACCTTGATCGCGGTCGGATACACGTCGTTCGTGGACTGGCTGCGGTTCGTGTGGTCGATCGGCGACAGGAAGGCGTAGTCGCCCTTCTCGCGCCCCGCGAGCTCGAGAGCGATGTTGGTGATGACCTCGTTGGCGTTCATGTTGGTCGACGTGCCCGCGCCGCCCTGGATGACGCCGACGACGAACTGGTCGTGGTGTTCCCCGTCGATCACGAGTTGCGCCGCGCGATCGATGAGGTCGGCCTTGTCGGGATCGAGCACGCCGATCTCACGGTTCGCTCGCGCAGAAGCCTGCTTGACCATGCCGAGTGCGATGACGAGGTCGCGGTAGACCGAGATCGGACGCTTGGAGATCGGGAAGTTCTCCAGAGCGCGCGCCGTGTGGATGCCCCAGTAGGCGTCAGCGGGGATTTCCAGCGATCCGAGCGAGTCGGTCTCGGTGCGGGTGGGCTCAGCGTCGGTGGATGCCATGTGTCTGTCCTCGTGGGTCACGTCGTCGTGCGGGATGTTTCGAGGGTAGTCCCGACCCCACCCCCTCCTTCCGTACACCACGGAGGATCGATCACCGCCGTGCATACACTCCGTACATCCCGCACGGTATCCATTACGCGGGCTTCCGCGAGAACGCCTCGAGCCGTTGCTCCGGTGTGAGGGCGGCCATGCGCTCGACCCACTCCCGCGTGAAGTGATCCCCCGTGGGCGCTTGGTCGATCGGCACGACCGAATGGGTGATCGTCGAGTCGTACACATGCACGAGGTGGAACGACTGCCCGGCATCCATCCCGTTCACTTCGACCCCCGGGCGCGCCAGGTTCATCGTGTAGCACGTGGCTGCCGCGACGTTCACGGGGATGCCGCCGAACGTCCCGCTCGTCGAGTAGTGCAGGTGACCGCCGAGAATGGCGCGCACGTCCGATCCGGCGAGGACGGCCGCAAGGCGGTGCTGGTCGCGCAACTCGAGGATGTCGAACAGCGGAATGTGCGACGGGAGCGGAGGATGGTGCAACGCGATGATCGTGCCGAGAGGCGCCGGAGTCGTCAACACGTCGCGCAGCCAGTCGAGCTGGCGATCGTCGAGCTCTCCGTGATGCCAGCCGGGCACCGACGTGTCGAGCGCCACGAGTCGCAGCCCGCCGAGGTCATGGACCGACGTGAGCGCCTCCTCGGTCTCCTCGGCCCCCCAGAGCTCTCGCCGCATCGCGGGACGCTCGTCGTGATTGCCCGCGACCCAGACGATCGGCGCCCCGAGTCGTGCGGCGACAGGCTCGACGGCGGCGCGGAGAGCGCGGTACGCCTCCGGTTCGCCGAGATCCGTGAGATCGCCCGTGAAGACGAGCGCGTCGGGGCGGAGTCCTGTCCGCTCCACCGTCTCGAGCGTGCGGGCGAGGTTCGCCGCCGTGTCGATCGTGCCGCTGAGCCGCGCGTCGCCGCCCAGGAGATGCGTGTCGCTCAGGTGCACGATCGTGCGCCCGGCGGGTGGGTACTGACCGAATCGAACGGATGCCGCGTCCATGAAGCCACCCTACGGGGGGCGTGTGACAGCGATCAGTGGTTGAAGACGATGAGCAGGATGCCACCGAGCACGGCGGCCGCGCAGACGCCGAACGACGCGTACGCCCCGACGAGAGCGACGGCCTTCTCGCGCTCGCTCAGAGGGCTCCTCTTCGCCGCCTTGGCAGCCGCCTTCTCGGCTCGCTTCGCGTCCTTGGCGGAGATCACCGTGATCGCGTCGGTGAACTCCGCGGGCGCAACGACGGGCGCCCGCCCCGCGCGCACGAGGAGCCGCAGACCCATCGCGTAGAACGTCACGACGACCACCGCGCCGATCAGGGCTGCCGCGAACACCTGGACGAAGGCGAGCCAGTTGATCTCGATCATGACCGTCGACCTTCCTTCGCGTCCTCGGTGTCGGACGCGCGGGCGTCCTCCTCCTGAGCGGCGCGCCTGCGCCGGGTGGGCGGCGGATTGCGCTTGACCTTGACCGCCGCCCCCGAGTCGGCGACCTCGCTCATGGCATTCCCCGCGTTGACGGCGTTGCGCCGCGAACGCCAGAAGAGGCCCACGATGATCGCGAGCGCGATGAGCGCGTCGATCAGGACGCCCCACGTTCCGAGCCACACGACGACGAGGGCGGCCGCCGCACCGACGGCGCCCGACGCCGGAAGCGTGAGGATCCAGCCGACCATGATGCGTCCGACGGTCCGCCAGCGGATGCTCGAGCCCCGACGTCCGAGGCCGGAGCCGATGACCGATCCGGATGCCACCTGCGTCGTCGAGAGCGCGAAGCCCAGCGCGCTCGAGGCGAGGATCGTCGACGCCGTCGACGCCTCCGCGGAGAAGCCCTGGGCGGGCTTGACGTCCGTGAGTCCCTTGCCGAGGGTGCGGATGATGCGCCACCCGCCCATGTAGGTGCCGAGCGCGATCGTGACGGCGCACGCGACGATGACCCACAGTTGCGGCTCGGGACTCCCCGAGGACTGCCACCCGACAGTGATGAGCGCGAGGGTGATGACACCCATCGTCTTCTGGGCGTCGTTCGTGCCGTGCGCGAGGGCGACCAGCGACGACGTGAAGATCTGGCCCCACCGGAATCCGTCGCGCCCGTCCGGCTTGGCGTCGTAGCGGCGGGTCACGGCGTAGGCGATCTTCGTGACGGTGAACGCGATGATCCCCGCCGTCAAGGGCGCCACGAGGGCCGGCAGGATGACTTTGCTCAGCACGACCCCGAAATCGATCGCCATGACGCCGACGCCCACGAGGGTCGCACCGATGAGACCGCCGAAGAGGGCGTGGGACGACGACGACGGCAGTCCGAGGAGCCACGTCAGCATGTTCCAGGTGATGGCGCCGATGAGCCCCGCGAAGATGATCGCCGGGAACACGCCCGCCGAGATCTCGTCCTCGCGGATCATTCCGCCCGAGATCGTCTGCGCGACTTCCGTTGACAGGAAGGCGCCCACGAGGTTCAGAACGGCCGCCAGGAGCACTGCCGTGCGGGGCTTGAGCGCCCCCGTCGCGATCGGTGTGGCCATCGCGTTGGCCGTGTCGTGGAATCCGTTGGTGAAGTCGAAGAACAACGCCAGCGTGATGACCAGAACGATGATGATGGCTGCGGCTTCCACCCGTTCGCTTTCCGTATGAAGAGCAGGAATGTGGTGCCGACGAGATCGGCGTGACGAACGAACAGTTCACCGTGTGTTCATGAACCGGCAACCGGCCAGAAGGAATCCTCGCACCGGGTCGGGGCCTGGTCAACTCGGCGAGCGTGATCCGCACTAGCGTTGTCGTGTGAACGACACCGGCCCTTCCACACCCATGCCCGTCGCCGAGCCGCGCCCCATGGTGCGGTCGCATCACGGCGACGACGTCGAAGACCGCTACGAGTGGCTCCGCGAGAAGGATGACCCCGCCGTCATCTCGCACCTCGAGGCCGAGAACGCGTACACCGACGCACGGACCGCGCACCTCGCGCCGCTGCGCGAGCGCATCTTCGACGAGATCAAGGGCCGCACCCTCGAGACCGACCTGTCCGTCCCTGCCCGCCGGGGCCAGTGGTGGTACTACGGGCGGACCGTCGAGGGCAAGCAGTACGGCATCCAGTGTCGAGCGCCGCTCGCCGCCGAAGACGACTGGAACCCGCCGACCCTCTCACCCGACGCCGAAGTGCCCGGCGAAGAGGTGCTTCTCGACGCCAATGCCGAAGCGGAGGGGCATGACTTCTTCTCACTCGGGAGCTTCGAGATCACGACGGACGGCACCCGCATGCTCTACGGCGTCGACGTTGCGGGCGATGAGCGGTACACCATCCGCGTCCGCGACCTCGTGACAGGTGAGCAGCTTCCCGATGTGATCCCCGACACCTTCGCGGGGGCGTCCTTCTCGCCCGACGGACGCTTCATCGTCTACACCACCGTCGATGACGCGTGGCGTCCCGACACGGTGTGGCTGCACGAACTCGGCACACCCGTCGCCGACGACCGGAAGCTCTTCCACGAACCCGATGAGCGTTACTGGGTCGGCGCCGGATTCACCCGCAGCGACCGCTACCTCGTCATCGGGCTCGGGTCGTCGATCACGTCGGAGGAATGGCTCCTCGACGCCGACGACCTCCGCGGAGAGCCTCGCGTGGTCTGGCCCCGTCGCGACGGCGTCGAGTACGAGTCGGAACACGCGGTCGTCGACGGCGAGGACGTCCTCTACATCGTTCACAACGACGGTGCGCTCGACTTCGAGCTGGTGCGAGTCGCGGCATCCGACCCCTCCGGCCCGCGCGACGTCATCGTCGCTCACCGACCGGGCGAACGACTGCTCGGAGTCTCGACGTTCCGGGACTGGGGCGTGCTCGGATACCGACGTGATGGCCTCGCGCGGCTCGGTCTCCTGGACTACACCACGAACGCTGTGGAGGAGCTTTCGTTCGACGAGCCTCTGTATGCCGTCGGGACCGCAGGGAATCCGGAGTGGGCGCCACCGCTCCTGCGCCTCTCCTACGGCTCGTTCGTCACCCCCGGCACGGTCTACGACTACGAGGTCTCGACGAAGCAATTCCACCTTCGCAAGCAGCAGCCGGTCCTGGGCGGGTACGACCCTGCCGACTATGAGCAGGCGCGAGTGTGGGCGACCGCGCAAGACGGCGCACAGGTACCGGTCTCGCTCGTGTGGAAGCGCTCGTTCGGCGACCTCGGATCGGCACCGCGACCGCTCCATCTCTACGGCTACGGCTCCTACGAGCACTCGATCGAACCCGGCTTCTCCGTCGCGCGGCTGTCCGAACTCGACCGCGGCGTCGTCTTCGCCGTCGCCCACGTGCGCGGCGGCGGCGAAATGGGCCGTCAGTGGTACGAAGACGGCAAGATGCAGGCCAAGCGCAACACGTTCACCGACTTCGTCGACAGCGCACGGCACCTCGTCGACAGCGGCTACACGACCCCCGACCGGCTCGTCGCCGAGGGAGGCTCCGCGGGCGGACTGCTGATGGGCGCCGTCGCGAACCTCGCGCCCGAGCTCTTCGCCGGAGTGCTGGCCGAGGTCCCGTTCGTCGACGCGCTCACGACCATCCTCGATCCGTCGCTCCCCCTCACGGTCATCGAGTGGGACGAGTGGGGCGACCCCCTTCACGACGCCGACGTGTACGCCTACATGAAGTCGTACACGCCGTACGAGAATGTCCGCAGCGACGTCGCGTACCCGCGGATCCTCGCGGTCACGTCACTCAACGACACCCGCGTTCTCTACGTCGAGCCCGCGAAGTGGGTCGCGCGCCTACGCGAGGTAGGCGCTGACGCCCTCCTGAAGTGCGAGATGGTCGCCGGCCACGGCGGCGTCTCCGGGCGCTACAACTCCTGGCGCGAGCGCGCGTTCGAGCTCGCGTGGCTGCTCGACGTCCTCGGCGTCGCGGACTGACCCGCCGCCCGGCTGCACGCGGCATCCCGAAACACCCAGCCGCCGAGACTCAGGATCTCGCCGAGACCGGGCAGCAAACCGCTCGGTCTCGGCGTATCCCCCGGTCTCAGCGAGCCACGCGCTCCTCATAGCGAGCGCGGGTTCGCGCGGAGCGTGGCCAGCATGCGCCTGTCTCTCGCTCGTGCGGGGGTGAGCCCGGTGCTGCGGAGAACGGCATCGAGCGGATCGGCGCGCATCGCGTCCTTCCACTCCCATCGGGCCACCGGCCCCACGTTCCGGCGGAGCCGGTCCTCACGCCGTTTCTCGCGCACGAGGGCCTCCCGCGCGGAGGCTGTGTCCTCGAGACCGTATTTGCCGTACCCGTCCGACTCGCCGATCGTGCGGCGGGATCGCCAGAAGAAGTCGATACGGTCGTCGACGCCCTCATGTGCGAACTCGACCTGGAGATCAGGCGAGTCGTATCCCAACCACTCGATCACCGCGCGGGAGAGCGACTCCCCTGCCGATTCGGCACGGTCTGTAACGCGCTCCTGAATCCAATCGAGCCGTCGTACCCCGCGGCGGTCCGCCTGCGCGCGGCCGAGATCGGCCACCCTCACGTGGTCGATCCCGAGACGCCGCGCGACAGCATCGGCGACTCCGAGGCCGAAGGCCGGCGGAAGCACGCGAGCAAGGGCGACCGCCGTCGCCTGAGCGGACGTCGCGAGGTTGCCGTCAATCACCTCGATCGGCTTGTCGTCCGTCCATCCGTGCACGACGACATCGCCTTGTCGCCAAGACTTTCCGTCGGCGCTGAGGAGGTGGATCGCACGCGGCTCGCCGAAGACAGGTAGCCCATGCAAGGATGCCGCGGACTCCAGCGCGAAGACGGGATCGCTCCAGGTCTGCGCGACCGCCAGAACGCGAAGGCGATAACGCTCCCAGGCGGGCAGTCCGTCCCATATCGAACTATCGACGTAGACCCCGGACCGGATCCGGTGCAGGCCCGGCGTCCGATCCAGACGCGGCGCTGTGGGCGGATGATGGCGCGCCAACAGCAGCGCGGGGATCTCGAACGTCACGTCGGCATCGTGGCGCATGTGACCACGGCATCCGTCACCATCCACAGGTCAGCGTCGTCGCTCGCCCGCGCCCCGGCCTGTGGAGGAATCGACATCGCCGCGGCTGCACGCCGCTGAGACTGGGGATTCTGCCGAGACAGGGCGGCGTGCCACTCGATCTCGGCGAAACTCCCGGTCTCGACGAAGAGCGCAGGCCGCACCGGATGCCGCATCCGCCGCGCGATCGCACGGTGGGCGAACCGAAGTCGATCCGCATGGCGCGCCGACACCGAGAGTCTCGCCGAGACAGGGCGGCGTGCCACTCGGTCTCGGCGAATCCCCCGGTCTCGGCGAAGAACGCGGGGCGTCGGGGTCAGCCGAAGAGCGCGGCGGCCTCTTCGTAGCGGTAGAGGGGAACCGTGTTCAGCTCACCCAGGGCCTCGGCGAAGGGGACGCGCACGATGTCGGTGCCCTTGAGAGAGACCATCTGGCCCCATGCCTGGTCGACGACGGCGTCGGCGGCGTGGAGGCCGAGCCGTGTTGCGAGCACGCGGTCGAACGCCGACGGCGACCCGCCGCGCTGAATGTGGCCGAGCACCGTCGCGCGCGTCTCGATCCCTGTGATCCGCTCGATCTCGGGCGCGAGGATCTCACTGATGCCGCCGAGGCGCGGGCGGTTGAACGCGTCGAGACCCTTGTCGCTGAAGGCCTCTTCCATGTCGGTGAGCTTGAAGCCCTCCGAGACGACGACGAGCGGGGCTCGTCCGCGATCGTGGGCTCGCGTCACCTGATCGATGATGTCGTCGAGCGAGAGCGGCACTTCGGGGATGCAGATCACGTGGGCTCCTGCAGCGATGCCGGCGTGCAGCGCGATCCAGCCCACGTGGCGCCCCATGACTTCGGCGACCATGCACCGCTGGTGCGAATCGCCCGTCGTGCGGAGCCGGTCCATCGCGTCGGTGGCGATGTTCACGGCGGTGTCGAAGCCGAAGGAGTAGTCCGTCGCGCGGAGGTCGTTGTCGATCGTCTTCGGAACACCCAGAACGTTGATGCCGTCCTTCGAAAGCCGGTCCGCCGCGGCGAGCGTGCCTTCGCCGCCGATCGCGATGATGCCGTCGAGGCGGTGACCGTACATCGTCTTGGCGATGTTCTCCGCTCCACCGCGAGGGCCCTCGTAGGGGTTCGTCCGCGACGTGCCGAGGATCGTTCCGCCGACCTTCGAGAGGCCCTTGACCTCGTGGCGCGTGAGCGGGAAGAAGTCGGCATCGACGACGCCGCGCCAGCCGTCGCGGATGCCGACGAACTCCAAGTCATACGTGGTCGTGCCTTTCAGCACGACGCCGCGGATGACCGCGTTGAGTCCGGGGCAGTCGCCGCCGCTCGTGAGGATGCCGATCTTCATGCTGGATTCCTTGCTGTCGGGTCAGAGGCCGGCGACGGTGCCGTACCGACACTATCGCCGGGAACGCGTGGCTGCCACACGGTCCCGCGACGCGGGGGTCACTCTCCTCCGAGCGCCTGCCGGAGGAGGTGCATGAGCGCCGACAGCTGGACCGAGTCACTCGACTGCGGATCGACGGCCTCGCCGTCGAGCGCGCGAGCGGCGAGCCCCTGCTTCGAGTCGATGAGCTCCGCGATCTTCGTGTCGATGGTGTGCGCCGCGATGATGCGCCATGCCGTCACCGGCTCACCCTGGCCGATGCGGTGCACGCGGTCGATCGCCTGCGTCTGCTCGGCCGCGGTCCACGACAGCTCCGCGAGCACGACGTTCGACGCCGCCTGCATGTTGACACCGACACCGGCCGCGGTGAGAGAGCACACCGCGATTCCGACCTCGGGATCGTTGTTGAACGCGTCGATCGCCTGCTGGCGCGCGGCGGTCGTCTGGTCTCCTCGAAGTGACACCGTCTTGAGACCGGCTCCTCGGAAGTGCGCCTCCGCGGCATCCATGACATCGATGTGCTTCGCGAAGAAGACGACCTTACCGACGGAGCGCTGGAGCTGAGCCGCATAGTCGGCGGCCAGTACCGCCTTGGCCTGGCCGATCCGGCGCACCATCGTGAAGACGTTCTCGGAGCCCGTTCCGGCGGCCTTCGACTCTTCGAGCTCGTTGTGGGCGACGAGGCGCACGATGTCCTCGTCGATCTCGCCGGGTGCGAGACCGCGGTCGCCGCGAGCCTCGATGATCCGGCGATACTTCGCGGCCAGCCGTTCGCCGAGTTCGCGCTCAGCCTGTCGGATCGAGCGCCCGAACTCGTCGTCGAGTTCGACGGGGAGATCGGCGATGAGCTTGTCGGGGAGGTCGGCGGCGACGTCCTTCTTGCGCCGACGGACGATCCCCATCGAGATGACGGCTTCGCGTGCGGCGGGATAGAAGGCCTTGTCTGCCGGCGTCAGTCCCGTCTCGTCGAGCTTCTCCATGAGAACGGGGCCGGGCTTCTCGCCGTTCGTCCATCCCAGGAAGCGCCAGATCGCGTCGAAGTCCTCGACGTCGTTGATGAGCGGTGTGCCGGTGAGGGCGAGCATGAGCGGATCGCGCAGCTGCTCCCGGATCCGCGCCGCGAGCGCGAGGACGTTCTGCGAACGCTGCGACGTGAGGTTCTTGATGAAGTGGGCCTCGTCGACGACCATGCCCTTCAGGCCGATCGAGCTCAACCACGAAAGGTGACGATCGAGGATCTCGTAGTTGACGATGAAGACGTCGGCGAAGGCATCGATGTTCTCACCGTCGCCGGAGATGACGGTCGCACGGCGTTGCGGTGTCCACCGCTCGACCTCGCGCGCCCAGTTCATCTTCACGACGTTGGGCACGACGACGAGAAGCGGGTAGGCGTCGGCGACGGATGCCGCGAGCACCGACTCCGCAGTCTTGCCGAGGCCCGGCTCGTCGGCGAGCAGGAAGGAACGGTGGCCTTCACGCACGGCTTCGAGGAACCGCGACTGGTGGACCATGACTTCCAGCCCCTTGGGCGAGAGACGGTCGAACTCGGGCTGCGGAGGAAGCGGCATCGACGCCGCGCCTCCACCGGCGCCGGTCTCGAAGGCCTTGTAGAGGGGCCCCATGAGCTCCCAGCCATCGAGCCGTCGTCGCGGAGTCTCTTTCGGGACGCGCATCGAGAGGTCGGGGGCGAGGAACGGATTGGCCTCCCGTCGCGCCTCGATCTGCGGCGGAACGACCTGGCGCTCCGCGAGTGCGGCGGGGACGACGGCGGTCACGGCCGGAGCGGCATCCGTGATGATCAATTCGTCGGGCGCGAGCTCTGCGCCCGATTCGATGAGCCAATCGCGACGCATGCGCCGCGCGACGGGGGACGTCGCCTGGTCGACTTCGAGCAGCTGGATGAGGGACGTGTCGCGCGCCGCCGTCTTGGCGAGGATCGTCGCGACCCCGTCGAGCCGCTTGAGCAGCTCGGAGCGGGTCGAGTCGGTGAGTGCTGTATCGGCCTTGACCCGCGCGCGCTCTTCGCGCACGAGGAAGGCGATCACCTGGAACTTCACGCGGTTCGTGGGCCCGAGCTTGCCGCGCTGCGACTTCGCCTCGACCTCGCGCACTTTGCGCGCGAGGATCGGGATGATGGGCGCCTCGTCGTCACGACGTGCGGGCGAAGGCTTGCGGCGGCGCTGAGTCGTTCTCTGCGTCGCGGATGCCGTAGGCGGCATACTCCTCCTCAGGAGAGAATCCGGATGCTCCGGATGGCCGGTCTTCACCGGCGAAGTGCGGGCTCCCGAAGGCGGCAGGGTGGCCGTCACGGCCTCGGGATGGGATGTGCCGCCCCCGGCCGCGGGCACTCACTTCTGCGAGCTGCGACGTCGGATGACGGTATCCCCGCCGACAGTCTAGCCTGTCGGCGAGCGATCATCCCCAGAGCGACGTGACGATGTCCTCGACATATCCTTCGGGGAGGTACTGGATCCAGCGGGTGGAGACCCAGCCGTTGCCGCTCAGGTAGTGCGTTTCGCCGAGGGTGACGAGTTCGTCGTCGAGCGTGATCATCTCCTGCTGGATGCGATGGATGGTGCCGGAGGCGTAATCCTCGGCCGAGAAGCCGGACTGCTCGAACGCGGTGAAGAGCGCGTCGCGCTGCTCGGGGGTGATGATCGTGACGTTCGTTGCGATCCCCCGTTCGGACGGCGGGCCCCACGAGCAGCGGATGGTCTGTTCCGCGGACTCGATGACTCCGATCGCCTCGGCGTTCTCGGTGGAGAGCATCGTCGTTCCCGGATCGTTCATCGGCGGGATGTCGGCCTGGAGGGTCGCGAGCATCCCGGGCGAGTAGAGCTCCTCGCACGCGGCGGGGAGGACGAGGTCGTCGCCGTCGTCGGGTTCGGTCGTCGCACTGCCGCTGGGAGCAGCGGACGACGCGGTCGGCATCGGCGCGGAAGACGAAGAGGTCGGTACCGGCTCAGGAACACACGCTGTGAGCATCCCGGTGACCATCAGCGCTGCGGCGCCGGCGATGAGCGTACGGCGGAGCGGTGACATGAAGACCTCCCAATGCGACGGACGGGTCCGACCCTACCCGCCGCCGGCCGAGACCTGCTGCCACGTCGACAGCGTGCCGGGATCATCCGTGACGATCCCGTCGACGCCGAGAGACGTCGCCTCGTTCCAGTGAGCGTCGTCGTTGAGGGTGTAGACGATGACGCGTCGACCCGCGTCGTGCATCTCGTCGATGATCTCGGGCCTGCGCACGACGGCGGCGCGACTCGCGATGATGCCCCGCGCGCCCGCTTCTGCGGCAGCGCTCACGACGTCGTCGGGGAGATGACGCAGGATGAGGAGGCGCGGGATGACCCCCGACGCGTCGGCCGCGAGCGCGAGCGTGCGGGCGTCGAAGCTCGCGAGCGCGATGCGCCGCGTGAGGGCGCGGGTCTCGAACTCCGTGACGAGAGCGGCGACGGCTGCGGCATCCCACTCCCCCTTCAGCTCCACGATCGCGCGCTGCGTGGTCCCGGCGAGGACGTCGGCGAACTCGGACAGCGTCGGCACCAGGGTGCCGGCGAACTTCTCGTCGAACCACGACCCCGCGTCGAGGCTGCGCACTTCGGCGAGTGTGAGGTCGGAGATGCGCCCGGATCCGTCCGTCGTCCGATCGACCGTCGCGTCGTGCAGGAGCACAGGGTGGCGATCAGCCGTGAGGGCGACGTCGACCTCGACGTAGTCGAAACCCTGCGCGAGAGCGGCTTCGATGGCGGGAAGCGTGTTCTCGGGCGCCGTTGCGCCACCCCCGCGATGGCTCGCGATGAAAGCGGCGTCCCCCGGCATCCGCGGTGTCCCGAGCGCCTCGGTCGCGCCCACCCGCGCGGGAGTCACTCCGAGAAAGGCGATCATGACGCTCGCCAGGCTCAGGACGCAGACGATGGCGAGGGCGTGCGCGCGCGATCGCGGAGGCGCGGAGTGATCGGGCATCGGGCATGTCCTTCGCAACGGTGCGTCGACGTCTTCATCGACGCCGTCCCGTCACTCTACCCGTGGCCGTTACCGTTCTGTTACCTATTTTTCATCCGCATAGCGTGAATCGCGTTCCACAACGCCACGGCGACATCACCCTTGCTGCCGGCGACCGTATCGACGACGCCTCCACCCCGCTCGATGAGCACGACCTCGTTCTCGCTCCGCTCGAATCCCTTCGCCCACCCGACCTCGTTGACGACCAGCAGGTCGGTGTCCTTCCGCGCGGCCTTGCGGCGGCCACGGTCGATGAGCGTCTCGCCGTCGCCCGGCATCTCGGCGGCGAACCCGACGATCGTCTGACCGTCGCGCCGATCCCGCGCGAGGCCCGCAAGGATGTCCTCGTTCTCCACGAGCTCGAGAGTCAGCCCGCCGACGCGGCCCTCCTTCGTGAGCTTCCGAGGTGCGATGTCGGCGACACGGTAGTCGGCGACGGCGGCGGCCATGACGACGACGTCGGCGGTGAGCGCGGCATCCCGCACCGCTTCCGCGAGATCCTTCGCCGTCGCCGCGTGCACGATGCTGATTCCCGGTACGGGGACGAGCACGTCGTCTTCGACGTGTGCGGCGACGAGCGTGACGGATGCTCCTCGGCTCGCCGCCTCGCGCGCCACCGCGATCCCCTGCCGACCGCTAGACCTGTTGCCGATGAAGCGGACGGGATCGATCGGCTCGCGCGTGCCGCCCGCACTCACGACCACGGAGAGCCCCTCGAGGTCTCGGCGGGCGCCGACGACTCCGAGCGCGGCCGAGACGATCTCCTCGGGCTCCGACATGCGCCCGGGTCCGCTGTCCCCGCCCGTCAGCTCTCCTTCCGCAGGGCCGACGATGTGCACGCCGCGCGCACGCAGCAGCGCGACATTGTGCTGCGTCGCTGCGTGCCGCCACATTTCGGTGTGCATCGCGGGCGCGACGACGACGGGCGCGGAGGTGGCGAGCAGAGTCGTCCCCAGCAGATCGTCGGCGAGGCCGGCCGCCATCTTGGCGAGGCTGTTGGCAGTCGCCGGCGCGACGACGACGAGGTCGGCCGCCTGACCGAGAGCGACGTGGCGGACGCGCGCGACGTCGTCATGGACGGAAGTCGTGACAGGATGGCGGCTGATCGCCTCCCACGTGGGAATACCGACGAACCTCACGGCGTCTTCTGTGGGGACGACGTGGACGTCGTGCCCCTGCTTCACGAGGAGGCGCACGATGTGCACCGACTTGTAGGCAGCGATGCCGCCCGTCACACCCACGACGATGAACACCTTCCGATCCTCCCACGTTCCTCAGAGGAGAGCCCTGACATGTGCACGGTCGTGATCCGCGTGCCCGCTTCGTCCGACGAGCCGACCCGGGTTCTCGCGATCCGCGATGAGGACCCCTCGCGTCCGTGGAATCCGCTCGGCCGGTGGTGGCCCGAGTCTCACGATGGCGTGCTCGGTGTCCGCGATATCCGCGCCGGTGGAGCGTGGCTCGCGGCCGACCCCGGCGAGAGCCGACTCGCCGTGCTCCTCAATCGCGCCGATGTCTCGACCCGACCCGAGTCGGAGATCACGTCGCGCGGAAACCTCGTGCTCGATTCGGTCGCGGGCCGCACGATCGACGGCACGCCGACGACGCACGGCTTCAATCTCGTCGAGGTCGACGGGCCCTCCGCGCGCGTCGTGACGTGGGACGGCGAGACCGTACACACGCAGGAGCTCGCCCCGGGCACGCACATGATCGCGCACGATGACGTCGACGACGCCTCGACACCGCGTATCGCGCGCTGGCTCGACGACTTCCGGAGCGCGCGTCTGGAGGACGACGAGCGGTGGTGGGATCCGTGGATCGAGATTCTCGAGCGGACGGCCGAACTCGACAGCACCGACGACGCGGCGATCATCCGCGACAACCGCCCGTACGGTTATCCGACGCTGTCACTCCTGGCGTGCGTCGCCAGCGTGGGCGCCGACACCGTCGACGTCCGCTATGGCGAGCTCAGCGAGCCGGGACGGCTCGACGGACTCGACCTGTCCTGACGTCCGGTCGGGGAACCAGGCCACCGTCAGACGAGGCTCTTCGGATGCCAGACGGTCTTGGTCTCGGTGAACGCCGCGATCCGCTCGAGGCTCGGGGCCGCGGCATCCGGTCCTGATTCCGGTCCGAGGACGCGCGTCAGCGTCTCGGCCGCCGCGATCTGCAGCGAGACCCAGTCGATCTCACCGGCACCCACGAGGTCGAGGCCGTGGACATCGGGGTGCGCAGCGACCCACGGCGCGATCTCGGCCGGCGAACCCGTGAGGAGGTTGACCACCCCCGCCGGTACGTCAGACGTCGCGATGACTTCCGCGAGACTGATGGCCGAGAGCGGATAGCGCTGGGATGCGATGGCGACGACGGCGTTCCCGCTCACGAGGGCCGGGGCGATCGCCGAGACGAGTCCCACGAGCGCCGTGTCCTGCGGAGCGACGATCCCGACGACCCCGGTCGGCTCGGGCACCGAGATGTTGAAGTACGGACCCGCGACCGGATTGCCGTTGCCGGTGACCTGCGCGAACTTGTCGCACCATCCGGCGTACCAGACCCACCGATCGACTGCTTCGTCCACTTCGGATGCCGCGGCCTTCGCCGACACACCGGTCTGCTGCACGATCTCGTCGATGAACTGGGCGCGGCGCCCCTCGAGGATCTCCGCCACGCGGTACAGCACCTGGCCGCGGTTGTAGGCCGTCGCACCCGACCACGACCCGACGGCGCCGAGGGCGGCCGTCACGGCGTCGCGGGCATCCTTGCGCGATGCCGCCGCCGCGTTGGCGAGGAAAGCGCCCTTCGAAGAGAGGACCGGATACGTGCGGCCGGACTCGCTGCGCGGGAACTTTCCGCCGATGTAGAGCTTGTAGGTCTTGGGCACCGTCAGTCGCTCGCTCACGCCGCTCCCCCCTTCAGGTAGGCCAGAAGGCCGTGCTTGCCGCCTTCCCGGCCGTAGCCGGACTCTTTGTAGCCGCCGAACGGACTCGCCGGGTCGAAGCGGTTGAACGTGTTCGCCCAGACGACGCCCGCCCGCAGGCGGTCCGCGACGGCGAGGATGCGCGAGCCCTTCTCGCTCCACACTCCGGCCGACAGCCCGTACGGCGTGTTGTTGGCCTTCGCGATGGCTTCGTCCGGCGTGCGGAACGTCAGAACGGACAGGACGGGTCCGAAGATCTCGTCGCGCGCGATGCGATGACTCGCCTGCACGTTCGTGAAGATGGTCGGCGCGAACCAGAATCCCTGATCGGGGATCGCACAGTCCGCCGTCCACCGTTCAGCGCCCTCTGCCTCGCCGATGCGGCTCAATTCGCGAACGCGCTCGAGCTGCTCGCGCGAATTTATCGCCCCGATGTCGGTGTTCTTGTCGAGCGGGTCGCCCAGCCGCAGGGTCGACAGACGCGCCTTGAGGCGTTCGACGACCTCGTCGTGGATCGACTCCTGCACGACGAGACGGCTCCCCGCGCAGCACACCTGGCCCTGATTGAAGAAGATGCCGGTGACTATGCCGTCGACGGCCTGCTCGATGGGAGCGTCGTCGAAGATGATGTTCGCCGCCTTGCCGCCGAGCTCGAGCGTGACCTTCTTGCTCGTCCCCGCGACCGATTTGGCGATCTCGCGACCCACGGCTGTCGAGCCCGTGAAGGCGACCTTGTCGACGTCGGGATGCCGGACGATCGCGGCGCCGGTCGCTCCCGCGCCTGTCACGATGTTCACCACGCCGGCGGGAAGATCGGCTTGCTGCAGGATCTCCGCGAAGAGCAGCGCCGTGAGGGAGGTCGTCTCGGCCGGCTTCAGCACAACGGTGTTGCCGGCGGCGAGGGCCGGGGCGACCTTCCACGCGAGCATCAGCAGCGGGAAGTTCCAGGGGATGACCTGACCCGCGACGCCCAGAGCACGAGGATTCGCGCCGAGACCCGCGTGATCGAGCTTGTCGGCCCATCCTGCGTAGTAAAAGAACCAGGCCGCTACGAGTGGCACATCGACGTCGCGGCTCTCCTTGATGGGCTTGCCGTTGTCGAGGCTCTCGGCCACGGCGAGCTCCCGGGCGCGCTCCTGGACGAGACGCGCGATGCGGAAGAGGTACTTCCCCCGGTCGCGACCGCTCATGCGCGACCAGACCTTGTCGTACGCGCGGCGCGCGGCGGCGACCGCCGCGTCGACATCTGCATCGGATGCCGCGGAGATCGTCGCGATGTGAGACTCATCGGCCGGCGAGATGGTCGCGAAGGACTCGCCGGTGCCGGCGCGGAACTCGCCGTCGATGAACAGTCCGTACTCGTCTCGGAGGTTCAGGATCGCGCGGGACTCCGGCGCGGGTGCGTATTCGAGGAAGCTCATGTCGTGTCTCTTACTTCGATGGGTGAGCAAGTGCCGAGGTCGACGGTCAGTCGATCGTGACGTAGTCGGTGCCGGTGTAGTGACCGGTCGTGAGCTTCTGCCGCTGACGCAGCACATCGTTGAGCAGGCTCGATGCTCCGAAACGGAACAGGTGCGGCTGGAGCCACTCTTCGCCCACCGTCTCGGCGACCGTGACGAGGTACTTGAGAGCATCCTTCGACGTGCGGATGCCGCCGGCGGGCTTCACGCCGATCTTCTCCCCTGTCGCACGGTGCCAGTCGCGGACGACCTCGAGCATGAGCAGTGTCGTCGGGAGCGTCGCGGCGGGCTGCACCTTGCCGGTCGACGTCTTGATGAAGTCACCGCCCGCGAGGATCGCGAGCCACGACGCCCGCTTGATGTTGTCGTAGGTCTTCAACTCGCCCGTCTCGAGGATCACCTTGAGCGACGCCGACGTGCCGTCCTCGCGGCGGCAGGCCTGCTTGACGCGGGCGATCTGGTCGTAGACGAGACCGTAGCGACCCGACAGGAAGGCGCCGCGGTCGATGACCATGTCGATCTCGTCGGCACCCTCGGCAACGGCCTCGGCCGTGTCGGCGAGCTTGATGTCGAGGGATGCCCGCCCGCTCGGGAACGCCGTGGCGACGGCCGCGACGCTCACGCCGCCGTCATCGGGATCCCCGTGCGCTTCACCCAGCGCGTCGACGGCATACGGCACCATGTCTCCGTATACGCAGACGGCGGCGACGCGCGGACAGGTCTGGTCCGAGGCATCCGGATTGAGCGCCTTCGCGACGAGGGAGCGGACCTTGCCGGGGGTGTCCGCACCCTCGAGGGTCGTGAGGTCGATGAGCTCGACGACCTTGTCGAGCGCCCAGGCCTTGGAGGAGGTCTTGATGGAGCGGGTGCCGAGATCCGCCGCACGCTGCTCGAGTCCGACCGCGTCGACACCCGACAGACCATGGAGATAGCGCCTGAGGGTCGTGTCGTCGGGCTCGCCGCCGAGGAGTTCGACGGCGCGCTCTGGCAGCGTCTGGAGATCGGTTCGGCTCATGGCTCTCCTGTCTCGGATGTTCGGTCGTTCTTGGGGAAGATGTTCCGGCGATGTCACAACGCCAATCTCGGTGGCGGAAATGTTGCCACGGTGATGGGCACGGAACGAGGTGCTGTCGCGTGCACGCGGATCCCGATCCGAGACCGGCGGTGCTCGCCGCGACGAAATCGGACGTGAAGATCAAGCCTACCTCGCCCATCCTGACAGGGCGGTGGAGGGAGGTCTGCGGCGTCCACTCCTCGATGGTAGGACGGTCCGCCGCGGGGATCTACGGGGTGGGACCCGACGGTTCGGTGGGATCCTGCGGCATCCGTCGGTCCGACTCACGCGGAACGGGCGGGAGGCTCGTCAGCATCTCGCTGAGCAACGCATCGGCGGTCGTTCCGCGCTCGCGCGCCGCACGCTCGAGTCGCGCGTGCGTCTCCGCGGCGATGCCGGACGCCGCGGAGCGGTCGCGCAGGAGGAGCGAGATGACGGGCACGACGACGGCACCGAGTGCGGCGAGGATCGCGGCGATGCCCAGCACGCGGGGGAAGATCTCGCCGTCCGTGCGGTCGGGCCACCAGATGACATAGAGGACCATTCCCAGCACCACGGCGAAGAGCCCCAACGTCGCGATCAATCCGATGCGCACCGCCGAGCGGTCGCGATCGGCGAGGAGCAGGAGGAGCGACGCGAGCGAGAACGCAGCGGTCATCGCGATGCCGGACCACGTGATCTGCCAGAGTTCGTCCGGCCAATCCCACTCCGACCATACGAGGGCGATCGCGAACCCTGCGGTCGCGATCGACACGGCGGCCCCGATGAGTCCGAAGGGTTGCAGTCGGCGTCCCACGAGGGCGACGCAGCACAGGACGGCGACGCTGAAAGCGCCCACGATCGCCGTGGTCGAGAGGACGCGCCACGCCGTCTCGTTGAGCTCTCCACCGAGGAGCGCGACGATGCCGCCGAGCGCGGCGAGGCTGAACGAGCCGATGATGACTCCGACGATCACTCGCCGCAGGATCGAAACCGTTCCGCGTCGCGAGCGATCGTCTGTCATGTCAGCGTCTCCCGCACCTTGTCGATGTCGTCGGCCATCTGCGCCTTGAGAGCCTCGACGCCCTCGAACGCGACCATACCGCGCACGCGGTCGGTGAACTGCACCTCCACGCGGTGGCCGTACAGGTCGAGGTCGGTCTCGTCGAGGACGTGCGCCTCGACCTGCCTCGCGACGACATCGTCGAAGGTCGGATTCGTCCCGATGCTGATGGCGGCGGGATACCGGATGCCGGGACGAAGACCGTCGGCGGATCCCTCGTCGATGAGCCACCCCGCATAGACGCCGTCGGCGGGCACGAACCCCTCGAGCTCGGTCGAGAGATTCGCTGTCGGGTAGCCCAGCTCGCGACCGCGTTTCAGCCCGTGGACGACCTCGCCCCAAACGGCCGGAGCGCGACCCAGAAGCCTCGACGCGGTCGCGACGTCGCCCTCGGCGAGGAGTTCGCGGATCCAGGTCGAGGAGACGCGGCGGCCTCCCTCGATGGCTCGCACGTCCTCAACGATCTCCACCTCGAAGCCGAGCTCGTCGCCCAGATCGCGCAGCGTCTCGGGAGTGCCGGCTCCACCCCGCCCGAATCGGAAGTCGCTCCCGACCAGAACGATCGTCACTCCCAGCGCGCCGACGAGCACGTGCTCCACGAACTCGCGGGGCGACAGGTCGGCGAGAGCGCGGTCGAACGTCAGCATGAGCGTCGCGTCCACGCCCGTCTCGGCGAGCATCTGGAGCTTCTGGTGCACGCCGATCACGTTCGGCGGACAGAGGTCTGGACGGAGGAGTGCAAGCGGATTGCGATCGAAGGTGACCGCGACGACGCGAGCACGGCCCGTCGCGGCATCCACTCGCGCCCTGTCGATCACTGCACGGTGCCCCGAGTGGACACCGTCGAACTTGCCGATCGCGACGACCGACGGTCCGAAGCCGGGAGGCACCTCAGCGGGATCGCGGAAGACGATCACGAGACCACCGCGCTGGGCACGCGGGCCGGTGCGTGCGTCATGAGCCACCACAGCCCCAGGAAAGGAAGAACGAGCGGCACGAAGAGATACCCGAGACCGAACCACGACCACACCGTGGGATGCGCGAAGAGATCGGGGAGGACGAGCGAGAGCGTGCCGACCACGACGACACCCACGAGCTCGAAGACGATCGCGATCCACGCGATCCGGTACCACCGGGGGGAACCCGCGAAGATGAGAGCGAGCGTCGCGAGGATGTACACGATCGCCGACACCGCGGAGAGCGTGTAGGCGAGAGGCGCTTCATCGAATTCGCGGACGATCTGGACGAAAGAGCGACCGGTGGCAGCGAGGGCCATGATCGCGTAGACGACCACGAGAACCCGGCCGATGCCGGTCATGCGGGAGCGGGACGGCGACGACATGACCCGTCAATCCTAGGCCGGATGGCAGCCGACCCGCGCTCATGCCAGCTGGACGGTCCAGATGGCATGCATGCGCCAGACCATGATCGCGACCGCGAGAGCAGCGATGCCCATGATCACGGTGCTCCACCGGCTCCGCTCGAGCAGCGCCCAGAAGACGGCGGCGGGCGGAAGGAGGGCGGCGGAGACGAGATAGACCCAGTACTCGAGCAGGCTGCCCGTGGGCGGGTTGCCCGCGAGCGGGGCGATGATCGCCATCACGATCTGAGCCAGCAGAAGGACCTCGACGAGCGCGAGCGAACCGACCGACAGGTCGCTCGGGCGTCGGCCCGCGAGACCCAGGATGACGCAGAGCAGACCGCTCAGCGAGGCGATCGCGACCTGCGCGATCGTGAACCACAGGATCATGACGCCTTCTCCTCCGGCATGTTCATCGTGCTCTTCACATCGGCCCCGCGCTTCTCCACGACTCCGACGAGTCCGCCGTCCGGCGCCACTGCCGCGGCCGGCGACGACGGCAGACGCGCCGCCGCGCCCGACAGGCGCTTCCCGTGCCTGAGGTCACGTGCTTCGTCTGCGCTCACTTCGATGCGGCCGAGCACCGTGGATGCCGCGACCGCAGGATCGATCAGGCACTCCCCCGCGATGTCGTCGACGGACACGGCATCCGTCACGGAGAAGGGACCGATGCGTGTGCGTCGGAGGGCAGTGAGGTGGCCGCCGACGCCCAGCGACGCGCCGAGGTCGCGCGCGAGGGCGCGGATGTAGGTGCCGCTCGAGCAGTCGACGACGACATCGAGGTCGACGACGCCGGTGGCGTCGACCGTCGACCGCCGGAAGGTGAGCACGTCGAAGCGGGACACCGTCACCTCGCGCGCGGCGAGCGTGACCTCCTCCCCCGCACGGGCGAGGTCGTAGGCGCGCCGCCCTTGGACCTTGATGGCTGAAACGCGACTGGGCACCTGCGAGATGCGACCGGTGAGCGGCTCGATCGCGGCACGGACCGCGTCGTCGGCGAGGAACGCGGCATCCGTCACGTTCGTGATCGCACCGTCGGCGTCGTCGGTATCGGTGGATGCGCCGAGACGGATCGTCGCCTCATACGTCTTGTCGAGCCCGACCATGAAGGTCAGAAGGCGCGTCGCCCCGTCCACTCCGAGCACCAAGAGACCCGTCGCCATCGGGTCGAGCGTGCCGGCGTGGCCGACCTTGCGCGTCCCCAGAGCGCGGCGCGCACGCGCCACCACGTCATGGCTCGTGATGCCCGGGGGTTTGTCGACGAGCAGGATCCCAGGCATGCCCACCAGCCTACGGCGGTCGACTCCCCCGCGCGGATTCGAGGAGATCCGCCGTTCTGAGGACGATAGCCGCGCAGATCTCCTCAGAATCGCTGATCTCCTCAGAACCGCCGCGTCGCCCCGGGCCGTTCTCGATGGAGTCCCTGAGCGACAGCCCGCATCACGAGGTCCTGCACCGTGTGCCACTCGTCGACCATCTGGCGGTATCCGACGCGGATGACGTGATAGCCCATGAGGGTCAGGCGGGCATCGTGGGAGATGTCGGACGTGCGCTGAGCCCCCACGTGGTGGCCGCCGTCGATCTGCAGGACGAGGCGGTCGCCGATCAGGAAGTCGACGCGGTGTCCCGCGATCCACACTTGCGGAACGATGGCGACGCCCAGCCAGCTCAACCGTGGCACGACGAACGACTCGAGGCCCGAGTCGGAGTACGGACTCGCGGCGGAGAGGATCTTGCGCGCGGCGGGCGGAAGCGGCATCCGACCCATCTGCGAGCGATCGATGAGATGCGAGTTGAGCGCGGACTCCCACACGGCCAGCGCCGACTCATAAGGCTGACAGCCCGCCACGAGGACGAGTGCGTTCTCGATCGAATCGAGGAGGGCATCGGGATGCCGCGGAACGACGGGCTTCGCCCAATGGACGGTTGCACCGGAAGCACGGAGGCCCCCCGCGTGGGCGGGGGCCGCGACATGCGGACGGTCGAGATCGAGCACCCAGAGACCCCGCCGCCTCGCGAGCGTGATGCACGAGAGCACGACCCCTGCCCGCGCAGCGGCGAGCAGCTCGGGGTCGGCGTCGGGTCGCGCGACCCAGCCCTTGCGCACACGCCACAGCACGCCCTGCGCGACGGCGCGGTCGAGCTGATGACGGCTGAAGCCAGCGCGCTGCAGCGCTCGCACCGGCACGACTCCGCCATCGGCGCGAACGCGCGAAGCGAGATTCTGCGCTCCACGCGCTTGCAACCCCGGCTCGCCCATGCCGTGAGGATTCCACGACGCCGCGTCCGACTGAGGCCACGCCCCCGTTCTGTGAGTCATGGCGCAGATGGCCCTGGCTGGGGAGGAGGCGCCGCGCGCGCAGTCCTGAGGAGATCCGCGATTCCGAGGGCGTTTCCGGGCGTATCGTCCTCACAATCGCAGATCTCCTCGGGATCGCGGGGCCCGCGGGCGCGCATAGGCTGAGTCGCATGCCCGACCTCGCGACGCCACTCATCGCGTGGTACCGCGACAACGCTCGCGACCTCCCCTGGCGGCGCGAAGGCTTCGGCGCGTGGGGCACGCTCGTGAGCGAGTTCATGCTCCAGCAGACACCCGTCAACCGCGTCGTGCCGCACCTCGAGGCTTGGCTGACGCGCTGGCCGACCCCCGCGTCGCTCGCCGCCGAACCCCCTGCGGAGGCCGTGCGTCAATGGGCGAACCTCGGGTACCCCCGGCGGGCGCTCTGGCTGCATCGTGCGGCGACGGAGATCCGGGACCGGCACGGCGATACCGTTCCGGACGATGTCGACGAGCTCCTCACCCTCACGGGGATCGGCGACTACACCGCACGAGCGGTGGCAGTGTTCGCTTACGGCCTGCGGCATCCCGTCGTCGACACCAACACGCGCCGCGTCCTGGCTCGCGCCGTAGACGGACGATCACAGCCGGGCCCGCCGTCGAAAGCCGACCTGACGGCGATGGAGGCGATCCTCCCGGCTTCGACGACGGATGCCGCCATCGTCAACGCCGCCGCAATGGAACTCGGAGCGGTCGTCTGCACGGCCCGATCGCCCCGCTGCGAGGCATGTCCGATCTCGGACAGATGTGCGTGGCGCACCGCCGGCTATCCGGATACCGGCGACTCCCGCCGCCGTCAGGCGACCTACGAGGGAAGCGATCGCCAAGCGCGTGGCGCCGTTCTCAAGGCGCTCCGGGATGCCGGGAGCCAGGGCATCCCCATCGAGGACGTCATCGCGTCGTGGGCGGATGCCGCGCAGCGCGACCGCGCGATCGACTCGCTCATCGCCGACGGCCTCGCCGAAGCCGTCGACGACCACCTCCATCTGCCGCGCTGATCAGCGGGCAGAGCGCGCGTCAGTCCTCGTCGCCGGCTTCGCGCGGCTTGACGTAGGGGTCTTCATCGCCGGCGTACGTCGCCGACGAAGCGAGACCCGCTACTGCCGCGTCGCGTTCCTGCGCCTCGCGGAGGAGCTCCGCGATGTGCCCGGCGTTCTCGGGGAGCGCGTCGGGGATGAACTCGAGCGACGGCGTGAGCCGGGTGTTGAGGTGCTTCCCCACTTCGGAACGCAGCATGCCCGTCGCGGAGCGGAGCGCTTCTCCGGACGCCTCGCGCTCCTCGTCGGAGCCCAGCACCGTATAGAACACCGAGGCGTGCTGAAGGTCGCCCGTCACGCGGACATCGGTGATCGTGACGAAGCCCAGCCGCGGGTCGCGCAGCCCCTTCTCGAGACGCTCGGCGAGGATGACGCGGATGCGGTCGCCCAGGCGTGCCTGACGCTCACTGGCCATGTGTGTTCCTTTCGACGGAGGAGGAGCGCCCCGCGATGAACGGGACGCTCCTCATCGACTTCGATCAGCCGCGCGGCTTCTCGACCATTTCGGTGGTCTCGATCTCGTCGCCGATCTGGATGTCGTTGTACTTGCCCAGTCCGATACCCGCCTCGAAGTCCGTCCGGACCTCGGTGACGTCGTCCTTGAAGCGACGGAGCGACTCGATCGCGAGACCGTCCGCGATGACGACGCCATCGCGGATGACGCGCGCCTTCGCGTTTCGCGTGATCGTGCCCGAGCGGACGATGACACCGGCGATGTTGCCGAACTTCGAGGAGCGGAACACCTCGCGGATCTCGGCGACACCCGACTGGACCTCTTCGTACTCCGGCTTGAGCAGGCCCTTGAGCGACTGCTCGACGTCATCGATCGCGTTGTAGATGACGGAGTAGAACCGGACGTCCACACCTTCACGGGCGGCGCGCTCGCGCGCCTTCGTGTCGGGACGGACGTTGAATCCGATGACGATCGCGTTGTCGATCGTCGCGAGGTTGATGTCGGACTCGGTGATGGCTCCGACACCGCGGTGGATGATGCGCAGCTGCACCGAGTCATCGACCTCGATCTTGAGCAGCGACTCTTCCAGCGCCTCGACGGCACCGGAGACGTCGCCCTTGATGATGAGGTTGAGCGACTCGACCTTGCCCTCTTCGAGAGCACGCGTGAAGTCCTCGAGCGAGATGCGCTTGCGAGCCTTCGCGAGCTGGGCGTTGCGCTCGGCTGCTTCACGCTTCTCGGCGATCTGGCGGGCCGTGCGGTCCTCCTCGGTCACGATGAACGTGTCACCGGCGCGCGGCACGGAGTTCAGACCCTGCACCTGGACGGGACGCGAGGGGTAGGCCTCGTCGACGGCGTCGCCGTTCTCGTCGATCATCGCGCGGACGCGGCCGTAAGCGGTGCCCGCCACGATCGCATCGCCGACGCGCAGCGTTCCCGACTGGATGAGCACCGTCGCGACGGAACCGCGGCCCTTGTCGAGCTTCGCTTCGATCGCGACACCACGTGCCGCCTTGTTGGGGTTGGCCGTGAGGTCGAGACCTGCGTCGGCCGTCAGGAGGACGGCATCCAGGAGTTCCTGGATGTTCGTGCCCTGGCGTGCCGAGACGTCGACGAACATGACGTCGCCGCCGTACTCCTCTGCGACGAGTCCGTACTCGGTCAACTGCTGACGCACCTTGGCGGGATTCGCGTCGGGCTTGTCGACCTTGTTGACGGCGACCACGACCGGCACACCGGCGGCCTGCGCGTGGTTGAGCGCCTCCACCGTCTGCGGCATGATGCCGTCGTCGGCGGCGACCACGAGGATCGCGATGTCGGTGACCTGCGCACCACGGGCACGCATGGCCGTGAAGGCCTCGTGACCGGGGGTGTCGATGAAGGTGATGGCACGATCGATGCCGTCGTGCTCGGTCCACACCTGGTATGCACCGATGTGCTGCGTGATCCCACCGGCCTCGCCGGCGACGACGTTCGTCTGACGGATCGCATCGAGCAGTCGCGTCTTACCGTGGTCGACGTGACCCATGACGGTGACGACGGGCGGACGGATCTCGAGATCCTCTTCGTTCTCCGCTTCGAGCTCGGCATCGAGATCGAGACCGAAGCCCTCGAGGAGCTCCTTGTCTTCGTCCTCGGGCGAGACCATCTGGATCTTGTAGCCGAGCTCGGCGCCGAGAACCTCGAAGGTCGCTTCATCGAGCGATTCGGTGGCCGTGGCCATCTCACCGAGGTTGAACAGGATCGTCACGAGCGTGCCGGGCTGCACCGTGTAGCCGTTGAGAGCTTCGAGCTTGTCGGCGAAGTCGGAGATCGACGCGCCGCGCCGGAGCCGGATGATCTCGCCGTTGCCCTTCTGGACGTTGACGCCACCGACGATCGGCGCAGAGCGCATCTCGAACTCTTGACGCTTCGCCCTGCGCGACTTGCGCTGCTTGGACTTGCCGCCACCCTTACCGAATGCGCCGGCCGTGCCACCGCCGGGACCACGGCCGCGACCGCCGCCACCACCGGGGCGACCCGCGAAGCCACCGCCACCGGGTGCACCCGCACCGGGTGCGCCGGGACGCTGGAAGCCACCGCCGCCACCGGGACGACCGGCACCGCCGGGACGCTGCTGGAACGGAGCGCCGGGACGACCGCCACCGCCGGGACGACCGGCACCGCCGGGACGCGGAGCGCCCGGACGGGGGGCGCCGGGGCGCGGAGCCTGGGGCCTGGGGATGTTGCCGGGGGAAGGACGCTGGCCCATCCCCTGTGCGGACGCGAAGGGGTTGTTGCCCGGGCGCGGTCCTGCCGGACGCTGGCCCATCCCCTGCGACGAGGCGAAGGGGTTGTTACCGGGACGCGGCGTGCCGCCGGGGCGCGGAGGCTGCGGCGTCCCGCCACCGGGCTTGGGGGCTGCGGCCTCGGCAGACGCCGCGGGAGTCTCGGGCGAAGCCTCGGGAGCCGCGGGGGCGGGTGCCGGTGCGGGCGACGCCTTCGGTGCGGCGGGAGCAGGGGATGCTGCGGGGGCTGCGGCCTCCGACGGAGCCGCAGGGGCGGCCGGAGCCGGAGCGGGTGCCGGTGTCGGCGCGGCCGGGCGAGCCGGGCCGGGGCGAGCCGCGGGGCCGGGCCTGCCGGCCGGGCGCGCGGGTGCCGCAGCGGGGGTGTTCGCGCCGTCGGCCTCGAGGGCCGCACGGAGCTTTCGAGCCACAGGAGGCTCGATCGTCGACGAGGGGCTCTTGACGAACTCGCCGAGCTCCTTCAGCTTGGCCAGTGCGACCTTGCTGTCGACGCCGAGTTCCGAGGCGATCTCGTGGACACGGGGTTTGGCATTTGCCACTTGTTGTTCTCCAGTCTGGGGTCTGCCCAGACTGGGCAGACCACTATTCGCGGACGGGACTCATTTCGAGCCGTTCACTTTGTTTCCATAGCCGTTCAGCCGTTTCTCGATGGTCTGCGTGTCGAGCGAGCCCGACACACGGAGTGCGCGTACGAAAGCCCGGCGCCGCACTGCGGCATCCATGCATTCTTGTGTCGGATGCACCCACGCTCCCCGCCCCGGCAGAATCGCTCGCTCATCTATGACGAGGATCGAATCGTGGGAGACCACTCTCAGAAGAGCGGACCGGGATGAGCGCGCGCGACAACCGACGCACGTTCGTACGGGTTCCATGGTACACCTCGACCAGGCCGCGCCGGGCGGCCTAGCCTTCCAGCACGCTGTCGGGCTGGATGTCGATCTTGGCCCCCGTGAGCTTTGCGGCGAGGCGCGCGTTCTGCCCCTCCTTGCCGATCGCGAGCGAGAGCTGGTAGTCGGGGACGAGCGCCCGGACGGCCTTGCTCGACGCGTCGAGGATGAAGCTCGACGTCACCTTGGCGGGCGACAGCGCGTTGGCCACGAACTTCGCGAGTTCGGGGTCGTAGTCCACGATGTCGATCTTCTCGCCGTGCAGTTCCTCGGTGACAGCACGCACACGACGTCCGAGCTCGCCGATGCACGCGCCCTTGGCGTTGATCGAGGGATCGTTCGCCTTGACGGCGATCTTCGTACGGTGGCCCGCCTCGCGCGCGAGCGACACGATCTCGACGAGTCCGTTCGCGATCTCGGGAACCTCGAGCGCGAAGAGCTTGCGGACGAGGCCGGGGTGCGTGCGGGAGACCGTGATCTGCGGTCCCTTCGTGCCCTTCGACACGCCCGTCACGTAGACGCGCAGTCGGGACCCGTGGGCGTACTCCTCGCCCGGCACCTGCTCCTCGGGCGGAAGGATCGCCTCGACGGTTCCGAGGTCGACGTGCACCATTCGGGGGTTCGGTCCCTGCTGCACGATACCCGCGACGATGTCGCCTTCGCGGCCGCGGAACTCGCCCAGCACCGCGTCGTCGGCGATGTCGCGCAGTCGCTGGCTGATGACCTGCTTCGCGGCGAACGCGGCGATGCGCCCGAAGTCCTCGGGTGTGGACTCCTCCTCGCCGATGACGACGTCGTCCTCATCCAGAAGGGGCACGAAGACCGCGACGTGACCCGTCTTGCGATCCAGTTCGGCGCGGGCGCCGTCCGGCAGCGTGCCCGTCGGCGAGGTGTGCTTGGCGTAGGCGGTGAGAATCGCCTGCTCGATGATGCGGACGAGTTCGTCGAAGGGGATCTCCTTCTCACGCTCGACGGTCCGAAGCAAAGCGAGATCGATATCCACGATGGGGCCTCCGTATTCAGCTCTCACCGGCGCGAGTTGCGAGCACCGGAACCATCCCACGTTACCGGATGCCGCCACCGCCGGCCCTGGGAAGGCGCCGAACGGTCATCGCGCGCAGTCGTCGTACGGCTCGCCGTCGCTGCTGAGCACCGTTTCCGTCCACGAGATCAGGACCGGCAGGAAGCTCGAGCCTGGCAGCAGGGTGCCCAGATGGTCGTACCCGCGGTAGACGAGACGCCGCGCCTGTCCGCCTTCCTCGCACACCTGCGCGAAGAACTCCTCCTGGAGGTGCGGGGGGATGACTTCGTCCTCGTCGCCCCACACCATCAGGAGCGGCACGTCCCATGGCCCGGTCGCGGCATTGGCCGCCAACCGCTCACCCAAGGGGCCCCTCGTGAGGTCGCCGACGTAGAGGGGACGGTCCTCGGACACCCCGAGAGCCGTCGCGACCGAGACGACGACACCGGGGTCGCTCGGGCACCGCTGCGTCATCTCACGCACGATGGCTTCCGCGCCGGGAGCGACGTAGCGACCGAGGTCGACGTCGTCGTACGTGTCCGCGTAGGGCACGAGCACCCACGAGGTGAGGATCGACAGGAGCGCGTCATCGGAGCGCTTGGGCAGTTCCTCGGCGAGCGCGAGGGGGTCGGACACGGGTGCGAGCACAGCGGTGCCGCGCATGACGATGTCGGAGGCGTACTCGGGCGCGATCTTCGACATCCACAGCGCCGCATGCCCCCCTTGCGAATGTCCCCACGCGACGGTGCGCCGCGAGAGCACGGGCCCGTCGAGCTCTCGCGCGGCGAGGACGGCGTCGAGCGAAGATCGCGCTTCGCCTCGACCGATGAGGTACGGGAAGACTCCCGGCGCACCTTGCCCGGAGTAGTCGGATGCCACGACGACCCAGCCGCGATCGAGGGCGTCGTTGAGCGCGGGGATCGCCCACCGCGTCGCAGAGGCATCCCGCAGACTCGGCGCGCATCCGCGCGCGACCCCGGTCGTGCCGTGGTTCCAGGCGATGACGGGTCGAGGGCCGGGCGGCGGGTCGTCCGGGACGATCACGAGTGCGCTCGCGACGGCCGGCTGGCCGAGGGCGTCACGCGTCGTGTAGAGGATGCGCGTCACGGAGGCATCCGGTGGATTCTGTCCCTGGAACTCGTCGAAGCGGATCAGTCGTCCGTGGTCGTAGGGCACGAGGGCGGGCGGGTCGTAGAAGGCATCGACCACGGTGGCCCGCTCGAGCAGCCATTCGTTGGCCCACCAGCCGCCCACCGCGGCGGTCACCAGGACGGCGCACAGCGCGTAGCGTCCGGCCGCGGTCCACGCCTGGACTCGTCGCGTGGGCTTCGCCTCGGGAGCATCCTTACCGGCCTGACGAAGCCCACGGACGGCACGAACGATCGTCGTGATGCCGAAGAGGACCGTCCTCACCCCGAAGACGATCGCCACGACGAGGATCGAGACGTCGGGCCATGTGAGCGCGAGGACACCGAACGCGATCTGCGCGCCGCCCCACACCGCGGCGAGAACCCTCCTGCTCGCCCCGCGGACGACGAACGCATCGAAGATCGAGGCCAGCCCGCCCAGCATCAGCAGATACGCCAGAACTCCCGGGAGGAGTTCGAGACTGCGCCCGAGCCCGACGAGGATCGCGACACCGGCGAGTGCCCAGACGGCAGCGAGGATGCGGCGTGCCCATCCTGCGTCTCGACCGGTGAGCTCGGCGATTCCCGATGCGATGGCACTGAGGCCCACGTAGATCGTCAGGACGACGAGGGACGTGAGCGGGCGCGTGACGATGAGCAACCCGAGGAGGAGGGCGAGGGCTCCCACGATGAGCAGCGCGAGCGGAGGGGCTCCGGCGAGCAGCCGCGGCAGAGCGCTCCACCGCGGTCCCCACCGGCTCCGCGACGCTCGTTTCACCGTCCCGATTCTAGATCGGGCGCACGAAGCGGCACGGCCACTCGGTGTCGTGGTGGCGTGGCTCAGGCCTCGACCGCCATACTGACGCCATGAACGAGATCAACGACTGGCTCGTGACGTGGGGCGACAACCTCTGGACGTGGATCGTCCTTCCTGTCGTCGTGGGTCTCGGCATCTACTTCACGGTTCGATCGGGCGTCGTGCAGTTCCGGCTCATCCCCGAGATGTTCCGCACCCTCACCGACAAGACGCCCCGCACGGACTCGGGCGAGCCGCAGTCGGTCTCGGCGTTCCAGGCGTTCACGATCTCGGCGGCCTCCCGCGTGGGCGTCGGCAACATCGCCGGCGTCGGAACGGCGATCGCTCTGGGCGGTCCCGGCGCGGTGTTCTGGATGTGGCTCATGGCCTTCATCGGCGGCGCCTCGAGCTTCATCGAGTCCTCGCTCGCACAGCTCTACAAGACCCGCGACACCGACGGATTCCGCGGCGGACCCGCGTACTACATGGAGCGGGGACTCGGGGCGCGGTGGATGGGCATCCTCTTCGCCGTCATCCTCATCGTCTGCTTCCCGTTCGCCTTCAGCTCGCTCCAGGCCAACACGATCACCGCGACGCTCGCCTCTTCGCTCGGCAGTGACCCCGACGGATGGCTCGCGTGGGTCGTCGGCGGTGCGATCGCCCTGCTGACGGGGCTCGTGGTGTTCGGAGGCGTCCGCCGGATCGCCTCGGTCACCCAGACCCTCGTTCCCGCGATGGCTCTTCTGTACCTGCTGCTCGGACTCGTCGTCGTCGCCCTCCACATCGACCGGCTCCCCGCCGTGTTCGCGGAGATCTTCACGCAGGCATGGGGATTCAACGAGGTCGTGGGGGCCGCCTTCGGCTACATCATCCTGACGGGCATCCGCCGCGGGATGTTCTCGAACGAGGCGGGCCTCGGCTCGGCGCCGAACGCCGGAGCATCCGCCGCCGTCACCCACCCCGTCAAGCAGGGTCTCGTCCAGACGCTCGGCGTGTACTTCGACACCTTCCTCGTCTGCTCGATCACGGCCTTCATCATCCTCGTGTCCGTGCCCGACCTCGCCTCCGCGGAGCGCGGCATCGGTCTGACACAGGGGGCGCTCGTGGGGACCCTCGGCGAATGGTCCAACATCGCGCTCAGCGTCATCATCTTCCTGCTGGCCTTCTCCTCGATCCTCGGTAACTACTACTACGGCGAGTCCAATATCGAATTCATCACGCCGAGGCGGAGCATCCTGACGGCCTATCGGATCCTCGTCATCGTCGCCGTGCTCGCCGGATCGGTCGCGGGCGCGGACCTCGTGTGGAGCTTCGCCGACGGGGTGATGGGCCTCATGGCTCTCACGAACCTCGTCGCCATCGCACTGCTGTCCGGTGTCGCATTCCGTCTGCTCAAGGACTACACACGCCAACGACGCGAGGGTCGCGACCCCGTCTTCACGAGGGATCGGCTCCCGGGGGTCCGCGGTATCGAGCTGTGGGAGGACGAGCTGAGCGTCACGGGTCCGCTCGACATCGTCGTCAAGCGACGCCAGAGCGAGAAGCACCGCGATCACCTGCACGGCCGCGAAGGATGATCGGCGGGGCGCCCGCCTGTTCTAGAGTCCAGGAGTGACCGACGCCGTCAAGGATGCCGCGCGAACCGCTGAATCGAGCGTCGCCTTCCGCGTACTCGCCCGCAGCGGCTTCGCTGCGAACGGTCTGGTGCACCTCCTCCTCGGCACGATCGTGATCGCCGTCGCCCTCGGTGCGGAGGGGAACGCGGATCAAGCCGGCGCATTCACCGCGATCGCGAGAGCACCCCTGGGGTTCGCTGCGCTCTGGCTCCTCGCGATCGGTCTGGTGGCACTCGGCCTGTGGCACGCGGCGGAAGCGATCCTCGCGCGCGCTCCGGGGAAGGACATCACGGCGGATGCCCGAAAGTGGGGCCTTCGCATCTCGGAAGGGGGTCAGGCGCTCATCTTCGCCACCCTCGGCATCCTCTCCGCGGCGGTCGCGCTGGGGGCGCGGCCGAACGGCGAGGAGGCCGCGGAGGGAGCGAGCCGCGGGATCCTCACGGTGTTCGGCGGCTCCATCGTGCTCGGACTCGTCGGACTCGGGATCGGAATCGGGGGGATCTCCTTCATCGTCATGGGCTTTCTCCGCAGCTTCCACAAGAAGGTCGACATCCCACCTGGACCTTTCGGAAAGGGCATCACGGTGCTCGGTGTCGTCGGCTTCATCGCCAAGGGGATCGCGCTCGTGATCGTCGGCATCCTCCTCGGCGTCGCTGCCGTCACGCTGGATCCCGAGACCGCGGGCGGGATCGACGGTGCCGTGCAGGCCCTCCTCGCACTCACTTACGGTCCGTGGCTCGCGGGCGCGGTCGGCGCAGGCTTCGTCGCCTACGCGGTGTTCTGCCTCTTCCGCGCCCGCTACGCGCGGATGTGAGGCGAGCCCTTCGCCGTCCGCTTCGTAGGCCGCGGCATCCCCTGTGTCAATCCCCTGCCGTGAGAACGATGCCGGGCGCACAGTCGTGACATGAGCGAGAACCGACCGAATGAGATCACCGGGCCCGAGACGAGAGCGCGCGTCAAGGAGCTCGTCGAAGACATCGACTTCACGATGCTGACGACGCAGGATGCCGCGGGGAATCTCGTGAGCAGGCCCATGAGCACGCGACAGATGGACGAGGCGGGGAACATCTGGTTCTTCACCCTCGACGACACGAAGAAGGTCGAAGAGGCCGAAGCCGACCACCACGTGGGCCTCTCCTACCTCGACGCGAAGGGCCATCGCTATGTGTCCGTCGCCGGCCGTGCGCGCACCGTCGACGATCGGGCGAAGATGGAGGAGCTCTACTCGCCCTCGCTGGACATCTGGTTCGAAGACGGCCTCGACACCGCGGGAATCACCCTGCTGAAGGTGACTCCCGTCGAGTGCGAGTTCTGGGAGCCTCGGCACGGGACGCTCGCTGCGGCCGCGGGCATGCTGAAGGCCCTCGTGACCCGTGACACCCCTGACGACATGATGAACCACGGCCGGGTCACGTTCTAGACCCGTCCGCGCTGCCGGTCAGGCGGTCGTGAGGCGGCGGACGACGTCGGACGCCTCGACGACCTCGCGCTCCCCCGTCCGGCGATCCCACAGCTCGACGCGGCCTTCGGCGGCATCTCGTCCGACGATGACGATCTGGGGCACGCCGACCAGCTCGGCGTCGCCGAACTTGACGCCGGGTGACACTTTGGGGCGGTCGTCGTAGAGGACGTCGAGTCCGGCGGCATCCAGGTCGGCGCTCAGCGACTCCGCGAGGGCGAACGCCGCGGCATCCCGTCCCGTCGCGACGACGTGGACGTCGAACGGCGCGACCGACGCGGGCCACACGAGACCCTTCTCGTCGTTGTTGAGCTCGGCGATGATCGCCAGGATGCGAGTGACGCCGATGCCGTACGAGCCCATCGTCACCGTGACGAGCTTGCCGTTCTCGTCGAGCACCTTGAGCCCCAGCGCCTCGGCGTACTTGCGGCCGAGCTGGAACACGTGGCCGATCTCCATGCCGCGCGCGAGGGACACGGGGCCCGAGCCGTCGGGTGCCGGATCGCCCGCGCGAACGGAAGCGACCTCGACGTAGCCGTCGGCAGCGAAGTCGCGCCCCGCCACGAGCGAGTGCACGTGCTTCTCGTCGATGTTCGCCCCCGTGATCCAGCTCGTGCCGTCGACGACGCGGGGGTCCAGGAGGTAGCGGATGCCGGTCGCGGATTCCTCTCCGAGGATGGCGCCCGTCGGCGACCACGGACCGATGTAGCCCTTGACGAGAAGAGGGTGACGCGCGAAGTCCTCGGGGGTCGCCGGCTCGACCGCCGCCGGCGCGAAGGCGACCTCGACCCGCTTGTCGTCGACCTCGCGGTCTCCCGGGATGCCGACGATGACGAGCTCGCGGGTGCCGTCGAGGTGCGTGAGGGCGAGCACGACGTTCTTGAGAGTGTCCGCCGCGGTGTAGTCACCGTCGAGGACGGCATTGGCGTGGGCGACGAGGGTGTCGATCGTAGGCGTGTCGGGCGAGTCGAAGACGACGGGCTCCGGCAGGCCGTCGAACGGGATCGGCTCGGGCGCGAGCGTCGTGAAGGCCTCGACGTTGGCCGCGTAGCCACCCTCCGAGCGTACGAACGTGTCTTCGCCGACGGCGGTCGGGTGCAGGAACTCCTCCGATCGCGAGCCGCCCATCGCTCCGGCATCCGCCTGCACGATGACGTACTCGAGACCGAGACGCGTGAAGATCCGCTCGTACGCGTCGCGCTGCGCCTGGTAGCTCGCATCCAGTCCCGCGTCGCTCGCATCGAACGAGTAGGCGTCCTTCATCGTGAACTCGCGACCGCGCAGGAGGCCCGCGCGAGGACGTGCTTCATCGCGGTACTTGTCCTGGATCTGGTAGATCGTCAGCGGCAGGTCTTTGTACGACGAGTACAGATCCTTCACGAGGAGCGTGAAGACCTCTTCGTGCGTGGGAGCGAGGAGGTAGTCGGCGCCCTTGCGGTCCTGCAGGCGGAACAGGGCGTCGCCGTACTCCTCCCAGCGGCCCGTCACCTCGTAGGGCTCGCGGGGCAGGAGCGCCGGGAAGTGCACTTCGTAGGCACCGGCGTTCGCCATCTCCTCGCGGACGACCGCCTCGATCTTGGCCTTCACCCGCAGCCCGAGCGGAAGCCAGGCGAACACACCCGGCGCCTGGCGGCGGATGTAGCCGGCGCGGACCAGCAATCGGTGCGACGTGACTTCGGCGTCGGAGGGATCCTCACGGAGCGTGCGGAGGAAGAAGTGCGAGAGACGGGTGACCACGAGGCACAAGTCTACGGATGCCGCGGTCGGCGCCGCGCCGCAGTCCCGAAGCGGTCCGCGATTCTGAGGAGATCCGCGATTCTGAGGTCGCTCGCGCGGGAGACGCCCTCAGAACCGCAGATCTCCTCAGGAACGCGGGTCAGCGGAAGAGGCCGCTGTAGGCGTTGAGGGCGAGCTGGCCGCCGAGGTGGGCGTAGAGGACGTTGCTCGTCGCGGGGATGTCCTTCGACGAGACGAGGTCGATGAGGCCGGCGAGCGACTTGCCTTCGTAGACGGGGTCGGTGATCATCGCCTCGAGCGACCCGCCGAGACGGATCGCGTCGAGCGTCGACTCCACCGGGATGCCGTAGAGGTCGCCCGCCCACCCCTCGAGGATCGTGATCTCGTCGTCACGCAGGTCACGGCCGAGACCGATGAGCTCGGCGGTGTTGCACGCGATGCGCTCGACCTGCGCCCGCGTCTTCTCGATCGTGGCGGAGGCATCGATGCCGATGACCCGGCGCGGACGCTCCTGCCCCGCGAACCCGGCGATCATGCCGGCGTGCGTCGACCCGGTCACCGTGCAGACGATGATCGTGTCGAAGAACACTCCGAGCTCGCGCTCCTGCTGCTCGACCTCGTATGCCCAGTTGGCGAAGCCGAGGCCACCGAGCCGGTGATCGGATGCGCCGGCGGGAATCGCGTAGGGCTTGCCGCCGTCGGCGACGACCTCGTCGATCGCCTGCTGCCAGCTCGATCGGATGCCGATGTCGAACCCGGCGCTGTCGAGTGTGACCTTTGCACCCATGATCCGCGACAGCTGGATGTTCCCCACGCGGTCGCTGAGGGGATCCGGCCACTCGACCCAGTTCTCCTGCACGAGGCGGGCTTTCAGTCCGAGCTTCGCCGCCACCGCCGCCACCTGGCGAGTGTGGTTCGACTGGTATCCGCCGATCGACACGAGCGTGTCCGCCCCCTGTGCGAGCGCCTCGGGGATGAGGTATTCGAGCTTGCGTGTCTTGTTGCCCCCGAAGGCGAGGCCGCTGTTGACGTCCTCGCGCTTGGCCCAGATCTGCGCACCGCCGAGGTGCTGCGTGAGCCGCGGGAGATGCTGGATGGGGCTCGGACCGAAGGTCAGGGGGTAGCGCTCGAAATCGGTGATGGCCATGGGGCGTCCTCGTCGGGTCGGTGGATGCGGCAGTACCGCCACGCTAGCGCAGCATTTTGCATATCGCATCCACGACAGACCTTCCCCCAGCGGATCGGGACGTGCGATGGCACGCCGAAACACGGCATCCCGCCGAGACATCGCGTCACACCACCCGGCGTCGACGAAATCCCCGGTCTCGGCGAACAACGCGGCATCGGACGGGTGACCGCCGGGGCCGCCGGGGTCGGACGGGTCGCCGCGACGTCCGCTCAGTCCGCGACGTCGGCCGCATCAGGCACGCACGAACGCCGAAACCGAGCATCCCGCCGAGACACGGCGGCACACCGCCCGGTCTCGGCGGAGTCCCCGGTCTCAGCGGGCGCGACGGCGACGGCGCGGTCGCGCCCGCGTACACCGTGCGGCGTCAGCTCGTGATGACCTGGGCGGTTCCGAGAGCGGCGTCGGGGCCCATCTCGTCGGCGATACGGCGGGCTTCTTCGATGAGCGTCTGGACGATGTCGGCCTCGGGCACGGTCTTGATGACCTGACCCTTGACGAAGATCTGCCCCTTGCCGTTTCCGGATGCCACACCCAGATCGGCTTCGCGCGCTTCACCGGGTCCGTTGACGACGCAGCCCATAACGGCCACGCGCAGCGGCACCGTGACGTCCTTGAGGCCCTCCGTGACGTTGTCCGCGAGCGAGTAGACGTCGACCTGAGCACGGCCGCACGAAGGGCACGACACGATCTCGAGCTTGCGTTCCCGCAAGTTGAGCGACTGCAGGATCTGGTGTCCGACCTTCACTTCCTCGGCGGGCGGCGCCGAGAGCGACACCCGAATCGTGTCGCCGATCCCCTCGGAGAGCAGGATGCCGAAGGCGGTCGCGCTCTTGATGGTCCCCTGGAAGGCGGGGCCTGCCTCGGTCACGCCGAGGTGAAGCGGCCAATCGCCGCGTTCGGCGAGAAGCCGGTAGGCCTTGACCATGACGATCGGGTCGTTGTGCTTGACCGAGATCTTGAAGTCGTGGAAGTCGTGCTCTTCGAAGAGGGATGCTTCCCACACGGCACTCTCCATGAGCGCCTCGGGCGTGGCCTTCCCGTACTTCTCGAGGAGGCGCGGATCGAGGGACCCTGCGTTGACGCCGATGCGAAGCGAAACCCCCGCGGCCTTCGCAGCGGCAGCGATCTGCCCGACCTGATCGTCGAACTTGCGGATGTTCCCCGGATTGACGCGGACGGCGGCGCAGCCCGCATCGATCGCCTGGAAGACGTACTTCGGCTGGAAGTGGATGTCGGCGATGACGGGGATCTGGCTCTTCTTCGCGATGATGTGGAGCACGTCGGCGTCGTCTTGGGACGGCACGGCGACGCGGACGATCTCGCAGCCGGACGCCGTGAGCTCGGCGATCTGCTGCAGTGTCGCGTTGATGTTCGTGGTCGGCGTCGTCGTCATGGACTGGACGCTGATGGGAGCGTCGCCGCCGACGAGGACTTTACCGACTCGGATCTGACGGCTCTTGCGACGAGGCGCGAGGATCTCCGGCACGCGGGGCATCCCGATGTTGACAGCTGGCACGTCACCAGCCTACGGCTCAGCGAGGCGCGGGGCCTGGCGTCAAGCTGAACGGATGCCGTGACGGTCGATCACGGAGCCGGTTCATCGACGCTCCTCGCCGCCGTCAACCCCCGCCGGCGCAGACTCCTCGAGGGCGCGGATGAGCGTCTGGGCGTCGAAGGGTCCCGTGTGGCGCACGCCGTTGACGAAGAACGTGGGAACGGACGTGACGTCCATCGCTTCGGCGTCGAGCATGTCGTCGCGTACGCGGTTGGTCACGATCGGCGAGCGCAGGTCCTCCTCGAACCTGTCGACGTCGAGTCCGAGGTCGCGGGCCCGACGGATGATGTCCGACGGCAACTGATGCTCCTGATCGGTGAAGAGGCTGCGTGCGTACTCGGCGAACTTGCCCTGCATCCCCGCGGCCTCTGCTGCCTCGGCGCCCGCGAGCGCATTGGGATGGACGCGTTCGAGCGGCGCGTGCCGCCAGACGTACAGCAGTCGATCGCCCAGCTCGCGGCGGACCTCCTCGATGGACCCGGATGCTTTGAGGCAGAAGGGGCACTGGTAGTCGCCGTACTCGACGATCGTGAGGGGCGCGTCGGCGTCGCCGAAGACGTGGTCGCGGAGGGGATCGATGGGACGTGCGAGCGTGCGGCCGCCGTCGTCATCAGGCCTCCGAGCATCCGAGATCCGGAAGAGGATCGCGCCGAAGGCGAAGGCGATGACGGATGCCGCGAGCACGCCCACCCGCGCTTCGTTCTGGGCCATTTCGTCTTCGATGGCCAGATCGACGATGAAGAGCGAGATCGTGAAACCGATGCCGCAGAGCGCGGCTCCGCCCGCGATGCGATCCAGGGTGAGCCCCGGGCCGAACTCGCCGATTCTGAACACTCGCATGAGCCATGTCGACCCGAAGACGCCGAGGAACTTCCCCGCGACGAGGCCCACGACGATCGCCCACGTGATGGGCGAGCGAAGGGCGGACGCGAGGATCTCGGGCGAGAGCTGAACGCCGGCGTTGGCGAGCGCGAAGAGGGGAAGGATGACATAGGCGACGTAGGGGGCGTAGGCGTTCTGCAGTCGCTCGTTGATCGAGATGGACTCCCGCAGGCTGTTGACCGCGAGGCGCGCATATTCGCTGTTGGGCGACTGCCGGAACGTGCGAGTGAGCTCGAGAGCCTGCTCGACGTCACGGCGGTTGGGTCGGTAGACCGGCACGAGCAGCGCGATCGCGACGCCCGCGAGCGTCGGGTGGACGCCCGAAGCGAGAAATGCGAGCCACACGATGATGGCGAGCGTGCCGTAGACGGGGCCACGGCCGCGCCGCAGATAGCGGGCGAAGTAGATGCCGGCAAGTCCAACGGCGGCGACGAGGAGCGGGAGCGGAGTGAAGTCGGCCGTGTAGAAGAGCGCGATGATGCTGAGCGCGCCGATGTCGTCGACGACGGCCAGCGCGAGCAGGAAGATGCGCAGACGCCCCGAGGCCCTCGGCCCGATGAGTGCGAGGGCTCCCACGAGGAACGCCGTGTCGGTCGAGATCACGACGCCCCACGCGTGCTCGTAACCCGAGCCCTGCGCGATGAGCAGGAAGAGCGCCGCGGGGACGACGAGACCGGCGAGAGCCGCCGCGACCGGGATCAGGGCGCGGGACCAACTCGTCAGCTCGCCGATCGCGAACTCGCGGCGGACCTCGAGTCCGACGGTGAAGAAGAAGATCGCCATGAGGGCGTCGTTCACGAGCGCGTGCAGAGTGAAGTCGAGCTGGATGTCGCCGAGGCCGATCGAGAGGTGCGTCTCCCAGAATTCGCTGTAGGAGCCGGACGACGCGTTGGCCCAGACGATCGCGATGATCGTCGCGATGAGGAGGAGGATCGCACCGATCCGCGCCTCTCCCATCGCGCGGATGCGCGCGGCGATCGACGGGGGTCGTGCAGGCGCCTCCTCGCGGGTGGTCGTCGTCGCCGAGATGACGGGCAGCGGAGTGCGCCCCTCCCGCGATGAATCGGTCTGCTCGCTCATCCGTCTCCCCGAGTCGTTCCACGCGATAGCTCGGCCAGTATCGTGCACGCGCGGCCCCCGCGGGGTGGTTTGGCCGGGATCCGTCATGTGCCGCTGTGGTAGTTTCGGCGCATGCCCGCGAACATCACCTGGTGGCCCGCCTCCTAGGCGGTGTTCGCGTTGTTCGACAGACCGCCCCCGGGCGGTCTTCTTCGTTGGGCGACCGCCCCCACGACGAGAGACCGACGATGACCGGGTCCGATCCCTTCTCCCTGCAGGCACTCGCGATGAGCGGCGCGCCCTTCGCCCTCCTCGCTCGAACTCCCGACACCGTCGAGGTGCTCACCGGTGAGGTGCTCGACGTCGAGCTCCTCGCCGACATCCCCCTGCACGACACGGAGGGTGCTCCGCAGGAGGTTCTCGCACTGGTGCCGTTCCGGCAGGTGCGGGAGCGAGGGTTCGCGTGTCACGACGACGACGCGCCGCTTCGCTGCCTGCTCGTGCGGGAGCACCGACTCGTGTCGCGCGACGAGCTCATCGCCGCGCTCCCCGACGTCGCCGTCCCCCTCGTCGACGCGCGCTTCGACATCGACGACGACTCGTACGCCGACATCGTCCGCCGCGTCATCGCCGACGAGATCGGCCGAGGCGAGGGCGCGAACTTCGTCATCCGACGCGACTTCACGGCAGAAGTGCCGACGGATGCCACGACCGCGGCTCTCACGTGGTTCCGCGCACTCCTGGAGCACGAGCGGGGCGCCTATTGGACGTTCGCGATCGTCACGCCGGGACACGTCGCGGTGGGCGCGAGCCCTGAAGCGCACGTCTCCGCACAGGACGGCGTCGTCACGATGAATCCCATCTCGGGGACCTTCCGTCATCCCGAGGGCGGCGCTACCTCCGAAACCCTGAGCGAGTTCCTCCGCTCGACGAAGGAGACCGAAGAGCTCTTCATGGTCGTCGACGAGGAGCTCAAGATGATGAGCGCCGTCTGTTCGGATGGCGGCCGCATCACGGGCCCGCGCCTCAAGGAGATGTCGCGCCTCACGCACACGGAGTACGTGCTGCGGGGGCGCAGCCGCATGGATCCGCGCGACATCCTTCGCGAGACCATGTTCGCCCCGACGGTGACCGGGTCACCCATGCAGAACGCATGCACCGTCATCACGCGCCACGAGCGAACCCCGCGCGGCTACTACTCGGGCGTCGCGGCGCTGTTCACACCCCGCGATGATGCCGACACTCAGGCAACCGGACGCGGCTCCACCCATGACCTCGATGCGCCGATCCTCATCCGCACGGCCTATCTCGTCGACGGGCGGCTGCGCGTACCGGTGGGGGCGACACTCGTCCGCCACTCCGATCCGTACGGCGAAGTCGCCGAGACGCACGGCAAGGCAGCCGGTGTGCTCGGGGCCATCGGCGCGATCCCCCGCGACCGCGTCGCCGAACGTGCCGCGGCATCCATCGACGAGGACGAGCCGGCCGCCGAGCCGCGACTCGCGGACGATCCAGCGATCTCCGAGCTCCTCGCGTCCCGCAACGCGCGGCTCGCAGCCTTCTGGCTGAACCCGCAGGAAGCCGTCGGATCAGGGCCGTTCGCAGGTCGCTCGGCGCTCGTCGTCGACGCCGAGGATCGCTTCACGACGATGCTCGCCCACCAATTGCGCCACCTCGGGCTCGACACGACAATCGTCGCGTGGAACGACGTCACCGATGCGCAGGTGGACGACGCCGAGCTCCTCGTCGCGGGCCCGGGCCCCGGCGACCCCCGCGATCCCGACTCGGCTCGGATGCAGCGGATGCGCTCGGTCGTCGCGCGCCGTCGCGAGTCGGGCCTTCCTCTCCTGGCCGTGTGCCTCAGCCACCAGATCCTCGCCGATTCGCTCAGCATCGACCTGGCGCCGCTCGCGGCTCCGCACCAGGGACTGCAGAAGAGCGTCGATGTGTTCGGCCAGACCGCGTCGATCGGCTTCTACAACACCTTCACGGCGCGTGTCGCACCGGGTACCGCGTCCGTGGCGGAGGCCGAGCTCGCCACGGATGCCGGGGGCGATGTCTACGCGATCCGCGGAGCCGGGTTCGCGTCGGTGCAGGGTCACCTCGAGTCGATCCTGTCGCGCGACGGACTGACGACCCTCGAGCGACTCGTCGCCCACGCGCTCACTCCCGTCGGCGCCTGACGCGAGCAGCGCCCATCTCGATCAGAGGATCGAGATGGGGTTGAACAAGTCGGCGAGGATCAGCACGCCGCCCATCACGAGCAGCACGATGAAGACCGCGAAGGTCACGGGAACGAGCTTCGTCGCGTCGACGGGGCGAGGCGGTGGACGGCGGAAGAGCTTCGCCCACGTGCGCTTGATGCCGTCCCACAGCGCGACGACGACATGACCGCCGTCGAGCGGCAGCAGCGGGATGAGGTTGAAGACGAAGAGGGCGATGTTGAGGGACGCGAGGAGGCCCACGAGTCCCGCGACCCGGTTGAGCACGGGAGACTCGGATGCCGCGACCTCGCCCGCGAGGCGTCCCGCACCGACGACGCTGAGAGGCCCGTTCGGATCGCGCTCCTGACCTGTCACGAGCGAGACACCCGTGTCCCATACCTTGACGGGAAGCTGCCAGATGATTCCCGCGACGGCGCCGAGATTCTCGGCTGTCGCCTGGGGCCCTGCCCAGATCGGCTGCCGAACGTACTCGACCGTGGGGGCGATTCCCGCGAAGCCGACCTCGACGAGTTCCGGCTCTCCCTCGGCATCCGTGATGGGGTAGCCCCGCTCGTCGGTCGCGGGCTGAGTGACCTCGACGGGTGTGATGCGCAGGGTCTCCTCGACGCCGTCCCGTTCGACGACGAGCGGGATGCTCCGCCCTGCCGACTCGCGGATGACCGCGGATGCCTCCGCGAACGTCGCGACGGCGACGCCGTCGACGGACAGGATGACATCCCCGGGCTCGACGCCGGCGCCCGCGGCGGGCGGGAGCGGGTCGGACGGCTCGCACGCGGCACCCGAGGCGGCCGGCACGCACTCGCTGACGCGCGCGACCGTCGTCGTGGCCGTCTGCACCCCGATGCCGCTCAGGAGGATGCCGAAGAGCACGACGGCGAAGAGCAGATTCATGAACGGTCCGCCGAGCATGATGACGACGCGCTTCCACACGGCGAGGCGGTAGAAGACGCCGCTCTCGTCACCGGCCACGAGGGTCTCGTCGTTCGCGGCGCGCGCGTCCTGCACCATCGTCGCGAAGAAGCCTCCGCCCGCACGCCCTGCGAGCCGGCCCGCGGCGCGCTCCTTCGGAGAGGGCGGGTACATTCCGGCCATCGAGATGTAGCCGCCGAGGGGGATCGCCTTGACGCCGTACTCCGTTTCGCCGTAGCGGCGGGACCACAGGGTCGGTCCGAACCCGACCATGTACTGGCCCACGCGGACGCCGAACCGCTTGGCCGGCACGAGGTGTCCGATCTCGTGGAGCGCGATCGACACGGCGAGCCCGACGACGAGCAGCACGACGCCGACGATGAACGCGAGGATCTCCACACGCTCACGCTACCCGCGCCGGACTTTGAATTGGCTCGGAGCGAACCCCCGGAGTGGTCTACTCTGTGACGCGAGAGAGGAATCCATGACCACGCGATCGACACGTGCCGTACGCGGCGCCGCTGCGGCGGTCATCGCGACGTGGACGGCGGCGGTGTCGCATACGGTCGGCGGCGGTCATGCCCCCTCCCTTCTTCTCGTCCTGGTCGTCGCAGCGTTGGCCCTCCCGTTCGCGGTCGCTCTCGCGGGTCGCCGATCGAGTCTTCTCGGACTCGCGCTGATCGTCGGCGGCGCACAGGTGCTGTTCCACGTCGCGTTCGCGTCGACGGCTCACCTGAGCGGCGCACGCACGGGCCACGTCCACGTGCGGACAGCACCTCCCGCAGGCGGGCGCGCGGCATCCTTCGTCCCCGAGTGGGACATGTTCGTCGCGCACGTCATCGCGGCAGTGCTCACCTTCGCCGTCCTCGCGTACGGCGAGCGCCTCATCCGCGCCATCGCGCGCGGCCTCGCACGCCTCGTCGCGCTTCCCGCCGACGTCGCCCTCCCGCTCCCCTTCCGCGCAGGCCGCGCCATCGAGGAACGTCCAGGGGCAGCACGACGACTCGCGCTCACCTCGAACTTCTCTCGGCGCGGTCCGCCCGCGCTCGTCGTGGCGGCCTAGCCGCTCCCCCGCCCGGTCCTCCCCGCGACCGGGTTTGCTCGCGCGCGGCTGTCGCGCGCGTCCACGACGAATGAAAGAAGACCACCATGTCCCGTACCACCCCCCGCCGCCGTCTGCTCGCCACCGGAATCGTCGGTGGAGTCCTGCTCGCCGTCGCCGTTCCGATCGCCGCGTCCGCCCACGTCACCGTCACTCCGGGCGAGGCCGCCGCCGGCTCGTACACGGTTCTCGAGTTCGCCTTCGGTCACGGATGCGACGGCTCGGCCACGACGGCGCTCACGATCGACCTGCCCGAAGGCCTGGACTCCGTGACCCCCCAGCTCGAGCCGGGCTGGTCCGTCGAGGCCGTCGGCGCCGACACCGGCATCGCATCGCAGATCATCTACACGGCCGACGAGCCCGTCGAGGACGGCTTCCGGTCCACCGTGACGATCCAGGTGAAGCTCGCCGAGGACACGGCGGGCGAGACCCTCGCATTCCCGGTGCTGCAGAGCTGCGTCGAAGGCGAGACGAACTGGGCGGAACTGGCAGAAGAGGGCCAGGACCCGCACGACCTCGATGCTCCGGCGCCCCTTGTCGTCGTCTCAGCGGCGACGGACGACCATGGCGGACACGGCGACGACGAGGCGACGACCGATGAGAGCGCCACCGACGCGTCGGCCGATGGCATGACTACGACGTCCGCCCCGGCGGAGGCCGACCCGGTCGCGCGCTGGCTCGCCGCGGGCGGCCTCGTCGCCGGCATCGCCGCCCTCGCCGTCGTGCTCCTCCGCGGCCGCACGCGCAAGAGCTGATCTCCCGCCGGGGGCGGGCGCTGCTCGCCCCCGGCGCACCCCGCTCGGGGTGGTTAGATGGACAGGCCATGCCCAGCGACGCCTCCCCCTCGAACATCCCGCCGGTCCTCCGGCCCGATGAGCCCCCGGTCCACACCCTCGACGACCTCGCGGGGCACCTCGACGCCCAGGTACAGGGATCGACAGCGGGAGTCACTCTCACGGGCCTCACTCTCGCGACCGCGGATCTCCGCCCGGGCGACGTCTTCGTCGCGCTGCGCGGCGCGACCCGGCACGGAGCCGAGTTCGCGGCGACGGCCGCCGAGAAGGGCGCCGTGGCCGTCGTCACCGACGTCTCCGGTGCCGAACTCGCCGGAGCATCAGGACTTCCCGTCCTCATCGTGGACGACCCCCGCGGCATCCTGGGTGCCCTCTCTGCCTGGGTGTACCGGACGGGACGCGACGACCAGTTGCCGCTTCTCTTCGCCACGACCGGCACGAACGGCAAGACGAGCGTTTCGCATCTCCTCGAGGGCATCCTGGGGCAGCTCGGGGTCGTGACGGGCCTCTCGTCGACGGCAGAGCGCCACATCGCGGGCCAGATCATCGTGTCGCGGCTGACGACGCCGGAAGCGTACGAGATGCACGCGCTCCTCGCCCTCATGCGCGAGCGGGGGGTCGAGGCCGTCGCGGTCGAGGTCAGCGCGCAGGCTCTCAGCCGGCGGCGTGTCGACGGGATCGTCTTCGATGTCGCCGGCTTCACGAACCTCACCCACGACCACCTCGACGACTACGCCGACATGCGCGAGTACTTCGAGGCCAAGCTCCCGCTCTTCCGCCCCGAGCGGGCCCGCCGCGCCGTCATCAGCCTCGACCACGCGTCAGGGTCGGAGGTGCTCGCACGCTGCGAGATCCCCGCCGTCACGGTCGGCACGCCCGACATCGCGGGTGAAGGTGCCGCCGCCGCATCCGCGGACTGGACGGTCGAGATCCTCGACGAGCGCCAGGACGGCACGCGCTTCCGCTTGACGGGACCCGCCGGTTCGCTCACGACGGTCGTCCCCGTGATCGGGCGCCACATGGCCGCCAACGCGGGGCTCGCTATCGTCATGGTCCTCGAGGCCGGCTACGCGTGGGAGCGTGTGCACGACGCTCTCGACGGCGGACGCATCGACGCATACCTCCCCGGGCGCACCGAGCGCGTGTCAGGAGATCGCGGGCCCGCCGTCTACGTGGACTTCGGCCACTCCCCCGACGCGTTCGAGAAGACACTCGCTGCTGTTCGGCGTGTGACCCCGGGCAAGGTTCTCATGCTGTTCGGCGCCGACGGAGACCGCGACGCGACGAAGCGCCACGACATGGGCCGGACGGGCGTCGAAGGAAGCGACATCCTCGTCGTGACCGACCACCACCCGCGATTCGAAGATCCGGACTCGATCCGCGCCGTCCTCATCGAAGGAGCACGCCGCGCGCGTCCCGACGCGGAGATCCACGAATGGTCGCCGCCGGAGCGCGCGATCATCGAAGCCGTCGCGCTCGTCGGCGACGGCGATGCGATCCTCTGGGCGGGCCCCGGTCACCAGGACTACCGTGACATCCGTGGAGTCCGCACTCCCTATTCGGCGCGGGAGCTCTCCCGACGCGCCCTCCGCGCCGCGGGGTGGCCCGTTCCCGAGCCGCACTGGCCGGTCCCCTACCCCGACGATGAGACCCCAGCCTCGGATCCCCTCCGGCCGGTGTACTGAGGTCGGGTCGCTCCTCTGACGGGAGCGGTCACGAAGCGGATGCCGCGATCGCCCGATCCGCTGCATCCCGAGCCCACGATTCCGCCGCCGCGAGCGACTCTCGCGTGAGCTCTCCCGGCGCCTCGTGGGCGTCTACGACACGATCGACCGTCTCGACGATTCCCGGGAAGGAGAGTCTTCCCTCGTGGAAGGCGTCGACGGCCTGTTCGTTGGCCGCGTTGAACACGGCGGGATACGTCCCACCGGCGCGACCGACGCGTTTCGCGAGCGCGACGGCCGGGAAGGCCTCCTCGTCGAGCGGCTCGAAGTCCCAGCGCGAGGTGACGGTCCAGTCGAGCGGCACGCCGACTCCCGCGACACGGTGCGGCCAGTCGAGGCCCAGGGAGATGGGGAGCCGCATGTCCGGCGGCGACGCCTGCAGGATCGTCGACCCGTCGACGAACTCCACCATCGAGTGGACGATCGACTGCGGGTGCACGACGACATCGATGTCGGAGTACGGGACGTCGAACAGCAGGTGCGCCTCGATGACCTCGAGTCCCTTGTTCACGAGCGTCGCCGAGTTGGTCGTCACGACGCGGCCCATGTCCCACGTGGGGTGCGCGAGGGCCTGGGCGGGGGTGACGCCTTCCAGCTCTTCTCGGCGACGACCGCGGAAAGGGCCTCCGGAGGCCGTCAGGACAAGCCTCCCGACTTCCTTGGGTGCGCCGGATCGCAGCGCTTGAGCGATCGCGGAATGCTCCGAGTCGACGGGGACGATCTGGCCGGGAGCCGCGAGGGCCGTCACGAGGTCACCCCCCACAATGAGGGATTCCTTATTCGCGAGAGCGAGCGTCCTCCCCGCCTCGAGCGCTGCGAGGGTGGGACCGAGGCCGACGGAACCCGTGATGCCGTTCAGCACGACATCAGCTTCCACATCCCGCACGAGATGCTCGGCTTCCACCGCTCCCAGCGCCGTGTGCTCGACACCGAAGGCGGCAGCCTGCTCGGAGAGAACGGCACGGTTCGAGCCTGCCGAGAGCCCCACGACCTCGAAGCGATCAGGATTGGCGCGGATGACGTCGAGCGCCTGTGTTCCGATCGAGCCGGTGGAGCCGAGGATCAGGACGCGTCGCAGCATGACCCCAGGCTAACGGAGCACTCTCCCGCCCCGAGCATGCCGCCCGCCGGTCAGGCTGCGGGCGGAGTTGCGGCGGCGAGGATGTCGACGACGAAGACGAGCGTCTGGCCCGTGAGGTCCTCTTCGTTGATCTCGCCCTCGCCGTAGGCAGCCGACGGCGGAAGGATGGCGATGACCTGCGAGCCGACCGTCTCACCGACGACAGCGTCTGCGAAGCCCTGGACGACGCCTCCGCTCGTGGAGAAGCTGAACGCCTGCTTGCCCCAGCTCTCGTCGAAGACCTCGCCCGAGTTCCACGACACACCGTGGTACTGCACGAGCACGCTGTCGCCCGCCTCTACGACGGCACCGTCACCCTTCTTGAGGGTCGCCTTTTCGAACTCGGTCGGGATGTCACCCTCGGGAAGAGTCACGGTGGGCTTGCCCGTCTCGTCGAGAACGACCGTCGGGAAGCCCTCGGGAGCGTCCTGCTCCTCGCCGCTGGCGACAGCCTCGGTCGTGCCCAGCACATCGAGCACCCACACGGCGGCCGGCGAGCTCTCCGATCCGGGGACGGCCATGACGATGCGGCTGCCGATGGGCGCGCAGCCGAAGAACTGGTCGGGACCCGTGCCGACCGAGACCTGGACGGGAAGGAGATCCTCGTCGTACCCCTCGGAAGCGGATTCCTCACCCGTCGTGGCATCGAAGATGGTGAGCGCGTAGTTGACCAGGTCTCCATCGGCGAGAGCATCGCCGTCGCCCTCGACCAGGAGCGTGCGCTCTGCCGCGTCCACCGTCAGGGGTGCGGAGAACTCGACCGTCGCTGCGGAACCGACATCGCCGGTCACATCGACGGACTCGACGGCTTCGCCCGAGGGAGCGGCCGCTGCGCAGAGATCGCCGGCAGCATCCCCCGTAGAGGTCGGCGACGGCGACGCGTCCGGACCGGAGCTGGTGCAGCCGGCGAGGACGAGTGCCGCAGCAGCGGCCAGGGACAACAGGGCGAGCGGGCGAGTGCGCACGGAAAACCTCGGGGTTGGATTGCGGGGGAAACTCCATCCTTCCGTACAAATCCTTTGGTGCGACTGTGAAACGACATTCCGATGCCGGAATGAAATCGGGAGTATCGTCGTCGGGTGACTTCCGAGGCTGCCCCCGCGGGCGATGACATCGAGCCTGTCCACGCTCCCCCGCGCATGGGCATCACCTACGCCGCGGGCCGTTTCGTCATCACTCCTCTCGCGCGACTCGTCTATCGACCGCGGGTCGAGGGCAAGCAGAACGTGCCCCGCACCGGCCCGGTGATCTTCGCGAGCAACCACCTGTCCTTCATCGACTCGATCGCGATCCCCGTCGCCGCGCCTCGTCCCGTCCACTTCCTCGCGAAGGCCAGCTACTTCGACGGATGGGCTTCGCGGCAGTTCTTCACCTCCATCGGAGCGATCCCCGTGCACCGCGGGGCGGGGCAAGCGGCGCTCGACGCCCTCGATCAGCAGCGCGTCCTGCTGGAGGACGGCCGCGCTGTCGCCCTCTATCCCGAGGGCACGCGGTCACTCGACGGTCGCCTCTACAAGGGGCGGACGGGCGTCGCGTTCCTCGCGCTCCAGACCGGAGCGCCCGTCGTCCCCGTGGGACTCATCGGAACCGACAAGGTCATGCCCGTCGGCGCGACCATGCCTTCCCTCACCCACCGCGTGACCGTGAAGTTCGGCGAACCGCTCGACCTCGCCCACCACGGTCCCGCGACATCGGGCAAAGCCCGTCGCCTCGCGACCGACGAGATCATGGCCGCGATCCACGAGCTCTCGGGGCAGGAACTGGCCAACGCCTACAACGAGGCACCCGCTCAGAACCCCATCGACCGCATCAAGCAGGTCCTCCCCCACGAGCGACGCTGACCGCCGAAGTTCGGCACGCCGCGACCAGCGCCCGCGGGGCACGGTTCGTCGCGACGGGGCGCACTTTCCGCGCCCCGTACGACGGATGCCGCCCCAAAGCCATCGCACCGAACCGCGCGGAGCGCCAGAAGTTCCGGACCCGCACCGGCACGCAGTTCGCCGCCGCCCGTCGATGGCGGGGCGCGCTTTGCAACCGCGGGGCGCATTCCACTGGCCCGGGGCGCACTCTCCGCGCCCCATACGACGGATGCCGCCCCAAAGCCACCGCACCGAACCGCGCGGAGCGCCAGAAGTTCCGGACCCGCACCGGCACGCACTTCGCCGCCGCCCGTCGATGGCGGGGCGCGCTTTGCAACCGCGGGGCGCATTCCACTGGCCCGGGGCGCACTCTCCGCGCCCCATACGACGGATGCCGCCCCAAAGCCACCGCACCGAACCGCGCGGAGCGCCAGAAGTTCCGGACCCGCACCGGCACGCACTTCGCCGCCGCCCGTCGATGGCGGGGCGCGCTTTGCAACCGCGGGGCGCATTCCACTGGCCCGGGGCGCACTTTCCGCGCCCCGCAGGACGGATGCCGCCCCAAAGCCACCGCACCGGCCCCACGGATGCCGCCCCAATCCGCCGCACCGGGCACAGCGCGCCGCGACAGCCCGGTGTTCCGCGCGGATGCTACTGGCCCGCGATGACGATCGTCGGTTCGTGCCGCACGGGGAAGTTGACCGAATTGGCGATGAAGCACCAGGCGTTCGCCTGCGCGTGCGCGGCGAGCGCGGCATCCGTCATCGAGGAGTCCACGACCGTCACGCGGGGCCGGAGCACGACCTCGTGGAAGGCGCCGCCTCCCTTGCCGTCCTGGCGCATGACGCCCGTCGCGTGGTCCTCGTAGGCGACGACGACGACACCCGCCGTGACGCACGCGTGAAGGTAGGACAGCAGGTGGCATTCACTGAGCGCCGCGACGAGGAGGTCCTCGGGATTCCATCTCGACGGATCGCCACGGAACGGCTTGTCTGCCGAGGCCAAGAGCGATGGCTTCCCATCGATGTCCATCGTCACCGATCGGTCGTAGTCGCGGTACCCGCTCGTGCCGGTTCCACGGTCTCCGGTCCACGTGGTCCGGACGGAATAGCGATGCTCACCGAACATGCGCAACAGTCTGTCATGACGGCGTAACACGCCTCAGCGATAGGCTTGCGGAGTGCCGCAGACCTTCCCCGTCTCGAGCTCCGTGGAGCTCGCCGTCGTCGAACGAAGCGGGTTCATCGAGTCCCGCCACGCAGGAGCCGCGATCGTGCTCGCGCCGGACGGAACCGTCATCGAGCAGCTCGGCGATGTCACGGCTCTCGTCATCGCACGGTCGAGCCTCAAGCCGCTGCAGGCGCTCGCGTGCCTGACGGCCGGCGCGCAGCTCGACGGCGAGCGTCTGGGACTCGCCACCGCCAGCCACGCCGGCACAGACCGTCATGTCGAGGTCGTGCGTGAGATCCTCACCTCTGCCGGGCTCGGTGAAGACGATCTGCGCTGCCCGCCCGCGTGGCCGAGCGACACCCCGACGCGCGATGAGCTCGTCCGAGAGCTCGTCGGACAGACGCGCATCCGCATGAACTGTTCGGGAAAGCACGCCGCCATGCTCGCGACGTGCGTTGCGAACGAGTGGGACACGGCGACGTACCTCGATATCAATCACCCCCTGCAGATGCACATCCGCGAGGTCATCGAACGGCTGACAGGCGAGAAGATCGCCGCGACGGCCATCGACGGCTGCGGCGCCCCCGTCTACGCGCTGACTCTCGCCGGCGTCGCACGCGCGATCCACCGGGTCGGCACGGCGTCGACGTCGTCCCCCTTCGCCCTCCACCGCAGCGCGGGAGCGCTCGTCGAGGCCGTCCGCGCCCACCCGTGGACGATCGACGGACCGGGTCGACCCGACACCATCGTCAACGAGCGGCTCGGAGTGTTCGCCAAGGGCGGCGCCGAGGGCTTCATGGTGATGGTCGCGCCGGATGGCACGACGACGGCTCTCAAGATCCTCGACGGATCGTCGCGTGCCGCGGCCGCCGTCGGGCTCCGACTCCTCGAGCGAGCCGGTGCCCTCGGGGCATCCGATGTCCTCGATACGCTCGCCAGGCTTTCGCTGTCGGTCTTCGGCGGCGGATCGGTCGTCGGGACTATTCATCCCGCGTTCTAGAGGCGCTCTCACGAGGAGCGCGAACGGCTCCGACGAGGGAGCGGAAAGGACCACACGATGAGGATCAGCGTCCCCACCGAGGTGAAGAACAACGAGTACCGCGTCGCGCTCACTCCCGCGGGAGTGCACGACCTGGTCGCCGTCGGTCACGAGGTCTTCGTCCAGCGCGGCGCAGGCATCGGCTCGTCGATGCCCGATTCGGAGTACGAGGCAGCGGGAGCGACGATGCTCGATGATGCCGCCGAGGTCTGGGACCGCGCCGAGCTGCTCCTGAAGGTCAAGGAGCCGATCGCGAGCGAGTACGCGCACTTCCGCGACGACCTCGTGCTGTTCACCTACTTGCATCTCGCTGCCGACCGACCGCTCACCGACCGTCTGGTGGCCGACCGGGTCACCGCGATCGCGTACGAGACCGTCCAGCTCGCGGGCGGAGGGCTGCCTCTCCTCGCGCCGATGAGCGAAGTGGCGGGCCGCCTCGCCCCGACCGTGGGTGCGGCGACCCTCATGCGGTCAGCAGGTGGGCTCGGCCTCCTCATGTCGGGCGTGCCCGGCACGCGTCCCGCGACCGTGACCGTCATCGGCGGAGGAGTGGCCGGAGCGAACGCCGCGGTCATCGCGGTAGGACTCGGCGCCGATGTCACGATCTTCGACACGAACGTGCAGCGTCTGCGCTACCTCGACGACCACTTCCAGGGGCGCGTGAAGACCGCGGCGTCCAACCCCCTCGATCTCGATCGCGCCGTCATCGCCTCCGATCTCGTGGTCGGCTCGGTCCTCATCCCGGGAGCCAAAGCCCCCAAGCTCGTCACCAACGACATGGTCGCGCGCATGCGGCCGGGCTCCGTGCTCGTCGACATCGCGGTCGATCAGGGGGGATGCTTCGAGGACACACGCCCCACGACGCACGCCGACCCGACCTTCCCCGTTCACGGCAGCATCTTCTATTGCGTCGCCAACATGCCGGGAGCTGTCCCCAACACGTCGACGTCGGCTCTCACCAACGCGACGCTGCCCTACATCCGCCAGATCTCGCGACTCGGCTGGCGGGCAGCGCTCAGGGCCGACTCTGCGCTCGCGGCGGGCCTCAACACGTTCGGCGGCGGTGTCGTGAATCCCGGCGTCGCGACGGCCCATGGCCTCAGCCTCGCACCGCTCGATGCGGCGATCGCCTGACATGGCCTTCCTTCTGACAGACGAGGGCCGTCGTCTCATCACCGACTACCACCTGGCGACGCTGTCTACGATGGAACGGCGCGGCGGCATTCACGTCGTCGCCGTCGGCTTCACCTTCGACGGCGAGTTCGTCCGCATCATCACGTCAGACGGCAGCCAGAAGGTCCGCAACGTCGAACGCGATCCACGTGCGACGGTGGGCCAGGTGTCGGGTCCGCAGTGGTTGAGTATCGCGGGTCACGCGACCATCGAGCGCGACCCTGCGGCCGTCGCTCACGCCGTGGAACTGTATGCCGCGCGCTATCGGCAGCCCCGAGAGAATCCTGCGCGGGTCGTCATCCGGATCGCGCCGGAGCGCGTGCTCGGTTCGGCGGGCATCTGGCGCTGAGGCGAGAGCCCGCCGCTCGTCGCCGGGTCGGGGATCAGATCCGCCCGCCGTCGACGGAGCGTGCGAACTCGCCGGGTTCCTCGGGGACCATGACGGGGGTGTCGCGATTGAGGCTTTCTCCGCGGAAGAACCGCTTCGAACGCGGGAACAGGAACCAGACGAACATGAGCACGACGCCGAGCGCGAGGGCGCCGATGCCGATGACGAAAGTTCCGCCGATCCCGAAGAGCACCGTGTATCCGTAATCGACATCGAACATGTCGATCGCGGACTGCACGAACGCGTAGGTGAGCATGAGCGCACCGAGGAGCGGCAGGACGAGCCGGTACACGACGTTGCGGGCAGAGGTGAAGAGCTCGCGCCGGAAGTACCAGACGCACGCGTACCCCGTGATCGCGTAGTAGAAGGCGATCGCGAGCCCGAGCGACAGGATGGAGTCCTGAAGGATGTTGTCACTGATGAGCGTCATGCCGACGTAGTAGACGGAGGCGACCACGCCCATCACGATGGTCGAGAACGACGGCGTGCGGTACGCGGGATGCACCGTCTTGAACTTCGCGGGAAGCGCGCGGTACACAGCCATCGACAGCGTTCCGCGCGCCGTCGGCAGGATCGTCGTCTGCGTCGACGACACGGCCGAGATGAGGACGGCCACCACGAGGACCCACCCGACGGGTCCGAGAAGCCCGTCCTTGATCGCGAGGAAGAAGTCGTCGGCGTTGGCCTCGTTGCCGAGGCCCGTCCCCGTGTCCCCGAGACCCGCATACATCATCGCGGCGATCGTGACACCGACGTACGTGAAGAGGAGGAGCACACAGGTGAGGAGAGCCGCCAGGCCGGGGATGCGCTTGGGATCCTTCGTCTCCTCGTTGAGCGCGAGGCACGTGTCCCATCCCCAGTAGATGAAGAGTGCGAGGAGGATCGCCTCGGTGAAGCCGCTCCACTCGGTGAAGGCGAAGGGGTTGAACCATTCCCAGTCGAACGGCGTCGGGTTCGGTGCCGTCCCGGCGAAGAACTGCCAGAGGGCCGCCACGACGAAGATCGCCAGTGCGAGGTATTGGATCGCGAGCAGGACGTTCTGAATACGCTCACCGATCTCGGTGCCGCGCCACGAGATGTAGGTCATGAGCGCGATGAACACGACGCCCGTGGCGGTGACGAGCGGCACGTTCTCGGAGAGCAATGCGCCCTCGGGATTGCCGACGATGCCGTCGACGAGGGCCCAGAGGTAGATCCCGCCGATCTGAGCGAGGTTCGCGAGTACGACCATTCCGGCCACCGCGACGCCCCAGCCGCCGAGCCAGCCGACCCACGGACCGAACGCCTTCGTGCCCCACGTGAAGGTCGTACCGCAGTCGGGTACCGCGTTGTTGAGCTCGCGGTAGGCGAACGCGATGAAGAGCATCGGGACGAAGGCGATGACGAACGCGATGGGCGCCTGCGCCCCGACCGCGAGGACGACGAAGCCCAGCGTCGCGACGAGCGAGTAGACGGGGGCCGTCGAGGCCAGACCGATGACGGTCGAGCCCCACAGACCCAGCGTTCCAGCTGCGAGCCCCTTGCCTTCGGGCCGCTCCAGGGAGATCGGGGTTGTTACCACCCCCTGAACGTAGAGTGACGGATCGGTGGGGGTCAAGAGCCGGAGCCACGACGATCCGACCGCACGTCGGCCGGGAAAAGGACGATCCGGACGGGATCGGCTCCCGCGCGGTGGATCCACGCGCGCCCTTCGCCCGGTCGAGCGAAGGGCGGAAGCTCGCGCGACGACGTCAGCACACGGTAGTCGAGCGCGCACGTAGTGTCGATCACGAGATCGTGGTCCGCCCTGACCGATGCGAGAAGACGCCACTCCCGCTGCCATTCGTCGGGGTCGCCGACGATCACGACCCGCCCGTCGGCCGTGACGGCAGGGTCAGCGACGTACGCGTCCACGTCGACGCAGCGGATGCCTCTTTCCGCCCACTCCGGCAGCAGGTCGCGCACGCGGGAGCGGTGGCGCGTCACAAGGCCCGTCAGGGCGGCATCGGGGTGCCAGCAGGGGTCGTCGCGCCTGTCGATGCTCAGCGGCGAGTGCGGGGCCTTCGCTGGTAGCGCGACCTGCACCGCGATCCGCTCGAGTCGTCCACGTCCGGCAGGGGCATCGACCGTGAACGTCGCAGGATCCCCGCCGACCGCGATGTGATCTGCACGACTGGGGAATCCCAGGACCAGGCGCCGGGGGAAGAGCTCTCCGAGCCGGGCAGCGGGTCCGGACAGTCGCTGCGCCGACGCGATCACGAGGCACCCGGAGTCGCCGGCACTCCGGATGACCCGTTCCATACGTTCGATGAGCATGGACGCGTAGTCCGCCGAGACGCGAGATGCGAGGGTGTCGAGGTCGTCGATCACGATGACGCCACCGATCGGCGACGATTCAGCCAGGCGCGTCACGGCGTCCCACGCTCCCTCCCCGTCGGGTGGAATCTCGATCACCTCGGCAGCCTGCCCCGCGAGCAACGCCAGCGCGGTCGATTTTCCCGCGCCCGGCCCGCCGAGGACGAGCAGCCCGCGGTCCTGGACCGTGACACCGACGACACGCTGGGTCTGCCGCTCGGGCTCGTCCGAAAGGCCCAGCACGAGCGTCCGTTCGTCGATGGCATGCGCGGCGGTGAGCTCATCGAGAGCGAGTTCACGTGGGAGATCCGGAAGCCACGGGCGGCGAGGACGAGGGCCACGGGATGCGGCCGCGACGCGCGCGATATCCGCGGCACTGGACAGGGCGACGCGGATCCGTTGAACCCCGTGATCCGACGGACGCCGCACGAGCGCGACACCGCGAGCCTGAACGTCGCCGGGGAGGTGAGCCGCGTCGTCGACGCCGATGATCGCGCGGCTGTCGGCTGGATCGGAGACCCGCAGGCTCAGTCGCAGCGGGCAATTCGCGAGGAGACTGTCGCGCACGACACCGGAGACCCTGTGGGTCCCCAGCACGAGATGGATCCCCAGTGCTCTTCCGCGCGCTGCGACATCGGTGAAGACCGCGTGCAGCTCCGGATGCTCGCCGAGGAGCGCCGCGAACTCGTCCACGACGACGACAAGGCGCGGGACCTCGACGCGCGGATCCCGCACATCGCGCGCACCGTGTCGGGCGAGTTCCGACTCTCGCCAGCGCACTTCCGCTCGCAGACTCTCGATCGCGCGCCGCGCTCCCGAACCGTCGAGATCCGTGATCACGCCCGCAACATGCGGGAGCGGCCGCAGCGCGTCGAACGCGGTACCTCCCTTGAAGTCCGCCAAGAGGAAGCTCACCTCTGTCGTCGCATGCGTCGCCGCCATCGAGAGGACCCACGTGATGAGCAGTTCGCTCTTGCCCGCGCCGGTGACGCCGCTCACGACGGCGTGCGGTCCGTCGGCGACGAGATCGACGCACGCCACTCCCGCGCCGTCGCGGCCGATCGCCGCCACGAGCCCGCCGATGGCGGAGGGAGGGGCGTCGGCAATCGTCTCAGCGAACTCGACCGGGCGATCGTCGACGACCGAAAGCCCGAGGCTCCGCCGCGCCCGCAGCAGCAGCGCCCGCGCGATCTCGCGAGCCTGCGGCACGCTCAACGCCTCGACGGCGACGCGTCGCACGGAACCATCGTGATCGAGGTGGGCTCGATCGATGCTCTCGACCGTGAGGATCGTACGGCATCCGGCAGGAAGCGGTTCTCCCGCCGCGATGACGGCGATGACGATATCCGCGTCGGGGAGGGGGCCGGACTGGATCGACAGGCGCTCCCCCGTCGTCGCGTGACGGTGGGGCAGCTCGTCCGCCCACTCCAGGCCCGGCTCGCCGGCACCCACGAGTCGGATCACACCCGGCGCGAGCGCGAGACAGACTTGCAGGACGAGCGCTCGATGCACCGCAGCGGCGAGGACGGGTGGCCCGACGATCGCCACCCCGCCCGCGAGATCGATCACGATCGGAGCCGCCGACAGAATCGCGGCCCGTGCGCGGATGTCGTCGGACTCGGGGTCACCCACCCCGCCCGTGACTCGCACGCCGCTCGGCGCATCCCCTCGTCCGACGACGATCCGGCCTCCGCGTTCGGGGACGTCACGCCACACGTCGCCGTCGCGGACCAGATAGCCTGCGGCATCGGGGTGCCGAAAGAGACGGCGCCGCCGCTCCGCGTGAAGCCGACGATCGACGTCTGCGCGCACGCGTTCTCGACGCTCGCGGGCCTCGGCCTCGTGGCGCCGGCGGTCGCGGTGCGCCGCTCGACGGCCGTCGAGCACGCTCGCGAGGGCGATCAGCGGGCCCAGGGCCGCGAGAACGAGCGCGAGAGGTGAACTCGTGACGAGCCACAGCACGACGGCCCCCACGATCGGGACGCTCGAGGCGACGAGAGGCACGGGCGGGCGGGCGGGTGCCGACCACGCATCGAGGAGAGCGAGGGGATCCTCCGGGGTCGCCGGCCCATCGATCGTCTCGACGGTCCCGACGACATCGCCGGAGGGCACGGGTGGGACGAGGGGGCCGGGTACGTCGACGGCACGACGCGGTGAGAAGGTCGTGGACACTCCTCGATTCCACACCGAGTCGCTTCACACGGATGCTCCCGTGACGAAGTCGTGGAGAACTCGCCTCAGAGCGCGTCTGGGGAGGAAAGGTCGCCGGCCCAGTCCGCAGCGACATCGAGGACGATGATCGAGACGTTGTCGCGACCCCCGTTCTCGAGGGCGGCGTCGAGCATCGCCTCGACCGCGGCGGCGGGGTCGGCGTTCTCGGCGAGGAAGTGCTGGATCCCGTAGTCGGTGAGTTCTTTCGTCAGCCCGTCGGAACACACGACGAAGCGGTCTCCGTCGATGACGTCGAGCCGAACGTAGTCGGGAGTGACACCGTCGCTGGGACCGACAGCGCGGGTGATGACATTCCCATAGGGGTGGTTCTCTGCCTCCTCGGGGCTGAGCCGACCAGCGGCGACGAGCTCCTGCACGACGGAGTGGTCGGTCGTGACCTGTGCGATCGAGCCGTCGCGAAGGAGATACACACGCGAATCACCGATGTTGAGGGTGACCCAGTGCGGCGCTGAGCCCGCGAGGTCGAGATACACGCCCGTGACGGTCGTGCCGGTCCCGTCATCCGTCGCCTGCGGGTGCGACGCGATGTCCTTGACAGCCCGCGACAGCGCCTTCTCGATCGCCTTGGGCGTCACCGCACTTCCCGGCAGGGAGGAGAGCCTGTCGATCGCACTCGCGCTCGCGATCTCGCCACCGATATGCCCTCCCATGCCGTCGGCGACGACGAACAGCGGGTAGGCGGCGAGCACGGCATCCTGATTGGAATCGCGCCGGCGCCCGCGGTGGGTCACAGCCGCCCACGAGAGCGTCACTTCGCCGGCGGGCGTCGTGACGGCGAGCGACTCGGTGGATACGTCGGGCACAGCCCCTGTCCTCCCGATCGGCCTGCTCACCCGGGTTCGTCCCTCGGACGACGGGCGTCATCACATCCTAGTGGGTTGTCGGCACCTGCCTCCGGCGTCACACCTTCGCCGCGGGGTCTTCAGGCAGGGGGAACATCGCATCGATCGCGGCCAGGTCATCCGCCGAAGGGCTCCACGCCGTCGCCGCGGCGGCATTCGACGTCACCTGCTCGGGGCTCGTCGCCCCCGCGATGACGCTCGTGACGGGGCCTCGTGACAGCAACCATCCGAAGGTCGCCTGGAGCATCGTGATGTCGCGCTCGGCGCAGAACTCCTGGTAGCTTTCGAGCGCATCCCACGGGGCCTCCTCCCACACGTGCGGACGCTGGCGCATGATGCGCGAGTCCGCCGGCGCGTTCTCCCGCGAGAAGCGGCCCGTGAGAAGTCCGTTGTGCAGAGGGAAGTACGGCAGAAAGCCCAGTCCGAACCGCTCCACCGCCGGGAGCACTTCGCGTTCCGCCGCTCGCGCCAGCAGGCTGTAGTGGTTCTGTGCCGACACGAATGGGATGCCTCGGCCCGCCGCCGCGACGTAATCCGCCTCCGCGATCTGCCACCCGGCCAGGTTGGAGTGTCCGATATAGCGCACCTTGCCCTCCCGGACGAGATCGGCGAGGACGTCGAGCGTCTCGGCGATGGGCGTCTCGGGGTCTGGGGTGTGGAGCTGGTAGAGGTCGATCCAGTCGGTCCGCAGTCGCGACAGGGAGCCTTCGACGGCTCTGCGCACGTACGACCTCGATCCCTTCGCGCCGGAGGGGACATAGCCCATGTCGCGGCCGAAGTGACCGAACTTCGTCGCGACGACGAAGCGATCGCGACGTCCTTCCAGCGCCTCACCCATGAGCGTTTCGGAGAGTCCGGGTTCGCGTCCGTACATGTCGGCGGTATCGAGGAACGTCACTCCGGCATCGAGAGCAGCATCGAGGACCGCCCGTGTGCCGTCGATCGTCTCGGTCTTCGTGCCCGGGCGGCCGAAGTTGTTGCACCCGAGTCCGACGGCCGAGACGAGGAGGCCGGAGGGACCGAGACGACGCTGAGGGATGTCGGAAGCCATGTCCCTACGCTACCCGCCGCGTCATAGACGTCATGAGGGCCCTCCCCCACTCGGGAAGGGCCCTCATGACGTGTGGAATGTCAGGGTCGTGGCGGCTCCGACGACGGCGGCTCGGGAGCAGCGGGCGGCTCAGTCGGCGGGGCAGCCGGCGGCTCGGTGGGCGGAGCAGCCGGCGGAGTCACTGGGGGCTGGGGCGCTGCGGCGGGGGGCGGTGCGTACCCCGACGGCGGTGCGGGCGGTGCGTACCCGGCAGGCGGCGCGGGCGGCTGGTATCCGGGAGGGGGCTGGTAGCCCGCAGGCGGGTATGCTCCGGCGGCTCCACCGGCCTGGCCCACGGGTGCGCCCGGCTGGACGGGAATGCCCTGCCAAACGGTCGTGTCCTTCAGGACCGTCGACGCCCACGGCGCGGGGCGAATGGCGGGGTTCCACGGCGACGAGGTGAAAGCGAGGATGCCGAGCCAGATGTAGACGCCGAGACCGGGGATGAGCCAGAGAAGCAGGAGCGGCCAGTCCTTGCCGAGCTTGAGCCCGACACGCCACCCCACCAGGACGCCCGCGGCGACAGCGACGAGTCCGAAGATCCAGCCGATGAAGGGAATCTGCCCCAGGATCGCCGACGCGCCGATCGCGATCAGCATGGCCCACGGCGAGAGATCTCCGAGCTTTGCGAGGACGAGCGTGTTGTAGACGGGGACCCACGCACGCCATTTGCCCTGCACACCGGCCTTCTCGAAGATCTTCATCAAGAAGAACGACGCGATGACGTAGCCGATGATCGAGAGGATGAACAGGATCGGCAACAGAACGAGGTAGAGGGCTACCAGCCCGCCGTACCCGTAGTCGTAATCGGACATGATCGGCCTTCCCACCATGAGTTCGGCGCAGACCGCGCCGGCGGGACGATGGCCCGCGACGCCATGCTAGCGATGACGGGGCCTTCGCGGCATCCGCATGTCACGTGTGTCGTCCGCGGTCCGGAGTGGATAGCCTGACCCCGCACCCTCGCCACCCGGAAGGACACGCCCATGAGCGAGCCCATATCGACACCTCCCCCGCTCCCCCCGCGCCCCGCGGCCGACGTGGCTCGCGAAACATCGGATGCCCGCACGGCGCACCGCGATGGGTATGACCCCGCGACCGACCCGGACGACACGGGTGTGCCGAACGGCCTCGCAGGCGAACCTTCCGACGTAGGGCGCGGCTTCTTCCGTGCCCTGTTCGACCTGTCGTTCCGCACGTTCATCACGCGCCGGCTCGCGAGCGTGTTCTACCTCGTCGGGCTCATCGCAATCGGCATCGGGTTCGTCGTCTATCTGGTCGGCGGACTCGTGCAGGGGGTCGCCGCCCTGTGGTTCAATCTCGGCGCCGGCATCTCGCTCATCGTCGCGACCCTCGTCCTGGTCCCCGTCATCACCTTGCTGGCGATCATCGCGCTGCGATTCGTCATCGAGGGCGTCGTCGCACTCATCGCGATCGCCGAGAACACCGAACGCACGGCGGAGAACACTCGGCGCTGATGTCAGACGAAGAGCTGGAGCTCGCCGGGGGCTCCGTCTGCGACACGGATATCGGCTGAGCGAGCCCACTCCGCGAAGCTGCGACGCGACGTCACGCGCGGCCGTTCGATCGCGAGGCGGCGCACGAGCGCACCCTTGGCGTGCTTATTGAAGTGGTTGAGGGCCCGCGCCGTTCCGTCGTCGGTCTCCGTGACGATGCGCACGTAGGTCGAGGCGACAGAGGTAGGCACGGGGCCGAGACGCTCGTAGGCCTCCGAGCGCAGATCGAGCACGAAGCGCACGCCGCTCTGTTCGATCGCGTGCGAAACGGCAGCAGCCCAGAGCCGGCGCGGATTCTGGAGCCCTGGAAGCGTCGTCGACGCGCCGAGGCGATAGGCGGGGAGAGGATCGAGAGCACTCACCGGTCCGAGGGGCGCCGAGTGGATCGCGACATGGCGACCGAGCCATCGGCGAGCGGAGGAGTCCAGCGTGTCTGCGCCGAGCGCGTCGTACAGGACCCCGGTGTACCGGTCGACCGCCGGCATGGTGGGCGAGGAGCGGAGAGCGGCGTTGTCTGCCACTTCGATGCGCTGGCGCTCACTCAGCTTGAGGACGCGCGCGGCGGCATCGACGTCGTGTGCAAGCTCCACGAGAGCATCCACGACGCGCTGGCGCGCGGGTGCGAGGGACGGATAGGCGAGCCCGTCGATATCGAGCGGCGCCGAGGTTCCGCCCGGACGCTTGGTCTCGGAGGGAGGAAGGAGGATCAGCATGGACAGGCCCCGAACGCGAACGCCGCCCGGCGGACCGGGCGGCGTTCGTGATATGTCGATGTCAGGAGATGAGCGCGGCGTTTCCGGCCACGATCGTCAGTTCGTTCCCCTCCATGGAGAGGAATCCGTCCTGCGCATTCGCGACGATCTTCGTGCCGGAGGTCTCGGTGATCCGCACCTGGCCTTCGGCCAGGATCGCGAGCACCGGCTCGTGCCCGGGCATGAAGCCGATCTCGCCGAGCACGGTCTTCGCGATGACGATCGACGCCTCTCCCGACCAGACCTCCGCATCGGCAGATACGAGACTCACCTTGAGCGCCATGATCAGGCGTTCTCCTTCTGGATCTGCGCCCACTTCGCCTCAACGTCGCCGATACCGCCGACGTTGAAGAAGGCCTGCTCGGCCACGTGGTCGAAGTCGCCCTTCACGATGGCGTCGAACGATTCGATGGTCTCCTTGATGGGCACCGTCGACCCTTCGACACCCGTGAACTTCTTGGCCATGTAGGTGTTCTGCGAGAGGAACTGCTGGATGCGACGTGCACGCGACACGACGATCTTGTCCTCCTCGGAGAGCTCGTCGACACCGAGGATCGCGATGATCTCCTGGAGTTCCTTGTTCTTCTGCAGGATCTGCTTCACCGCTGTCGCGACACGGTAGTGGTCGGCACCGATGTAGCGCGGGTCGAGGATACGACTCGTCGAGGCGAGCGGGTCGACCGCGGGGTACAGACCCTTCGACGCGATCTCACGCGAAAGCTCCGTCGTGGCGTCGAGGTGCGCGAAGGTCGTTGCGGGAGCCGGGTCGGTGTAGTCGTCGGCGGGGACGTAGATCGCCTGGAGCGACGTGATGGAGTGTCCGCGCGTCGAGGTGATGCGCTCCTGGAGGATACCCATCTCGTCGGCGAGGTTCGGCTGGTATCCCACGGCAGAGGGCATGCGGCCCAGCAGCGTCGAAACCTCGGAACCGGCCTGCGTGAAGCGGAAGATGTTGTCGATGAAGAGGAGCACGTCCTGCTTCTGCACGTCGCGGAAGTACTCCGCCATCGTCAGTGCCGACAGGGCCACGCGAAGACGCGTTCCCGGCGGCTCGTCCATCTGGCCGAAGACGAGTGCGGTCTTGTCGAAGACACCCGCTTCCTCCATCTCGTGGATGAGGTCGTTGCCCTCACGAGTGCGCTCGCCGACACCGGCGAACACCGAGACACCACCGTGGTCCTGCGCGACGCGCTGGATCATCTCCTGGATGAGGACGGTCTTGCCGACACCTGCACCGCCGAAGAGGCCGATCTTTCCACCCTGCACGTACGGGGTCAGCAGGTCGATGACCTTGATGCCGGTCTCGAACATCTGGGTCTTCGACTCGAGCAGGTCGAAGCTCGGCGCCTGGCGGTGGATCCCCCAGCGCTCCGTGACCTCGACGGTCTCGCCCGGTGCGCCGTTGAGGATGTCTCCCGTGACGTTGAAGACCTTGCCCTTGGTGACGTCGCCGACGGGGACCGTGATGGGGCCGCCGGTGTTGCGCACTTCCTGGCCGCGGACCATGCCGTCGGTGGGCTTCAGGGAGATCGCACGGACGAGGTCGTCGCCGAGGTGCTGAGCGACCTCGAGCGTGATCTCGGTGGACTCGCCTTCGATCGTGATCGTCGTCTTGAGGGCGTTGTAGATCTCGGGGATCGAGTCGTGGGGGAACTCGATGTCGACGACCGGGCCCGTGACGCGCGCGACGCGGCCGACCGACGTGGCGGTCTTCTCTGCGGTGAGGCTCATGGCTTCTTCTCTTTCGTATGGTCTATTTGCTGGATGACAGAGCATCCGCGCCGCCGACGATCTCGGCGATCTGCTGCGTGATCTCGGCCTGGCGCGCGTTGTTGCGCAGGCGGGTGTAGTCGGTGATGAGCTTGTCGGCGTTGTCGCTGGCGGACTTCATCGCCTTCTGCGTCGCAGCGTGCTTCGCAGCAGACGACTGCAGGAGAGCGTTGAAGACACGGCTCTGGATGTAGACAGGCAGGAGCGCATCGAGCACGACGCCGGCATCCGGTTCGAACTCGTAGAGCGGATACACCTGAGCGGGTCCCGTCGATTCCTCGGCCTCGACGACCTCCAGGGGAAGCAGGCGAACAGTCTCGGGAGACTGCGTCATCATGCTGACGAAGCGGTTGTAGACGAGGTTGATCTCATCGACGCCGCCGTCGTCGCCGCCGCGGTCGTACGCGTCGATGAGCGTCGCCGCGATCTCCTCGGCCGTCGTGAAGTGCGGCGTGTCGGTGTCACCCGTCCACTCCGCCGCGGCCTCCATGCGACGGAACTGGAAGTAGCCGACGGCCTTCCGTCCGACGAGGTAGAACACCGGCTCCTTGCCCTGACTGCGCACGAGCTCGGCGAGTTCGAGTCCCTCTCGCAGGATCTGGGAGTTGAACGCGCCGGCAAGTCCGCGGTCGGACGAGAAGATCACGATCGCGGAGCGACGGATCGTCTCGCGTTCCGTGGTGAGCGGGTGGTCGATGTTGGAGTGCGTCGACACGGCGGAGACGGCCCGGGTCACGGCTCGCGCAAAGGGCGAGGAGGCGCGGACGCGCGCCATCGCCTTCTGGATTCGCGAAGCCGCGATGAGCTCCATCGCCTTCGTGATCTTCTTGGTCGTCTGAGCAGAACTGATCTTCTGCTTGTAGACCCGCAGTTGTGCGCCCATGGTGTGTGCCCTCGACCGCCTTAGCGGCGGCCCTTGACGATCTTCTCCTGGTTCACGTCTTCAGCCTCGGCTGCCGCGACCTCTTCGTGTCCGGGCTTGCCGATCGCCTGACCCTTGCCGGACTGGAACTCGAGGATGAACTCGTCGGTCTTCTTCGCGAGCTCTGCAGCGGTGGCGTCGTCGAGGACGTTCGTCTCGCGGAGCGTGTCGAGGATCGACGTGTTGCGACGGAGGTAGTCGATGAGCTCGCGCTCGAAGGCGAGCACATCCTCGACCTCGATCGTGTCGAGCTTGCCGTTCGTACCGGCCCAGATCGAAACGACCTGCGCCTCGACGGGGTACGGGTCGTACTGCGGCTGCTTGAGGAGCTCGGTCAGGCGAGCGCCACGAGCCAGCTGACGACGCGACGCGGCATCCAGGTCGCTCGCGAACATCGCGAACGCCTCGAGCGAGCGGTACTGAGCGAGCTCGAGCTTGAGCGTTCCAGACACCTTCTTGATCGACTTGACCTGGGCGTCACCGCCGACGCGCGAGACCGAGATACCGACGTCGACCGCGGGACGCTGGTTGGCGTTGAAGAGGTCGGACTGCAGGAAGATCTGGCCGTCGGTGATCGAGATCACGTTCGTCGGGATGTAGGCCGAGACGTCGTTGGCCTTCGTCTCGATGATGGGCAGACCCGTCATCGAACCCGCGCCGAGCTCGTCGGACAGCTTCGCGCAACGCTCGAGCAGACGCGAGTGCAGGTAGAAGACATCACCGGGGTACGCCTCGCGGCCCGGCGGGCGACGGAGGAGGAGCGACACGGCGCGGTAGGCCTCGGCCTGCTTCGACAGGTCGTCGAAGATGATCAGGACGTGCTTGCCGTCGTACATCCAGTGCTGGCCGATGGCCGAGCCCGTGTAGGGGGCGAGGTACTTGAAGCCGGCGGGGTCGGATGCCGGAGCGGCGACGATCGTCGTGTACTCCATTGCACCGGCGTCTTCGAGCGCGCCCTTGACCGACGCGATCGTCGAGCCCTTCTGGCCGATGGCGACGTAGATGCAGCGCACCTGCTTCGTCGCGTCGCCCGACTCCCAGTTGGCCTTCTGGTTGATGATCGTGTCGATCGCGATCGCCGTCTTGCCCGTCTGGCGGTCGCCGATGATGAGCTGACGCTGTCCGCGGCCGACCGGGATCATGGCGTCGATGGCCTTGATGCCCGTCTGGAGGGGCTCGTGGACGCTCTTGCGCTGCATGACGCCCGGCGCCTGCAGCTCGAGGGCACGACGACCGTCGAGGGGAGAGATCGAGCCGAGTCCGTCGATCGGGTTGCCGAGCGGGTCGACGACGCGTCCGAGGTAGCCGTCGCCGACGGGGACCGAGAGGACCTCGCCCGTGCGGGTGACCTGCATGCCGGCCTCGATGCCGGAGAACTCACCGAGGACGACGACACCGATCTCGTGCTCGTCGAGGTTCTGAGCCAGGCCGAGCGTGCCGTCTGCGAAGGTCACGAGCTCGTTGGCCATGACGCCGGGGAGACCCTCGACGTGTGCGATGCCGTCTGCGGCGTCGATGACCGTGCCGACCTCCGTCGCCGCAGCGCCCGTGGGCTCGTACGCGGCGACGAAGTCCTTCAGCGCGTCACGGATGACGTCGGGGCTGATTGACAGTTCTGCCATTGTCTTCCTTCGTTCATGGGGCCTCGGCCCCGAAATCTCCGCCGCGCTCCTGCTGGAGCGAGGTGGGAAGTCTGTTATCCGGCGAGTCGCTGGCGGAGGTCGGCCAGACGGGACGACACGCTCGCGTCGATGACGTCGTCGGCGATCTGCACGCGCAGGCCTCCCACGACGGACCGATCGATGACGGTGTTGATCGCGACGGCGGTGCCGTAGCGCTGGGAGAGCGCCGCCGTGAGGCGGGTGATCTGCGCGTCGCTGAGCGGCACGGCCGTCGTCACCATCGCGACGGTGCGGCCGCGCTGGTCAGCCACGAGCTGCTGAGCCCGTCCGAGGACCTGACGCACACGACGCTCCCGCGAGAGCTGAACGAGCGACGCCGCGATGAGCGTCGTCGCGTCGCTCGTGCGGCCCGCGAGGAGCTTCTCGACGAGCGCGCCCTTCGCGGCGGAGTCGCCGAGACGGCTGCCCAGCGCAAGCTCGAGCTCCGGGTTGGCGGCGACCATCCGCGAGAAGCGGAACAGTTCGCTCTCGACGTCGGCGTTCGGCTCGGCGGTCGCGGCAGCCCGCACGGCGAGCTCCTCGATGCCCTCGACAAGATCGGACGCCGACGACCAGCGCTGATCCACGACGGTCGACAGGAGCGACGTCGTCGCCGGCGAGAACGCCGAGCTGAAGACATCGGAGACGACCTTGCGCCGTGCGGCGGGTGCCGCAGCGGAATCGGCGAGCGCGCCGCTCAGCTGCGACGAGTCGCCCACGGCCCGCGCCGCGGCGAAGAGCTCGCGGGCGACGGCGAGGTCGACACCCGACGCGGCGCCGAGCGCCGCCGTCGTCGCCGCGAGGGCCTGAGTGGTCGCGCTGCCCATTACGCCTTGGCTCCTTCGGAGGCCTCGAGGTCTGCGAGGAAGCGATCGACGACGGCCTGAGCCTTCGCGTCGTCGGAGAGCCGCTCACCGATCACGCCGCCGGCGAGGTCGAGTGCGAGCGATCCGACCTCGCTGCGGAGCGACACGAGAGCGGTCTGGCGCTCCGCCTCGATCTGCGCGTGCGCGGATGCCGTCACGCGAGCGGCCTCGGCCGTCGCGGCGTCCTTCGCCTCGGCGATGATCTTCTTGCCGTCTTCACGAGCCGCGTCGCGGATCGTTCCGGCTTCCTTGCGGGCATCGGCGAGCTGGGCCGTGTACTCGGCGAGCGCGGCCTCGGCCTTGCGCTGCGCCTCGTCGGCCTTCGCGATGTTCCCCTCGATCGCCGCACCGCGCTCGTCGAGCAACTTCTTCATGCGCGGAAGGGCGACCTTCCAGAACACGAACAGGATGACGACGAAGCAGACCGCCGACCAGATGATGTCGTACGCCGCGGGGAAGAGGGGATTGTAAGACTCCCCTTCTTCCGCGGCGTACGCGACAAGAGCGTTCAGCATCCTGTCTCCTTAGGTCGAGAGTGAGTGATCAGAAGCCGAAGATGAAGGCGGTCGCGATGCCGATGAAGGCGAGCGCCTCGGTGAAGGCGATACCGATCCACATGAGGACCTGCAGGCGACCGGCGAGCTCGGGCTGGCGAGCGACGCCCTCGATCGTCTTGCCGACGACGATGCCCACACCGATGGCGGGACCGATCGCGGCGAGGCCGTAGCCCACCGTCGCGATGGAGCCAGAGACCTGGGCGAGAACCGTAGTTGCGTCCACGGGGGTTTTCCTTTCGGTTGAGGGCGGCCCTGGGGTTTGGGTGCAGGGCCGTCCCGCGTTTATCAGTGCTCTTCTGCGACCGCGAGCTGGATGTAGACCGCGGTGAGGAGGGCGAAGACGTAAGCCTGGAGAACGGATACCAGGATCTCGAAGAGCGTGAAGGCGAAGCCGAACGCGAGGCTTCCGGCGGCGAGAGCCGACCACCAGCCTCCGAGATCGAAGAGGAAGAACTGCGTCGCCGCGAAGAACAGGACGAGCAGGAGGTGGCCGACCATCATGTTCATGAGGAGTCGGAGGGTCAGCGTGACAGGCCGGATGACGAACGTCGAGATGAGTTCGATCGGCGTCACGATGATGTAGATGGGCCACGGGACGCCCGAGGGGAAGAGCGAGTTCTTGAAGAAGTTCTTCGGGCTCTTCTTCAGGCCTGCGTAAATGAACGTGACGTAGCTCACGACGGCGAGAAGCAACGGCACGGCGATGATGCTCGTTCCCGCGATGTTCAAGCCGGGGATGATGCCCGTGATGTTCATGAACAGGACCATGAAGAAGATGGTCGTGAGGATCGGCAGGAACCGGTCGCCGTCCTTCTTGCCGAGGAGGTCGTGCGCGATGTTCACGCGGACGAAGTCCAGGCCCATCTCGACGAGGCTCTGGAAGCGGCCGGGCACGACCCTCATGCGGCGCGTGCCGAGCCAGAAGATGAGGACCACCGCGAGCGTCGCGAGCAACTGGATCATGTGGATCCGGTTGAACTCGAACCAGCCGATCGTGAAGATCGCCTCAGGGAAGAATTCCGCGATCGAGGGAGCGTGGAATTCGCCCCCGTCTTCGGCGGCGGCATTGGCGATCAGGGTCGCAGCTTGAGTAAACAGCGCTGGCTCCAGCTTCGGGGCATTGGTCGGGGACCGTTGCGACGATGGTCGATGAGCGTCATCCGCAAGTGCTCGCAAGCGAGCGGGGCGGGCGCAGAATTCAGCCTATCAAACCTTAGGACCACCTGAGTCCGCCGGTCCCTGCCGAGGGGCGTCGTCGTCGGGTGCGACGGTCGGCAGCGTCGTGTCGCTGACGTGCGGAATGCGCATCCGGAGCATGACGACGACATCGATGAGGAGCGACACGACGATGCCCGCCACGATCGCGATGAAGAAGACGACGGGGTTGATCCAGGGCTGTCCGCGCAGGATCACGAGCACCGCGATGAAGACGATGAACTTGAGGATCCAGGCGCCCATGACGATGCCGAAGAAGACGGGGACGTACAGGTCATCGCCGTACCAGCGGTTCGCGATCAGGATGCTGAGACCCGTGATCGCCAGGAAGACCGCCGCGAGGACGACGCCGGCCAGTGCGCTCCAGAGCCCCTCCGGGCCCGCCGCGACGTAGCCGATGAGCGCACCGGCGAGCGCGAGCACCGCCGTCGCGCCGGCGGACCACAGCAGTGTCGTTCGGAGGATCGGCGTGCTGGAAACGGGACTGGGGCTCATCGGGCGTCCTCCTGGACGTGCGGTGGGGCGGGAAGCAGGTCGGATGCCGCGCGTCGTCGCGACGGCAGGAAGGTGAGGACGAGGCAGATCGCGACGCCGACGACGCCGAAGGCGACACCGATGAGGTACTCCCCCGGCCAGTCGGACTGCGTTCCGATGTACATCAGGAGGAACGCGAGGCTGACGACCGCCGTCCACGCGTAGAAGATCAGCACGGCGTCGCGATCGGAGTGGCCCATGTCCAGCATCCGGTGGTGAAGGTGCTTGCGGTCGGGCGAGAACGGGGACTTCCCCGCACCGACTCTGCGGATGACCGCGAGTCCGAAGTCGAGAAGCGGCAGCAGGACGACGACGATCGGCAGCAGGATCGGGATGAAGGCACCGAGGAGCTGCGAGCGGCCGAACGAGTCGTTGTCGTCCACGAGGGCGGGCGGGATGTTGCCCGTGATCGCGATCGCCGACGTCGCCATGAGGAGCCCGAGCATGAGCGCGCCGGAGTCTCCCATGAAGAGCTTCGCGGGACTCCAGTTGAGCGGGAGGAACCCGATGCACGCACCGATCAGAACGGCAGCGATGAAGGACGCGAGGTTGAAGTACGTGCTCGCGCCCGTGTCACGCGAGAAGAGGTACGAGTACGCGAAGAAGACGACGTTGGCGATGAGGCAGACTCCGGCCACCAGCCCGTCGAGGCCGTCGATGAAGTTGACGGCGTTCATGACGACGACGATCGCGAAGACCGTCAGGGTCACGCTCACCCAGCTCGACCAGACCGTGATGCCGCCGATCGGCAGCGCGTAGATCTGCAGTCCCCCGAACCACGCGATGATCCCCGCCGCAAGGAACTGCGCGCCGAGCTTGATGAGCCAGTCCAGATCCCACAGGTCGTCGAGGACCCCCACGACGACGATGAGGAGCGTCGCACCGAGGATCGCCCAGACGCGCTCCGGCTGTGCCCAGATGAGGGAGAAGAAGGGATTCGGTGCTGATAGCAGGACGGCCGTCGCGACACCGAGGAACATCGCGACTCCCCCGAGCCGCGGCGTCGGGTTCTTGTGCACGTCGCGCTCGCGGATGCCGGGATACAGCTTGTATCGCAGGCTCAACCGCCAGACCACCCACGTCAGCACGAAGGTGAGTGCCGCCGTCAGGATGATCGTGAAGATGTACTGCTTCACGCGCGCCCGTCGGACGACACGGCGTCCTCGCCTCCGACTGCGGGTTCTGGTTCGGCACCGGGCTCAGCATCGGTACTGGGCTCAGCATCGGCACCGGGCTGAGCAGTGTGGTCGGATTCTGCACCGGGATCGGGCTCGAGGAGATCGCCGAGCACCTCGCGCAGCTGGTCGCGCGTGATGGCTCCCTCCCGCAGCACACGGACGATGGGGGTCTCGCCGCCGACGAGAGTCGTGGCATCCACGATCGTCGACGAGATGCCGGTGTCGGATGGACCGCCGTCGAGATAGACCGAGACGGCGTCGCCGAGGTACTGCTGCGCCTCGTCGATGAGGACGGACGCGGACATTCCCGTGAGGTTGGCGCTCGAGACGGCGAGCGGACCCGTGTCTTCGAGCAGCTCGAGCGCGAAGCGGTTCGCCGGCATGCGGACGGCGACCGTGCCGTGAGTCTCGCCCAGGTCCCACGAGAGGGATGGCTGGGCGGGCAGCACGATCGTGAGGCCCCCCGGCCAGAACTCCTCGATGAGGCGCTCGACAGGCTCGGGGATCTCCGCGGCGAGGGCGCGCAGCGTATTGACGCCCGGAACCAGCACGGGGGGCGGCGACTGGCGTCCGCGACCCTTCGTGTCGAGCAGGTTCTGGACGGCTTCCGCATTGAAGGCATCGGCCGCGATGCCGTAGACGGTGTCGGTGGGCAGGACGACGAGGTCGCCGCGGGCGATGGCGCGACGGGCTTCGCGCAACCCCGGCAGCAGCTGCGACTCGTCGCGGCAGTCGAAGAGGGAGGACATGACCGGCCCAGTCTACGGGCGCTGACCCGCAGTTCCTTGCGTCAGGGCCGGATGGCCGTCGTCGCGCGGTCGCGCATCGTCAAGTCGGGATGCGTCGCGGCCGCGCGCCATCCGTCCGCCGAGAGAAGCTCACGGATCGGTTCGCCCTGCCACTCCCCGTGCTCGATGACGATGATCCCGCCCGGATGCGCGAGCCGGAGCCCGACCCGGCTCAGCGTACGGACGACGTCGAGGCCGTCCGCACCGCCGTAGAGGGCGGCCGGCGGATCGAAGAAGCGCACCTCGGGGTCACGCGGGATCGCGGCATCCGGAACGTACGGCGGATTGGACACGACGACCGAGACCATGCCGTCGAGCTCAGGGAACGCGTCGGCCAGATCGACGAAGGCGAGGCGCGCGTTGTCGGCGCCGAACCGAGCGAAGTTCTCCTTCGTCCAGAGAAAGGCGTCGACCGAGTTCTCCGCGGCGTGCACCTGCGCGTGCGGCACCTCTGTCGCGAGCGACAGGGCGATCGCGCCGCTCCCCGTCCCGAGGTCGACGGCGATGGGAGCAGGGGATGCCGCGGCCCGCAGCGCGTCGATCGCCAACTGCGCGACGATCTCGGTCTCAGGCCGCGGCACGAAGACCCCCGGCCCCACACTCAGCTCGAGGTGACGGAAGGGCGCCGTACCCGTGAGGTGCTGGAGCGGAACACGCGTCGCACGGCGGGCGACGAGGTCGTCGAACATCGCGGCATCCGCGGGCTCGATGCCGTCACCGCGTACGAGAGCCGCCTGAATCGACCCACGCCCCGTCGAGAGGACGTGGGCAGCGAGAAGCTCGGCGTCGACGACGGGATCGGGCACTCCTGCTCGTGCGAGTGTCTCGGCGGCGCGGCGGAGAGCGGCGGAGAGCGGTTCGGTAGGCGTCATGAGCGGCGTCCAGCCTAGCGCCGTCGTCATACTCGGCCGACCGTCGGGTGGCTCCCCTAGGCTGGATCCCGGCTCGCTCATCCCCCGAAAGGCCCGACATGCCCGGCATCCATCCCGACATCACGACCGCTTTCGGCGACACGCCGCTGGTCAAGCTGAACCGCGTCGCCGAGGGCGTCGACGCGACGATCCTGGCGAAGCTGGAGTTCTACAACCCCGCGGGGAGCGTCAAGGACCGCCTCGGTATCGCGATCGTCGATGCCGCCGAGGCATCCGGCGAACTCCTCCCCGGTGGCACGATCGTGGAGTCCACGAGCGGGAACACGGGAATCGCGCTCGCGATGGTGGGCGCCGCGCGCGGCTACCGCGTCATCCTCACGATGCCGGCGTCCATGTCGAAGGAGCGCCGGACGCTCCTCAAGGCGTTCGGTGCCGAACTCGTCCTGACCGACCCGACGAAGGGCATGTCGCACGCCGTCGACGAGGCCAAGCGCATCGTCGCCGAGACCCCCGGCGCCGTCTGGGCGCGGCAGTTCGAGAACGAGGCGAACCCGGCGATCCACCGGCGGACGACCGCCGAGGAGATCCTGCGCGACACGGACGGGAAGGTCGACTACTTCGTCGCCGGGATCGGCACCGCCGGCACCGTGACGGGCGTCGGTCAGGTCCTCAAGGAGCGGATCCCGGGCGTGAAGGTCGTCGGCGTCGAGCCGTCCGACTCCCCCATCCTCACGAAGGGTCACCCCGGACCGCACAAGATCCAGGGCATCGGACCCAACTTCGTCCCCGCCGTGCTCGACCGCGACGTGCTCGACGAGGTCATCGACGTCGAGTTCGACGACGCCATCCGCCTCGCGCGCGAGACCGCCACGAAGGACGGCATCCTCGTGGGCATGTCCAGCGGCGCGGCGATCTGGGCAGCGCTCGAGATCGCGAAGCGGCCCGAGGCTGCGGGAAAGACCATCGTCGTCATCATCCCCTCGTTCGGGGAGCGCTACCTGTCGACAGCGCTGTACGAGAACCTCTCCGAGGACTGACATGTCGGCGTGGTCGCGGATCCGCGAAGACATCGCCGCAGCGAGACTGCGCGACCCCGCGGCGCGCGGCGGGCTCGAGATCGCTCTGCTCTATCCCGGGCTGCACGCGATCTGGGCCCACCGCGCATGGCACGCGCTCTGGGTGCGCGGCCTGCGCTTCCCCGCGCGCGCCGGATCGCAGGTGACGCGGTGGCTCACGGGCGTCGAGATCCACCCGGGTGCCATCATCGGCCGGCGCTTCTTCATCGACCACGGCATGGGCGTCGTCATCGGCGAGACGGCAGAGATCGGTGACGACGTCATGCTTTACCACGGTGTCACCCTCGGCGGACGTCAGCGCGACGGCGGCAAGCGCCACCCCACCCTCGAAGACGGCGTCGCCGTGGGTGCGGGAGCGAAGATCCTCGGCCCGATCAGGATCGGTGCACACTCGCTCGTCGGGGCGAACGCCGTCGTGACGAAGGACGCCCCCGCCGACAGCGTCCTCGTGGGCGTTCCCGCCAAGCCGCGTTCACGTCGTGCGGGCGAAGACACCCGGGCGATCCTCACGGCCCCGGAGTACGTCATCTAGCACGCACGTGGATGCCTCGTCATCCGTCACGAGCGACGGTCGGCGACCCGCTTCTTGATGAACAGAGGCGGCAGGAGCCATGTCGCGAGCGCCGTGACGAGCCACACGATGAGCGTGCCGATGATCCAGGCGACGGGGCCATCGATGCCGATGCCCGCGCGCGGCACGACGACCGCGATGAGCAGAGCGACGAACGTCGACACCAGGCCGATGCCGCCGATGAGCGCATTGGCGTGACGCCGCGTGATCTTGAACAGCCACGGCGCGAGAACGCTCTGCAGGACGGCGAAGATCACGACGGCGAGGACGAACCCCCACCAGTCGTTCCAGTGGAGGTAGAAGCCCGGCAGGATGAGGTCGGCCGCGATGAGTCCGAGCGCCGCCGACACGACGAAGATGGCCGCGCGGATGAGGAACGTGATCACGCCCCGAGCGTACCGCTGCCGGCATCCCTTCACTTGTCTATCGAGTTGTCGTATATGTCGTGCCCCGAGGGGGTTTGCGCGGCATATACGACAAGTGGATGCTGAGCGCCTAACCGGCGACGCGCAGCGCTTCGGCGACACGAGCGACCAACGCCGATGGTGTGGAGAAGAGCTGCTGGCGGGTCACCCTGATCACGCGCCATCCCGCGCGCACCATGTCGTCGTGTTTGACGATGTCGCGATGCCATTGCGCGGCGTCCGTCCGGTGGTGATCGCCTTCATACTCGATGGCCACACGGAACGCGGGATAGGCAAGGTCGACACACCCGAGGAATTGTCCCCGCTCGTCGTAGACGTCGGTGTCGAGCTGAGGCTCCGGCAGCCCGCCGTCGACAAGTGTCAACCGGACCCACGTCTCCATCCTGGACGCCGAACCGACGCGGACTCGCGGGAGCGCCTCGCGCAGCGCCCTCACCCCGCGCCGGCCCGCCGGGACCGCGGCATCCAGATCGCCGATCGTGGCCATGGCAGCGTGAAGCACCCGACCGGACGGGCCGGGCAGCCGATCGACGCGGACGATGGCATCCGCTGCCGCGATCAGATCGTAGGGATGCCGCAGCACAGCCCCGAGCAGAGCCCATGTCGAAGGAGGGTCTGTGACTGCGAGGGCGAACCGTGGATCCGACGTCGTCTGAAACGAGCCGGGCCTTAGTTGGTGCCCGGTGACGCCCCGGCCCCTCGGCGCACGACTCGGCGCGCACACCGAGACATGAACGGACGACGTCCGCTGGCGCGGCAGCGGGATCCCCCAGAGAATCGCCGCCGTCGCGTGGGAGAAGAACTCACCCGCATGCATGTGCGCGCTGAACTGACGAGCACGCAGCGTGATGAGCTCGTTCATCGCTCTCGCAGGGTCGCGGTCGTCGAACGACGAGATTGGTGCCGCCCGGAGTCCATGGAACGGTCTGTCGAGCGTCCGCGAGTCGATCTGTGCGCGACGGAACCCGTTCAGCCTCGCCCGAGACACGGAGAACGCCGCGCGCGCATCGAAGTTGTCGTCCACCCGGCGACTGTGCCACGCTCGCCACCCTCATGGAGTGACTTTTCCACAGCCTCCGCCGCGTCGCGCCGTCCCGCACCATCCACTTGTCGTAAATGCCGTGGAATCGCGCCGCGCAGGCGACATATACGACAAGTCGGTGGGGAGGGAGGGAAGAAAGCGTGCGGGGTCAGGCGTCGGTGGCGAGGGCGGCGAGGCGCGCCTCCTCGTCGGCGGCGATGGCCGACTCGACGAGGGGGTCCAGTGCGCCGTCCATGACCTGGTCGAGGTTGTAGGCCTTGAATCCCGTGCGGTGGTCCGCGATGCGGTTCTCAGGGAAGTTGTACGTGCGGATGCGCTCCGAGCGGTCCATGCCGCGGATCTGCGACTTGCGAACATCGGATGCCGCGGCGTCCAGTTCCTCCTGCTGCTTCGCGAGGAGCCGAGCGCGCAGAACGCGCATCCCCGCCTCACGGTTCTGCAGCTGCGACTTCTCGTTCTGCATCGACACGACGATCCCGGTCGGGACGTGCGTGATGCGCACGGCGGAGTCCGTCGTGTTCACCGACTGCCCACCCGGACCCGACGACCGGAAGACATCGATCTTCAGGTCGTTCGGGTCGATGTGGATCTCTTCGGGCTCGTCGACCTCGGGGAACACGAGCACGCCTGTCGTGGACGTGTGGATGCGGCCCTGCGACTCGGTCGCAGGAACGCGCTGCACGCGGTGGACACCGCCCTCATACTTCAAGTGCGCCCACACGCCCTGCGCGGGGTCGGTCGAACTGCCCTTGATGGCGACCTGCACGTCCTTGTAGCCGCCGAGATCCGACTCGTTGCGCTCGAGGAGCTCGGTCTTCCAGCCCTTCGAGGCGGCGTACTGGATGTACATCCGCAGAAGGTCCGCCGCGAAGAGCGCCGACTCCGCGCCGCCTTCGCCCTGCTTGATCTCCATGATGACGTCGCGTGCATCGTCGGGATCCCGCGGGATGAGCAGACGCCGCAGGCGCTCCTGCGCCGTCGCCAGGTGCTCCTCAAGCGTCGGGACCTCTTCGGCGAACGCGTCGTCCTCGCGCGCGAGCTCGCGCGCGGCATCCAGATCATCGGATGCCGCGAGCCAGTCCTCGTACGCCTTGACGATGCGCGAGAGCTCGGCGTAGCGCCGGTTCACGCGCTTCGCGCGCGCCGGATCGGCGTGCACCGCCGGATCGGAGAGTTCCTCCTGGACGGCGCGGTGCTCCTCGATCAGTCCTTTGACCGACTCGAACATGCCGGGTCAGCGGATGCTGTTGTCGTTCGCGTGGCTGTGGCCACCGCCGTGCCCGTTCGCGGGCGCCGGGATCGACTTCTGCATCTGCACGAGGAACTCGACGTTGGACTGCGTCTCCTTGAGCTTGCCGAGGACGACTTCCAGCGCCTGCTGCGTGTCGAGTCCCGCCAGGGCGCGACGCAGCTTCCACGTGATCTTGACCTCGTCGGAGGACAGGAGCATCTCCTCGCGACGCGTCGATGAGGCGTTCACGTCGACGGCGGGGAAGATGCGCTTGTCGGCGAGCTGGCGTGACAGACGGAGTTCGCTGTTACCCGTGCCCTTGAACTCCTCGAAGATGACCTCGTCCATCTTGGACCCCGTCTCGACGAGGGCCGTGGCGAGGATCGTGAGGGATCCGCCGTTCTCGATGTTGCGCGCTGCGCCGAAGAACCGCTTGGGCGGGTAGAGCGCCGACGCGTCGACGCCACCCGACAGCACGCGGCCAGAGGTCGGCGCCGAGATGTTGTAGGCGCGTCCGAGGCGCGTGATCGAGTCGAGCAGCACGACGACGTCGCGGCCCAGCTCGACGAGGCGCTTCGCGCGCTCGATCGCGAGCTCGGCGACGGTCGTGTGGTCTTCCGCGGGACGGTCGAAGGTCGACGCGATGACCTCGCCCTTGACCGTGCGCTGCATGTCGGTGACCTCTTCGGGACGCTCGTCGACCAGCACGACCATGAGGTGGACCTCGGGGTTGTTGGTCGCGATGGCGTTCGCGATCTGCTGCAGCACGATCGTCTTGCCTGCCTTCGGGGGCGCGACGATGAGGCCGCGCTGACCCTTGCCGATGGGCGCGACGAGATCGATGATGCGCTGCGTCAGCTTCTCGGGCGCGGTCTCGAGGCGCAGGCGATCCTGCGGGTACAGCGGCGTGAGCTGACCGAACTCGACACGGGTCGCGGCATCCTCGACGGAGAGCCCGTTGATGGCGTCGACCTTGACGAGCGCGTTGTACTTCTGACGGCTCGACTGCTCACCCTCGCGGGGCTGCTTGATGGATCCGACGACGGCGTCGCCCTTGCGCAGGTTGTACTTCTTGACCTGGCCGAGGGAGACGTACACGTCGCTCGCACCCGGCAGGTAGCCCGACGTGCGCACGAAAGCGTAGTTGTCGAGGACATCGAGGATGCCCGCGATCGGAATGAGGACGTCGTCGTCACCGATCTCGGTGTCGAACTCGTCGGTGGGGCCGGACGTCTGACCGCGCCGCTTGTTGCGCTGGCGCGTGCGACCGTTGCCGGACGTCGAGTCGTCGTCGGAATCGGATGCCGCGGGCTGCGGCGCCTGTGCGGGCTGTCCGCCCTGCGCAGCCTGGCGGTTGTTGGCGTTGCCGCCGGCGTTGCTGCTGCCCTCGCCGCCCTGGGCGTTCCGGTTGCGGCTGCGGCTACGGCTGCGGCTGCGGCCGCGACCCGTGCCCTCGGCGGGCGCGTCGCTCTCGCCGGAAGCCGAGCTGTCGGAGTCGGACGCGTCGGACGACGCCTCGTCGGCACCCTCCGCGGCTTCGGCGGACGGGGTCTCCGTCGGCGCGGCTGCTTCTGCAGCGGCCGGGGCGTCCTGCTCCGCCGGGGTCTCGCCCTCGGTCGCTGCGTCCGCAACAGGAGCGGTCTCGGTTGCGGGAGCCTCTGCGGGAGCCTCTTCGGCCGGCGACGCGGGGGCTTCCTCGGCCGAAGCTGCTGCCTCGGCGGGAGCCGCGTCGACTGCGGGCGCTTCCGCTGCCTCGGCGGCGGCGGCAGCCTCTGCGGCCTTCGTCGTCGTGCTCTTCGCACGGCGCGGGGCGCGCTTGCGGACCGGCTTGGTCGGCGGCGCCTCTTCGGCCACGGGCTCTTCGGCCACGGGCTCCGCGGACGCCGGCGCCTCGGCCTGCTCTGCAGCGACCTCGGCGGGTTCTGCGGCTTCGGCAGCGGCAGCGGCCTCAGCGGGCTGCTCCGACGCCTCGGTGTCGGTGGTGGTCACACCCTCGGTGGTCTCGGGCGCGTCGATGCGCTCGTCCGTTGATGCGTCGGTCTGGATCTCGGAGATGGACTCCACGAGTTCTCCCTTGTGAGTACGGATGGATATGCACGAGCGCACGCCGGGAGGCACAGAGGTGTAGCCGTCCGTGCCGGTTTCGGTGCTCTCACGCGCGTCCCGGAGGAAGTGCGGATGCTCAGAGGTCTGGCACGAAAAGCGTGCGGTGGTTTCGCAGAATTGCGACGGAGGCCAGATTCACGATTTACGTGGAACCCTCCGCGTACTCCTTCACTGTACCACCCTTGACGTCGACGGCCAGCATGAGCGCTTCCCAAGGAGTGTCGGCCGATGAGGTCGACGCGACCTCGACGGCGGCGAGTCGTGCGCCGGGTCCGTCTGCCAGCACGAGCACGCTCGGCCCCGCACCCGAGACGACGGCGGCGAAGCCCGCCGCGCGCAGCGACCGCACCAGGAGGTCGGTCGCGGGCATGGCCTGAGCGCGGTAGTTCTGGTGGAGACGGTCGCCCGTCGCGGCGAGCAGAAGCTCGGGGCTCTGGGTGAGCGCGGCGATGAGGAGGGCGGAACGCGAGACGTTGAAGACGGCGTCTTCACGCGGCACCTGCAGCGGCTGGAGACTCCGGGCGATCTTCGTCGACATCGTGAACTCGGGGACGAAGACCAGCGGAGCGACACCGCGATGCACGAGGAGCTTCTTGTGCTGCGGCCCGGTCTCATCCATCCAGGCGATCGTGAGCCCACCGAAGAGGGCAGGTGCGACGTTGTCCGGGTGGCCCTCCAGTTCGGTGGCGAGGCGCAGGAGCGCGTCGTCGTCGATCTCGACGATGCCCTCCAGGAGCCCCTTCGCCGCGAGGAGTCCCGAGACGACGGCTGCGCCCGAGGATCCGAGACCCCGTCCGTGAGGGATGACATTCCGGGCGACGAGCCGCAGCCCCGGGGGGCGCACGCCCATCGCCTCGAACGCGAAGCGCACGGTGGAGACGACGAGGTTCGATGCATCGCGGGGAACGTCCGCTTCGCCTTCGCCCGTGACGAGGATCTCGTACTGGCCGTCGGGGAGCGCCGTGACGACGAGTTCGTCGTACAGGCTCAGCGCGAGGCCGAGCGTGTCGAAGCCCGGTCCGAGGTTGGCGCTCGTGGCGGGAACCCGCACGAGCACCGAGCGGCCCTCGACGACACGCGCGGCGTCGGCGAGATCGGATCCCGCGTTCGACGCGGGCTCAGCTGGTGTCACGCGGTCGCCTCCGCGCGGACGAGGTCGAGAACGGATGCCACTTCGGACGTCGTGGCATCGACGACGGTGGGCTCGACGGTCGTCCCGTCGGCGTTCCGCAAGGCCCACTGCGGGTCCTTCAACCCGTGTCCCGTGACGGTCAGCACGACGCGCGAACCGGCGGGGATGATGCCCGCCTCCGCGCGGTCGAGGAGGCCCGCGACGCTGATCGCCGATGCGGGCTCGACGAACACGCCGACCTCGCCCGCGAGCAGCTTCTGCGCAGCGAGGATGCGCGCGTCGTCGATCGCGCCGAACCATCCGTCGGTCGCATCGCGCGCTTCGAGCGCGAGATCCCACGACGCCGGGTTGCCGATGCGGATGGCCGAGGCCACCGTCTCGGGATGCTTGACGACCTCACCGCGGACGAGCGGCGCCGAGCCTTCGGCCTGGAATCCGAACATGCGCGGAACGCGCGTGGAGACCCCGCGTTCCGCTTCCTCGGCGTATCCACGCGAGTAGGCGGTGTAGTTGCCTGCGTTCCCGACGGGGATGAAGTGGAAGTCGGGCGCGTCGCCCAGCTGCTCGACGATCTCGAAGGCCGCCGTCTTCTGCCCCTCGATACGGTCGGGGTTGACCGAGTTGACGAGGTGGACGGGATAGTTGTCGGCCAGCTCGCGCGCGATCTCGAGGCAGTCGTCGAAGTTCCCGCGGATCTGGATGAGCGTGCCGTTGTGGGCGACGGCCTGCGAGAGCTTGCCCATCGCGATCTTGCCCTCGGGGACGAGGACGGCCGCCGTGATGCCCGCGTGCGCCGCATAGGCGGCGGCCGACGCGGACGTGTTGCCCGTCGATGCGCAGATGACGGCCTTGGCGCCGTGCTCGACGGCGCGCGAGAGCGCCACCGTCATGCCGCGGTCCTTGAAGGACCCCGTGGGGTTCATCCCCTCGTACTTGACCCAGACGTCGGCGCCCGTGCGGCGCGACAGAGCGGGCGCGGGGATGAGCGGCGTGCCGCCCTCCCCGAGGGTCACGACCGTCGAGGCGTCGGTGACACCCAGGCGATCGGCGTATTCGCGGAGGACTCCGCGCCAGACATGAGCCATCTCAGTCTCCTTCCACTCGCAGCACCGAAACGACCCGCTCGACCACGCCCGAATCGGCGAGGCGGTCGACGGTTTCGCTCAGGTCCTGCTCCTTGGCTTTGTGCGTTCCGATGACGAGACGAGCGACAGCGGCTTCTTCGCCGCTCACCGTCTGTTCGAGCGTCGCGATCGAGACGCGTCCGTCGCTGAGGATGCCGGCGACCGTCGCCAGGACTCCCGGCTGATCGGCGACCTCGAGAGTGATCTGGTAGCGCGTCACGACGTGCCCGATCGGCATGACGGGCAGATTCGCGCGCGTCGACTCTCCAACGCCCACTCCCCCGGCGATGTGGCGGCGTGCCGCCGAGACGACATCGCCGAGCACGGCCGAAGCGGTCTGCACGCCGCCGGCCCCCGCGCCGTAGAACATGAGGTCGCCCGCGGCCTCGGCCTGAACGAACACGGCGTTGTTCGCACCGTGGACGCTCGCGAGCGGGTGGTCGCGCGGCACGAGTGCCGGATACACGCGCACCGAGATCGCCTCGGCACCCCCGTCGGCGGCGATGAGACGCTCGCAGACGGCGAGCAGCTTGATGACGTAGCCGGCGTGGCGCGCGGCATCCATCATCGCTTTGTCGATCTTCGTGATGCCCTCGCGGTACACCGCGTCGAGCGGCACCGTCGTGTGGAAGGCGAGGCTCGCGAGGATCGCGGCCTTCTGAGCCGCGTCGTAGCCTTCGACGTCGGCCGTCGGGTCTGCTTCGGCGAAACCGAGGGCCTGAGCATCGGCGAGGACGTCGAGGAACTCGGCGCCCTCGGTGTCCATCCGGTCGAGGATGTAGTTCGTCGTGCCGTTGACGATGCCCATGATGCGCTGGACGCGGTCACCCGCGAGCGAGTCGCGCAGAGGACGGATGATGGGGATCGCCCCCGCGGCTGCGGCCTCGTAGTAGACGGAGGCGCCGACCTGATCGGCCGCGTCGAAGAGCTCGGGGCCGTGGGTCGCGAGGAGCGCCTTGTTGGCGGTCACGATGTCGGCGCCGGAGTTGATCGCCTGCAGGATGTTCGCGCGCGCCGGTTCGATCCCGCCCATGAGTTCGATGACGATGTCGGCCCCCACGATGAGCGTGTCGGCGTCGGTCGTGAAGAGCTCCCGCGGGAGGTCTGCGTCGCGCGGGGCGTCGATGTTCCGGACGGCGATCCCGGCGAGCTCGAGCGTCGCCCCCGCACGGTCGGCGAGCTCGTCGCCGTGTTTGAGGAGGAGGGCGGCGACCTGCGAGCCGACGGCTCCCGCGCCCAGCAGTGCGACGCGCAGACGGCGATAGTCGGTCATGCGATCCCTTCATTCGTGAGGGCGGTGACACCGCAATCGCGGGCGAGCAGATCGTCGATCGTCTCTCCGCGCACGATGACCCGCGCCTCTCCCGCACGCACCGCGATGACGGGCGGCCGGGGGACGTAGTTGTAGTTGTTGGACAGCGAGAAGCAGTACGCGCCCGTCGCCGGCACCGCGAGGAGATCCCCCGGCTCGACATCTGCCGGGAGGTACTCGGCGTCGACGACGATGTCGCCCGACTCGCAGTGCTTCCCGACGACCCGAACGAGGGCGGGCTCCGCGATGCTCTCCCGCGACGCGATACGGGCCGAGTACTGCGCACCGTAGAGGGAGGGACGTGCGTTGTCGCTCATGCCGCCGTCGACGCTGACGTAGAGCCGCGTCGCGCTCGCGGCGAGCGCGACGGGCTTCGTGGTGCCGACCGTGTAGAGCGTCACGCCCGCGGGTCCGACGATGGACCTGCCCGGCTCGAAGGCGAGGTTCGGGATCGGGATGTCGCGCGCGCCGCACTCGCGCGCGACGGCCTCGACGATCCCCGTCGCGAGGTCTTCGATGGGAGTCGTGACGTCGGCGGACGTGTAGGCGATCCCGAAGCCGCCGCCGAGGTTGAGGACGGGAAGGTCGCCCCCCGCGAGGAGGTCGGCGTGGAGAGCGACGAGCCGCGATGCGGACTCGGCGAATCCCGCCGTCCCGAAGATCTGGGAGCCGATGTGGCAGTGGAGTCCGACGAGCCTGAGCCCCTCGATCTCACGGATCCGTGCAGCGACGGCCGGCGCATCGGCGAGGGTGAAGCCGAACTTCTGGTCCTCGTGGGCCGTCGCGAGGAAGTCGTGCGTCTCGGCATGGACGCCGCTGTTGACGCGGATAAGAACGGGCTGCACGGTATCGCGTCCCGCGACGATCGCGGCGAGGCGCTCGACCTCGACGAGGCTGTCGATCACGATCGAGCCGATGCCGACCTCGACGGCGCGCTCGAGCTCGGCGACCGACTTGTTGTTGCCGTGGAAGCCCAGGCGTGCGGGGTCTGCGCCGGCCGCCATCGCGATGGCGAGCTCCCCACCTGTGCAGACGTCGACCGCGAGCCCCTCGTCGGCGACCCAGCGGACGACCTCCGTCGAGAGGAAGGCCTTGCCCGCGTAGTACACGCGCGCCGAGACGCCGTGGCGGGATGCCGCGGACTGGAACGCCGCGAGCGTGCGGCGCGCGCGGAGCCGCACGTCGTCTTCGTCGAGGACGTAGAGAGGAGTGCCGTACTGTTCCGCGAGCGCGACCGCGGAGACGCCGCCGACCGTCACTGCACCGTCGTCGTCACGCCTCGCCGAACCCGGCCAGACCTCGGCGACGAGCTCGTTGGCGTCGGCGGGGCGGACGAGCCACGCGGGAACTGGCGTCGATGCGGACGAAGCGGCGGACACAGTGGAACCAATCGGGGTGGAAGTCTGGGCCTCCGGGGATCGCCCGGTTGTCGGCTGCTGCGGGCGGTGGACGCACGCGCCGGGCAGTGCTAGCAGTCTAGAGCACCCCTGACGCGGGACTTTTCAGCACGTGCCGTTCTCGAGCATCGCAGGATCGTCGATGATCGACCCGTCGATGTCGAACCCCGCGACGAGGAGGTCGCCCTCCACCGTGATGTCACGAAGCACGAGGCCTGCCGGCAGGTACTGGGCGATGCACACGGGCCAATCGCGCAGGACGGCGTTGGAGAGGATGCCGAACTGCCGCCGCAGCTCGTCGGCTGTGACATCCGCGCCCGCGACCTGCAGCGAGGCGGGCGTCAGCACGAGGGAGCCGTCCGTCGCGCCGGGGCTGAGCGACACCCCGACCGGCACGGCCGCGCCGAAGACGTCGAACTCCGTCGACGCGGTCACGAAGGGAGCATCGATCCCGAGGGCATCCGCGGGGAAGCCGTCGACACCGGCCATGAGGCTCCGCAGCTGTGCTTCGTCGACGCGCACGACCGCCGTGGCATCCTGCAACTCCCCTCCTCCGCGGATCGGCACATCGAAGGCCTCGACCGAGATGTCACCCTCGAACGGTCCGAGCGCGACATCCTGCGACTCGACTCTCACCTGGTCGAGAGACCCGCCGATGAGCTGCGGAATGATGACGCCTGGCACGTCGACATCGATCTGCTGGTCGGCGGGCAGCGCGAGGTTCGTGATGATCTGCGAGCGGATCGTCTTGACGACGAGGTCGCGCGCGATCGCCTCGCCCGCGAACCATGCCCCCGCGGCGAGGAGGGCGACGACGGCGAAGGCGACGAGCCAGGGCCACGCGCGACGGCGGCGCGGCTCTTCGGCCGTGGTCCACTCCAGCGGGAGGGTCGGCTGCGTGTCGCCCGCGCTCACGTCGCTACATCCGTTCCGGAGCGCTCACGCCGACGAGGTCCAGGCCGTTGCGCAGCACCTGTCCCGTCGCATCGTTGAGCCACAGACGCGTGCGGTGCACGGCCTCGACGGGCTCGTCACCGAGCGGGATGACACGACAGTTGTCGTACCAGCGGTGGTAGAGGCCCGCGAGCTCCTCGAGGTAGCGCGACACGCGGTGAGGTTCCCGCACCTCCGCCGCGAACGCGACGATCCGCGGGAACTCCTGCAGCGCTCCGAGGAGCGCGGACTCCGTCTCGTGCGTCAGGAGCTCGGGGGCGAACTCGTCACGCGTGACACCGGATGCCGCGGCGTTCCGCGCCACGTTGTGGGTGCGCGCGTGGGCGTACTGCACGTAGAAGACGGGGTTGTCGTTCGTGCGCTTCTGAAGGATCTCGGGGTCGAGCGTCAGGGGCGAGTCGGCCGGATACCGCGCGAGCGAATAGCGCAGCGCGTCGGTGCCGAGCCACTCGCGGAGATCGTCGAGCTCGATGATGTTGCCCGCGCGCTTGGACAGGCGCGCGCCGTTGATCGAGACGAGCTGCCCGATGAGCACCTCGATGTCCTTCTCCGGGTCGTCGCCCGCCGCGCCCGCAAGCGCCTTCAGCCGGTGGACGTAGCCGTGGTGATCGGCCCCGAGGAGGTAGATCTTGTGGGCGAAACCGCGATCCCCCTTGTTGAGGTAGTAGGCGGCGTCGGCGGCGAAGTACGTGTACTCGCCGTTCGAACGCCGGATGACGCGGTCCTTGTCGTCGCCGAAGTCGGTCGTGCGCACCCACACGGCGTCGTCTTCGTCGAAGACGTGCCCCTGCTCGCGCAGGCGGTCGACGGCTTCGTCGACGAGGCTCGGCGCACCGTCGTGGTGCGCGTGCAGCGTCCGCTCCGAGAACCACACGTCGAAGTGCACGTTGAACTGCGCGAGTGAGGCCTGGATCTCACCGAGCTGCATCGCGTAGGCGGCTTCGGTGACGAATGCGAGCTGCGCATCGCGCGGTGCCGACAGCACTCCCCCGGGCGTCCCGTCGAACTCCGCTGCGCGCACGCGGGCGGCAAGGCTCTGGATGTACTCACCGGCGTACCCGTCTTCGGGCGTTTCCTCGCCGAGCACGGCGGCGAGCACGGAGCGGCCGAAGCGCTCCATCTGCGCGCCTGCGTCGTTGATGTAGAACTCGCGGACGAGCGTCGCGCCGCTCGCGAGCAGCAGGCGCGCGATCGCGTCGCCGAGTGCCGCCCACCGCGTGTGTCCGATGTGGAGGGGGCCCGTGGGGTTCGCGCTGACGAACTCGAGGTTGATCGTGTTGCCGCGCTGAGAGTCATTCGTGCCGAAGGCCGCACCGGCGTCGACGATCGTCTTCGCGAGGGCTCCGGCAGCCGCGGCATCCAAACGGATGTTGATGAATCCGGGTCCTGCGACCTCGACGCTCGCGACGCCGTCGACGGCCTCGAGGCCTGCCGCGATCTCGGACGCGAACTCGCGGGGGTTCGCTCCGACCGCCTTCGAGAGCTTGAGTGCCGCGTTCGAGGCCCAGTCGCCGTGATCGCGGTTCTTGGGACGGTCGAGGGGGAAGTCGGACGCGGCGAGGCCCTCGCTGGAGCCCGGACGTCGCGCCTCCGCGAGGGGGACGATGACGGCGAGCAGGGCGGCGGAGAGGGCTTCGGGATCCATAGCCCGACAATTCTAGGCGCGCCGCGCTCAGGCGATCTGGACGAGCTCCGTGAAGTCGTCGGCCGTGGGGGCGAAGACGTCGTCATCGGATGCCGCGATCCCGGAGTTCGTGACGTCGGATGCCTCCTCCGGCATGACCCACGCGTCGACCCGCAAGTGGGCGAGCCCGACGTATCCGCCGTGGTAGCTGAGGAAGGCGCAGTCCGCGGCATCCCTCCCCGTCGCGATGCGCACGAGCGAGCGCCGGTTCGCGAGGCGGGTGCCGTCGATGACGTACCAGGAGCCGTCGAGGTAGGCCTCCGCCACGGCGTGGAAGTCCATCGGGTCGAGCCCCGGCGCGTAGCACGCGGCGTAGCGGGCGGGCATGTCCATCGCGCGGAGGAGCGCGATGACGAGGTGCGCGTAGTCGCGGCAGACGCCCTGACCGGTCATGAGCGTCGTGACGGCGCTGTCGGTGCCGTGGCTGAGGCCGGGCGTGTACGTCGTGCTCGTCGCGACGAAATCCGACACGGCGGCGATGAGATCGTGGCCGGCCAGACCCTTGAACTGCCGACGCGCCTGCGGGAAGACTTCGTCGGACTGGCAGTAGCGACTCGGGCGGAGGTACGTGATCGCCTCGAGGTCGCTCGTCCGCGACGACGCGCTGTGCCCCTCGATCGTCGCTTCGTAGCGGATCTCGAGCCGTCCGGGCTCACCCGTGAGGCGGTGCAGGCGGCTTCCCGACTGGTCGATGATCTCGGTCGGCGTGTAGACGCGATCACCCTGCGTGAAGGTCAGACTCTCGGTGGCGACGGGCATCTGCTGGCCGGCGGTGATCTGGAGGATGAGGTCGACGGAGGCCCCCAGATCGAGGTCCATTTCGGCGGTGACGACGCGTTGCACCGAAGTATCCTCGCATGCCGCGAAGGGTGCTCCGCGCCGCCCGCCGAAGCGCTGTGCACGCGCACCTCCGCGCATCGCTTACCCTCGGATGCATGAACCCGACCGGACGCTCGCGATGGCGGCGTTCATGGCTCCCCCTGGGGATCATCGCGCTCGCCGTCGCGCTCGTCTGCGTGCTCGGCGCCGCGCGTCCGTGGGCCTCCGGACCGGCCCCCGTCGCGGCCCCCGTGGACGCGGCTCCCGCCCCCGCACCGCTCGCGCTCCCCGACGACGCGACCGTCCTCATCTTCGGAGATTCCTGGGTCTACGGCGCCGCCGCGATCACCCCGACGCGCGGGTTCGCCTACCTCACGGGCGAGACCCTCGGATGGCAGACGATCGTCGACGGCGTGAGCGGCAGCGGCTACCTCAAGCCGGGCCTCACAGGACCCGCGTATCCCGAGCGCATCGCGGCCCTCGATCCCGGCATCGATCCCGATCTCATCATCGTGGAGGGCTCGATCAACGATCGGCGTCTTCCCGCCGAGGGCTACCGCGAGACCGTGAACGCCGCGTGGAACGCGCTCGCCGAGAAGTACCCCGATGCCCGCATCGTGATCATGGGGCCCGCCCCGCAGGTCCTCCCCGTCGAGAAGGCGACCGCACGCATCGATCAGGACCTCGCCGAGCTCGCCGCCGCACGCGGCTGGTGGTACATCTCCCCTCTCGCCGACGACTGGATCACGACCGAGAACTACCGCACCGTCATCGACACCTCGGACCTCGGCCGCAACCATCCGTCGACCGAGGGACACGCGTACCTCGCCGAGCGCCTCGTCGACGCGATCGAGCGGCTGAGTGGAGCAGGCACGGTCGCTGCGGACGGCCTCGACCTCGCGGGGTGACGGGCGATCGGATGCTACCCTCGATCGGTACGCCTCCGTAGCTCAGGGGATAGAGCGTTGGTTTCCGGTACCAAAGGTCGTAGGTTCGATTCCTATCGGGGGCACCAGTCGGGACAAGGGATCGCGGGTCACCGCGGTCCCTTTCTCGTCCCCCGCCCCGCGTCGCCGTCCGGCGTCGGCATCCGTTCCTGATGCCGAAACCGGGCATACCGCCGAGACAGGGTGACGTACCACCCGGTGTCGGCGAGGTGCCCGGTCTCGACGGCCCACACCGCGCCCGCGCCGTCCGCGACCCCGCGCCGTCGGCGGCCGATCGCGGCATCCCCGCGGGCCCCGCGCCCGCGCCCGCCCCCGCGCCCGCGCCGATCGCGGCATCCGCGCAGGCCCGACTTCCGCGAGACTGCAACTTCCGGCCGAAACCGCACTCTGCCGCCGCACTTTCGGCCGGAAGGTGCAGTCTCACGGCGGGCGGGACCGCCGCCACCGGATCACGTCCCTACGCCAGTCGCGGCGTCCCGAGAGGCCCGACTTCCGCGAGACTGCACCTCCCGGCCGAAGCTGCACACTGCGCCCGCAGTCTCGGCTGCGAGGTGCAGTCTCGCGGCCACTGGGCCTGCCTCGACCCCCGCCCGGCCACCCGGCCTCGGCGACGCCCGACCGCGGCTACACCGCGAGCGCGGCGTCGATGATCGCGAACGTGCGCGGGTCCCACGTGAGGGCCTTCTCCCACGGCAGGTCGAACCGGCCCGCGAAGAAGATGCTGTGCACGTCGTCGAGCCGGTGCCGCGTCGGGCTGGGCAGTACGGCGGCGGAGACCTCCTGCGCAAGGGCGCTCCGGAGCCCCACAAGTCCGTCGTGCGGCCAGAGCCGACCCGGCTCGGTGTGCGCCGCGAAGTAGTCGCCGCCGACGAGCGTGACGGCGACGTCGTCGAGCGCGCCGCGCTGCGACTCGTTCCAGCCGTCGGGACCCGCGAGGAACGAATGGCTCACCTGATCGGCAGCCCCCTGCGAGACGGTGTCGGCGTAGGTCAGGGACTGTTCGAGGATCGCCATCGTCGCGGCATCCCCGTGAGCATCCGTCAGCTCGATGTCGCCCGCGCGGATGTCGCCGAGGAGCGACCCGGACCACGGCGTCCCCAGCGTGACGAGTCGGCGCACGGGAGCGAATCCGACCGCCGAGCCCGTGCGCGACAACGCGGCCCGGGTGAAGAGCCCGCCCATCGAGTGCGCGACGACATCGAACTCCTCGATCCCGTACTCCGTCGTCAGGCGGGCGAGAAAGCGGCCGAGCGCCGCCCCGGCGTCGTGGATCGTGCCCGCGGAGTTGATCGTTTCCTCGGCGGGCAACTCGATCGGCACGTCGGCGAACCCTTGCCACCCGGCGTCTTCCACGACGGTCCCGGGGCCGATGCGGGCCGGTGCCGTGAAGACGGTGTGCCCGGCGCTCAGCATGTGCGAACGGATCGCCGTCAGCGTGTTGCCGGCGGCCAGCCCCGTGCCGGCCGCAGCGTCGGGAGTGGTGAACGGAGTGACGGCAGCGCCGCCGGAGACGAGGACGAGAGCTCTCACGGGACCACTCTGGCAGCACAAACGATGATCGCCCCGGAGCCGAGGCCTCGAGGCGATCATCAGTACGAACTGCGGTCTCTGTATCCGGTTCCTTGCGGTTCCTTGCGTTTCCGTTTTCTCTTCGTGGAGATGAATGTACTCCGCTCGAATCAGACGTCAAGAGTTCACGCAGAAGTCACTTTCACTTCAGGTTGAAGGTGAGGGATGCGGCATCCCTCGGCGTCACTCGTGACCGACGAGCTTGAGTCCCACGACGCAGCCGACGAGTCCCAGAATGAGCAGCATCTTGACGAACGAGAAGGACTCGTCGCCCGTGATCATGGCGTAGAGCACCGTGAGCGACGCGCCGATGCCGACCCAGACGGCGTAGGCCGTTCCCGTCGAGATCTCCCGCATCGCATAGGCGAGACCGCCCATGCTGGCGAGGAGCGCGACGCCGAAAACGACCGTCGGCCAGAGCTTCGTGAACCCCTCGGACTTGCCGAGAGCTGTCGCCCACACGGCCTCGAGGACACCGGACAGAACAAGGATGACCCACGACATGGGACTCGCCTCCATGGCCAGTCTTGTCGCTCACCGGGTACTGATCCGTCGTCCGGGGATCCGGTCGGGATCCGCGTGCCAGCCTACCCCGCTCCCCTGTGCACCTCCCGGGCAGGCCGGGCTCCTAGACGAGGAACAGGTGGTCGAGGACGCCCGGATTGTGGGCGTGCACCAGCACGAGGAAGACGACGGCGTCGAACAGCAGGTGCACCGTCACGACGTAGGTCAAAGACCGCGTCTTCATGAAGATGAAGGCCTGGAGGAGCGCGAACGGGATCGTGAGGAGCGGGCCCCAGGCCTGATACCCGAGCTCCCACAGGAACGAGACGAACACGATCGCCTGCAGGACGTTCGCCTGCCAATCGGGGAAGTGCCGACGAAGGAGCGCGAAGCACGTGCAGATGAAGAACAGCTCGTCCCAGATGCCGACCGCGCCGACGCCCACGAAGAGTCGCGCGATGAGGTCGGGAGTGTTCACGACGGGCCAGTTCTCGTAGACGCCCGATGTGATGAAGTAGAACGGCAGGATCAGCCAGCCGAGCACGAGCACGGCGACGAGCCACGTCCACTGCAACGTCGTCCACCGACCGCCTCCGCGCCACGGGAAGCGGATCGCGTGATCGCGGTACACCCAGCGCGAAAGGACGTACGGCACGGCGACCGCGCCGCCCAGGGCGATCGTGAACCGCAGGATCGCAAGGTTGTCGAGTTCGGCCTTGAGCGGGATGGCGCTCACGATGAGCAGGCCGATCGCGATGAGCGACAGGTCGCGCAGGAGTCCCGGCGGACGACCGGATGCCACGACAAGCGGCGTCTTCGCGCGTTCGACGAGCCACGCCGACACGAGACCTGCTGCGAGCAGCGTCCATCCGAGCGACGGCAGCAGCAGCACGAAGAAGGCGGGAGCCGCGAGGCACACGAGAAGAGCCGGAACGAGCGCCCACGACACGGTGGGACGGACGACGGCGGGGGCAGCTGCGGGATGCGCGGGCACGCACCCAGTCTCGCAGAGGGTCCGCTCGCCCGTTCCGGGCGGCCTCAGCGTCCGGCCGGGGCGCACTCCGACCCGTCGGGGCGCGCAATCCGCGCCCCGAGCGACAACACGCGCCCCACACCCTGCGACACGCGCCCCGGTGCGACGACACGCGCCCGCCAGCACGCGCCCCACAATCCGGCCCCTCGCGCCAGGCGTCCGACGCATCCCGATCCGGCCAGCCGCAACCCGGACTGGGGCGCACTCCGCCCGCCCGGGGCACACTCCGACCCGCCGGGGCGCACAATCCGCGCCCCGAACGACAACACGCGCCCCACACCCGGCAACACGCGCCCCACACCCGGCGACCCGTGCCCCGAACGACAACACGCGCCCCAATACCCGGCAACACGCGCCCCACACCCCGGCAACACGCGCCCCGAAGGCCGCCCGAGGATCAGCGGGGTGCGACGCGGTAGGTCAGGTCGCGGATGTCCCGGCCTGCGCGCGCGCCCTTGCGCTCGAACGCCGTCAGCACGCGCCCGTCGAAGCGCTCCGCCCAGTCACCCTCGAACCCGCGCTCGAACAGCGGGGACGCATCGAGGACCGTGCGCATCTGGCGGGCGTAGTCCTCCCAGTCGGTCGCGAGGCGCAGGATGCCGCCTTCGGCGAGCGCATGAGCGGCGACGGCCGCGAACTCCGGCGTCACGAGCCGGCGCTTCGTGTGCTTCTTCTTGTGCCAGGGGTCGGGGAAGAACACCCAGAGCTCCGTCGCCGACGCGGGCGGAAGGAGATGCTGGAGCACTTCGGGCGCGTTCGCCTCGGCGAGGCGCAGGTTCCGCACACCCTCGCGCTCGGCGTCGAGCATCGTCCGCGCGAGGCCCGCGCGGAACACTTCGATCGCCAGGAAATCGGTCTCGGGATGCGACATCGCGGCGTGCACGATCGCGTGTCCCTGCCCTGAACCGATCTCGACGATCAGCGGGGCGGTCCTCCCCCAGACATCGACGAGGTCGATCGTCGATCCGGGGAGGATGCTCGTCGCGGCGGCATCCCGCTGCACCGGCAGGAGAAAGTGCGGGGCGAGTTCGTCCCACGCGCGATCCTGCGCGTCGGACATCCGACCACTCCGCCGGACGAACGACACGGGGCGCTCGCGGAAGCGCGGCTCGGGAGTGGCATCGGACATCAAGCCAGATTATCCGCGACGGGACTCACGGCCCGACGGTCGTGAAGTCGATGAGCTCCTCGACGCGTCCGAGGAGTGCGGGATCGAGGTCGCGGTACGTCTTCACGGACGCGAGGATGCGCTGCCACGCGCGCGCGAGATCGGCCTGGTCTCGGGCGGGCCAGCCGAGCGCGCGGCACACACCGACCTTGTACTCGATGCCGCGCGGAACCTCCGGCCAGCGGGCGATCCCGACGGATGCCGGCAGGACGCACTGCCAGACGTCGACGTAGGGGTGTCCGACGATGCGCACGTGAGCTCCGTGCGGCCCTCGCTCGACGGCCTGCGCGATGCGCGTCTCCTTCGATCCCGCGACGAGGTGGTCGACGAGCACGCCGTAGCGGCGTTCGGCCGAGGGAGGATCCTCGTCGAGCATCTCGGCCAGCAGGTCGACCCCCTGCAGGTACTCGACGACGACGCCCTCGGCGCGGAGGTCGTCGCCCCACACCTTCTCGACGAGTTCGGCGTCGTGGCGACCCTCGACGAGGATCCGGCTGGCTCGCGCGACCCGGGCCCGCGACTCCGGCGCCGCGAACGATCCCGAAGCGGTCCGGGCCGGCGCGGCAGGGCCGGCGGGTGCGGGCGGCACGAGCACGACGTCGGCACCGTCGATGAGGAAGCCGGGACCGAGGGGGAAGAGTCGTCGGCGTCCTGCGCGATCTTCGAGCTCGACGTTGCCGGAGGAGAGCCCCGTGACGGCACCGCAGAATCCGTCAGCGGCGACCTCCACGACGAGGTCGCGCTCGACGGGCACGCGAGGGACGACCTTGCGATTGCGTTCCCGCCAGCCCTTCGCCAGCACATCGGCCCCGTAGCGATCGTCCACACGATTCCTCTCGACCGCATGACGCTACGCGAGCGTGGGCGAGCGGATGCCGCGACCCGCCGACGCTATGCGTTCGCTGTGCGCGTGCTCGGGATCGGCGCGGTGGCCTACCGCCCTGCTCGCACGCCTGAATAGACTCGCGGAGGGCAGTCCGTGGGCCCGAGGAGGAGGATTCGATGCGTTCGCGATGGTCGGCGGCGCTGGCGACAGCTCTCCTCCTCACCGCCGTCGGCGCGCCGGCCGCAGCGTGGGCGACCGACCCTGTGACGCTCTCTTCCAGCTACGTCCTCGACGAGGCCGGCGTGCTCGACTCGGGGGCGACCGCCACGGTCGAAGAGCGCCTCACTCGGTTGTCGTCCGAGACCGACGTCGACCTCTGGGTCGTCTACGTCGATGAGTTCACCGACCCGTCGAGCGCAGAGGACTGGGCCAATACGACGGCCGACCTCAACGGCCTCGGCCCGAACCAGTACCTTCTCGCCGTCGCGGTCGACAGCCGCCAGTACTACCTCTCCGGGTATTCGGAAGGACCTGTCAGCTTCGATCAGCTCGGCGTCATCGAGCAGCAGCGCATCCAGCCCGCGCTGAGCGCGGACGACTGGGCGGGGGCCGCGGTGGCCGCCGCCGACGGACTGCAGGATGCCGTGACGACGCAGCCGGGCGGAGGCGTCGGCGGCATCCTCATCGGTGTCATCGTCGTCGTCGCGATCGGCGTCGTCATCTGGCTCGTCGTCCGCGGGAGACGCAAGAAGAAGAGCGCCGGCCCGACCCCGGTCGAGCAGATCAGCACGGCCGAGCTCGCCCGACAGGCGGCATCGGCGCTCGTCGCGACCGACGATGCCCTCCGCACGAGCGAACAGGAACTCGGCTTCGCCCGAGCGCAGTTCGGCGACGCTGCCGCCGCCGAGTTCGCCGACGTGCTCGCGACCGCGAAGGCAGACCTGACCCAGGCATTCACCCTCCAGCAGCAGCTCGACGACGAGGTCCCCGACTCGGAGGAGCAGACGCGCGAGTGGAACGCCGAGATCCTCCGTCTGTGCGAGAAGGCGAATACCGCGCTCGATGAGAAGGCCGCGGCCTTCGACGAGCTCCGCAAGCTCGAGCAGAACGCGCCCGAGGCGCTCGTGCGGATCCAGAGCGAGCGCACGCACGCCCACGACGCGCTCACCGCCGCGACCGCTCAGCTGCAGGAGCTCACGGGCGTGTACGCGCCCGAGGCCCTCGCGACGGTGGCCGACAACCCCGAGCAGGCTCGTCAGCGCATCGACTTCGCCGACGAGCAGATCGCGGCGGCGAGCGCCGCCATCGCCGCCGGAAAGGGCGGCGAGGCCGCCGTGGGTCTCCGCGCGGCCGAGGATGCCATCGGGCAGGCGGAGCAACTCGAGCAGGCGATCACGAAGCTCCAGGCCGATCTTGCCGCGGGTGAGCAGAATGCGGTCGCGTTGCTGGCGGAGCTCGAGAACGACATCGCGACCGCCGCGACACTGCCCGACCCCGACGGACGGCTCGCCGCGACGATCGCGTCCACGCGACAGCGGATCGACACGGCGCGCGGGCACCTGACCGGCAACGCACGCCGCCCGCTCTTCGCCCTGGAGAGTCTCGAGGCGGCGAACCAGCAGATCGACACGCTCGTTCAGGGCGTGAGGGATGCCGCGGCGCAAGAACAGCGCGCCCGCCAGATGGTCGGCCAGTTGATCCTGCAGGCCCAGGGGCAAGTGTCTGCGGCGGAGGACTACATCAGCTCTCGCCGCGGTGCCATCGGCGCGGAGGCGCGCACGAGACTCGCCGAGGCGGGGGCGTCGCTCGTGCAGGCCCAGCAGCTCCAACAGACCGCGCCGGAGCAGGCGATGAGCCACGCGCAGCGCGCGAATCAGCTCGCGGGTCAGGCGATCCAGGCGGCGCAGCGCGATGTCGGCTCCTTCGACGGCGGCGGCATGTTCGGCGGCGGCTCCTCGGGCGGCAACAACAACATGCTCGGGGCAGTCCTCGGCGGCATCGTCATCAACTCCCTCCTCGGCGGTGGAGGCGGCGGCAGCCGTGGGCGTTCATCGGGCGGCTTCGGCGGTTTCGGCGGCGGTGGCGGCATGCGTCCGGGCAGCTTCGGCGGGGGCGGCACACGGTCGCGTCGAGGAGGCGGTCGCTTCTGACGCCCTCGACTTCCCGCATCCCTCAACTCCCGGCATCCGCCGACATCTGAACTCTCATGACCACGAACAACCTCGATAGGAAGGACACCCGATGGCCAAGCAGTCCATCTTCGGTCGCATCTCGACGCTCATGAAGGCGAACATCAACGCGCTCCTCGACTCGGCCGAGGACCCGCAGAAGATGCTCGACCAGCTCGTCCGCGACTACAGCAACTCGATCGCCGACGCCGAGTCGGCCATCGCCGAAACGATCGGCAACCTGCGTCTTCTCGAGCGGGACCACCAGGAAGACGTCCAGGCCGCTGCCGAGTGGGGCAACAAGGCGCTTGCGGCGAGCCGCAAGGCCGACGAGCTCCGCTCGAGCGGGCACACCGCCGACGCCGACAAGTTCGACAACCTCGCCAAGATCGCCCTCCAGCGACAGATCAGCGAAGAGAACGAGGCACGGGCGATCGCGCCGGCCATCGCGTCGCAGACCGAGGTCGTCGACAAGCTCAAGGACGGCCTCAACGGCATGAAGCAGAAGCTCGAGCAGCTGCGCTCGAAGCGCTCCGAGCTGCTCGCGCGTGCCAAGACGGCCGAGGCGCAGACGAAGGTCCACGACGCCGTCAAGTCCATCGACGTGCTCGACCCGACGAGCGAGCTCGGCCGGTTCGAAGACAAGGTGCGCCGCCAGGAAGCCATCGCGCAGGGCAAGCAGGAACTCGCGGCGTCGTCGATCGACGCGCAGTTCAACCAGCTCGAAGACATCGGCGAGCTCACCGAGGTCGAAGCACGCCTCGCGATGCTCAAGACCGGTGGCACGCCGCCGGCAGCGATCGAGAACTGACCCGTCCGAAGGGTGCCGCTCGCGACGGGCGGCACCCTTCGTGGTCCCGACGAGAGGATGATGGGCACCATGACGCGCTACCTCGTGGTCCCGCAGTGGCAGGGAAGTCCCTCCTCGCGGGCGATGCAGCTCATCGACGGCGCCGAAGCGATCGCGGGCGACCTGCCCCGCACAGCGACGACGATCCTCGAAGTGCCCACCGAAGCGGGAGAGTCGCTCGGGACGGGCGTCCACCGCCTCAGTTCCCTCCGGCGCATCGCGGAGCAGATCACGGCAGCGCTCGGGGATCACCCCGAGCCGACGCTCACTGTCGGCGGTGACTGCGGCGTCGCCCTCGCGACGGTCGCCCACGCCGCGAGCCGCACGCCGAACCTCGCCGTCGTGTGGCTCGACGCGCACCCCGACCTCAACACCCCCGACTCGACGCCGTCGGGAGCCTTCGCGGGGATGGTGCTGCGCGCGATCCTCGGAGAAGGAGCGCCCGGCCTGTCGCTCGACGTCGGCACGGTGCCCGCGCAGCACGTCGTCCTCGCGGGTGCACGATCGTTCGACGACGCCGAACTCGACGCGGTCAGCGCTCTCGGCATCCGCTCCCTCTCCGTCGACGACCTGCGACAGCCCGACGCGCTCGCCGACGCTGTGCGCGCGATCGGCGCCGACGGCCTCTACGTCCATGTCGACGTCGACGTGCTCGACCCCGCGGAGCTCGCGGGCAATTCGCACCCCGCACCCTTCGGCATCTCGGTGACCGAGCTCACGCGCGCCATCGGGGCACTCCGCGACGTCGCCCCGCTCGTGGGGGCGTCGCTCACGGGATACTCCCCCGCGTCCAAGGAGTCGGCCACCGACGACCTCGGCGCGCTCCTCCGGGTCATCGGGGCTCTCGCATGACTCCTGTCCCCTCCCCGCCGGACGGATGGCACGAGCGCGCGCATCGCGCCGTACGTCGCGGGTCGGTGCTCGACAGGATGATCCCGCCGTTCCTCCTCGATTCGCCGATCAGTCGCGTGGGCTATTGGTACGGAACGACTGTGGGCTGGATCTGGGGCAGCATCTGGAGCACGGGTCGCGTCGAGAAGCGCGGCGGACTCTGGATCTTCCGCGGCCTGCCGGACTGGGCGTTCGCGCGCGGCGCCGTGTGCGTCGGAGGATGCCTGCTGATGGGAGACGCCCCCGTCACGGAACACCTCCTGCGACACGAAGCCGTGCACAAACGGCAGTGGGAGCGCTACGGCTTCCTCATGCCGCTCCTCTATCTGATCGCGGGGCGCGATCCGCTGAGGAACCGATTCGAGATCGAGGCAGGCCTCGAAGACGGCAACTACGTGCCGAGAGGCGCCGCGCGCGGCTGAAACGACCGGATGCCGCGGCGTCAGCGAGCGGTCGCGAGGCCGAAGCGCTCGGGAGTGTGGATCGCGTCGGGGGCGATGCCGTTGCGAGCCGTCAGGTGATCGACGATGTCGGCCGTGCCGAGATATCCGCCGAGGAGGTGGATACGCGTCTCGTCGTCTTCTTCACACAGCATCTCGTCGGCCCACGCCGTCACAGCGCGAGCGAGCGCCTGACCGGGCGCGCAGCCCTTGCCGGTGCCGGGGAGACCGGAACGCACCGAGCGATCGAGCCACGTGAGCGTCATGCGCGCGGGGACCGTGATGGGGCTCAGGGCCTCGGGATCCGGAATCTCGATGAAGACGCGACCGGTCGAACAGAGCGGCAGGGTCGCAAGCAGCGTCTCGAGCTCGACGAGGGACGTCTCGTCTGCCGTGATGAGGTGCTGAGCGCGTGTGTGCCGCGAGGTGCGGCACACCGCGGCGTTGTGCGCGGTGCCGGTCATGATGGGTCCACTATACCGCGGGTGTAGGCATGCCTAACCTCACAGGACGCCGTGTAAAACACGACTGTGGGTGGACGTCAGTCAGATGCCACCAGGATCCGGCGCAGCTCGACGATCTCGGCATCCGTGATTCCGTGAGCGCGCAGGTAGTCGGCGGGCGAGCCGAAGTCGGCGGCGAGTCTCGCGAGCGCCGCCCGCATGACCGGGGCAGGAGAGCGCGTCGCGAGATCCTCCGCGTGGCGGGATTCCGGATGCCGCGACCGCAGCCACGCGACGATCTCGCGGTTCCGGCGGGCCGGGAGCATCGTCTCGGTGCGCGCGTAGTCGGCGATGACGGCGTCTTCGTCGACTCCCGCGGCTGCGAGGGTGAGGGCGACGGTGACACCGGTGCGGTCCTTTCCGACCGTGCAGTGCACGAGGACGGGCTGGTCGGTGACGATCCCCCGCACGGCTTCGGCAACGGCCGCGGCGGAGTCATCGAGGATGCGGCGATAGAGCTCGTCGAGGCTCACGTCCTCCTCGAAGAAGGAGGCGACCGAGCCGAGGAAGAGCGGGACGCGGAGCGTCTCGGCAGGAAGGTGCTCCGTGAGACTGGGGGCCGTACGCACTTCGTCGTCGTCGCGGAGGTCGATGATGCGGCGGAGCCCCAGACCGGCGAGCGCGGCACGGCCGTCGTCGTCGAGGCGTGCGAGATTTCCCGAGCGGAACAGCACGCCCGACCGTGTGCGACCAGAACCCGCGGCGAGACCTCCCACATCGCGGAAGTTCATCGCCCCCGGGATGGTGGGCCCGGGCACGAGGGCAGGGTCGCTCACTCCTTGGCCCCGGTGCGAGGGGGGACGGGGTAACGTCCGGCGATCGCCACGCGGTTGAACGCGTTGATCGACACGAGCACCCAACTGAGGGCGACGTACTCCTTCTCGCTGAGGATCGCCCCGACCCGGTCGTAGACGTCGTCAGGGATGCCGTCCTCGTGGATGAAGGTGAAGGCCTCCGCAAGCTCGAGCCCCGCGCGCTCGCGCTCCGTGAAGACGCCCGACTCTCGCCACACCGGAAGCTGCGCGATGACATCGGCGTCGACGCCCGCCGCGACAGCGCGATCGACGTGGATCCGCACGCAGTACGCGCAGCCGTTCAGCTGCGACACGTGGATCTGGACGAGCTCCTTGAGGCGTGCGTCGATGTCGGATTCGGCGGCCAGGCCACCGACCGTCTTGGCGAACGCGTCGAGGGCGCCGTATGCCTCGCGGGCCGACTTCGACAGGTGGACGCGTGCCTCGTGGTTCATCCTGTCAGCGTAGCGACGACGTCGCCGGGGTGGGTCAGAATGGAGGCGTGGACGACCCCATAGACGAGTTCTCGTTCCTTCCCGCGCAGGCCGCAGACGCCGGAATCGAGGGCCCTCTCCCCCACGGCGAGCGCCTGACCCTTACCCTCGACGACGGGCGGACGCTGAGCGCACTGCGGTACTCGCCGCCGTCGGCACCGGACGACGTCCCCGTCGTGACATTCCTCCACGGCGCGGGCCTCAACGCGCACACGTGGGACACGACGATCCTCGCGCTCGGCCTTCCCGCCCTCGCGATCGACCTCCCCGGACACGGGGATTCGTCGTGGCGGCCCGACGCCGCGTACGTCGCCCGGACGCTCGCCCCCGACGTCGCGCGAGGTATGGCGGAATGGACGGATCGCCCCCAGCTCCTCGTCGGCCAGTCGCTCGGCGGGCTCACGGCGGCCGCCGTGGCGGCACCCCATCCGGAACTCGTCCGCGAACTCGTCATCGTCGACATCACGCCCGGTCTCGACCCGCGCGGCGGAGTGACGCAGATCCGCCGCTTCTTCGCGGGACCGACCGACTGGGCATCGCGCGAAGACCTCGTCGCCCGTGCCCTCGCGTTCGGCTTCGGCGGATCTCCGGATGCCGCAGCTCGGGGCGTCTTCCACAACTCGCGCGTCCGCGACGACGGGCGCGTCGAGTGGAAGCATCACTTCGCCCACGTGGCGAATCGGCTCGCGGCGTCGCCCGAAGCCGCCGAAGCCGCCGACGCGCAGCAGGACGCGCTCGCCGCGGTCCTCGGCGATGCGGGCTGGGAAGACCTCGCGCGCGTCGAGGCGCCGACGACCCTCATCCGCGGTGAACGGGGCTACGTAACGACCGACGATGCCGCCGAGTTCGCGCGCCGGGTCCCCGCGGCATCCGTCCTCACCGTGCCCGCGGGACACAACGTGCAGGAGGACATTCCCGTCGCACTCGGCGAGCGCCTTCGCACGCTCGCTTAACACTTGTGTTTCTTTCCATCAAGCGCGGTCAGCACGACCCCACCGGGGTGCCTAGGCTTGTCTACCGCACCGGCCGAGTGCCGCCACCCGAATCGCGACACCTCGAACTGCATCCCGATGCACCCGCCGAAAGGACTCGCATGCCCCGCCGCTCAGCTCTGACCGCCACCGCGCTCGTCGTCGTGGGAGGTCTGCTTCTGACAGCCTGTTCGCCGGCTTCGACGCCCGCGCCGACCCCCACGGGAGCCCCCGACCCCGACGCGTCCGTCGCCATCCGGCTCGTGCTCGAGCCCGGCAACCTCGACATCCGTCAGACGGCGGGAGCCGCCGTCGACCAGATCCTCGTCGACAACATCTACCAGGGCCTCGTCTCGCGCACGCCCGAGCAGGACATCGTGCCCGCGCTCGCGGAGGACTGGAACGTCTCGTCCGATGGCCTGACCTACACCTTCACGCTCCGCGAGGGCGTGACCTTCCATGACGGGCAGGAACTGACCCCGCAAGACGTCGTGTGGTCGCTGCAGACCCGCAAGGACACTCCGGACTGGCGCGACTCCGCGCGCCTGGCGAACGTCGAGTCGATCACCGCCGAAGGCCAGGAGATCACGCTGGCCCTCAGCGAGCCCGACTCGAGCCTCCTGTGGAACCTCACCGGCCGCGCGGGCATCATCCTCAAGGAGGGCGACACCGTCGACTATCAGACGGCCGCGAACGGCACGGGACCCTTCGTCCTCGACCGGTGGCGTCAGGGCGACAGCATCACGTTCGCCCGTAACGACGCGTACTGGGGCGAGCCGGCGCTCGTCGCCGAGGTCGTCTTCGACTACATCCCCGACACGCAGGCCGCGCTGAACGCGGCCCTGGCGGACGAGGTCGACGTCGTGACGGGATTCGAGGCGGAGCTCACGCCGCAGATCGAAGCCGACGGCGCCTTCACCGTCGTGCTCGGCGAGTCCACCGACAAGGGCACACTCGCGTTCAACCAGACGTCGGGCCCCCTCGCCGACAAGCGCGTGCGGCAGGCCATCCGGCAGGCGATCGACCACGACGCCTTCATCGAGGCGCTCGGCTCGGGTCAGACGCAGTTCGGCCCCATCCCCTCGCTCGACCCCGGATACGAAGACCTCGCCGACGTCGCGCCGTACGACCCCGAGGCGGCGCGCGCCCTCCTCGAAGAGGCGGGAGCGGAAGATCTCGAGCTCGAGCTCACGATCCCGAACTTCTACAACACCACGATCCCCACGATCCTCGTGTCCGATCTCAACGAGGTCGGCATCACGCTCGAGGTGAACTCGGTCGACTTCGGCACGTGGCTCACCGACGTCTACACGAACCGCGACTACGACCTGAGCTTCGTCCTGCACACCGAGGCGCGTGACTTCGAGAACTGGGCGAACCCCGACTACTACTTCACCTACGACAACCCCGAGGTACAGGAGCTCTACGCCGAGTCGCTCGCGGCGACCGACGAGGGCGAGGCTGCGGAGCTGCTGGCAGACGCGGCGCGCATCGTGGCCGAAGACTCCGCGGCGGACTGGCTCTTCAACGGCGCCTCGGTCGTCGCGGTCGGCACTACGATCTCGGGTATGCCCTCGATCAACGTCAACGAGCGCCTGAATCTCGCGCAGCTGGCCAAGAGCAACGGGTGATCCGATACACGCTGACGAGACTGGCCCTGCTCGCGCTGGGTCTCCTCATCGCCAGCGTGCTCATCTTCTTCACCCTGCGGGTGCTGCCCGGTGACGTCGCGCAGCTGATCGCGGGCGTCAACAGCACACCCGAGCAGATCGCCGCGATCCGGGAGCAGCTGGGTCTCACCCAGCCGCTCCCGGTGCAGTACCTCGACTGGATCGGGGGCGTCTTGACGGGCGACCTCGGCACCTCGCTGTGGACCGGCACCACCGTGGCATCCGAGATCGCCGAGAAGGCACAGGTCACGGTGCCGCTCGGCATCCTGTCCCTCCTGATCGCGGTGCTCTTCAGCATCCCGTTCGGCGTCATTTCCGCTATGCGGCGGGGTCGTGCCGATGGCACGGCGATGAGCGTCGGCGCGCAGCTGGTCGCGGCTGTTCCGGTCGTGTGGGCCGGGATGATGCTCGTCGTGGTCTTCGCTGTGTGGCTCGGGTGGCTCCCCGCTCAAGGCTTCCCGCGGGCGGGATGGCAGGATCCCGGAGCCGCCTTCCGCGCCCTCATCCTGCCCGCGCTCACGATCGGGATCGTCGAGGGCGCGATGCTCATGCGGTTCGTCCGCAGCGCGACGCTGCAGGCGGTCGGGCAGGACTTCGTGCGCACAGCCGCCGCGAAGGGCCTGACACGGAACGCGGCCCTCATCCGTCACGGCCTCCCCGTCGTCGGACTGTCCGTCATCACGGTCCTGGGTCTTCAGGTCGCCGGCATCATCGTGGGCGCCGTCGTCGTCGAGCAGCTCTTCACCCTCCCCGGCATCGGTCGGATGCTCGTCGCCGACGTCGATGCGAGGGATCTTCCCAAGGTGCAGGGCGAGCTCCTGGCGCTCACGGGCTTCGTGCTCATCGTCGGCTTCCTCGTCGACCTCGCACATCGCGCGATCGACCCCCGACAGCGAGAGGCCTCGTGATGGCACGGCGGAACACTTCGGCGCCGTCACGGTGGGCGTGGCTCGCACGGCTCTGGGCTCTGTCGACGGGGCGGTTCGGGATCATCGTCGTGCTCGTCGTCCTCGCGACGGCGCTCGTCGGGATGTTCTGGACGCCGTTCCTCCCGCAGCAGGTCGACATCGCCAACCGGTGGGCACCGCCGGGATGGCCGCACCTTCTCGGAACCGACGGGTCGGGCCGCGACATCCTGAGTCTCCTCATGGCCGGCGCCCGGACGACCGTGCTCGTCGCCGTCGGCGCCGGTGTCGTCGCGACGATCCTCGGTGTCGCCCTCGCGAGTCTCGGAGCGCTCACGACGCGGTGGGTGCGCGAGTCGATCGCCGTCCTCGTCGACATCCTCATCGCCTTCCCCGTCCTCATCATCGCCATGATGATCTCGGCCGTGTGGGGCGGGTCGCTGTGGGTCGTCGTGTGGGCGGTGGGGATCGGCTTCGGCGTCAACATCGCGCGCGTCACGCGTCCTGAGCTTCGCCGCGTTCTGCACAGCGACTTCGTGCTCGCCGGAAGGGCGAGCGGCCTCACGCCCGCGCAGAACCTCTGGCGGCATCTGCTGCCGAACGTCGCGCCCGTCTTCATCGTGCAGCTTTCGTGGGGCATGGCGGTGGCGATCCTCGCCGAGGCCGGGCTGTCGTACCTCGGCTTCGGCGCGCCGCTCACGGAGCCCTCGTGGGGCGGACTTCTGCGCGATCTGCAGCAGTACATCACGGTGTATCCCCTCTCGGTGCTCTGGCCGGGGCTCACGATCACCCTCACGGTGCTCGGGCTGAATCTGCTCGGAGACGGCCTGCGCGAAGCGACCGACCCCACCCTGTCGCGTCGCAGCGGCGCACAGCGCACGGCGCGGACGCACGTGCCGGAGGTGGTCGCGTGAGTCTCGAAGTGCAGGATCTCGCGATCGAGATCGCCGGGCGCCGCGTGGTCGACGGCATCTCGTTCGATGTTCCCGACGGGGCGCGCGTCGGGCTCATCGGCGAGTCGGGCTCGGGCAAGTCGCTCACGGCCCTCGCGATCCTGGGGCTCCTTCCCGACGGCATCTCTGCGACAGGATCCGTGCGCTGGAACGGCCGCGAACTGCTCGGACTCCCCGATCGCGAACTCGCGCGCCTCCGCGGCGACGAGATCGGGATCGTGTTCCAGGAGCCCCGCACGGCGCTCAACCCCATCAGGACCATCGGACGGCAGATCGCCGAGTCCGTCCGCATCCACGAGGGGATCTCGAAGAAGGATGCCGCGGCCCGCGCCGTTGCGGAAGCCCGCCGCGTCGCGCTCCCCGACCCCGAGCGGATCGTCGCGCGCTATCCGCACCAGCTGTCGGGCGGTCAGCGGCAGCGCGCCGCGATCGCGATGGCGCTCGCGTGCCGCCCGCGGCTTCTCATCGCCGATGAGCCGACGACGGCGCTCGACGTCACGATCCAGGCCGAGATCCTCGAACTCCTCCTCTCGCTCGTCGAGAACGACGGCATGTCGCTCGTCTTCATCACGCACGACCTCGCGGTGCTGTCCCGCATCGCGACGCACGGCGTCGTGCTCGAAGACGGCCGGGGCGTCGAGTCCGCGCCCGTGTCGACGCTCCTCACGAACCCGTCGTCCGCCGTGACGCAGGGACTCCTCCGCGATGCGACCGCCACACTGTGGCGACCGGGAGGGGCGGCATGACCTCTCCCCTGCTCCAGGCACGCGGGCTCACGCGGACCTACCGCGTGCCCAAGACCGCGCCGTTCGAGAGAGCGTCGACGATGACGGCGCTCGATGACGCCGACCTCGACGTCGAAGAAGGGTCGGCCGTCGGCATCATCGGCGAATCAGGCTCGGGCAAGTCGACGCTCGTCCGGCTGCTGCTGGGACTCGACGTGCCGACGGACGGGACTGTCGAGTTCGACGGACGCCGCGTCGATGCCCGCGCGCCCGCTCGCGCCCTCCACTGGCTGCGCCGCGAGACGGGCATCGTCTTCCAGGACCCGTACGCGTCGCTCGATCCCCGCATGAGTGTCGGCCGGATCGTCGGGGAGCCGCTGTGGGCGCTGGGCATCGAGGGCGACCGTCGCGCGATGGTCCGGAGCGTCCTGGAGCGCGTCGGGCTCGAAGCCGAGATGGCTGACCGCTTCCCGCACGAGTTCTCGGGCGGCCAGCGGCAGCGCATCGCTCTCGCCCGCGCCATCGTGCACCGCCCGAGGCTGCTCATCGGTGACGAGCCTCTCTCGGCGCTCGACGTGACGGTGCGGGCGCAGATCCTCGCGCTCCTCACCGACCTCCGCGCGCAGGACGGCCTCACGATCCTGCTCGTCTCGCACGACATCGGGGTCGTCCAGAACCTCTGCGACCAGGTTGTCGTCATGAAGGACGGGCGGGTTGTCGAAGAGGGTCCGACCGAGAAGGTGCTGCTCGAGCCGCAAGTGGCCTACACGCGCCGGCTGCTCGCGTCGATCCCCGTCATCGATCCCGGATCCGGAGCATCCTGACAGGTTTCCGTGTCGGTGGGCGGGGATAGCCTCGAACCATGTCGAACGCGATCGTCCCTCCGTATCTGCTGGCTCGCATCGCCTCCGTCCAGGAGCCCCAGTGGGCGCATGCCGCGCAAGCCGCGCGCGCGACGCTCGCCGCCCCACGCAACTACGCTCCCGTCCGCGCGACCCTGAAGCTGTCGATCGACGAGAACGGCACGCTCGTCGCCGAAACGGCGCCCTCCCCCGACCGCACCATCTCCGACGCGCAGTCGCGCGAGATCCTCCCGGGCGTGCGGGTCCGGAGCGAAGACGATCCGCCCACGGGCGATGCCGCGGTCGACGAGGCCTTCGACGGCTTGGGCGCCGCGTTCGAGTTCGCCTGGGACGCGTTCGGGCGCAACGGGCTCGACGATGCCGGCGGTCAGCTGCTCGCGACGGTGCACTACGGGCGCGACTACGACAACGCCTTCTGGAACGGCGAGCGCATGGTGTTCGGCGATGGTGACGGCGAGATCTTCACGGGCTTCACGGGGTCGCTCTCCGTCATCGCGCACGAGCTCGCACACGGTGTCATCGAGGCCGCGGGCGGGCTCACCTACCGCGACCAGTCGGGGGCGCTCAACGAGTCGATCGCCGACGTCTTCGGCGTGCTGGCCGAACAGCACCACCTCGGTCAGACGGCGGAAGAGGCGACGTGGCTCGTCGGCGCCGGCATCTTCACGGATGCCGTCGAGGGCGAAGCGCTGCGATCGCTCGCCGCTCCCGGCACGGCATACGACGACGACGTGCTGGGGAAAGACCCGCAACCGGCGCACATGCGCGACTACGTCGTCACGCGCGACGACAACGGAGGCGTGCACATCAACTCCGGCATCCCCAATCACGCCTTCTACCTCGTCGCGATGGCGCTCGGCGGCAAGGCGTGGGAGCGCGCGGGGCTCATCTGGTACCGCGCTTTCGCGTCGGGAGAGGTTTCGCCCGACGCGTCGTTCACAGATTTCGCCACCGCCACCGTGCACGCAGCGGCATCGGAGTACGGTGAGGAATCGGAGGAGGTCGCCGCCGTCCGGGCAGGCTGGGCGGGCGTCGGGGTACTCGTAGATGGATCCGAAGAGGGCTGATGACCCACCCATCGTCGTCGAGGTGACCCGCAGCGGTGGGTTCGCGGGGCTGAGACGCACGTGGCGTGCCGAGCCCGTCGAGCCCGACGATGCCACCGTCTTCGTCCAGTTGATCGCGGAGTGCCCGTGGGACTCGTGCGACGAGTCACGCGACGAGGATCGGGGGACCGACCGAGGCGCTGACCGCTTCCAGTGGTCGATCGAGGCGCGCTGCGGCGACGAGGACCAGCATCATGCTCGGCTCGGCGACACCGACCTCACGGGCGCGTGGCGCGATCTCGTCGATGCCGTCCGTGACTGGAACAGCCGCGATCGCTAACGCGAGAAGAGCCCGCGCTTCTTGACGGGCTTGAGGGATTTCTGCATCGTGATCGTGCCGAGCCATCGGCCGAACTTGAAGCCCACGCGGCCCATGCGCCCCACCTCGACGAAGCCGAATTTCTCGTGCAGCGCGACGGATCCCTCCGCGCCCTTGTCACTGATGACGGCGACGATCTCGCGGATGCCCGCTTGCTCGCACGCCGTGATGAGCGCCTGCAGGAGCGCGCGCCCGAGACCCTTGCCGGTCGCAGCCTGACCGAGGTAGATCGAGTTCTCGACGCTGAACCGGTAGCCCGACTTCATCGACAGCGGGGCCACGAGCGCGTAGCCGAGGATCTGGCCCGACGGCGACTCGGCGACGATGAAGGGCAGGCCGAGCTTCGCAAGCTGCGCGTACTTCTCGCGCCATTGCCGGATCGACCACTTCTTCTCGTCGAACGTGACGACCGAATTGGTGACGTAGTAGTTGTAGATCTCGCGGATGTCGGGGATGTCGCGCTCTTCCGCGCGTCGGATCTCGAACGAGAAGGCGGCCTCGGGCGCGGGCGCACGTCGGAGGTGGCGGGGCAGGCGGCGACGGTCGCGATCGCGGTCTTCCTCGAGCATGATCGTCAGCCTACGGCCCGACAGAACGTCGTCGCGTTACGACCACGTTGCGGGATCATTCGATCCGCCAGTCGACGGGGTCGGCGCCCTGCTCGCGAAGAAGCTCGTCCACCTTCGAGAAGGGGCGAGACCCGAAGAACCCGCGGCTCGCCGAAAGGGGCGAGGGATGCGCGGATTCCACGATCGGCGTCGATCCGAGAAGGGGGCGGAGGTTCGCGGCATCCCTCCCCCACAGGATCGCGACGAGAGGACGATCACGCTCGACGAGGACGCGGATCGCGTGCTCGGTGACCCGCTCCCATCCCCAGCCGCGGTGGGAGGCGGGTTGCCCCGGCGCGACGGTGAGGACGCGGTTGAGGAGCATGACGCCCTGGTCGCTCCACGCGGAGAGATCTCCGTGCGAGGCCGGCGGGATGCCGAGGTCATCGGAGAGCTCGCGGTAGATGTTCGAGAGGCTGCGTGGAAGCGGGCGCACGTCGCGCTCGACGGCGAAGGAGAGCCCGATGGGATGGCCCGGCGTCGGGTACGGATCTTGACCGACGATGAGCACGCGCACGTCGTCGAGCGGACGCTGGAAGGCGCGGAGCACGCGGTCGCCGGCAGGCAGATAGCCGCGCCCCGCCGCGGTCTCGGCACGCAGTCGCTCGCCGAGGGCGGAGATGTCACCCGCCACGGGCTGGAGCGCCTCGGCCCATGCCGGATCGAGGAGTCCCGACTCGGCGAGTTCGGCCAGGGATTTCGCCACGGGGTCCTCCTGCGGGATCGGCGGGGTTCCTCCACCATAGAGGCGCCGTGATGGTCGTATGCTCGCCTGGTGATACGTACCCTGCGTGGCTCCGCCCTCGGTATCACGGCGGCGCTCATCGGCTGGTTCATCGTCGTCGAGCTCGTCAGCGGCATCCTGCAGGGGTACTACGTGCCCCTGTTCAGCGACATCGTCGTGCACTTGGGGATCCGCGACTCCGACGTCAACTGGTTCGAGGCCGCCCAGCTGCTGCTTTCCTCGATCGTCGTGCCGGTGCTCGCGAAGATCGGCGACATGTTCGGGCACAAGAAGGTGCTCCTCATCGCGACCGTGCTGACCGCCGGGGCGACGTGGTGGGTCGCCTTCGCGGGCGATTTCTGGTCGTTCCTCATCGCGTGGGCGTTGCAGGGCTTCTACGTCGTCTGGCTTCCACTCGAGATCGCGCTCATCTTCGAACGAGGTCGCCGACAGGCGCGCGGGACGTCGACCACTCGGCGCGCGGCGGGTCTTCTCATCGTCGGACTGCAGGCGGGCGCGATCATCGGGGCGCTCGCGGCCGGTCGCGTCTTCGCCGCGACGGGCGAGAACCTCGGCGTGACGCTCCTGATCCCCGCGATCGCGGTGACGGCGGTCTTCTTCGTGATCCTGTTCGGCGTTCCCGACTCCGAGCCGCTGCCGGGGCGCCGACTCGACGTCGGCGGCTTTGCGCTGCTGACGGCGGGATTGCTGCTCATCACGACGGCGCTGACCTTCATCCGGATGCCGGATCTGCCGACCTGGCTCACGTGGATCCTCCTCCCCCTCGGGGTGGGCGTGCTCGTCGTGTTCGTCGCGTACGAAAGGCGGCAAGATGATCCCGCCATCGACATCCGGGTCTTCAAGCGACCCGAGATGTGGCCGATCCAGGTGACGGCGTTCCTGCTCGGCATCAGCGTGTTGGGTGCGCAGGCTCCCCTCTCGACGTTCGTCGGCACCGACCCCGCGCTCGGCTACGGACTCGGACTGGATGCGACGGCTCGCTCGAACGTCATCGGGGTCTACCTCGCCTTCGTGATCTTGGGGGCGGTCATCTTCGCGATCACGTCTCGGAGCCTGCCGCCGCGGATCCTGCTGATCGTCGGAGCGGTCCTGCTCGGCATCGGGTACGGCCTCTTCATCCCGTTCCACGACACGCTCATCCAGGTGCTGACGAACATGGCGATCGCGGGCATCGGATCGGGGGCGTTGCTGGCCGCGCTGCCTGCCGCGGCCGCCGCGGCGGCGCCACGCGGGCAGACGGGTGTGGCATCCGCTCTGACGAACACGACGAAGACGATCGGCGGCACGTTCTCGTCAGCCATCTTCGGCGTCGTGCTCGCGGCGGGAGTCGGCGCGGTCGCGAGCGACACCGCGGCGTCCCTCGGCGGCTACCTCGCGGTGTGGTCGATCTGCGCTGCCGGCGGGCTGCTCGCCGCCGTGCTGTTGTTCTTCGTGCCGAAGGTCGCGTTCGCGGACACCCTCCCCGAGGAGTTGGAGGCAGCAGCGGGCGAGGGTCAGATCGTCTGATCAGGCTGGGCGGGTCGTGTCCGCATGGCGTAGCCCGGTGCGCAGTCTGCCCGGGCGGGCTATACGTGCACTTCGCTCGCGACGCGGGACGCGGCGCGGCCGCAGCCCCCGTCAGTGCCCGATCAACGACCCTCTGCGCGGATGCCTGAGATCGTTGACCTTGATCCCGTGTCCGATAGACGCGGATCACGCTCCGAGGTGTCGTGCGAGCGCCTCGTGTAGGCCGCGCGTGCCGGTTTCTCGCGCCGCCCCGTCGGCCCAGAACTGGTCGAAGAACACCCCCTGCTCGGTGTGCGTCATCCGGGTTCCGCCGTCGATTACCTCGAATTCGATAGACGCGACTGAGGTCGACATGTGCGTTCCATCGAGCCACATGTCGTAGGTGGTCACGATCCGGTGATGTTCGACGATGTCGGTGTACACCGACTCGAAGCGCGAGACAGGTCCACCATGGAACCTTCCCTCGTCGATGTCACGACCTCCAACGCGGAAGTCGAATGCCCACTCGCGCGGCTCGAACGCGTCGTCGTCGCCCGTCCAGTTGCGTTTCTGGTCGGCGTCGGCGAACGCGAACCAGACGGTCTCGACCGGGACGGGATAGTCGCGAGTGAGAGTGAAGCTGGAATGCGCCAGACGGCGTTCGGTGGCCATCGCCGGCTCCCTACCGTGAGAAGGTGACGTGGATGGTGCCGCTTTCCGCGACGACCGTCGACATGGTGTGCGTCTGCTCCAGCCCGCGCAGGTCATCCCACACCCGATTTCCGCGTCCGAGGACGATCGGGGCGATCCCGATGTGCAGCTCATCCACGAGCCCCGCCTTCAGGAAGGAACGGGCGGTGCTGATGCCACCGCCCACGCGAACGTCGCGACCGTCCGCTGCGGCGGTCGCTTCCGAGAGCACGTCCTGGATCGCTCCGTCGCGGAAGTGGAAGGTGGTGCCGCCGTTCATTGCGATCGATGCTCGGGGCGTCGAGTGCGTGAGAACGTAGACGGGGCAACCGAAGGGCGGCTCATCTCCCCACCACCCTCGCCAGTCCGGGTCGTCCGGGTAGGCGTGAAGGCCGAACATCGCGGCCCCATGATCTCAGCACCGATCCCCTCGAAGAACGTCGACGCGAACTCGTCGTCAACGCCCGCCGAGCCTTTCCCCGAGGTATCGCCGAACACCTTGCGCCGGAATGTGCGAGTGGCGGCGTATGCGGCAGTCAGGGCGCCCCAGTCCTCACCCATCGGGTTTCCCGCGGCGGAGTCGGGAGCAGCCGAGTATCCGTCGAGCGACGAGAAGAGGTCGATGCGAACACGGGTCATTGTTTATCTCCTTGATTGCTAGTTCGGGCGAGGTGGATGCCGAGACGGTCCGCGCGTGTCTCGGCGGGCGTGCGCTGCTCCCCGAGCCAGAGATGCAGCACGTCCAGACCTCCCGGTCGCAAAGCGAACGTTCGGACCCGGCCGTGCTTGCTCGACGTCACAACTCCGGCGTTTTCGAGAATCCGCAGGTGCTGCAAAAAGGACGGCAATGCCATCGAGAACATGGCCAGCAGATCAGACACCGCAGCCGGCGACTTCGCCAGACGCTCGACGACTGCCCGCCGCGTCGGATCGGCGATCGCACGGAGCACGGCATCGACGTCCGCCTGATAGCTAGGCATATACCTAACTATTGCATATAAGCGAACGTCTTGCGGGGCGCACACCGCATCCGCTGAGACCGAGATCAACCACGCTGGGGCGCCGCCTCCGCAGGCAATCTGCCCGCGAGTCGTTCTGCGACACGCAAGCGCGCGCAAGCCGACCGGGATGCGTGTTCACGCGCGACAATCAGTCCGGCGCATCCTCGCGGGCGGCGCGCCTGAGCGCCCGCGTCGACCTGCGCCACGCCGAATAGGTGCCGTGGCTGCAAAGGTCTAGTGCGATCCAGGCGGCGGACTGGGCCGGGATGCGCTCGAGCACACCGGAGTCCCAATCCGCGTCGATCAGCCGCCCGACCGCGAGCATGCGGCGCTCGAGGTCGAAGTCGATCGTCGATGTCGAGGCATCGGCTGAGGTGAGGTAGTCGTAGCGGCGGAGCCGGACGCTCATCTCGTCCGCCTCGAACGGGATCTCGTTGGACATCAGGAAGGCGTGCCACAGCGCGAGCTGGGTCACCAGCAGCGGTTGCGTGCCGGAGATCTCCTGCACGCGCGCCATGTCGCGGTATGCGTCGAGCAATGACTCTTCGTCGAGCCGTAGTTCGCTGCGGAACTGCGCACCAGAGCCTGCGACTCCTTCGATTGCCGCCAGGGTGAAGATCGCACACAGCACCCGGTGCCGGATGATGCGGGTCTGGGCCCTCCAGCGTCGGTCGGCGAGGTGCGCGAAGGTCTCGTCTTGCAGCCACCCCTCCGATTCCATGAGCTGTAGCACGTCCAGCGTGTGCGTCGACCAGGCATCGGCGGCGCGTGCCCAGTGAGCGATGCGGGCTGTGGAACCCGGTCGGGACGCGACGCCGGGGTGCTCGACGATCGTCTTCTCCAGGATCCGGGCAAGGGATCCCGCGATTGCCAGAGCTAGTTGATGCTCGGTTTCTGCTTGGGCCCTGTTCACCGAGAACAGGCCAGTGCTGCGGCTCTCTTCGAGGACCTTCATGCCGGATGCCGCGTGCTGGAGCGCATCGTCGAGATCGCCCTTCTTGCCCGCGTCGAGGGCACGATCCCGGAAAACGTAGGCGCCGTATTCGGGGCGGATCGCTGCTGACTGCTCCAGGAATCCGTCGAGGACTTCGAGGTTCGCCTTGCTGGCGACGCCGATCGAGGCCAGATGCACGATCTGATCGGCGAGGAGGAGGACACGCTGCTCGTGGGGGTTGCTTCCTCGCCAGTCGTGGCTGCCGCGGAGGGTGAGGAAGCGAGACAGATCTGATTGAGATTTTGAACGGCGAAACTCCCTGGCCGCCACGAAGACGGCGCGCCCCGCAACGGAGACACCATCGAGATACGCCGGATCGTCGAGCACCGATCGCGGGGCAGTCAGCAGCGTCGGCGATTTTGCCGCCAGCCGGTGATGGCGCCGGCGGACCAGCTGCTCCAACGGGTCGTAACCGCCGAGCGCAATCCGCCACGCGTAGCGGTCCTCGATGATCTCGGCGATCGCCTCCTGGTTCCAGTTCAGGACGGTGTCGTGGAACAGCATGGCGGAGATCGCGGCCTCTGAACGCGCGACTATCCCGGCAGAGCCAGTGGGTTCCGATTCCGCGGCTACGGGTACGGGGGCCCCGTGCAGATCGAGCAGATCCTGATGGAACCAAGTCCGAATAATGCGGTGGCGCAGGTGAAAGAAGCGCGTGTTTGCCCGCGGGTCATCGGACAGATAAGTCATGTGCAGTTCCGCCACGCGGCGGCGGAGCACCTCAAGCATGCCTCGTTCACCAGACGGGAGTAGGGGATGGGTTCCCAGGCTCCGCAGCGCTGATTCAACGAGGCGCGCCCGCTCGCCGGTTGCCGTCGGCGGCCAATCCTTCGGGCGTTCCAGCGGCCACGTGGGATCCGGAGCCGTGACAGCGGAGCCGACGCCGTCGGCCTCTGCGCTGGACAGCCACGTGCCGAGGATTGCCAGCACGCTCTCATCGGCTGCGAGCGCGTCTGCCCATCGCAGGACGCGCCGCCCGTCGGCGCCGGTGTGCTGGGCGGGGAACTCCTCCACGCCCCATCGTCGGCCGACCTCGCGCGCGACATCCCTGACGTCGGTGTTTTTATAGAACGTGAGATCGCGCGACCACACGGCGGTGCGCAGCACGAGGCGCAGGAGGTCTCGCATCCGCGCGAGGTAGTCATCGCGCCATCGGCCGTCCGTGCTTAGCAGGACGCCGGCGAGCGGGCCAAGTTGTACCTCCTGCCCGGAGGGAAGGGTCCCGAAAATTGTCTGCCTGAACTGCTCGGCCATTGCGACAATGTGAGCCGCCCGTAGCGTTTCGTGCACACGGCAAGTATCTAGCTTGCGCTGATCTGCGTCAAGCGCTGCGCCGCGGTGCCGGACTTTCTTTTCCGCACGGGGTGGGAGGGGGTAGTAATAAATGTCGCGGGGTGATAGAAAGGCATCACGATCAAGCCTGCGGACTAGTTCCCGTGTGACCCCCGAAGAGGAGGCATCGCATGAGCAAGAAGACAAAGATCCGCGCGGAGGTCGACGAGCCTGAACCGGCGAGCTCCCGATCGTTCACCGTCAACGACCTCAAGAAGCTCGCGTGGGTGGGCGCCCTGGTCACTCTGGTTCTCGCCGCGATCTCGTCACTCGCACAGTGGCTGCAGGGCGTGCACATCCTGGCCGTGGTGGGTTCGCTCGTGCTCATGCTCTTCTCAATGACGTTCGTGTACGTCAATGTGGTGCGCAAGTGGGACCGGTGCTCGTCGGCGCAGTTCGATCGCCGCGCGACGATGTCGCTCATTGTGGTCGGCGCCGCGCACGGTGCGATCGTTGCGCTTCTCGTGGTTCTCGACCCGCCCGACCTGGGATCAATGTCCTTCACGTTCGCCGGGATGTGGATGGTGGTGACCGCATTCGTGGTGTCGGCGGCGAGGGAGCGCGCTGCTCAGCAGGTCGTCGCGCAGAGGCTGTCCGTCGTCGCCTTCCGTTCCGGACTGACCACTATCGGGATGACGGTCGTGGCGCTGGCGTGCGGGGATGGCGGCCTCATGATCCGCGAGCTCATGCGCGACAACGCACCGCAGGCGGTGTTCTTCTTCTTCCAGACGACGTTCCTGGTGGCGTTGGCGTTCTTGCTGCTGCAGGGGCGTCGCCGCGGCGTCGGGATTGGGTTCGTCGCGGTCGGCGTCGCGCTGCTCGGAACAGGTGTAGACCTGCTCGTACGGGGCGCGTTGGAGTTCGGCGTGTCCTTCATCCTCCTGAGCGCCGCCACGATCATCCTGGGTGCAACGGCTCTCCGACGCGCGAGCTACGGGTTCGGCGCGGCGCTGTGCCTGGCGGGGATCGCGGTGGGCGTGCTCGGTTTCGCCGCCCGCGCCGATGGAGTGCTGCCGTTCTTCATCCTCTACGTCTTCGCCGGAGCATCCGTTGTTCTCGTCGGACTGGTAATCCTTCTGTTCCCCGATGCGGTGGTCTGGAACATGTCGGCGCGCACCGGCAGGGCAGTCTTCGCGCTCTCGCTCACCGCATCCGTGACCGTCAGTGTTCTTTCGGCCGTCATGCTGGCGTACTGGCTGTCGCTGGAGTGGTTCGGGCTGGCGATCTCGTTCACGGGATACGTCGTAGCCGCGCTCATCCTCGCCGGAGGTGCTATCTGGGGGCGCCTGAGCGGAATCCCGCTCCCGAAGGGCCGGCACGTTCCGCCCCGCTCGATGGCTCCCCATTGCAACAGCGCCAAGAAGTCGTGTGCCGCGTGCCCCCGCCGCGAAGACGCAGTGACGGCGTAGAGGCGCGCGCGCCCGTCGGCCAACGCCGCGGGTCAGCCGCAGGATAACGAGGCCGCCGAGCTTGCGGGCCTTTTGCTGGTGCCTCAAGAAGGCGAAGGTTGGTGTGATTCGAGGCGTCACTGCCGTTGACGTCGCCACCCGATCTCGGGTTAGCGTGGAGATGGCGAGCTGGCGCATGAGAACGTCGAGCGGCAACGCGATTCGCGACGCATGCGTCACATGTGGAGCAGTACCGGGAGCTCGCTTGTCCGGGTCTCGACCGCCCGTGCGAGCGTCAAGCGCACGCCCCCGCGGTGCCCTGGGGAGCGCAGCATCCGGGTCGAAAACCGCGCCCCAGCGCGACCCACGCGGGCAATGCTCGCTTGGGGACCGGCGTACGCGCGCAACCGTGTTGGGTGAGGGGACTCGCAGAGCGACGGGCCGCGCCGTGCTCCCATGTACGCTCCCGCTATGTCAATGAGCGTTGATCTTGACCGCCTCCGTGCGCTGCTTGCGCGCGGCGCAGAGTCCGACGACCTCGACTTCAAAGTCACCTGGGACCCGCAGCGCAAAGCCGAGCTCATCGAGCTGTGCAAGGACATCGCGGCCATGGAGTCCTTGTCTGCCGGTGGTTACATCGTCGTAGGCGCTGATGACCAGGGAGCGCCGAGCGGCAAGTTCACGCCCGAGCCGGCCCGCGACTTCGATGAGCAGCGCGTGCGATCGAAGATCGCCTCGGTGCTCGGCGAACCCATCAATTTGAGCGCTGCGCTCCACAACATCGAGTCGAACGACTTCCTGTTGATCGGTGTCGGCCCCAACGTGGACGGCATTCGAATCATGTCGAAAGACGGCGAACATGAGAGTAGGACCGTTTGGCGCGCCGGCGATGTGTTTGTGCGTCGAGGCACCTCGAGCGTTCGATGGAACCAACACGAGGCGCGCGGCGTCATCGAGCGAGTGATCGCAGCCCGCAAGGAGGAATGGCGACGGGACATTCTTGAGACTGTGCGTGCCGCATCCCCCACGTTTGAGCCCGGTGGGTTCGTTAACGTGAACGTCGAGATGCCAGCGGCATCGTTTAGTGCGGCAGTTAGAGAGTTGATCCGCCGTGGCGACGAAGTCGGTCTGGATCTCCTCCTGCGTAAGACGATCAGCAACGCCGTGGAGGTCGTTGATACTGCCACGGGGAAAGACGCTCGCGCCGTGGCGTCTGAGCTGGGCGATCAGCTCGACCGGCTAGACATCATCGCCGCGCTCTCCGCACGCTACCCAGCTGGAGCGACATTCGCCCGAGTGATCGAGGGCTACCGCGAAATCTACGAGGCGGTCGATGAAGACTTCGTCAGCCAGCCACGCCGGTTCCCGCTCGGCCATAAGGAGGTGCTTATGCACCTTTATGCTGTCGGTGCCGTTCTCGTGCAAGAAAGGCAGTGGCAGGACTTGGCGATCCTGGTCCGCCTGACTCCGATCAGCACGCACGGTGGCTACTGGAAGTCGTTGCTTCGGAAGGCTGAGGTCATGGTGGCTCGAGCGGAGCTGCTGAAGGACGATGAAGGCACGCGAACAGGCGTAATCGAGGCAGCAAAGGCCGTGACCGCCCACCTGTTTGAGCTCATCGGTGAGCGCCCACCTCGGGATCTGACGAATCTGCTCGTCGAGTTTGATGTCTATCGCGGCATCGCCAACGCCGGCCGAGACGAGAATGACAAGCTCGGCGCTTACACCAACTTCGCCCTCTACTACTCCACGCGGTCCGAGCCTGCCTTTCTCACGGTGCTGGACGATCCACTCGCCCGCGCCGCACTCTTTGATGGCACCGACGTCCAGCTCGCTGCGGTGTACCGCCACATGAATAAGGCGGCGCTGCGTGAGGCTTTCGCCTACAACGGCTGGGACGGGTTCGAGAATCCGCGCCTCGTTTCGTTCGCCGGCATCTCAGACAACTAGCCCGCGGGCGGGGTCGAGAAGAGCAAGGCGTATCGCGCGGGCTTGCGGGTTCAGTCCGGATACCCATCCGAGCCGCGCGATAGCCGCTCATCACGACAGACACCGGACTCCGCGCCGATTTCTGGACGGTGATGGACCGCGCTCCGGGCGCGGATTGCGCGAACTCGCGGGAGATGAAACCGTCGAGACGTGGATTCATTCACCGGCACCGCCCTCATCGTCACCGTTGCCGCAGTATCGCTCTATGCGCTCTACTGGGTCATCCGCAAGGCAGTAGCAGCGGGGATCAGGGACTCGCAGCGCGCGGCGCGTCGATCGCAGGGTCACTGACGGAACATCTGCCCTCTGATGGACCCGCCCGCGTGCGCTCAGTCATTGTCTGGGCCGCCGTATGTCCAGGTCGCGGTTCCGTGCCAATCGCCCTCCAGTTCACCCAGGAGCGCCGTCCTCCAGGTCGTCTGTCCGGCAAGGTAGCCACGCGCCGCTCGAACCTTCCATATCGCGGCCACGAGGGCGTTGACCGTGTCGATCGCGTCGTCGAGAACGACGTGTGTGACGGCGGCGGAGTTCTGTTTCGAGGCAAGCCGGAGCAGGTAATACTCGTTGCGCTTATCGATAAGCGTCGGGTCTGGAAGCAACTCGTCAGCGAGATCCGCGGTGAGGAGGTCATGCATGTACCGGTTGCGTCTCTCGTAGGCGATTGCCGCTTCATCGAGTGCCTTGCCGATGGCAGCTCGAATGGCTGACTCTTCGACCGCCGCGCACGCCGTCATGGTTCGACACTGGTCGACGGCCTGCGTCCAGTTCACAGGCGCGGACAACAACGCCTCGACGCTGTCCAACCCTCTCAGCTGAGCATGGAGACCCCGCAGTGCTGCGTCGAGCTCGACGGACGTCTCCACGATCCGGCCGCGGACGAACGTCCATCGGTCTGCTAGCGGCAAGGCCCCCAACACGTCAATGTCCACCGCGTCAGTTTGCCCTGCGGCATGGCATCCGGGCGAGGTGGCGCCTACGCCGCCATCTCCTTCACAGACCTGTCGCTCACTAACGTGATTCAACGCCTGCACGATTTCCTTCTAGGCAACGTCGCCTAGGGCATTGACTTCGAGCACCCAATCCGACGGCACCGACACGCGACGCCCAGGGTACGCGAGCAGGGGCGGAGGAGGCAGCACAATTGGGAGACGCGCGAGACTCGCGGCGCGGAAACACCAATCCAGGGGCTTAGGTGATGGCACAAACCAACGCAGCTCGCGCCAACCTTTCAGGCGCCTTGAGCGCTCTACGGCAGTCGCTCAACATGGGCGCTGTCGCGGTTGTCGGCGCAGGCGTGTCGATCGCTGCACGGTTCCCCGCGACCGCGGGCCTCGACGCCTTGCTGTATGAGTCACTGGGGAGGCCGTTTCCGACGCGCCCGGACACGTCGCGCGACTCTTCTCGGGCATGGGAATCGCTGGCGGGTAGCGCAAGTTCGCGCGCGCGATTTCAATCCCAGTTTGCGGCGATCGACAGGGATCGCAGCACTCAACCATCACGAGCTCATGAAGCGCTGGCTCGCTTGATTCACGCCGACATTATCGAGACAGTCGTATCGCTCAATTGGGACACAGCCCTCGAACGGGCATACGAACGTCTGTACGGTACTGCCATTCCGGCGGGCGTGCTCTTCAAGCCTCACGGAGACGCGGCCGATCCTGATTCAGAGTGGATCTTGCCCCACGAGGATGGCACCGTGACCGCCGCTGTGCGGACCCGCATAGATCAACTTGTCGTCGACCACGCCCGCACGCTCGTCGTGGTCGGCTACTCAGAGAGTGACGAAACGATCTCACGCGAGTTGATCAGCCCGCTTGACACCCGTTGGAGAACCATCCGGATCGGGCCGAGCGTGACCGGCGATTACGACATTCCCCTCACGGCAGATGAAGCGCTCGGTCGCATCACCACTGACCTGCTGCACGCTGAAGAATCCAGCAGTTGGCACAGCGTCACCTTTGGCGGCAGCCGCGGGATCGAGGCGGCGTTGGCCGGCGAGCGCCTTGGCCCCTCCGACGTCGACGCGTGCCCGGAACTATCCGAGGTAGACCGGGTCGTCTCTGCGCTGGTCCATCAGCGCGCTGTGGTCCTGAACGGTCCGAGCGGAAGCGGCAAGTCCATCACGTCCTATCAGTCGCTGCGAAAGATGTCGCGCCGAGGGTATGAGATCCTCCGCCTCCGCGATTGTGCCCGCGGACAGAGCATTGGGTCCTGGATTGGAGACCTGAAGACCTTCCCCCATCGGAGGGTCCTCTTCATAGACGATGCGCAGGATCTGCCAGCGGATGTCGTCCGCGAGCTTGCCGAGTCTGCTACCCCTGATCGGCTTGTCCTCATCGTAGGCGTCGATCAGGTGGCGGGCGGTGTGAAGACGATCAACGTAAGCGGAATCGCCGCCGTCGCACGGCTAGCCCACCACATACGTGACAACTCGGACACATTCATCCCGCTCGTGGAAGCTTTGGATGACCACGTAGGCAATCTGCCGACGCAAACGCCGCTTGAGTTTCGGCTAGCTGTGGCGGAGCGAGAGAGCTCTCCGTGGCAATTCTTCTATGTGCTTACGGGAGGCTGGCGGCGCGCTCGACGGCTCACGCTCGACCTCCGCGAACGAAACCGCGCCGACGTCGCACTCACTGCTGTCGCGATTGCACAGATCGCAGGGGTCGACTCTGGCGTGACACGGTCCGAGCTTTCAAACCTCCTCGACATACTCGATCGAGATCAGGCATGGCTGGACTCGGCGCTGGAGATCTTGCTGTCGCAAAGGGCGATCATCGAGTCAGACAGCAGGCTGCGCTGCCCTCACTTGCAGGCTGCCTATCACGTCGTTGGATGGATGTTGCACCCGCCGTTCTATAGTCACACCCCTCAGAAGTCCGTCGCGGTCCGCCCAATCGCCTCCGCCGAGCGAGAGTTGCGGACGCCCGCTCGACCGTCTGGGGTCGAGATTCAGCGGCCTCCCGAACTGCCCGAAGCAGAAGCGCGTCGAGACCAAACCCTCGCGTCGGCGCTAATCGCGCACTACCTCGACCTGACCTCGACGCCGCTGCGCGGGTGCAGTTGGCTGATCGGGCGAAACCTGGTCGGAGAATCTCAATGGGTGCTGCGCTACAAGACGCAGGTCCTGAATGCGGCACGGTGGGCACAATTGGCGCGCAAAGCCATCGACAGCTCGGCCGATAGCACCGCAGAGGGAGCCCAGCTTCTGACCGAGACGCTGACATGGTGCCCCGAGGTGGTGCTGCCGATCGTTCGGGAGCAACATGACTCGATCGCGGCTTGGCTCCGTCAGTTGACCCCGCAGAACGCTTGGTCACTTGGAGACCTAATCAACGCTCTCTACAATCACGACCACCGCGAGCGGAATCGGTTCTCCGCTCAACTCGTCTCCCACGCCGACCCGACGCGGTTGGCGACCCTTGTGCTTGAAGGCGGCTGGGGCCACATCTACTCGACCTCGCGTGGCGTGAACCGGATCCTGACCGCAGCAAATGGCGAGCTGCGCGAGGCAGCCGCGCTCGAACTCGATAAGAACGCCTATCGAGGTTTTTTGGGGGGGAAGAGCACTGATCTCGATGCGATGGCTGAACTGATCAACGCCCTCGCCTCCATAGACCATGCGTTTGCAATCGACCTCTTCGACAACGCCGCGTCGACGTTCGCGCGACTGTACTCGGCCGACCCGATCCACAGCTGGTCGGACATCTTCGACGTCCTAGCATTCGTCCTCGGGTTCGCTCCGCGATTCCTGCGTGGCCGCCGTAGGCCTCCGAGGGAGGCCCTCGCAGCGGCTCGCCACTTCTCGGACGCACTGGAGACCGAGGCCATCGCGAAGGCACTCGCGGGCCCGGCAGCTGAATGGGGCCGGACGAACTTCCCGGAGTTACTTGTCTTCTTGCGCGAGGTTAGTCCGCCTGTGCTTCGCCGCATCGCCGCGTCCGTGGATCTCGCTGAGTTCGAGCGGAACCTGCTTGCTGTGGAGAACCCGAGCGATGACCACTTCTACGTCGTCACCGAACTCTGGGAGTGCCGCCCCGACGAGGTGAATGGAATTCTTGAGAGACTCGAGCCCAGACTCACGAGACTAAGCCTCTACTTCCCGCTCATGGCTCCGGAATTGACCTTTCGCGCAATGCTGCGCGGAGTTCCCTTCGACCTCGGCTTGCAGCATCAGCGCTGGGACTACGCCGCCGCCGCGATATCGCGCCTCGCCGATGTCAATCGTGAGCTGACTGGCGAGCTGATGGAGAGCAACTTTTCCGCAATGGTGGAGGGGCTGTCCGGCAATTTCAGTGACCCGTTTGAAGGGCTAGCGGCATGGTCTGCAGCCGCCGATAACGTCGACCCGACCTACATCGATCGTGTCATCATCGCGCTACCGGAAGGGGCTGTCAGCGATTGGTCGCGCGCGATCAGAAGACCAAGGAAGTACGGACATGCGAGGCGCCGCGAGATTGCGCCGCTCGTGTTTCGCGCCCTAGATCTCCGAGGACATGCGGCAGAGGAAGCGAGAGAACTCCTCCAGAAGTTCCCTTCGCTCGCCAAACTCGATCCACTCAGCGAGTCCCGAGCGCCCAAGCAATACACGGAACCCAACTGAAGGTGGGGACTGACATCCGATCTGGCTTGCGCGAAGAGATTCGCTATGCGGGCATTGCCCGGATGGGGATGGATACAGTGGCGCCGTGACCGCCATCCTTACCCTCGACCTCGAGGACTTAGACAGATACGCCGACGCGCTCAGGGCAGCGGCGGGAGCGATCGTGAGCGGCGACCTCGAGGGCGCTCGGAGCGGCATCGAACCGATCACGTTCGAGCGTTGGGAAGGACGGCTTCGCTACGCAGCGGAAGCTGGACCAGCGACCGACCCCGCCGAACGCCGGTCTCGCGACGTCACCGATCCCATGCGCGCGCAGGTCTTCCTGCGTGATGAGATGACCTGCACGTATTGCGGTGGACGATGCGTCCCGCGGAACGTCCTCGTCGCGTTCAGCGACCTGTTCCCTGATGAGCTGCCGTACCACCCCAACTACCGTCACGGAGCGATCCACCCGATGTACTGGGCACTCGCTCCCGAAGCGGACCACAAGTTCGCCCACGCCCGCGGAGGCACCGGCGACATCGCGAACCTCACGACGCTCCACACCATGTGCAACGCCCGCAAATCCGACGCGCTCGTGACCGACCTGCCAGCGGTTGATCGGCCCGAGCACGTGATCGGATGGGACGGGCTTCTTGCGGCTTACCCGCGGATCATCGCCATGGGCGATTCCCACGGACGACGACACTCGGCTGCGAGCTACCACGACCGCTGGCTACGGCACTTCTCGCGGAAGCCTGAATAGGCGAGGTGACCGAGCCGCTCGGTTCAGGGCACCGGTCGGGCACCTCATGGCCCGCCCGCGACGCCCCACCAACGGACATAGCCCGGATGGGGATCCGGGACCACCCAAGGCGCAGGCTGGAGTCGCTGCGATCCGTTTCGGCGCTGGTGACCCAACAGTGATCCCGCACGGGGAAGGGCGTGAGTCACCCCGGTGTGTCCGGAGGGCAGATTCCTTGGAAGGATCTGTCTTATGGGACGTCCCAGTAAGTATCCGCGTGAGCTTCGTGAGCGCGCTGTCCGTATGGTCGCCGAGGTGCGGCCCGATTATCCGAGCGAGTATGCCGCGATGGCGGCGGTGGCGGGGATGCTCGGTATCGGTTCGCCGGAGACGATCCGGACGTGGATTCGCCGGCGTGAGGTCGATGCCGGCGACCGGCCGGGTGTCACGACCGACGCGCAGGCCGAGATCAAGAAGCTGAAGCGGGAGAACGCCGAGTTGCGGCGGGCGAACGAGATATTGAAGGCGGCTTCGACTTTCTTTGCGGCCGAACTCGACCGGCCACACCTGCGTTAGTCGCCTTCATCGAGGCGCACAAGGACCGCCGTGATGGTGGGCTGCGATGGGGTGTCGAGTCGATCTGCGCCGTGCTCACCCAGCATGACGTGAAGATCGCCCCATCGACCTACTACGACGCGAGACGGCGCGGCCCCTCCCCCCGGGAGGTGTCGGACGAACGGTGGAAGCCGATCATCCTGATCACCTGGCAGAAGCAGCGAAAGCTCCTCGGCGCCCGGAAACTCTGGCTGAGGCTCCGTCGTGACGGGCACGATATCGCCCGCTGCACGGTCGAACGCCTCATGCGCGACCTCGGGATCGCCGGTGTGATTCGCGGGCGCCGGAAGCGCCCGGTCGATGCGGACCCGCGGGAGACCAGACCAGCTGATCTCGTCGACCGGCACTTCGCGAGATTCCGCACGAACCAGCTCTGGGTGGCGGACTTCACGTATGTCTGGACGTGGTCCGGGTGGGTCTACGTCGCGTTCGTGTTCGACGCGCACTCCCGCCGCATCCTCGGCTGGCGCGCCGCGACCTCGATGACGACCCCGCTCGTTCTGGACTGTCTCGAGATGGCGCTCTGGACCCGCCGGCGCGAAGGCGTCACCGGATTCGCCGGTCTCACCCATCACACCGACGCCGGGTCCGTCTACACGTCGATCGCGTTCACCGACCGGCTCATCGACGAGGGCATCGATCCCTCCGTCGGGTCCGTGGGCGACGCCTACGACAACTCCCTCGCGGAATCACAGATCGGACTTTACAAGTCCGAACTCATCCATCACGAGGGCCCCTGGCGCGACGTCGATCAGGTCGAAGTCGCGACCGCGGACTGGGTGCAGTGGTTCAACACCGAACGCACCCACGGCTCGATCGACGACCTGACACCCGTCGAGCTCGAACAGCTCGACTACGCTCACACAGAACCCCTCGAACGAGCGGGCTAACACCAACAAAACGCTCTCCGAACATGCCGGGGCGACTCAGGCGCGTATGTCGGCTCCGACTAGAGTCGCGTCCGTGACCGAATCGCGCGTGCCGTCTCCGCACGCGGAGTATGACCGATACATGGAGAGGCAGAACCGACGGCGCGCGTGGTGGCGTCGGTTTGGTCAGCTCGCGTTCTACGTGATCGGCAGCGGTCTCGCGCTCGTCTTCGCGGCGCTCCTCGTTGCCGGGGTTCTCGACCTGGGGCAGCCACGGATCTGGGGCACGTTCACGCAGACTGACTGTGAGCCGCGATGGCGAGGCGGCTGTCGCCCGGTGGGGACATGGGTAAGCGACGATGGCAACATCGTCAAAAGTGGCGTCTATCTGGACGGATGGACCGACGACACGGGTACCGCACGTGCGGGCTATCAGCCGACCGCGATCATCAGCGACGAAGCCAACAACATCGTCCACACCCCAATGTGGACCGGTGCCGGAGCCTGGCTGACAGGACTCGTTCTGCTTTGGTGCGTGGGCTACATGCTGTTCAAAGCAGCCTCGTGGGGAGACATCACTCTCCCCAGTCGCCGACGCGCGCGCCGTCAGGCGCAGTCGGCGACGCGATCGGCCGGCTTGGCCACTCGTGGTTCGCCCCGACGCCAGTACCGCCGAATGCTCGAGCAGGGCACCCTATCGAGTGATCAGGAGGGCGACGGTGGCGCCTGAGCGCGCGGACTATCTCCACGTCGCCATACAGCAGCTGGCAGGCGCAGCGACCCGAACGCACCGAGCTCGGTAATGGGGCCGAGCATGTTGAGAGCCGCAGAAGTCACCGACCCATCATCCTTGATCGTCTCGGTCCGATCTGACCGCCTGTCATTCGCCGCGGCGCGAGACGGGGTCAACTCGTGCGCGTCAGTCTTAGCGGCCATCCTATGCCGCGAACTCCAGCGCAGACGCGTATGCTTCCTCGCCACCTGCCAAGCACTCCGCTCGCGGTAGACCGCGTTGGAGTCGAGGACCCCGAGTCGTGGCGGTGCACCCCGTTGCGAGGTGAGGTCCTGCGCGCATCCCGGAACACCGTGTCAACCCCCGGCATCCGTTTCGAACCGTTCGCGAGCGCCGGTCTATCGTGGCGGCATGGGCGAAGAGGTCACGGCACAGGAGTTCACCGGAGCGGACCGCACACACCATCGCGAGAAGATCCGCCGCAACCTCGACGTGTTCGCTCGGATGCTCCGCGAAGCGCAGTTCGACACCGAGGATCCATTGACGGGTCTCGAGCTCGAGCTCAATCTCATCGACGACGTCGGTGACCCGGCGATGCGCAACGAGGAGGTGCTGCAGGCGATCGCCGACCCGTCGTTCGTCACCGAGCTCGGTCGCTTCAACATTGAGCTCAACCTCCCGCCTGCACGTCTCAGCGAGGGCGGACTGGCAACCTTCGAAAGCTCGCTGCGTACCGATCTCAACACCGCCGATGCGCGGTCATCCCGCGTCGGGGCGCACCTGATGATGATCGGCATCCTCCCGACCCTCGCCGAAGGCCACCTGAGCCGCAGCGCCATCACCGCCAACCCCCGTTATCGTCTGCTCAGCGAGCAGGTGCTTGATGCCCGCGGCGAAGACATCACGATCGATATCGCGGGCCGCGAGCGCCTGACGACCACGGCGGATTCGATCGTCCCCGAGGCGGCGTGCACGAGCGTGCAGTTCCACATCCAGACCTCCCCTGCCGATTTCGCGGCGTACTGGAACGCCTCGCAAGCGATCGCCGGCGTACAGCTCGCCGTGGCGGCCAACTCGCCCTACCTGTTCGGCCGTGAGCTCTGGCGCGAAACCCGCATCCCGCTCTTCGAGCAGGCGACCGATACTCGCAGCAACGAGCTCAAGGCGCAGGGTGTGCGACCACGAGTCTGGTTCGGAGAGAGGTGGATCACCTCGGTGTTCGACCTCTTCGAGGAGAACGTGCGCTACTTCCCCGCACTGCTGCCGATCGTCGACGACGAAGACCCGCTCGCGGTGCTCGACGGAGGCGGAGTGCCGAGCCTTGCCGAGCTTCGGCTGCACAACGGCACCGTCTACCGCTGGAACCGGCCGGTCTACGACATCGCCGATGGGATGCCACATCTGCGCGTGGAGAACCGCTTGCTCGCCGCGGGCCCCACGGTCGCCGACACCGTCGCCAACGCCGCGTTCTACTTCGGACTCACGCGCGCGCTCGCGGAAAGTAGCCGGCCGGTGTGGTCTCAGATGTCGTTCGCCGCTGCCAGGGAGAACTTCCAGGCCGCCGCCCGCGACGGCGTCGACGCCGAGCTCTTCTGGCCCGGCGCGGGCAAGGTGCGCGCGACCGATATGATCCTGCGCACGCTCCTCCCACTCGCATCGCAAGGTCTGGACGCGTGGGGCGTGCCGGCCGCGGATCGGGATCGCTACCTTGGGATCATCGAGCAGCGATGTCTCACCGGGGTCACAGGCGCCAGCTGGTTCGTGGGAAAGATGAACGCCCGCGACAAGATGGAGCGCTTCGACGCGCTGCGCGCCACCCTGCTCGAGTACCGCGAGGCCATGCACACCAACAATCCGGTGCACACCTGGGAAGGATGACAGGGGTCAATCACGCAGGCGGTAGATCCGCTTCCGGCGCTGGACGACCGGACGTGACGTGCGGTTGCTCTACCTCGTCGGGGCGCGGTCGGCTGCGCACCCAGGCCAGAGCCCACCGCGCGGCACCCAGCAACATCATGATCGCCAAAACGCCGAACGCGATCGTCCCGAAGATGGGGGCTCCGGAAACTCCGAGGAAGATGACGAATCCCGCGAGCATCACACCGAGACAGAAGAATCCACCAGCGCGAAACGCAACCCCGACTCGTTCGGCCGCTCCCTGAAACTCGTCCATGCGCGTTATGTCGAACGCTTCAATCTTGGTGAAATCGAATCCCACGAGCCAAGTATCGAACGCCGCCATGTCTGCCAGCAAGCAGTTGCCCATTGCCATAGCTCTTCGACTTATCGGTGCAGTACGTGCGACTCCGCGAACTCCCCCACCGTTAAAGAGCGAGTTCGAAGTAGGCGCTGCTCGCGTCGTCGGTGTAGTCGGCGAACGGCCCACGGGATCGGAATCCGTATTTCGCATAAAGGGCGCGCGCAGGCGCGAAATAGTCCTGCGTTCCGGTCTCGAGATAGAGCTCGCGCACACCCCGGGCCCGGCATTCCTCGAGGATCGCGGCCAGCACTGCGCTTGCCACACCGCGACCGCGTGCTGCGGCGCTCGTGCGCATCGACTTCAGCTCACCCATCGTCGCGTCGTGCTGCTTCAAGGCTCCGACACCGAGAAGTTCGCCGGTCTCCGCGTCGCGCGCGGCCCAGAAGGTGATGCTTGGATCGGTAAGCGCCTCGGGATCGAGCGCATGCACGCTTTCCGCCGGCGATGACGCGAACATGTCTCGCAGATGCTCCTCCAGCAGGGCGAGGACGTCCGGCGCCTTCGGATCATCAATCCCAATCAGCACGCCTCCGAGATTAGCGATCGAGCCGATCGTCGCGGGACGCGTCGAGCAGATGACACTCGCACGTAGGTCTATCAACGAGATTGCTACTCTCATACGCGAGTGCGGTTGCCGGTCAACCAAAGATGCGCCAAGACCCGTCGTGCTCAGCTTTGCGGCAGTCGTCACCGCCGGTTGCGACTCGCAAGCCGGAGCGGTGACCCCATCCGGCTTGAGGAGTCAGATGCAGAAGAATGGTTCCGGCGCACGCCTCGCAGTGATCTGGGTGGCCGCAGTTGCGGCTTTCGCCACCATCGTCGGCGCGGCGGTCGTGCTCTTCACTGTGGTCACGGCACCGAGTGCGGTGCCGACAGCGACGCCCACGAACGACAACCAGCGCGCTGTCATCGCGACGGTCGAGGCGTTCATTGAAGCGTGGCGCGAGGAGGACTGCGCGGCATATCTGGTGATCACCACTCAGCGCGAGCAGGAAGAGGCGGGCATCACCGATTGCGCGAGCTTCGATGCCCGAGCCAGCGCCTTCTCGGCGATCGTCGCGGATGCCGAGATCGTGGTCACCGACGTCCGCGGACCTGAGTACCAGTACACCGTAGAGACCCGCGAGCGCTATCTCGTTCAGCGCGACCCTGACGGGGTTTCACTCTCAGAACCGCAGCATGTCGTGGTCGAGTACGCGTACGACGTCGTCCCGCACGACGACCAGTGGGCGATCTATTGGTGGTTCGAATCCAGAGACTGCGGCTATTGGTCTTCCGCACTCACTACGACTCGCGGCGGCGGCGGGTGTGTACTAGGCGATCTCTACTCGTAGACTCAGAATCTGCCGGGCGGAGGGCGGCATGATGCGCTTGCTAGCGTCGTCGGTGACATGAGCGCACCAGACCGCAAGCGCGACACCGACGGCCGCGCCATCCGCCTGTCGGCGGCGCTCGCCGCCATCACCTCTTCCGTCCTGGGCTTGCCGCTCGGACTGTTGGCCATCGATTTGCTCCGCGACGAGCTGCACATCCAGTGCTCGACGATCGACATGGGAGGTCCGGGCGGCAGCGAGTGGGCATGTAGCGACGGAATCGGCTACATCGGTTTCGGTCTATTCCTCTTCGTCGTCTGGCTCGCTACCGCGATCGCCGGACCGATCATCGCGATCCGTGTTCGGGACGGCCGCGACGCACGCCGCTGCCTCGTCGCCCTCGCGACCGTGTCCGCGGTGTGGATCCTGGCGGGCACCTTCGGCGCAGCTGCGACGCTCGTGGACGACGAGCTCTCACCCGTCAAAGGACCGGAGTTCTGGATCGCGGCGGTTGGCCCGTTAGCGATCCTCACCTCGGCAGCCATCGCCTCGGCGATCATTGCCCTGTTCCTCGAGGGAGCCGCTGCAAGAGTGCTCCTGATCGCGGGTGCGCTTGTGATCATCGTCGCGACCGTGCTCCAACCCGGCATCGGGATCAATGTGCTCCCCGCCGCAGGGCTGCTGGCGGCAGCCGGCATCCGATCCAGCATCCGGCTGCACCGGATCACCGGCGAGAACTCCGGGCACCCGCTGCAGACCTGAGCCGTCTGCTAACTGAAGGGTTAGCGCCCACGATCGACAGGCGATGAGCCCTCCGCGGGCGCGTTCAGCTGCGACGCAATGACGCTCGTGATGTGCTGGATCGACTCGCTCGCATCGACCCGCAGGTGCACGTCCGGCCAGGGCTCGAAGGACGCGCGACGGCTGCCTACGTCATCCCAGCTCGGCTCGAGCACGTTCTCGAGGTTTCGACGCCGCCCTTCCAACCGACGACGATGCTCTTCCGTGTCATCCAGAGTGAGGAGAACGAACACCAGCGGGACGCCCGCTGCCGCGGCGGCGCGACGCCACGTGTCGCGCGCGGGCTCGCTGTCGTTCACGGCGTCGACCACGACGGTGCGCCTGAGATGCAGGTTCTGCTCCGCCGCGGCCCGCACAGCTTCGTATGCAGCGACGCCCGTCGTCCACGAACGAGGAAACCCGGCGCCGAGAAGCGCGTCCTCCACCGTGTCGATGGAAAGGTGGACAGCTACGGCTCCGCGAGCAACCTCGGCGGCAACGGCGGTCTTGCCCGTGCCAGGCAGTCCGGAGATCACAACAAGCATGAGCCCATTGTCCGACGCCGGGAGCTGCGAGCGACGACCGACTAAGGCGATCCCGGCGACCCGCCTCGCGCCGTCGTGCTCACCAAAGGCAAGCTGTTGCAGGCGTCTCAGTTGACCTCGGCGAGAACTCCCGCGGGTTGGAGTCGATCGCGGGTCTCTTTCCACGGCTTCACCCAGGTCATCTGGTCTGCGGTGAGTTCTTCGCCGCACGCGCTGCATGTGTGCGCACCCTTGGTCTCGTTTCCGCACCGCTCGTGGATCATCGCCATGTGACCGCCGCCGTCAGGCATCGGCGTGTGACGTTCACCCCAGATCGCGAGCTGTTGCAGCACCGGCAGCAACTCGGTCGCCGCCTCCGTCGCAGCGTAGCCCTGGCGCACACGCCCGCCATCTCGGTAGTCGACCTGAGTGAGGAGGCCAGCCTCGACCATTGCGGACAGCCGCCTGCTGAGCACGGCCTCCGAGATCCCGAGGTTGTCGCGCAGAGAATCGAACCTTCCGCGACCGTGCAGCGCGTCGCGAATGATCAGGAGGACCCACGGGTCGCCGAGCACGTCGAGAGAGCGACGGATCGGGCAGTACTCGCCGGACCAATCGGAACGAAGTGGCATGGGAACGCTCCTCGGAGTGGCACCCTCACGAGCACCTGATGTAGCTTTCTTCAAGAAAGTCTAAGCAAGACCGCCCCCGGAGGCCACTGATGACTCGCGAGAAGGGCAACGCGCTGCCAGACCTGCCCGCCTCCCCCGTGGGCGACCCACCATCGCGACGTCATCGGATACATCCGGCGTGGTGGGTCGCGGCCGTCGCCTTCCTCGCACTGCTGGCCGCAGCCGGCTTCCGCGCAGCCCCCGGGGCCCTGATGGTGCCTCTCAACGAGGAGTTCGGCTGGTCGACGACCGTCATGTCTCTTGCCGTCAGCGTCAACCTTCTCCTCTACGGGTTGACCGCACCCTTCGCTGCCGCACTCATGGACCGCTTCGGAGTCCGGCAGGTCGTCGCGACTGCGCTCACCCTGGTTGCTGTCGGCGCCGGCGGGAGTGTGCTGATGACAGCCTCCTGGCAGCTGCTGATCTTCTGGGGCGTGCTCATCGGACTCGGCACCGGCTCCATGGCCCTCGTGTTCGCAGCCACCATCGCCAACCGGTGGTTCATCAAGCGGCGCGGACTTGTCATCGGCATCCTGAGTGCCGGATCGGCAACGGGTCAACTCATCTTCCTTCCCCCGGTCGCCCAACTTGCTGAGACCGCGGGATGGCGTACAGCGTCGCTTCTCATCGCCGCCGTCGCCCTGGCGGCCGTCCCCGTCGTCTGGTTCGTCCTGCGCGACTATCCCGAAGACAGAGGCGTACTCCCCTACGGCGCCGACCCGGCGACCCATAGTGCCCCCATCAAAGCGACCGGGAACGCCGCACGCCGTGCACTCGAGGGCCTCGCGTTCGCGTCGAAACGGCGATCCTTCTGGGCGCTCGCCATCGCGTTCGCGATCTGCGGAGCCACGACGAACGGCCTCATCGGCATCCACTTCATTCCCTCGGCCCACGACCATGGCATGGCCACCACCACCGCGGCGGGTCTCCTCGCCGTCGTCGGCATCTTCGACATCGCCGGAACTATTGCCTCAGGCTGGCTGACCGACAAGTTCGACCCTCGAATCCTCCTCGTCGCGTACTACGCCTTCCGCGGCGTCGGACTCGTCCTTCTGCCGTGGCTGCTCTCCGACACGGTGCACCCCAGCATGATCCTGTTCGTCGTGATCTATGGGCTCGACTGGGTCGCGACCGTCCCCCCGACGGCCGTCCTCTGCCGTGAGATCTTCGGCGACCGCGGGACCATCGTCTTCGGCTGGGTGTTCGCCGCCCACCAGGTCGGTGCTGCGGGCGCGGCACTCGGGGCCGGCATCATCCGCGACTCTTTCGGCACCTACACCTACGCCTGGTGGGGCGGCGCAGCGCTTTGCGTCATCGCCGCAATCCTCTCGATCACAGTGAAACGCACGCCGCACCTCGCCCCTCGGTGACGCGGAACGTCACGCGAACACGTACGCAGGCTCTGGGATCGTCGACGGCTTGCTGACTCTGATTGGCCGGATGCGGCATCATCGTGAGCATGCCAGAAGCGCGCATCGGAGGCCCGTCAGAGTACCTCCTCTTGACGCCACCCGCACCGGACGCCCCTACGCAAGCGGTCGCGGTGTTGGCCCTCAGCGGACTGAACGCAGTGATCGCGATTGAAGAGGATTTTCGGGGAGGCCTTGAGGGTCTCCGGACGTTCTTCGGCTCGATGGAGAAGTCCTGGCGTGGCTGGCGGGGAACGCGGAACTGGGAGTCGCTGGAAGGCGAGCTGCGTCTGGCCGCGACCCACCAGGGCAGTGTCATCCAGCTGAAGGTCACGATTCGACGAGGACTCAATCAGGGAAACGATGGCTGGACAGTTGAAGGCGACTTGATCCTCGAGCCGGGCGAGCAGCTGACGCGGATAGCGCGAGAAGTCGCCGCTTTCGGGGTCCGGGCGTAAGCGAAAACATGCCGAGGTACGGCACGGCCTGCGTGCTTCAACCGCACGCGGTCGGACCGACCCCTTAGGTACACGGGATGGCCGAGCGGTCGCAGTGCAGACAGGTCGCTGAGAGACTGGCATACCCGTCCCGCACTCCGGAAGGACCGTATGCGCAAGCTCGTCTACTACGTCGCGACGACCCTCGACGGATTCATCGCCGGACCTGACGGTGGCGACCCGAGCGGGCAGGAGTACTTCCCGGTCACTCCCGATCTCGTCCAGTTCATCATCGCGAACTATCCGGAGACACTTCCCGCGCCCGCGCGGCAGGCGCTGGGCATCGACGGTCCTCCCCTGGTCTTCGACACCGTCGTCGAAGGGCGAAGCTCCTACGAGATCGGACTCGCCGGCGGGCTGACCAACGCCTATCCGCACCTTCGGCACATCGTCTTCTCCCGCACGATGACAACCAGCCCGGACCCCGACGTCGAGGTCGTCGGGTCCGACCCGGCTGACTTCCTGCGAGAACTCAAATCGGCACCGGGCAAAGACATCTGGCTCGTCGGCGGCGGCGGGAAGATCGCTGCCGCGCTCCTCGCCGAAATCGACCAGCTCGTCCTCAAGCAGAATCCATCCGTCATCGGGTCAGGAGTCCCGCTCTTCGACGGGCCATTCGCTCCGCACCACTTCCAGCCCGTGGATGAGATCCTGCTCGACGGGGACGTGCGCATCCTGACCTACAACCGCCGAGTGCAGGAGACAGGAGCTGACGGATGACAGCCCGTCCGGTTCGAGCCGCAGCCGCGGCGCTCAGCGGCATCGCCCTGCTGACGCTGACGGGATGTGTTGGGATGCCGTTCGCGTGCCCGGCCATCGGGTGGAACAACGTGCTGACCGTCGAACTGGCGGGTGACACGACCACCGTCGCGAACGTCCAGCTGTGCACCGATGATGGCTGTGCTCCGGGAGAAGATATCGCCGCCGACAATCCGCTTCAGCTCGTCGCCCTCACCGAAAAATCGGGCGACACGTGGACGTTCGCGACCGACATGCTCGTCCTGGAGGAAGTCACGGTCCGCACCCTCGCGTCGGACGGCGCCATCCTCTCCGAAGACACCGTCCGGCCGGATTGGGAGCGCGTCGGCGGCAGCGAGCAGTGCGGGGGCCCCGCTGCAGCCCTCGTCTCGATCTCTGTTCGCTAGCCCGTACGACACTGGACCGCCGTCGCCGCCCGGCTGTCAAGGCATCGACAGCCCTATTCGACCGCGCATAGATTCGCGGAAAGCCATCACGCCGATATGCGATCCATCAGGGGAAACTGGATGCCACCGACACGAGCAGCAACCACACTCCGAGTCACCTTCGTCGTGGGGGCGATCACCGTCACAGCGGTTCTCACTATGGCGGCCATGTTCCTCGTCGTGGTGCACTCGCCACGGATCGATGGGTGGTTGGTGGCGCCCTCCCTCGCGCTCGTCGGCACGCTCATCGGCCCCCTCGTGCTCGGGGCTCTCCTGGCGTTCTGGGATGTCGAATCGTCCACCGAGGCACGCCGCTTCTACCGCCGAGCGCTGAGTCTCGTTGTAGGGATCCAGGTCATCGCGGCAGTCGCCATGACGGTCTATTGCGCCGTCGCGGATGCTCCGATCTGGATGGCCGTGGCATTCACCGGAGTAGGGATCGGGCTCACGGCGGCAGCGGTCACGATCGGACCAGCGGCGCAACGAGCGGAAGAACGCCGAGCTGTCGGAGCGCATGCCGCCTGGCAGCCCTACACGTCACCTGAATTCCGCAGCGATCTAAGGAAAGCGGCCTGGACAGCCACGATCACGTTCGTCGTCACTGCGGCACTCATCGTCGTCATGGTCATCTCTCTGGGCATCGATGTGTGGAACTTCATCGCTTGGCCGCTCATCTTCGCCGTCATCTCAGTCGGCATCGTCTGCACGCTCGTCGTCTTCCGGCTCGCTCAACGCCAACGCGATGCCGTCGGTACGGATCTCGGTCGCGTTCGCATGATCGGCAAGGCGGTTCTTCGAGGAAAGAGCGACGAGCTTTCCGAAGCAGACCAGCCTGCAGCCGCCAAGTTCGCCGATCTGTCATGGGTCACCCAGGGCTATCAACTCGCGTCCCAGACCTGCATCTACGTCGCACTATCGGCCATGCAGATCTTCTCCCTGACCTCGGGTATCCCCAACCCGTTTACTGGCTGGATTCTCGCCCTGTTCGTCCTCCTGTGGATCGTGACCACACCGATCGCGATCATTCAGCTTCGCCGCACACGGCGGTACGCCGAAGGCCACCGCGAACTCATCGCGTGAGCGGCCCCGCAATGGGGCACGGCGAGTGCATCGGACGCAGAATCCCTGCGTGATCGAGCCGAGCGAGTTCAACCAGGAGGCGGTCCGGACTCGCTTCGCCGCGCCCTGCGGATGAAGATCAGATTCCCGATCGATGTCACGGACAAGAGAGCCATTGCCACCACCGTGAACCATAGCCCGGAGCCCGACCGGCCGAACGCGATCAACGCCGCGCATGCGATGCCTAGAACAACCGCCAAAGCAAGCAAGCTCCACCACGTCGCCTCGGATTGAGCTACTCGCTTCATGCAGCAATGATCCCCAGTTCAATGAATTGACGCACGCCCAACCTCATCCCGCCATATCACAGAACGGGATGCGCGATTTGATTCTTTTCTCGCTGATAGCGTCGCCTTGAGGCGCGCATTCATTTGGGTGGCGTGGCTCTGAGTTCGTCACTAGTTCAGCTCGCCATCGAGGTTCCAATGGTGCGGGCGATTCCATCGGATTGAAGAGGTCGAAGATGTCCCGTTCATTGTTCTGGCGAAAAGCGCTGGCCATTCCAGCCGCTCTCGCTCTCGCGATCGGAGGCATCGCGCTCGGTGCGGCTCCGGCATCTGCGTCAGCCACAGACGTCGTGGCCACGAGCCCGACGGAGGAGCAGACCGGCGGCCCAACGGCCACGAATGGTGACGACGAAGGCGACACTGCCCCGTCGCCCGTCCCAGTCGACGACCTTGCCGAGCCGGCGCCTTCGGACGAACTTGTCGTTTCCGCGATGGCCGCCGACTTCGCGGTCCTCGCGCCGACGAACGGTCAGCTTCTCGACTCCCGCACGGTGATCTTCGCCGGAACGGGCACCGACGGCTCGACCGTCAACGTGCTCGACACCGAGGGCAACCGCATTCCCGGGACGACGGCAGCCGTCGTCACAGACGGCGCGTGGTCGACCACGGGAACCTACGCTGCAGATGCGGATGTCGCACAGACCGTCGCCATCAACCAGGTCACCGGAGGCTCAGGGGACGGTGAACAGACGGTGACTTTCACACTTCCCCCTGCGGAATCCGCGCCCCTGGCGGCACCGGTCATCACGAGCCCTGCTGACGGCGAGACCATCGACGGGTCACAGGTCACCTTCGCGGGCACTGGACAGCCGGGCGCCTTCATCGGGCTGGTCGCGCTTCCTACCGCGCTCGTGGAAGGAGACCTCCCTCAGCAGCGCATGGCGGCAGACGGGCCTGCGCCTACCGACCCGATCCCGGTCGACGAGGACGGCAACTGGACTGTCACCGTCTCACTGGCGCCCGAGGCCTATACGGCCATCGCGATCCAGTCCGAGAATGCCGATGGAACCGGTGAGATCTCCGAACCGTCCGAGCCCGTCACCTTCACCGTTCTCGCGACGCTCTCCGCTCCCGTGATCACCAGCCCGACAGAGGGCGAGACCGTGACCGGCACTCAGGTCACCTTCACCGGCACGGGTGAGCCCGGCGCGTTCATCGGCCTGCTGGCCGTTCCCACCGCCCTGGTCGAAGAGGCGCTGCCCGAGCAGCGCATGGCCGCCGCGGCGGAGCCCGTTCCGGCCAACCCCGCCGATCCCATCCCCGTCGATGAGAACGGCAACTGGAGTGTCACGCTCGCGCTGCCGCCCGAGGCGTACACGGCGGTCGCCATTCAGTCCGACACCGCGGAAGGCACCGGGAACATCTCCGCTCCGTCCGAGCCTGTGAGCTTCACGCTGGCCGCATCCGTCCCCGCACCCGCCGGGTCGGCCTCGGGCGCCAACGCGCTCGCGGCAACCGGCGGCACGGACGGCACTCTCCTGACCGGCCTCGCCACCCTCGCACTCATCGCGGGAGTCGGCGCCATCATCGTCGGGAAGCGTCGCCGCGTGACGGCGTAGTGCACTGATGTCAGAGGGGTGGTCACGACTCGGAGTCCAGACCACCCCTCTTTCTCAGTTGAGCGCTTCTTGGCACTAGTCAGCGACGGCATTACGGACGCAGTCGAGTCGTCTTTCGCCGCTACTCAGCGCCCGCCAGCGATCCGAGGAAGACACCGATGCGGTTACCGTCCTTGATGAACTTCAGCGCGGCGTCCGGAAATTGCGTCCGCAGTTCTGGCGGCGAAGCGCTGTCGACACCCAGCGTGATCGACGCCGGAAAACTGCCGACGCGACATGCCGAGTACACGGGACCCGATAGGGAGTAGCCGTTCTGAACGTTCTCGTCCTCTGCCGGCAAGTCGGAACTGAGCACGACCGCGAAGCAATCGCTTCCGCCCCCGTTCATTCCGGTCGTCGTTTCGAACAGTGTCAGACCGTAGAACGTGTACGTGGCGGAACTAGCGCCAGCGCCGAACCAGCCAGCCGGTACCGTCCTCGTCGAGTCGGGCTCGAGCGCGGCGATCTGTTCGGCTCCCTCGGACACCGCCACCGGAGCGATGCTGACGAGCCCGTAAGTCGCCGCAGCCGCAATTGCGGCCACCGCGACGAGCGAAGCGATCCACACGGCCCCCACGATGCGAGACACCCGTCGATGTGGGCGATCGCCGAGTCGACGTACGCGACGGGCGACAGGGCGCACCGGCTCGTTGGGCGGGGTCTCCTCGGGTGAGCTTTCATCGGCAGCGACGGGTTCGGGAAGGTCGGGCGTCGCAGCCACCGGCTGCGGCTGCAATGGCGAGGCGGACGCATCGACAGGCGCTTCGGCGAACGAATTGTCGGACGAGGGGCGTCGAGTCGAATCCTCGAGATCCGCCAGCCTCCGCAGCGCGTCCGGATCGTCAGCGATGTCCGCCCGAGGACCGTAAGCGCGGTAGCGCAGCTCATCCAGTTCTGAACGGGCAGAAGGCTTCACGCTCTCGATCGTCTCACGATGAATTGACTCGCCGCAGATCGCACCGAAACGGCGTGGTCGTGGACGGGTGACTACGGCCTACATTGGGAACGATGAGCCTCGAACACGAAGACCCGGATGCCGAGGTGCCGCCGCTGATGAGCGTGCCCCGTTGGTACAACCCCGCCATCATCACGCTCGGGCTTGCTGGATTCGCCACCTACATCGTCACTCAGGGTCGTTTCGACTGGGTGATGGCGATCGCGCTTATCGCGGGGATCGCACTCTTCCTCTTCCTGTGGTGGGTTCAGCGGAGATTGAACAAGGGCAACTCACCCATCGACCGACGAGCGACGTACAGCTCGTCGACGGTCTTCGGCGCGATCTGGGTTGCGCTCGGCATCGTCCAGGCTGCTCTGATCGATCAGTACGTGCTGGGCGGGTTCATGATCCTGTTCGGCGTGATCACTCTGGCCGCCTTCGGCCCGCCTCTTCTTCGTGAACGTGCGGCCCGACGAGCAGCGGATGCCGAGGCCGGCGAGCAACGCTAGCTCGAAGTTCCGTCTACGGACGGAGGCGTCGCAGCGTCGGCACGCCTACCGTGTGAGTCATGGGCGATGTCATGGGGTGGGCAACGATCGTGATCGTGCTGGCCGTTCCGATCGTCTTCGCCGGCGTCGGACTGTCGACGCGCTTCCGCCAGAGGTCCGGCGATCAGTCGGCCCCGTCGTCGGGCGGACTGATGGGAATCGACGAGCTCTTCCATCCCTCAGCGCACAACGCCCGGCTCGTGTGGGATGCGGAGCAGGTGATTCCGATCCCCTCACCGACTCCCGACAAAGGGCCCGGGGTCATCGAACCAGGGAATCGGATCGTCATCGACGTGCCGTCCAGGTGAGCCGTGTCCGACCGGCGGACGCTGCACTTCAGTCCCCGCGGTGCGACAGCCGGGTGAGGACGACTCCCGCAATGACCGCCAGGATCAGCTGGGCGCCAGCGATGATCGCTGCCCAGATCGGGTCACTGCCCGCTGCTACGAGAAGACCCGCGACGATCGTGCCCGCCCCCGCAGGGGCGATGAACGCAAGATCAGCGCTGCGCGGAAGCAGACGTCGCGGCGCAGTCAGACGCTCAATGATCCAGGCAGGGAGGAAGAGAGCCGTCAGCAGACCGAAGATCATCAGTGCTCGCACGGCGATGTCCATCCAGAGGTCAAGATCGACGGCGGGCATGTCGTAGGCAAAGGTCCACGCACCGGTCAACATCGCGATGACGAACAGACGAGCACTCACGGCCCATGGAGTCGTTCCCCAGCCCACGTCGTTGAGCCAGCGCCAGAAGGAGATGCCAGGATCGGGCACAGTGAGGGGGTCGTCAGCGCCGAGGACGCGCGGCGAACGCTTCGCCCTTCCGCCCACCTCGGCGGCGAGCTTGATCGCCGCGTGCACGGCAAGCACGACTCCTACGGTGATGCTGACGGTGCCGAGGATCGCGCCGCGCGGAAATGAGGCCACGATCACGCCGAGAATCACGAGTCCGACGCCGGCAACCAGCACTGCAACTCGCTGATTCTCCATGGGCCCCCCGCCCTGACTCCTCGACCATATCGATCGAAGCTCGCCGGGCGCGCTCGCGCCCGACACCGACAGAGCCGAACCGCTAAGCGAACACGGGTGAGAGGAACCGCCGCTCGTAGCGACGTATGCAGCCCGTCGTGCGCGCGAGTTCGAAAGCCGCCTGGCACTCCGGGTCCGTCTTCGAGGCGTTCCGGTAGATCTCGTACTCCGCCAGTGACGGGAAGGTGAACAGCGCGAACGCCTCGTCGCTGTCGCCTTCACTCGGCATGAAGTACCCGTGGTGAGTACCGCCGAGCCTGTTGACGAGGTGGATCCATGCTCGGCCGTATTCGGTGAAGTCGTCGAGCTTGTCGGGGTCGATCTCGTAGCGGAGATGCACAGTGATCATCGAGGTTCCTTCCGCGTTCAGCGGGCCGGTGTCGCCGTTGTCGTCATGACGACCTCGATGCCACCCTCGACAGCGGATGCCACGAGCTCGACGCCCACCGAACCGAGCTCTGCGAGCGACGCGACGTGCGTTCCGCCGCACGGGATCCGGGCCTCCGCGTCGGGCAGCGTGCAGACCCACGTCCTGCGGTCGGCGAGCGTGCCTCCGTCGCGGTCGATCCGCACGTCTCCCCCGGCGGCCACCCACTCCGCGAGGAGCGCGTCGATCTGCGACGAGAGGGCCGGCAGGTCATCGAGCGCCGCGGGATCGAACCCCTTGCGGCGGAGCGACTTGCCGATGCGGTAGACGTCGTGCGAGCCGTCGGGATGGATCCGCGACTCTTGGATCGCGAGCGCGTCGAACGCCGGCATGCCGAGCGCATCCAGCGGCGCGTCCTTCTTCCAGGCGCCCGCGAGCGCGGCATCCAGAGCGAGCGACGCGAGGTGGCACGCGGTGTGGCCCCGCGAGAGGGCCGCACGGTAGGCGGCATCCGCTTCGACCGACACCTTCTCCCCCACCGACACCGATCCCTCGATGACGTGGGCGACGACGAAGGTCCAGCCTTCCGTGCCCGTCCGCACCGGCACGTCAGCCCCGAAGACGAACTCGCCGCCCTCACTCGCACCGACGACGGCGTCGACGATCGGCACCTCGGTGCCGTCGGCGAGGCGCAGACTCCCGCGGTCGGCGGGCTGATCCGGCCAGGCCGTGTCCACGGGATGGAAGGCGGTCAGGTCGAGCACGACAGCCGACCGGGCATCGCCGAGAGGCGTCACCTGAAGCACCGTCCCCGTCGACGACGTCTCGCCGTCGGGGTACGTGACAACGGTTCCGGGGATCACGCGCCGACGTCCGAGCGCGGCCGGAGTTCACCGCGGGCAAGAAGGTGCTGCGCAGACTGGGCGACAGGGCGCATCGTGACGAGGTCGAGGTTGACGTGCCCCGGCGCGTTGAGCGCGTACGCGATGACGTCCGCGACGTCGTCGGCGGTCAGCGGGTTCTCGACGCCTTCGTAGACGCGGTCGGCCGCGGCCTGATCCCCGCCCAGGCGGTTCACGGTGAACTCGGGCGTGTAGACCATCCCCGGTGCCACCTCGATCACGCGGATCGGCTCGCCGTTCAGTTCGAGCCGCAGCGCGTGAGCGAGCATCGCTTCGCCGGCCTTCGCGGCGTTGTATCCCGCACCACCGGCGTAGGCGGTCTGCGCCGCGGTCGACGTCACGAAGAGCGTGTCGGCGTGGCCATCGGATGCCGCGGCATCCCGCAGGAGCGGAAGCACAGCCGCGACGAGCCGCTGCGTCGCGAGGACGTTGACCTCGAACATCCACTGCCAGTCGTCGGCGCGTCCGTCCTCGATGCGGTCGGCTCCGCGTGCACCGCCGGCGACGTTCACGACAGCATGCACAGGACCCGTCTCACTAAGCCAGGCGGCGAGCGCGTCCACGTCGGCCTGCCGCGTCAGATCCGCGGCGTAGGCCACGATGCCCGTCTCGAGCTCGAGCGCGGCGAGCCGCTCGGCCCGGCGTGCGACGCCGACGACCTCCCAGCCGCTCGCCCGCAACGCTCGCGCGGCGGCCTCACCGATCCCCGAACTCGCACCCGTCACGACAGCTCGCCTGGTAACCATGTCTCCACGCTACCCGCCGAGGTTACGTAACATTTCCCTCCCATTGTCGGGCGCGGCGCGGCATCCTACGCTCCTTGAAGACGCACGACCGATGGCCGGCCGACATGCGAGACAACAAGGAGCACACGATGTCCGCACCCGAGAACTGGCGGTTCGAGACCAAGCAGATCCACTCGGGCGCCGCGCCCGACCCGGTCACCAAGGCTCGCGCGACCCCGATCTACCAGACGACGTCGTACGTCTTCGACAACGCCGACCACGCTGCGAACCTCTTCGCGCTCGCCGAGTTCGGCAACATCTACACGCGCATCCAGAACCCGACGCAGGCGGTCGTGGAGGAGCGTCTCGCCGCGCTCGAGGGTGGCACGGGTGCCCTCCTCGTCGCGAGCGGCCAGGCCGCCGAGACCTTCGCCGTGCTCAACATCGCCGAGGCGGGCGACCACATCGTGTCGTCGTCGTCGATCTACGGCGGCACCTACAACCTCTTCAAGTACACGCTCGCGAAGCTCGGCATCGAGACGACCTTCGTCGAGAACCAGGACGACCCCGAAGAGTGGCGCGCGGCTGTCCGCCCCAACACGAAGCTCTTCTTCGCCGAGACGATCGGCAACCCGAAGATCAACGTCCTCGACATCCGCACGGTCGCCGACGTCGCTCACGAGTCGGGCGTGCCGCTCATCGTCGACAACACGATCGCGACCCCGTACCTGATCCGGCCCTTCGAGCACGGCGCCGACATCGTCATCCACTCCGCCACGAAGTTCCTCGGCGGCCACGGCACCGTCATCGGCGGCGTCATCGTCGACGGCGGCACGTTCGCGTGGTCCGAGAACGTCGACCGTTTCCCCGGTCTGACGCTTCCCGACCCGTCCTACCACGGCGCTTCGTACACGGCCGCGGTCGGCGACGGCCTCGCCTACATCATCAAGGCACGCGTGCAGCTGCTGCGTGACCTCGGCGCCGCCATCGCTCCGCAGAGCGCATGGCTCCTCATCCAGGGCATCGAGACCCTGTCGCTGCGCATCGAGCGTCACGTGCAGAACGCGCAGGAGATCGCCGAGTGGCTCGAGAACCATGACGACGTGGCATCCGTCAACTACTCGGGACTCCCCACCTCGCCCTGGTACGCCGCAGCGAACCAGTACGCCCCGAAGGGCGTCGGCGCGGTCCTGTCGTTCGAGCTGAAGGGCGGCGTCGCGGCCGGCCGCGAGTTCGTCAACTCGCTGACGCTCTTCAGCCACCTCGCGAACATCGGAGACGTGCGCTCGCTCGTCATCCACCCCGCATCGACGACCCACTCGCAGCTGACCCCCGAGCAGCAGCTCACGTCGGGTGTCACGCCGGGGCTCGTGCGACTGTCCGTAGGTCTCGAGAACATCGACGATCTCAAAGCGGATCTCGAGCAGGCGCTCGGGGCCGCACGTCGCGTGTCGGAAGCGGCTCGCGCGTAACAACACCCGTGCAAGGGATGTGAGTCATGCCCCGGCCCCACAAAGGCCGGGGCATGTCACGTCAGTCGCCGAGATCCTCGGCGAGCTCGGCGGCCGTGAGATGGTCGCCGGGGCTCGGGGCGTGGAACGGTGGCGGCGGGGCGTCGTGATCGATCACGAGCGGGGCCTCTCCGTCAATCGGACGGTCGAAGACCACGTCGGTGTCATGATCGATGTCTCGCGCGGTGGGCGGCGGCTCAGACGCGGGTTCATGGGCGGGCATGAAGGGCTCGACTGTCGACATGACGCGCATCATTCCACATCCGGATGACGGCGCGACGGACGGATGCCGCGCATCAGGCCGCCGCACCTGCCCACCTCAGCACGCGGAGGGCCCGCAGGGTCACCCAACGGCTCGGAAACCCTTCGTGCTCGCCCTGCATCCCGAAGAGCGTCGCACCCTCGTGCGCGAGCTCGAGCGGGAACAGGCCGTTCGGCAACTGCTTCGAGCGGAGCATCTCGATCGCTTCCGCGCAGCGATCGTCACCGGCGGGTCGCGCAAGCCGGAAGTAGTCCAGGGCGCGCAGCACGTCGTAGTACCACCGCACGGGCGACGACAGCATCGTGAAGCGCGGATCGACGAGGGTGCCATCCGACTTGCGACGCAGGAGGGCGCGGTCCAGCAGGTACTCCTCTCCGCGATGCCGCGCGGCCTCGGTCGCCCCCGTGCCGCCCGTTGCCGCCTCCCACGCTCGCAGCCCTTCGAGGGCGCAGATCGTGGGGTGGAACGACGACGGGCTCGTGCCGTCTTCGTCCCAGCAGTTCCAGCCGCCGTCAGGCAGTTGAGTCCGCAGGAGCGTGTCGGCGATGCGGTGCCCCTCCTGTCCGAAGTACGCCGCCGACGACAGTGCAACCCCGTTGATGCACGGTTCGACCTCGCCATCGAAGTACCGCTCGCCATCGTGCTCCCAGCGGACGTTGTCCCGCACGAGCGCGATCGCGTGATGCACCGCATGGTCGTGCGGGTCGACGCCGAACTCGACGAGCGACTGCACGCTGAAGTGCGTCGCGGTCCAGGCGTCGAAGAACGGACGGTCGGGGTGCGCCCATCCGGGCCGATACGTCCCGCCATCCCACCGCCCGTCCGCCGCTTGGAGCGCGAGCAGTTGTGCTCCCCACCCCTCGCGAGCGACGCGGGCGCGCTCGGCGAGCACCTCGGCCTCACCGGCATCCGTCAGGTCTCGAAGGACCTGCCACCGGATCGCGGGATCGCCCTGCAGCAGATAGTCGATGACCTCGTCCATGCCACGCATGCTAGACCGGCCCGGCGACATGCGCCCTAGGGTGGCCTCATGATTGAGGCCATCGCCGCGTACTACGACGACTTCGGCCGTCGCTGGGCGCACGGCACGTCGCCGCTCTACGAGGAGTGGGCGCTCGGCATCGCCCGAGACGAACGGATGCTCGCGCGGATCGCCCCGCTCGAACCGCGCCTCCGCCAGGCGAACCTCCTCTTCGCGGCTGCCCGATGGGCGGGCTGCCCTCTTGCTCCGTATCCCGAGTGGTCGGCGTGGGTGACCGCGCATTGGGATGACGTGATGACCGTGGCATCTGCGCGAGCGACGCAGACGAATGAGCCGGGTCGCTGTGCGACGCTCCTGCCAGTACTGTCGCGGATCGATGGCCCGGTCGCGCTCCTCGAGGTCGGCGCCGCCGCGGGATTGTGCCTGCTGCCCGATCGATACAGCGTCGTGTACGAGGGGCCGTCAGGTGCCGTGCGGCTCGATCCCGTTGCGGGTCCTCCCCCGTTCGTTCTCGAGTGCCGCATCGACGACGAGGCGCTGATCCCGGATCGGATGCCGGAGATCGTGTGGCGTCGCGGCATCGACCTGCGGCCCATCGACCCGTCCGATCCCGACGCCGTCGAGTGGCTCGCGACGCTCATCTGGCCGGGGCCGCACCACGACTCCCGCGTCGCCCGGCTTCGCGGGGCCGCGGCCGTTGCGGCATCCGATCCCCCGCGGATCGAGCGCGGAGATCTGCTCGAGCGCCTTGCCGAGGTGGCCCGCGAGTCGCCGCCTGACGCGACCCTCGTCGTGTACCACAGCGCCGTTCTGCTGTATCTGTCGCAGCCGGACCGCGAGCGCTTCGCCGACCTCGTGCGGGGTCTCGGTGCGGCGATCGGTCGGCGCGTGAGGTGGCTCTCGAACGAGACAACGGGAACCTTCGCCTCCGTCGATGCCCAACTGCCGGCGGAGGCGGCGACGGACCACCGGTTCGTGCAGACGGTCGACGGCCGGGTCGTCGCTCTCGCCGGCCAGCACGGCGCTACGTACGAGACGCGCGGGCTCGGGGCCTGACCCGCCGCGGTACGTTCCGGGGCGGCATCCGTCGACCGGGGCGGCATCCGGGTGGCACGGATCGCGGCTCGGTACCACCCCGGGGCGCGCTCCCTCACCCCGGGGCGCGCGATCAGCGCCCCGGAACCGCAAACCGCGCCCCAAGGCAGCGAAACCACAGCGGCTCCCGATCGGGGCGCAATCCGTCACCCCGGGGCGCAAATCGTCCGCCGGCCACCACCCCGGGGCGCATTCCACCGCCCCGGGGCGCGAAATCAGCGCCCCGGGGCAGCAACCCGCGCCCCAACCCAGCGAAAGCGTGCCGCGAGCCGCCCCGAGAACGCGCCGCGAGTCGCTGAGACCACGCCCGAAGACGCAGGGCCCGCGAGGCGCACCTGCTCAGGCGGCCTTGCCCCAGCCGCAGGTCATCGGCTTGACGTCGAGCTCAGCCGAAGACGCCCCGATGAACACCACGAAAGCCCAGCCCTCGACCGGAACCCCGATCGCCGCGAGCAGCGGTGCCGGGTCGCTCACGGGCGGGAAGACCCCGGCGGGCGACGACGCGTCGTTCACGACGACACTGCCTTCGCGCGGGAACGCGAGAAGCTCGACGGTGGATGCTTCGGTGTCCCACCAGCTGGTCCCGGGGCAGATTCCGCCCCATGCAGACTCCGGAGCCGTCTGAATCGGAAGCGCGAGCGGATCTCCCGCATCTCCGTCGATCATGATGACCCGGCTCTCCCTGCCGGAGCCCGGGTCGGAGCAGGCCAGCCCGTCGTCCACGAGCGGGATACGCAGGACCACATCCACCGCGAACCCACCGCCGGGCGCTGCGCCGGTCGACTCGACACCATCGCCGCATCGGGCCGCGCGGGCAACGGGCACGGCGACCTGCGCTGCACCTCCGTCACCATCCGCGAGGAAGACGTACCAGAGTGACTCCCAGCCGTTTCCGTCGAGGCGTTCGATCGCGACGAGCGCGTCGTCGATGCCGTCGCCGTTCGCGTCGGCGTAGACCGGCTCCTTCATCGTGTAGCTACCGAGGTCGTCGCTGCCCGTCCCCGCTTCGAGCGCGACAACGACCGGCGCCGAGAATCCCCCACTCGAGAACATCACGTCGCCCGTCGCGAGATCGATCTCCCGAATGTCGATGGGCGTGGGCGTGGGACTCGGCGTGGGTGTCGGGCTTTCGGCATCCGCTGTGGATGCCGCAGGTGTCGCGCTCCCGGCGCAACCCGTCAGCGCGACGGCGACGAGCGCGGAGACGGCGACCAGATGGAGCGATGAGCGTATGCGGCGTGACATGGACTCTCCTCGTCTTGACCCGGAGTCGTCGATCGTCGCCGACGCGTCCGGCGTTCGGGGCGCGGTCCGTAGCGCTGGGGCGTGCAATCCGAGCCCCAGCCGAGCGAATCACGCCCCGTGCTTCCCCAGGAAGGCCGCGTCCTCAGATGCCCGCGGCCACTCCGCCACTCTTGCGCACGTGGCTCGCCCCTGTCTAGCGCCGAGCCCGCGGCATCCGGTGCAACCTGGACTCTGCGAGGCGGGCACGGCTTTGGGGCGCCATCCGTCGCCACGGGGCGCACAATCCACGCCCCACCCGAACGAAACCCGCCCCACCCACCTCCCACCACCCGCCCGCTCCCCCGGGGCACCATCCGTCCCGACGGGGCGCACAATCCACGCCCCACCCGAACGAAACCCGCCCCACCCGAACGCGCCACGCCCCACCCGCACGAAACCCGCCCCACCCCCGTAACACGCGCGAACGGAGCCCCGCAGCGACGTAGCCTGGAAGCTCCCGCGAAAGGCAGCTGTACGCATGGACTGGCAGACCTCCGAAGACACGGTGCCCTCGTCGCCCGTGACGGAGGCCGACGTGCGCTCGCTGCTGGGCCGCCCGCCGGCGACGGGCGCATGGCGCGACGGCGACCCGGTCGGCGACCGCCGCTTCGCCGCCTTCGGTGCGTTCCGCACGGAGGGGGGCGCCGAGCTCCCCTCGTACCGCCTCGCCTACGAAACGTGGGGCGAACTCTCCCCGCGCCGCGACAACGCGGTCCTCATCCTGCACGCGCTCACCGGCGACAGCCACGTCCGCGGACCCGCGGGTCCCGGCCACCCGACGACCGGCTGGTGGGATGACATCGTCGGACCGGGCGCACCGATCGACACCGACCGCTGGTTCGTCATCGCCCCGAACATGCTGGGCGGATGCCAGGGGTCGACCGGCCCGTCGAGCATCGCCTCCGACGGCTACGAGTGGGCCTCGCGCTTCCCGTATCTCACGACGCGCGATCAGGTCGCTGCGCAGGTCCGCCTCGCCGACGCACTCGGCATCGACGAATGGGCGGCCGTCATCGGCGGCTCGATGGGCGGCATGCACGCTATGGAGTGGGCGATCGGGTATCCCGAGAGGGTCGCACGCGTCGGCATCCTCTCCGCCCCACCCGTCAACACGGCCGACCAGATCGCCCTCAACTCGGTGCAGCTGGAGGCCATGCGGATCGATCCGCGCTTCCAGGGCGGGCAGTACTACGACGCCGCGGACGGCGACGGCCCCCACCGCGGACTCGCGCTCGCGCGCCGCATGGCTCTGCTCAACTACCGCTCTCCGACGGAGCTCAATCAGCGGTTCCAGCGCTCGTGGCAGTCGGGAGTCAGCCCACTCGGCCACGGCGGCCGCTTCGCCGTCGAGTCGTACCTCGACTTCCACGGCAACCGCTTCACGCGCCGGTTCGACGCCAACAGCTATCTGACGCTCGTTGAGGCGATGAACTCCCACGACATCGGACGCGACCGCGGGGGTGTCGAAGAGGCCCTTGCCCGTGTGACGGCGACGGCGCTCGTACTCGGCATCGACAGCGACCGACTCTTCCCCGTCGACGGGCAGCAGCGGATCGCCCGCGGCATCCGAAACACGATCGACGACGAGGCCGTCGTGCTCGTGAGCGACTTCGGCCACGACGGTTTCCTCATCGAGACGCCTGCTGTCGGACGCCACCTGGAGCGCCTGCTCGCGACGTGATCAGCGTCGGCGGCGTCAGTCCGAGCGCGTGTAGATCCACGGCAGCGCGCCGATCTCGAGCCGATGCCGCGACGCACCGTCTGCGCCGGGCGCCTCGTACTCGGCATCCTCACTCCACAGGAGCATGGGACCCGACTCGGCGCGGCGCGCGATGCTGTCGAAGCGGCGGACGCCCGACAGTCGCGTCGCGTCGACGAGAGAAGAGACGGATGCCGCATCCGCCAACTCATGGAGCGTGACCCACGTCGGCGGGTACAGCATGAGATCGCCGCGGCTGTGCCGCGCGATCGCCTCCGCGGGATCGATCCACTCGGCGCGAACGGCCTCCTCTGCCTGGAGTCGGATGCTGCCTTCCGTCGGCGCCGCGGCGACGAAGAACCACGTGCGGATCCGCACCGCGATGCCCGGCGGCGGATCCCATACCGAGACGGTCACGAGCGTGTCGGTATCGACGACGAGGCCGGTCTCCTCGAGGGTCTCGCGGACAGCGCCGCGCCGCGCGGCATCCTCCTCCGCCTCGACCTCGTGACGGTCGGTGTCTTCGAGCTTCCCGCCCGGGAAGACCCACGCGCCCGCGAACGAGCCGCGATCGGGGCGCTCGATCATCAGCACCTCGATGCCGGCGCCGGTGTCACGCAGCAGCACGAGCGTCGCGGCGACCGGGATGGCGGGGTCGGTCGCGTCGTCGGCGACGCGCGGACGGGAATCGCTCACGATGTCGGTCAGCACGCGCGTCGCCCGTGCTGCCGTCGTGTCGGGTGAAAGGGAGGACGGCTCTGTCACACCGCCAGCCTAGATCCGTCAGGGCGCGGCCCGGCATGGACCTCAGACGCGCGCGAGCGACCGGGAGCGTTCGAGCGTGATGCTCACGACGGCGATTCCCAGCCCGCCCGCCGCGAGCGCGACACCGACCCAGACGGGCGCGACGAAGCCCCAGCCGAGCGCGATGACGACGCCGCCGAGGAACGCGCCGAGGCTGTTGCCGAGATTGAGCGACGAGTGATTGACGGCGGCGGCGATGGACTGGTTGTCTTCGGCGACGTCCATGAGCCGCGTCTGGATCGTCGGGCTGAGCGCTGCCGAAACAAGCCCCGTCGCGAAGACGAAAAGCGCGAGAGTCCAGATCCACGCCGCCGTCAGCGCGAGGAGCACGAGCACGACAGCAAGCGTGAGGAGGCCCCCGACGAGGGTGCGGGTCAGGTGCACGTCGGCGAGGTGACCGCCGATGAGATTTCCCACCGTCATCCCGACACCCATGAGTACGAGCACGATCGGGACGGCCCACTCGGGAGCGAGCGCCACGTCGGTCACCATGGGCGCGACGTAGCTGTAGACGGCGAAGAACCCGCCGAAGCCGATAGCTCCCACGCCGAGCGCGAGCCAGACCTGACCAATCCGGAAGACCTTGAGCTCGCGCCGGAAAGTGCGTTCCCGATCGCCCGCGTGGGCCGGCACGAACAGCGCGATCGTGACGGTCGCGAGCGCGAAGATCGCCGCGACGATCATGAAGGCGATACGCCAGCCGAACTGCTGCCCGAGGAAGGTGCCGAGCGGTACTCCGACCACGTTCGCGAGGGTGAGCCCCGTCAGCACGAACGCGACCCCCTTGGCGCGCTTGCCGGGGCCGAGCACGTCGGCTGCGACGAGCGCGCCGATCCCGAAGTAGGCGCCGTGCGGAAGTCCGGCGAAGAAGCGGGATGCCGCGACGAGCTCGAACGTCGGAGCGATGAAGGTGAGGGCGTTGAAGATCGTAAGTGCGGCAGCGAGGCCGATCATGACGAGGTGGCGGGGATACTTCGCGACGACTCCGGCGATGGTGGGCGCGCCGATGACGACGCCGAGGGCGTAGAGCGTGATGAGCCAGCCCGCCGTCGCGATCGCGTCGGCCTGATTCGTCGACCACATCGACGGCAGGAGATCCTGCGCGATGTTCGGGAGAAGGCCCATGACGACGAACTCGGTCATGCCGATTCCGAAGCTGCCGATGGCGAGGGAGAGAAGCGCCCACATCGCCGCACTCTTCCTCAGGGAAGAGGAGGTCACCGCGCTATGTTAGCCGCGCTCCCGGCATCCTGTCGAATCGATTCGAGAAGCCCGATCAGTCCAGGTCGTCGATGGCCCGCTTGAGGCGTTCGATCTTGCCGTCGATCTCACCCGTACGGCCCGGGCGGATGTCGGCCTTCAGCACGAGCGACACTCGCGACCCGAAAGGCATCACGGCCTCGGTGGCGCGCTTGACGACACCCATGACGTCATCCCACTCGCCTTCGAGCTCGGTGAACATCGAGGTCGTGCGGTGCGGCAGGCCGCTCTCGCGAACGACCTTCACTGCGGCGGCGACCGCGTCGTGGACGCTGCCGTCGGCGTTGCCGGCACCGCTCGGGGCGACGGAGAAGGCGATGAGCATGGGAGACCTCCGGTTCAGGGGGTGGTATCGGTGGCGGCAGCGTGCGCGCGAGCATGCACGGGCGCACGCACGACGTGGATGAGGGTCCAGACGAGCAGAGCGACGAGAAGCAGATTGCGCGCGGTCAGCACAGCGACGGCGAGAACATCGGCGTTGAGCAGAAAGTTGTAGGTGATCGGGTAGACGATCTGGGTGAGAGCCGCGGTCACGAGAGCCCCGATCGCGAGCGGAGACCAACGGTTCCGGTCGAGCACGAGTCCGAGCACGATCGGCGCGATGATCCATGTCAGATACTGCGGCGACCCCACCTTGTTGAACACGATGAAGACGAGCACGAGGCTGAGCGCCAGCGCAGGAAAGAGGCCTGCGAAGCGCGCGCCTCTGCGCAGCTGAACCGCGCCGAGTGCCGCCACCGCCACGAGCGCGACCATCAGGAGCGGAGTCATGACAGCGATGACGCCGTCCACCTGTGGGCCCGTCACCTGGAACGTCAGGATGTTGCGGTCGTAGTAGAGGTACGAGCCCTCGACTCCCGCGACGGCCTGCCACAGGTAGAACATGCTCACGGGCGCCTCGAGCTGGAGCCCGCGGTCGGTCTGCCCCGACACGAAACCCAGCGCATGCTCGGCACCTCCGGCCAACACGACGACCAGCAGTATGGCGGCACTCGCGACGAGCGCCGTCGTGATGATCGAAAGCCGTCGGCGCACCGCGATGACCGCTGCAGCGAGCAGCGCCGCGGGCCACACCTTGATCCACGTCGCGATCGTCAGGAGAGCGGATGCCACGGCGGGGCGTCCGACGAGCCACAGGCATCCCGCGATCGCGAGCGGAACGGTCAGGCCGTCCAGGCGGTACATCCCGACAGGGCCGAGCAGCAGGATGAAGGCGAGCCAGAACCACGCCCCGACCGAGCGGCCACGCGAACGGGCGTGCCCCACCAGGAGGGCGAACGCGAGCGCATCGCATGCCGTCACGAGCAGCGCCCACGCGACCTCGTATCCCGCGATCCACTCGAGACCCACGGCGAGCACCATCGGCACGAGAGCGACCGGCGGATAGATCCACTGCTCCGTGACTCCCGGTATGCCGCCGCCGCTCAGCGCCTGCAGCGCCCAGGGTTCGTAGACGAGATACACGTCGCCCATGGGCTGGTTCGGGAGCCGGAAGCCGAGCACGGCGACGACGACGTGCACGAGCGCGAACCCGATCCACAGCACCGCCCGCCTCGACACGCTCACCATCGTATGGGCCGCCGCGGTGCGCGCCGTCCCCACCCGGCCGGCGCGGAGGATGGTCGTCAGAGGCCGGCGATCACCTCGGCGACGGCGCGGGGAACCGTCGCAGCGACATCGAGGGCCGTGATCGGACCCCCGTGACGGCCCAGGTCGGATGCCGCCAGCGCGGCCGCGCGCCCGTGGAGCCAGGCGGCCGACGCGGCGAGTTCGAGGAGATGCTCCGGCTCGTCGTCCGCGAAGGATGCCGCGACGAGGGCACCGAGGATCCCGCCGAGCACGTCCCCTGTCCCCGCGGTGGCGAGCCACGGGACACCCGGCCTCACGACGACGCTCCGCCCATCCGGATCGGCGACGATCGTGGTCGCGCCCTTGAGCAGAACGGTGCCACCCAGTGCGCGCGCCGTCTCCGCGACCGACGCCGCACTGCCATCAGACGGTTCCAGGTCGAGCGCCGACCGCAGACGGTCGTGCTCGCGGCTGTGCGGTGTCACGACGACGGGTGCCGCGCTCCCCGGCGCGAGGTCCAGGGCCCCCGCATCCACGACGACCGGGACGACGCCCTCGAGGATACCGCGGAGCGCCGCCGTCTCGTCGGAGCCGCGGGTCGCGGCATCCGTGCCCGATCCGATGAGCCAGGCCTGTACCCGTCCGTCGGCCGTGACGGTCTCGGGTCGCCGCGCCAGCACGAGCTCGGGAGCCGGTCCGACGTACCGGACCATTCCGAGTCCCGTCCGCCACGCGGCTTCCACCCCGAGCACCGCAGCGCCGGGGTAGAGCACGGAGCCCGTGCGGACGCCGAGCACTCCCCGCGAGTACTTGTCGTCGGAGTCCTGAGGGATCCGCACGACTTTCGCGACGTCGCGCGCCGCCCACTCAGCATCCATGGCGCCACCCTATCCACGAGGGCGCCGAGGACCCCCGCTCAACGCCGGCGACGGGTGGCGTCCTGCACCTCGCCGACGAGCTCCTCGATGATGTCCTCCAGGAAGAGGACGGCCGTCGTCTCCCCCGTCTCGTTCCGTACCTGCGCCAAGTGACGCCCGTCGCGTCGCATGACGGCCAGCGCATCTTCGAGATCGGTGGACTCCATGACGGGCACCATGTGGTGGATGCGTTTGGCGGGAAGCGGACGGACGACGTCGGATGCGGCATCCGGACCCTCTGCGGCGCGCAGGATGTCCTTGAGGTGGACGTATCCGACCGGCGCTCCGTCGGTGTCGACGATGACGTAGCGCGAGAACCCGTGCTTGGCGACGGCGCGCTCGATCTCGTCGGGCGTCGTCTGCTGAGGCAGCGTCACGAGGTCGGACAGCGGCACGGCGACATCCATCGCCTTCTTGTCGGTGAACTCGAGGGCCGCCGACAACGTACCGGCGCTGTCCTCGAGGACGCCTTCGATGCGCGACTGGTTGACGATCGTCGTCACTTCTTCGAGCGTGAAGGTCGATGCCGCCTCGTCCTTCGGCTCGACGCGGAACAGGCGAACGATGTGATTGGCGATCCAGTTGAGCGTGAAGATCACGGGGTGGAACACCTTCGACACCCAGACGAGCGGCGTCGCGAGCATGAGCACGGCGCGGTCGGGCACGGAGAACGCCAGGTTCTTCGGCACCATCTCGCCGAAGACGACGTGCAGGTACGACACGATGAGCAGCGCGATGACGAACGCGATGACGTCGACGGTCGCCTCGGCGAGCCCCGTCAGCGCGAGCGGCTCCGCGAGAAGGTGGTGGATGGCGGGCTCGGAGACGTTGAGGATGAGGAGCGAACAGATCGTGATGCCGAGCTGGCTCGTCGCCAGCATCAATGTCGCGTGCTCCATCGCGTAGAGCGCCGTCTTGGCGGAGCGCACGCCCTTCTCGGCGAGCGGCTCGATCTGCGAGCGCCGCGCGGAGATGACGGCGAACTCGGCGCCGACGAAGAAGGCGTTCGCGATGAGGAGAACGAACAGCCAGGCAAGTCCGGCCCAATCGCTCATCGGGACTCACCTCCCTCGGTCAGGGCGTCTTCGCTCGGAACGGGGGCCGGCGTGAAGCGCACGCGGTCGACGCGTCGACCATCCATGCGCTGCACCTCGATGGTCCCGTCATCCGTCTCGACGGAGTCTCCCGTCGCGGGGATCCGCTCCAGGACGCTCATGATGTATCCGCCCACGGTGTCGTACACGTCGCCTTCCGGAATGCGGATGCCCGTCCGGTCGAGCAGTTCATCGGGTCGGAGCTCGCCGGGGAACGAGACGGAATCGGCCGAACGCACGACTCCCGCCCGCCGTCGGTCGTGCTCGTCGAGGACCTCGCCGACGATCTCCTCGACGAGGTCTTCGAGCGTCACGACGCCTGCCGTGCCGCCGTACTCGTCGACGACGATCGCCATCTGGTAGCCGCGAGCGCGGAGCTCCGACACGAGCGCGTCGAGGTGAACGGCCTCGGGAACGCGGAGGGGTTCTGTCGCGAGCGCCGCGGCGGGAACGTCGGCGCGGCGGTCCCGCGGCACTCCGACGGCCGCCTTGAGGTGGACGATGCCGGTGATGTCATCCATCGAGTCGTCGTACACGGGGAAGCGACTGTGCCCCGTGCGGCGCGCGAGCTGGACCACGTCCTCGGCGGACTCCTCGGCGGACAGGGCGTGGATGCTGGGGCGCGGGGTCATGACGTCGGCCGCCGTCAAGCGCGCGAACCGCAGAGTGCGGTCGAGCAGCGATGCCGTGTCGAGTTCCAGCAACCCCGCGCTCGCCGAACGCCGAACGAGGCTCGACAGTTCCTCGGCCGTGCGGGCACCGGACAGTTCTTCCTTGGGCTCGATCCCCATGGCGCGCAGAACGCCGTTCGCGCTGCCGTTGAGCACGACGATCGCGGGGCGGAAGACGGCCGTGAAGGCGGCCTGGAAGGGGATGACGAGCTTCGCCGTCTGGCGCGGGACGGCCAGCGCGAAGTTCTTCGGCACGAGCTCGCCGAGGATCATGGAGAGGATCGTCGCGGACGTGATCGCGATCACGACGGCGAACGGACTCGCGAAGCCCTCCGGCCATCCCCAGGCCGCGAAGACGGGGCGGAGGAGGTTCGAGATCGCCGGCTCCATCGTGTAACCCGTGAGGAGGGTCGTCAACGTGATGCCGAGCTGCGCGCTCGAGAGGTGCGTCGAGGTGATCTTCAACGCGTTGATCGTCATCGACAGGCGGGTCTCACCCGCGGCGCGCCGAGATTCGAGGTCGGCACGGTCGAGGTTGACGAGCGCGAACTCGCTCGCAACGAAGAGACCCGTTCCGATCGTGAGCAGGAGCCCCACGCCCAACATGACGTAATCCATCACGCGTCACCCCGCTTCCGGGGCGCGAGAACGTGGGGCGTCTGTCTACTGGGAGGGTCGTCCATCGTGCGAAGAGTCTACGGGACGCCAGCCCCACGGATGCCTGGAGCCCCAGCATCCGTGCGCATCTCCCGTCGACTAACCGGCATCTCGCCGACCCACCCCGTTAGATGCGCGCAACGACGGGGTGTCTCGGCGACAAGCCGGTTTCTCGACGAGGGGTCTGGACGAGGGGGCGCGGGGCGTCACCAGCTGACGGGGAGCGCCTTGCCCTCTTCGTATCCGGCGGCGGACTGCAGGCCCACGCGGGCGCGTTCGTGGAACTCCGCGACGGAGGAGGCACCCGCGTACGTGAAGGACGACCGAACGCCCGATGTGATCATGTCGAGGAGATCCTCGAGGCCCGGTCGCAGCGGATCGAGGTAGATCTTCGACGAGGAGATGCCCTCCGCGAAGAGCTCCTTGCGCGCGAGGTCGTAGGGGTCCAGCCGCCCGAAGCGGTCGTGCACGGCCTTCGTCGAGGCCATCCCCCACGATTCCTTGTAGGCGCGCCCGTTCTCGTCCGTGCGCAGCTCCCCCGGAGCCTCGATCGTGCCGGCGAACCACGAGCCGATCATGACGGATGCCGCACCCGCCGCCAGAGCGAGGGCGACGTCACGCGGGTACCGCACGCCGCCGTCGGCCCAGACGTGCGCGCCCATGACCCGAGCGGCCTCGGCCGTTTCGAGTACGGCGGAGAACTGCGGCCGACCGACGGCGGTCATCATGCGGGTCGTGCACATCGCGCCCGGTCCGACACCGACCTTGAGGATCGTGGCGCCGGCGGCGACGAGATCGTGCGCGCCTTCGGCCGTCACGATGTTGCCCGCGGCGATGGGGATGCCGAGATCGAGCTGCGAGACCGTGTGAAGCGCGCGGAGCATCCCCTCCTGGTGTCCATGCGCCGTATCGACGACGAGGACGTCGACGCCCGCGGCGGCGAGCGCCTTCGCTTTCGAAGCGACGTCGCCGTTGATGCCGACAGCAGCCGCGACGATCAGACGACCGTCCGCATCGACCGCGGGCCGGTAGAGCGTCGAGCGCAAGGCACTGCGCCGCGACAGCGTTCCGACCACGTGCCCGTGGTGGAGGACGCAGACCGTCTCGGCTTCCGCCGCGACGAGGAGGTCGAACGCGTGACGGGCGCTCTCGACGTCCTCCGCGTCGATCGAGGCGGTGCGGCCGCGCGCAAGATCGCCCAGACGCGCGTCGGGCAGGGCGGTCCCGAGCCTCGAGGCCGGAACGATCCCGAGGACCTCGTCGATCCCGAGCGCCTCGCCGCTCGACCGCTCGGCGACGACGATCCCATGGCCGTCGGTCGCGGGCATGAGCCGCGAGGCATCCGCGACGGTCGCGTCGGGCGGCAGGACGAGAGGCGTGTCCCACGGCACGGGCTGGGACTTCACCCAGCGGATCGCCGCATCGAGTTCCTGGAGAGGCATGTCCTGCGGCAGCACCCCGAGTCCGCCGCGGCGCGCGAGGGTCGCCGCGAGGCGAGCGCCCGTGACGGAGTTCATGTTCGCCGAGACGAGGGGGATGGTCGCTCCCGTGCCGTCCCCCGGGGAGAGATCGACATCGAGGCGGCTCGTGATCCCGGAGCGTCGCGGAACGAGGAAGACGTCGGAATACGTCAGATCGACTTCGGGCTCTGCACCGTAGAACTCCATGTCCATCAAGGGTAGTGACACTTCCTGTGCGGCGGGGGGTCGGCGATCTCCCAGGCACGGGATCCTGATCGGCCCGGAACCGCGGCTCAGACTGGGTTAGGCTTAACAGTCGTGTGCGAGGGCGGTCGGATGTCTCGCATGCGTCCCACGACTTCACCGACGAAAGCAGGCGATCCAGCGTGTCGAGCCAGGTGACGGGCCTCGGGGTTTCGAACGAAGGAGAGTTCGGAGCGAACGAGTGGCTCGTCGAAGAGCTGTACGAGCAGTTCACGATCGACCCCAACTCCGTCGACAAGGCGTGGTGGCCCATTCTCGAGGCCTACCGCCCGGTCGACTCCGGCAAGGCGGAGGGCGCCGCACCGGCGTCCACTCCCCCTGCCCCCGCAGAGGAGAGGCGCGCTGAACAGCCTGCGCCTCCCGCACCGTCGCCCGACGCGCACCCCATGACGGCCCCTGTACCCGTCATCGGCACCCAGCCCGTGGCGCGGACGACGACGAGGCCCGCTGCCGCGCAGCCGATCCCGGCGCAGGCGCCCAAGGTCGTCCCGTCGACGACCGACGAGAGCCCCGAGGCCGACAAGGTCACGCCGCTGCGTGGGCTCCCGAAGACGCTCGCGGCGAACATGGACGAGTCGCTCACGGTTCCGACCGCGACGAGCGTCCGGACGGTTCCCGCGAAGCTCATGATCGACAACCGCATCGTGATCAACAACCACATGTCCCGCACGCGCGGCGGCAAGGTCAGCTTCACGCACCTCATCGGCTGGGCGCTCATTCGGGCCCTCAAGGAGTTCCCGAGCCAGAACGTTTTCTACGCCGAGGTCGACGGCAAGCCGTCCGTCGTCGCCCCCGCGCACGTGAATCTCGGGATCGCGATCGACCTTCCCAAGCCCGACGGGACCCGAGCTCTCCTCGTTCCGAGCATCAAGCGCGCCGACACGCTGACGTTCAGCGAGTTCCTCGCCTCGTACGAAGACCTCATCAAGCGCGCCCGCGGCAACAAGCTGACGGCGGCCGACTTCCAGGGCACGACGCTGTCGTTGACCAACCCCGGCGGCATCGGCACGGTGCACTCCGTCCCGCGTCTCATGACGGGACAGGGATGCATCGTCGGTGCGGGTGCGCTGGAGTACCCCGCCGAGTTCCAGGGCTCGAGCGAGAAGACCCTCGTCGAGCTCGGCATCGGCAAGACGATCACCCTGACGAGCACGTACGACCACCGCGTCATCCAGGGCGCGGGCTCGGGCGAGTTCCTCAAGAAGGTGCACGAGCTGCTCATCGGCCAGCGCGACTTCTATGAAGAGATCTTCGCGGCGCTGCGCATCCCGTATGCGCCGATCCACTGGGCGAGCGACATCAATGTCGACCTCGCGGAGCGCGTCGACAAGACGGCGCGCGTGCAGGAGCTCATCAACTCGTTCCGTGTGCGCGGCCACCTCATGGCCGACACCGACCCGCTGCAGTACCAGCAGCGCACGCACCCCGACCTCGAGATCGAGAACCACGGTCTGACCTTCTGGGACCTCGACCGAGAGTTCGTGACGGGCGGTTTCGGCGGCAAGCGCCAGATGAAGCTGCGGGAGATCCTCGGTGTCCTGCGCGACTCCTACTGCCGGACGATCGGCATCGAGTACATGCACATCCAGGACCCCGGCCAGCGCGCGTGGTTCCAGGAGAACGTCGAGGTCAAGTACCAGAAGCCCGGTCACGACGAACAGCTGCGCATCCTCGACAAGCTGAACCAGGCCGAAGCCTTCGAGACCTTCCTCCAGACGAAGTACGTCGGACAGAAGCGCTTCAGCCTCGAAGGCGGCGAGTCGCTCATCCCGCTTCTCGACGAGATCCTTCAGGGGGCGGCCGAGGCCGGCATGGACGGCGCTGCGATCGGCATGGCCCACCGCGGACGACTCAACGTCCTCACGAACATCGCCGGAAAGACGTACGGCCAGGTGTTCCGCGAGTTCGAGGGCTCGGTCGCGATCGGATCCAAGAGCGGCTCCGGCGACGTCAAGTACCACCTCGGCACCGAGGGCACGTTCGTCGCCGACGGCAAGTCGGAGCTGCCGGTCTACTTGGCCGCGAACCCCTCGCACCTCGAGACGGTCGACGGCGTGCTCGAAGGCATCGTGCGCGCCAAGCAGGACCGCAAGGCCATCGGCACCTACGCGTGGCTCCCGATCCTCGTGCACGGCGACGCCGCGTTCGCCGGTCAGGGCGTCGTCGTCGAGACGCTGCAGATGTCGCAGTTGCGCGGGTACCGCACGGGCGGAACGATCCACGTGGTCGTCAACAACCAGGTGGGCTTCACGACGACCCCCCAGGATGCCCGCAGCTCGGTCTACGCGACGGATGTCGCCAAGACGATCCAGGCCCCGATCTTCCACGTGAACGGCGACGACCCCGAAGCCGTCACGCGCGTCGCGCAGGTCGCGTTCGCTTACCGCGAGCGTTTCCACCGCGACGTCGTCATCGACCTCGTGTGCTACCGCCGTCGCGGCCACAACGAGGGCGACGACCCGTCGATGACGCAGCCCCTCATGACGAACCTCATCGAGGCGAAGCGCTCGGTCCGCCGCCTGTACACCGAGTCGCTCGTCGGTCGCGGCGACATCACCGAGGAAGAGTACGAGAAGTCCAAGCAGGACTTCCAGAACCGCCTCGAGATCGCGTTCGCCGAGACGCACGCGGCCGAGACCGGTGCGTCGTCGGTCGTGTCGACGGATGCCGTCGTGGAGCCGGCGATGGGAGAGCCCGAGACCACAGGCGTGACCCGCGAAGTCGTGCACCTCATCGGCGACACGTTCGTCAACAAGCCCGAAGGCTTCACGGTCCACACGAAGCTCCAGCAGCTCCTCGACAAGCGCCTCGACATGAGCCGCAACGGATCGATCGACTGGGGCTTCGCGGAGCTCCTCGCGTTCGGCTCGCTCCTCCTCGAGAAGACGAACGTCCGCCTCGTCGGTCAGGACGCGCGACGCGGCACCTTCGTGCAGCGCCACTCCGTGCTCCACGACCGCGCCAACGGGCAGGAGTGGCTGCCGCTCACGAACCTCTCCGAGGATCAGGGACGCTTCTGGGTGTACGACTCGCTCCTCAGCGAGTACGCCGCGATGGCGTTCGAATACGGCTACTCGGTCGAGCGCCCCGACGCTCTCGTTCTGTGGGAAGCGCAGTTCGGCGACTTCGCCAACGGTGCACAGTCGGTCATCGACGAATACCTCTCGTCGGCCGACCAGAAGTGGGGCCAGCAGTCGAGCGTCGTCCTGCTCCTCCCCCACGGCTACGAAGGTCAGGGCCCCGACCACTCGTCGGCTCGCATCGAGCGGTATCTGCAGATGTGCGCACAGGACAACATGACGGTCGCCCGGCCGTCCACCCCGGCGTCGTACTTCCACCTCCTGCGACGCCAGGCATACGCGCGGCCGCGTCGTCCGCTCATCATCTTCACGCCGAAGGCGATGCTGCGCCTGCGGGGCGCGACGAGCTCCGTCGACGCCTTCCTGTCAGGACGCTTCGAACCCGTGCTCGACGACGACCGTGGCATCGACCGGTCGGCCGTGACCCGCGTCCTCCTCCACTCCGGCAAGATCCACTGGGATCTGCGCGCAGAGCTCGAGAAGAACCCGAATCCGGCCGTCGCCCTCGTCCGGCTCGAGCAGTTCTACCCGGCGCCGATCGACGAGCTCAATGCCGTCATCGACACGTACCCGAACGCCGAACTCGTGTGGGTGCAGGACGAGCCCGAGAACCAGGGCGCGTGGCCGTTCATCGCTCTCGAGGTCGTCAAGCACCTCAACGGGCGCGCGATCCGGCGGATCTCGCGGTCGGCCGCAGCGTCGACGGCGACGGGGTCACCCAAGGTGCACGCTCTCGAGCAGGCTGCGATCCTGCAGGAGGCGGTCGGACGCGGCTGAGCCTCGCGCTCAGATGTCGATCGGATCCACGGCGGCGCGTGCGAACGCGGATGCCGCGGCATCCGTCGACGCCTCCGCGTCGGCCGTGACGAGCCCGAGCCTCGTCCGTCGCTCTAGGAGATCCTGGATCGTGAGAGCGCCCTCGACACGGACGCCCCACTCCAGTTCTCGAGCCGTGACACCGCGTGCGGCGGGCGCGCCATCGGCAAGCGATGCCACGAACGGCGCCTCGGCTCCGTAGCGGCGGACCCATCGTGGCGGCGCGACGATCTCGGCGATCCGGTCCCTCGGCCATGCTCCGACGAGCGGCAGCGTCCTCGTCCGGGACGCCGGAACGGCGCCGTCTGCGAATCGGAGATCAACCGCCCTGTCGACGCCGTCTTCGGCCATACGTCGGTAGGTCGTGAGCTTCCCGCCCACGACACTGATGATTCCGTCTGCCGACACGACCGTCGCGTGGCGACGCGAAAGGTCGCTCGTCTCGCCCTCGGCCGCGGATGCCAGCAGCGGCCGGAGACCCGAGAAGGTCGCGAGGACGTCGTCGCGACCGAGCGGATGCCGCAACGCGACGTTCACGGTATCGAGGAGCATCGCGATCTCCGCCTCGGTCGCCTGCGGCTCATCGACGGGGAGTCCGTCAGCGGGCACATCCGTCAGTCCGATGTAGGCGCGACCGTGGGGTGCGGGGACCGTGAACACGAAGCGGCTCGAGGATCCCGGCACCGGCACGGTGAGAGACACATCGGCATCCGCGAGCCTCGCGCCGTCGACCACGAGGTGCGTGCCGCGACTGGGCCGGAGGCGCACGGCGGAGTCGAGCTCCCCCGCCCAGACGCCCGTCGCGGCGATGACCGCGCGCGCAGCGACGGTGATCTCGGCACCCGTGACGAGATCACGGAGCACTGCCCCCTCACCCGTCGCCGACACCGCCTCGACGCGTGTCAAGACGGACGCGTCATATCCGGCCGCCGTCCGCGCGACGGCCACGACGAGCCGCGCGTCGTCGAAGAGCTGACCGTCCCACCCGCGCAGCCCGCCTCGCAATCCGTCAGGTTTCAGCGCCGGCATGAGGCGCAGGATGTCGTCCCGTCCGACCACGCCAGGTGATCCGAGCACGGCATTCGGGGTACCGACGACGCGCCGGAGCCCGTCGCCCAGACCGTACCCGAGGCCGACGTAAGCGCCCCGCGCGACGTGTCCCGGGGCGTAGAGGGGAAGCACCTGCGCGAGTGGTCGCGTGAGGTGAGGCGCGAGGCGCGTCATCAGCAGGTGCCGTTCGAAGGCGCTCTCGTGGGCGATCGCGAACTGACCGGATGCCAGGTAGCGAAGGCCGCCGTGGACGAGTTTGGAACTCCACCGGCTCGTCCCGTGGGCGAGGTCGCGCCGCTCGACGAGAAGCGTCTTCAGGCCCCGGGACGCGGCATCCAGCGCGATTCCGGCACCCGTGATCCCGCCGCCGATCACGAGGACATCGACGACGGGATCGTGCGCGAGGGCGTCGAGCTCGCGAGCACGCCGGTGCGCATCGAGCGCCGATGACACCGGCGTCCGCCCGACGATGCGCGGACTCATGAGCGATCCGTCGCGAGGTATCCGCCAAACGCGTGCCCGAGCTCTTCGCGCCAGTGGTCTCCGCTCAGCCACTCCGCGACGAGAGGCGCGGACTGAACCGCGGACTGCGCGATGAGCAGGACCATCGCGGCGATTGCTGACGGATCCCCGCTGCGGACGAATCCATCGGACTGCCCGTCGGCGATGCGGCGCCGGAGCTCATCGTGGATGGCACGCTGGCTCGTTCCGATCCGCTCGAGGATGTAGCGCGCGAACAGCTCCGGATCGGTCTCGCGGAGCCTTTCCACAAGCGGCATCCGCCGGACCTCGTCTGCCGTGTCGACGAGGAGCGTCACGAGCGCGGCGAGCGACGCGGCTCGCGGCGCCGCACCGGGGAGCGCTCGGACGAGCTCGCGCGTCACGAGCGCCGCGAACACCGACTGGGCGTCGGGCCAGTAGCGGTAGAGGGTCTGCCGGGAGACGCCGGCGCGCCGGGCGATGTCGGAGGCGGTCGTCCTCCGGATGCCGTGCGCGAGCACCTCGGCGTGCGCGGCATCCAGAAGCGCCGTCGCAGTATCGGGGACCCCATCGACCATGTGACAAAGATACAGAATGTGTCATACTGTCGCCATGTCTGCGACGATGCCGTCGACGCCCGCACGGGAGCCCCGAACTCCGCTGGCCACTCCCTCACCAGCGCCACGCTCCGAGTGGGATGCCTGGGGAGATCGGCCGTCGCCGCTGCCCGTCGGCGCGAAGGCGTTGATCACGACCCTGCTTCCCGGCAAGCCGCACCCCGTCCCCCGCCGTCCGCGGCCGCGCCTCACCGCGAGCCGCTTGACCGACGGTGACACGGATGCTCTCGCCGCCGTGGTCGGATCAGAGCACGTCCGCCGCGACGACGACGGACGTCTGCTGCACCTCGGCGGGAAGAGCACTCTGGACCTCTTGCGGCGTCGGCTCGTCGATCCGCAGTCGGCGCCCGACGCCGTCGTTCGACCCTCATCGCATGACGAGGTCGCGGAAGTGATCTCGGTGTGCGACGCACGCGGGATCGCCGTCGTCCCCTTCGGCGGCGGAACGTCCGTCGTCGGTGGCGTCGACCCGACGGGAGGGCCGCACAGCCGCGTCATCTCGCTCGACCTCGCGCGCACCGCTGCCCTCATCGATCTCGACGCGACATCGCTCCTGGCGACGTTCGGGGCCGGAACGACGGGGCCGCAGGCCGAGGAGATGCTGGGGGCGCGCGGCTTCACCCTCGGCCACTTCCCGCAGAGCTTCCACTACGCAACGATCGGCGGGTTCGCCGCGACCCGTTCGAGTGGTCAGGCCTCCCGTGGATACGGACGATTCGACGACATCGTCCATGGTCTTCGCATCGCGACCCCCGTCGGCGACCTCGATCTCGGGCGCGCCCCGGCGAGCGCCGCGGGACCCGACCTGCGCGAGCTGTTCCTGGGCTCGGAGGGTGCGTTCGGCGTGCTGACCGAGGTGACCGCCCGCATCCGGCCGCTCGCCACCGCGACGGGCTACGGCGCGTGGACCTTCCCCGACTTCGCCTCCGGCGCCGCGGCTGTGCGCGAGGCGACGCAGTGCGGCATCCGTCCCACGGTTCTGCGGCTCAGCGACGCGACCGAGACGACCGTCAATGCGACGCTCGGCGGTCACTTCACGCGCCTGCGCGGATGCCTCGCGATCGCCACGTTCGAAGGGCGCACCGACGCAGAAGCGCAGGCGGTGCGAACGTCGCTCGACGCGGTCTTCGCGCGGCACGGCGGAAAATCCCGCGGCGAGGACCCCGCGCGATCATGGGAGCGCGGTCGCTTCGCGTCTCCGGCTCTGCGGGACACCCTCCTGGACGCCGGCGTCCTGGCAGAGACCCTCGAGACGGCGACGACCTGGTCCCGGCTCGCCGGCCTCAAGACGGCCGTGACGGACGCACTCACCGAGGCCCTCTCCGCGACGGGCACGAAGCCGCTCGTGCTCTGCCACATCTCCCACGTCTACCCCGCGGGCGCTTCGCTCTACTTCACGGTCGTCGCGGCCCTCACGACGACCCCCATCGAGCAGTGGACGGCAGCGAAGGATGCCGCATCACGCGCCATCGGCAGCGCGGGCGGGACGATCACGCATCACCACGCCGTCGGCCGCGACCACCGCGACTACCTCGAAGCGGAGATCGGGTCCCTGGGCGTCGCCGTTCTGCGCGCCGTCAAGCGCGAGCTGGACCCGCGCGGCATCCTCAACCCCGGCGTCCTCGTGGAAGCCGACGGATGACCGTCGCGCTGCTGGTCAATCCGGCCGCACGCGCCGGGGCGCACACGGGAGCCGCGCCGCGGGCGGCCGAGTTGCTGCGAGATCACGGGATCCAGACGACGATCGTCAGCGGCGGAAGCGCGGCGGAATCGAGCCACCTCCTCCGGACGGCGATCGAGCTCGGCGCGGAAGCCGTCGTCGTCGCGGGCGGCGACGGAACGGTCGCTCTCGCCATCCAGGAGGTCGCGAGAACCGGCATCCCCCTCGGTATCATCCCGACCGGTACGGGCAACGACTTCGCCGCGATGCTGGGACTCGCCGAGCTCGATGTCGCGGCAGCGGCGGACGCCATCATCGGCGGACGCACGCGGGATGTCGACCTCGCGCGGGTGACGCGCGACGACGGCACGACGGCGTACTTCGGTTCCGTCCTCGCGAGCGGCTTCGATTCCCGCGTGAACGACCGCGCCAACGCCATGCGCTGGCCGCGCGGCGGCTCTCGGTACAACATCGCGATCCTGATCGAGTTCGCGAGGCTCGCGGGCCTCCCCTACGAGGTCGACCTCGAACTCGCCGACGGCACGTCGCAGCGCATCGTGGGTGACCTCGTCATGGCGACGGTCGCGAACGGTCGCACGTATGGCGGCGGCATCCCCATCGCCCCCGACGCCGATCCGACCGACGGACTCCTCGACGTCGTCCTCGTCCGCCCCGCGGGAAGGATGCGCCTGCTCCGACTGCTCCCCCGTGTCTACCGTGGCACCCACACGAACGTCGCCGAAGTATCGGTCTCCCGCGTCCGCGCGGTGCGGCTGGCCGCGCCCGGGGTGACGGCGTACGCCGACGGGGATCCCATCGGCGCCCTTCCCCTCACGATCGATGTCGCCCCCGGAGCCGTCCGCGTCTTCCTCCCGCGCTGACGACGGACCCTTCGCCGGATCACTCGAGGCGCACGAGCCCCGCTCGAACGGCGCGGATCAGCACCTGCACGCGGTCACGGACGCCCCACTTGGCCATGACACTGCTCAGGTGGGACTTCACCGTCGCCTCCGACACGCCTGTGCGCTGTGCGATCTCGGCGTTGGACAACCCCTCGGCGACGAGTTCGACCATCTCGGCCTCACGAGGCGTCAACTGCTCTCCCTCGGCCAGCGGTGCAGACGGTTCCGGTGATGAGGATGACGCGACCGACGAGACCAGCAAGGACGTGACGGCGGGCGAGAGCACCCGGAGCCCCCGATGCGCCTCGCGAACAGCGGCCACGATGTCGGCGGGATCGGAGTCCTTGAGGAGATAGCCGGCCGCACCCGCGAGCAGCATGGGAAGAATCGTGTGGATCGATCCGAACGTCGTGACCGCGAGCACGCGGGTCTCCGGAGACTCCTTGCTCAGCCGCGCCGTCGCCGCCACCCCGTCGAGGTTCGGCATCTGGATGTCCATCAGGACGACGTCCGGGCGGTGAAGACGCACCTTCTCGATGGCATCCGCCCCATCGACGGCCGTCCCGACGACCTGAATGTCCTCCGCCTCCTCGAGAAAGAGGGTCAGCGCGCGACGGAGGAGATACTCGTCATCGACGACGAGGACGAGTATCGGGTTCACGAACCAATCCTAAGAGTGGGACAACGTCGCGCAACGATCTGCGGCCACGTCCCCCAACGAAAGGCGGAGACATCACCGCCGTTGGGGCGATGCGCCGAAGGCCCGTCGCCTGGAAGGATCATCCTGTCGGTAGTCGCCCGCACCCGGAGAGGAGGACAGCCATGTTCGCTTCTTCGATCTGGACCGCGCTCTGCAAGCTGCTGCGCGCCTGCAGCTGATCCCGAGACACGTCTCTCGGCTTCCCGCCCCGTCCTGGTCCGACGGGCGGGATAATGAAGCGATGATGCGCCGCTCCTTCGCGCGACTGCGCGCCCTCCGCCCGTTCTGGGCGGCCCAGCGGCCGACGCGCGTAGAGCGTTGGGCGCTCATCGTCGTCGTCGCGGTGGCGGTCGCGGCATCCGTCTCCCTCGGCTTCGTGGAGGGATTCGACGACCCCCGCGAGTTCACCCTCGAGATGCTCCTCACGCTGGCGTTCGTCCTGACGCTGTGGAACGCGTCACTCACGGCGCTCGCGCTGCTCGTCCTGATGGGACTCTCGCCGCTCCTGCACGCGCAGCAGGTCGCACTGCTCGCTCTCGCCGTCGGATGCCTCGTGGTCGTGCGGTACTCCTCGGCATGGGCCCAGGCGGCCTATCTCGGCATCTTCCTCGCGGTCGCGGCAGCCGTGCACGGTCTCGACCCCGCGACGGGCTCCGTCGCGACGCTCAGCGCGGTCCTGCTCGTCGCCGCGGCGGCGAGCGCGACCGGAGTCGTGCTGCGGGCGCTCGTGATGAGGGCGACCCGCACGCGAGAAGAGCTCCTCGATGCCCGCAGGATCAACGCCGACCTCGTACAGGAGGAGCGCCAGCGGATCGCCGACGACCTGCACGACGTCGTCGCCCACGACCTCACGGTCATCGCGATGCACGCGCGCCTCCTCGAGCGCACCGACGACCCCGTCGAGCGTGAACGATCCGAGCAGGCGATCCTCGCCTCGGCACGCCAAGCGCTGGTGGACCTCCGGCGGGTCGTGAGCTTGGCATCCGACGACGTCGCAGATGGGCCTTCGACGCTTTCGGGAGGACTCGCCGTCGTGGTCGAGGACTTTCGGGCCGGACTGGAACGAGCGGGGTACGACGTCACGGTCGACCTGGATCAGCCCGCGACGGAAGAGCTCGACCGCCTCACGGTCAGCGCGATCGAGAGGACGATCCGCGAAGCGGGGACGAATATTCTCAAGCACGCCCCTTCGCCGGAGCGGGTGTCGCTGAGTCTGCAGTCCATCGACGGCGCGGTGCGGCTGCGGATCTGGAACTCCCTGAGCAGACGCGCGAAGACGTCGCTCGTGCCGAGCGGCGGTTACGGGACCGCCCGGATGAGAGAGCGGATGGGTCTTCTCGGAGGCGGATGCTCGGTCGGACCACGCGACGACGGATGGCTGCTGGACGCATCCGTACCCGTGCGCGATGTGCCGACTCCGGCGTGAGACCCCCTACTTTCGGCGGACGAGGTCGTCCCTTCGTCGACTAGCTGGGGATGCGGCCGGATCCTTAACCTCGAAGGTGGGGAAGGAGGAGTATGACCCGATCTGTCGCGGAAGAACTCCTCGTCCTGACCGCAGACGAGCGCGGACGGCTGCAGCGCACCGAGGTCACCGAGGCGCTGGTAGGCGGAGCTGTGCTCGCCGAGCTCATCGTCACGGGCGTCGTGTCGATCGAACCCACCGGGCCGGACGCGAGCGTCGTTCGGGCGACGTCGGCGTCGGATGCCGCGCGGCTCGGCACGGCCGTGGATGCCCTGTCGGGGAGCGCGGTGCTGACACCCGAGCTCGTCGAGATCGTCGGCTGGGCCGCGTACGACGTCGAGGTGGAGCGTCTCCTGGCGTCGGGAATGCTCGTGCACGAGCCGACGCGGTTCCTCGGCCTGGTCCCCCGCGTCTACCTTCGACTCGTCCAGGTCTCCGCAGCGGAGGACGCGTGGGCGGATCTCCGCCGCGCGATGGGCGATCCGGACGGAATCGACCGCCGAATCGCGACGATGATCGCGCTGCTGGACGGCGTCGGCGCCCTCGACGACATGATCGGAACCCGGGCTTCCGCCATCCGACCGCGGTCCTGCGGGACGCCCGCCTCCGAGAAGGTCGCGGGGCTCCTGCGCGAAATCTCCAGCGTCGCAGGAGCCGCGAGCGCGGCTGCCACGGCCGCCGCGGCCGCCACGCCGTCGCTACGCTGATCTCCCGAGCGGGAGGCTCAGTGCTCTCCCGATCGGGAAGATCAGTGCGTCGCTTGGACGGCGCGGAGCCGGGCGAGGACCTGGTCGCGCAGTTCCTCCGGAGCGGTCTCCTTGCAGGCGCGCGCGACCACGTCGGTCAGCGTCTGCGCGACGAGCGCCTCGTCTCGGCATCCGGGACAGTTGTCCAGGTGCTCCTTGATATCGGAGTGCTCCGTCTTGCACACCTCGTTGCGCAAGTACTCCTCGAGGTCGCGCCTGGCCTTCTCGCAGCCGCAGTCCGTCATTTCTTGCTCCTCGTGGCGGGCGCGGTCTCGATGCCGCGCTCCTTCGCGTAATCGGCCAGCAGCTCACGAAGCATTCGCCTGCCACGGTGCAGACGGCTCATGACGGTGCCGATGGGGGTCTTCATGATGTCGGCGATCTCCTGGTAGGCGAAGCCCTCGACGTCGGCGAGGTACACCGCCAGCCGGAAATCCTCGGGGATCGACTGCAGCGCGTCCTTCACGACGGACGCCGGCATGTGGTCGATCGCCTCCGCTTCGGCAGAACGCGTGCTCGACGCCGTCGTGGACTCGGCGCCGCCGAGCTGCCAGTCCTCGAGTTCGTCGATCGTGCCCTGATAGGGCTCGCGCTGCTTCTTGCGGTAGGTGTTGATGTACGTGTTCGTCAGGATGCGGTAGAGCCACGCCTTGAGATTCGTGCCCTGCGTGAAGGTGCGCCACGACGCGAACGCCTTGACGAACGTCTCCTGAACGAGATCTGCAGCATCCGCGGGGTTGCGGGTCATGCGCATCGCCGCGGCGTACAACTGGTCCATGAAGGGCAGCGCCTGCTCTTCGAACTGCGTGCGGGGGTCTTGCGCGACATCTGGCTGCTCGCTCATCACCCGCAAGTCTACGGCGGGCTCCCGCCACGCCTGTTCGAGGCTGTGCAACGACGCCTCGTCGGTCGCACGTTCGAGAATCGCGGTCACGTGCACTCCCGTCTGATCGGATGTCCTCCGCGGCGGTGTCGACGCGGTTCAGTAGGGTAGAACCCGATGACCGCCGACGCGTATTCCCCGTCCTCCACGACCCGCGACCGCAGCCCTTGGGCGGCGCCCGTCGCGGAGTCGCCGGTGCGCGCGACCGTGACGGTGCCCGCATCGAAGTCGCTCACCAATCGCGAGCTGATCCTGGCCGCTCTCGCGGACGGCTCGAGCCGCCTCTTGAATCCCCTGCATTCCGACGACTCGCGGCGAATGATCGAGGCACTGCGAACCCTCGGCGTGGGCGTCGAAGCCGTCGAAGGCAGCGGCCCGTTCGGCGACGATCTCGTCGTCACCCCCGCCTGGCCCCTCACCGGCGGAACGACGGTCGACTGCGGGCAGGCGGGAACGGTCATGCGCTTCGTCGCGCCTCTGGGCGGCTTCGCGAAGGGCGATGTCGCACTGACCGCGCATGAGAGCGCGCTGCACCGGCCCATGGGCGCCATGATCACGGCCCTCCGCGACGTCGGCGTCGACATCGACGACGGCGGCACGTGGTCGCTTCCCTTCTCGGTGCGCGGTCACGGACACGTACGCGGTGGCGAGATCACGATCGACGCGAGCGCCTCCAGCCAGTTCGTGTCGGGTCTGCTGCTCTCCGCGCCGAGATTCGACGTCGGACTCCACCTCGTCCACACCGGCGCACGCCTGCCGAGCATGCCGCACATCGACATGACGATCGAGTCGCTGGCGCACCGCGGTGTGCACGTCGAGTCCCCCGCCGTCGGCGAGTGGGTCGTCCCCGCCGGGCCGATCCGCGGCAAAGACGTGGCGATCGAGCCAGACCTCTCCAACGCCGCGCCGTTCCTGGCCGCCGCGATGATCACGGGAGGCTCCGTGTCCGTCACGGGCTGGCCCGCACATTCGACCCAGCCCGGCCACCTGCTCACCGACATCCTCGCGGTGTTCGGCGCACGCACGTCGCGTCGCGGCGGCGTCCTGACCGTCACGTCGGGCGGCAGCATCCACGGGGTCGACATCGACCTGTCGGCGGCCGGCGAGCTCGCGCCCACCATCTTCGCCCTCGCGGCGTTCGCCGAAGCGCCCACGACCCTCCACGGAATCGGGCACATCCGCGGTCACGAAACCGATCGCATCGCCGCGCTCGTCGGCAACCTGCGTGCGATCGGTGGCGACGCCGAAGAGCTTCCCGACGGCATCCGCATCGTTCCGCGGCCGCTTCACGGCGGCGAGTGGAAGGCGCATCACGACCACCGCCTCGCGACGACGGGCGCCCTCATCGGCCTGGCCGTTCCGGGTATCGAGATCGACGACATCGGCACGACCGCCAAGACGATGCCCGAGTTCCCCCGCATCTGGCACGGGATGCTCACGGATTCGGCTTCCGATCCCGAGGCGCAGCGGGCATCGTGAGCTGGCTCGAGCCGGACGACGAGGACGACGAACCGGAGTTCGACGAGCAGGACGTGCGCGTCCGCCCGAATCCCAAATCCAACCGGCCGCGGACGAAGCGGCGACCGACGCACAGCGATGCGCGAATGGCGCGGGTCCTCGGTGTCGACCGCGGCAGGTACACGGTTCTCGTCGACGAGGACGGCCCTGACGAGCACACCGTCCTGTCCACGCGCGCCCGGGAGCTGCGGAAGACATCGATCGTCACCGGTGATCGCGCGCGCGTCGTGGGTGACGTGTCCGGTGACGATGGGACACTCGCGCGCATCGTCGGCATCGAAGAGCGCACGTCCCTTCTCCGCCGAAGCGCCGACGACACCGACCAGGTCGAACGGATCGTCGTGGCCAACGCCGACCAGATGCTCGTCGTCGTCGCTGCCGCCGACCCCGAGCCTCGTGCTCGGCTCGTCGACCGCTACCTCGTCGCGGCGCTGGATGCCGGCATCCGTCCGATGCTCGTCGTGACCAAGACCGACCTGGCCGACCCCGCGCCGTTCCTCACGCACTTCGACGGTCTCGATCTGGAGGTCTTCACGAGCGCGCAGGAGGAGATGCCGCTCGAACGCGTCGGGGCAGCGCTCGTCGGCCACTCGACGGTGTTCGTGGGCCATTCCGGCGTCGGGAAGTCGACGCTCGTGAACGCGCTCGTTCCCGACGCGAAGCGCGCGACAGGCCACGTCAACGTCGTGACGGGTCGAGGACGCCACACGTCGAGCTCGACCGTGTCCTTGCGCTACCGCGGGCCGGACGGCTCAGGGTGGGTCATCGACACACCGGGAGTTCGCTCTTTCGGACTCGGCCATGTCGATCCGGCGAACATCCTGAAAGCCTTCACCGAGCTCGCACTCGTGGCGGAGGAATGCCCACGTGGATGCACGCACCTTCCCGACGCACCGGACTGCGCGATCGTCGAAGCCGTCGAGGAGGGCCGCCTCGGACCGACGGGAGCCGCACGGCTGGACTCGCTGCAGCGCCTTCTCGAGACGTTCTCCCACCGCCCGTGAGGTCGTTCTGGCGCGCCTGCTGTCCTATCGTTGAGGGGTGACCTCCTCGAGACTCGAATCCGGCGCCCCCGCTCCCCTCTTCACTCTCCTCGACCAGGACGAGAACGAGGTGTCGCTCGAAGCCCTTCGCGGCGGGCCCGTCATCCTCTTCTTCTACCCCGAGGCGATGACTCCGGGCTGCACGACCGAGGCGTGCGACTTCCGCGACAGCCTCGCACCGCTGCAGGCTGCGGGATACACCGTGCTGGGGATCTCGCGTGATCTACCCGAGAAGCTCCGGCGGTTCCGCGAGCGGGATGGACTGGACTACCCGCTCCTCAGCGACCCCGACCGCTCCGTGCACGAGCAGTACGGTGCGTGGGGCGAGAAGACGAACTACGGAAAGGTCGTCGAGGGCGTCATCCGCTCGACCTTCGTCATCGACGCCGACGGTCGCATCAGCCACTCCTTCTACAACGTCAAGGCCACCGGCCACGTCGCCCGCCTGCGCGCGCAGCTCGGGGTCTGACGACCGTCACTCCGCCGCAGCGGATGCCGCGCGCCCGGCCGCCCTCGCGGCGAAGACGAGCAGCACGAACGTCACGAGAGCAGGAACGGCGAGCGCGAGCCCGATGAGCGGGTGCGCGTAGGCTCCCGTCGCGGCCCCGAGAGCAACGGCGAGAATCAGGAGTTGGGTCACGATCCCGCCGGAGCGGCCCCACGATCGGCCGCGCACGATCGCGACCGAGAAGGCGATGACGGCCACCGCGCCGACGAGCGTCAGAACAACGAGGGCGATCGCACTCGCGATGAAACCGGTGTCACCTGCCGCGATCGCGGCGAGCTGCCAGACGACGATGCCGACGAGGGCGAGCCCTTCGGCCCCGACCAGAACGCCGGCGATCCGTTCGACGGTCCCTGTGCGCATGCCTCAACAGCCCTTCTCATCGAGCGGCGGGATCTGTGTCGATCCTCCACACCTCGGAGGCGATCCCCAGCAAACGGCTCAGAAACCTGCTCGTAATCTCTTGATCAAGCCGATGTGCTATGGGACGATGGCTTAAGCCGTGTGCTCCCACAGCGCCGTGGGGCGAGCGTTCTGCTCGCACACCCACAAGGGTACCCGACCCGAACGGATGCCCGTAAATCACTACCCCGCAAGGAGCACCTCCATGGACTGGCGCGACAAGGCTGCCTGCTTGACCGTCGACCCCGAACTGTTTTTCCCCGTGGGGAACACAGGACCGGCGGTCGACCAGATCGAGAAGGCGAAGTCCGTCTGCGCCCGGTGCACCGTCACCGAGATCTGCCTCCAGTACGCCCTCGAGTCCGGTCAGGACTCGGGCGTGTGGGGCGGACTTTCCGAAGACGAGCGTCGCGCGCTCAAGCGCCGCGCCGCTCGCGCTCGCCGCGCTTCCTGACCGGCCCCCGCGCTACGCGCGAGGAACCGCGATGTAGCGCAGGGGAATGTCGATCGTCACTTCCGTGCCCGCCCCGACGGCGGTGTGCCAGTCGATCGTCCCCCCGAGCTCACCCTGGATGAGGGTTCGGACGATCTGCGTTCCGAGCCCTCGTCCGACCTGACCCTCCGGCAGGCCCACACCGTTGTCGCGGACGGTGACGGCGAGGTGATCCTCCGAGCGGTCCGCGAGGATCTCCACCTCTCCCTCTTTGCCGGCGAGGCCGTGCTCGACAGCGTTCGTGACGAGTTCCGTGAGCGCGAGCGCGAGCGGAGTCGCGTACTCGCTGGGCAGGGTGCCGAAGCGCCCCGTCGTGCGGGTCTTCGCGCGCGTGCTCGGCGCCGCGGCCACCTCGGCGATCAGCTTGAGGGCGCGATCGAACACGTCATCGAAGTCGACGTTCTGCGCGAGCCCCTCCGACAGGGTGTCGTGGACGACGGCGATCGCCGAGACCCGCCTCATCGCCTGGGTCAGCGCCTCGCGAGCTTCGTCGGAGTGCGAGCGCCGCGCCTGGATCCGAAGGAGCGAGGCGACGGTCTGGAGATTGTTCTTCACCCGGTGATGGATCTCACGGATCGTGGCATCCTTCGTGATGAGCTCCTGCTCCTGGTGACGGATCTCGGTCACGTCGCGGCAGAGGAGGATCGCACCGATGCGGTGGCCGTGGTCACGGAGCGGGATCGTGCGCAGCGACACCGTGACGCCGCGCGACTCGAGATCAGCGCGCCACGGTGCGCGACCCGTCACGACGACCGGGAGGGACTCGTCGAACTGGCGCTTGACCGGGAGGATCTGGGTCACGACCTCAGCGAGGGACTCCCCTTCGAGCTCGTCGTCGAACCCGAGGCGGTTGAACGCCGAGAGCGCGTTGGGGCTCGCGAACGTCGTGATCCCGTCGACGTCGAGACGGATGAGTCCGTCCGAGGCACGAGGCGCACCACGGCGCGGCGCCGTCGGTGCTGAGAGATCGGGGAACTCGCCCGACGCGACCATGCCGAACAGATCGTCGGCGCAGTCGTTGAACGTGATCTGCTGCCGGCTGGGCGTCCGCGTCTCACCGAGGTTCGTGTGCCGCGTCAAGACGCCGATCGTCTCGCGGGGGTGACCGTGCTGGGCACGCACGATCGGGACGGCACGGACCCGCGTCGGGGTCTCCTCGAACCAGTCCGGCGATGCCGAGTCGACGATGCGCGCTGTCTGGAAGGCTTCGCGCACCTGTGTGCGCCACTGGGGACGCACCCGGTCTCCCACGATGTCGCGGTAGAACAGGGTGGCTGCGCCGCTCGGGCGGGTGTGCGCGATCGCGACGAACGAGTCGTCGCCGGTCGGGACCCAGATGACGATGTCGGCGAAAGCGAGGTCGGCGAGGAGCTGACCGTCACCCGCGAGGCGGTGGAGCCATTCGACATCCGCTTCGCTGGAACGGCCCTGGGCATAGACGAGATCGCTGAGGGTCGACACCCCTCCAGCGTACGGCCGCGCACACCCGTCCCGCGGCGCACCTCCCCGACGGTCGGTGAGTGGCACTCACGCGGCGCCACCCCGGCCCCGACGTCGGCGACTGCGGGAGGGAGCACGGTCGGGAGGACGAACGAGCGCCTCTCCGACGAAGCGCCGTACGGCGAGGGTCAGCGGCGACTTCGGCGCGACCTCGGCGATCGGGCGCGCAGCGAGGAGCGCGGCGTCCGCGGATCTCGGGTCGTGGGGAAGGAACCACACGTCGCGGAGCCCTGTGAACCGCTCGATAGCTCGCCGCACCTGACCGCGCGCATCGAGGCCGAGTGTTCCCGGACGGAGCCGATTCGCGACGACGAGCAGCTCACTCCCTCCGATCGTCGCCCGTAGGTCGGGGACAGCCCGGACGAATCGCGAGATCCCGAGAGGGTCCGCCGACACCACCGCGACAACCGCATCGGCGACCTCCAGCGCGGCGAGCGTCGCGGCGTTCCGACGCGGGCCCGCGAGATCGCTCACGATCTCCTCGTCGCGCTCGAGAGATGCCGCGACGTCGACCACGGTGAAGTCGGTCCACGTCCTGCAAGTCTCCAGGGCCGCACGCACGCGGGTGTCGGAGAGCTCCGGCCACCGCGACGGGCGATTGATGCCCGTCAGCACGTCGACGCCCATCGACTCGATCGGGAGACTGATGCGGGTCAGCTCGGCGGCGTCGAGCGAGCCCAGCTCCGCCTGCCGGCATGCGGCCGCGAAGCCCGGGCCTTCGTCGGGCAGCCCGAGAGAGAGCGCGAGGGATGCCGCGTGGGAGTCTGCGTCGACGAGGGCCGCGCGCCGACCCCCACGGGCGAGTTCGACTGCCAACTCGGTAGCCACCGTCGAGCGTCCGGGAGCACCGGCCGGCCCCCAGACGACGATCGAGCGCGGATCCTTCGAGCGCACCGCACCGCGTACCGGCGCGAGCGGTGCTGCGAGGATCTCGACGAGACGCCACGCCTCGATGTCGATCGGCCGGAGAGGCTCGAGTCCGTACAGCGACACCGCGTGCTCGGCGTCAGCCCCGGCCCCGAGAGGGACGATCCGCACCCCCGATCGATCGCACAGGCCGACGAGCTCTGCCGAGACGACGAACCGATCGACCGCGATGACGAGCGCGTCCGCCGCGACGAACGCGCGAGACAGCACGGGGTCGTCCTCGTCCAGGAGCCGAGAGACGGGCACGGATGCCGGGACGCTCGCCGTCACCTCGATCCCTTCTGCCGCGAGGTCCGTCGTCAGCCGGGCGCCGTGGGGGTCGTCGACGGCGACCATGACCCGCATCAGTCCCCTCCGAACGTGGGAACGATCGAGAGAGCCGCTTCCTCTGCGACCGCCGCGAGCGTCGCACCGATCTCGGTGCGCGGTATCGCCACCTCGAGTCCCGCCGCTCCCCCACCCAGGAGAGAGTCGTCGCGTGTGACGGAGATGACCGTCGCGTCGACGACGAGCACCCTCGGATCCTCGTAGCGCCCGCGCTCGATGAGCGGTGCTGCCCAGATCTCGACGCGCGCACCCTTCTCGACGCTCGCGGGGACGTCCGCGCTACGGAGGACGACGCTCGTCGTGGCCGCGGCCGAAGCGCTGCCGATCGCGGACGCCGGGACCAGTTCGCCTTCGTTGATCGTCCGCGTCGCGATGGACCCCGCCTCGAGCTCATCCGGGACGAGGTACGCCCCCACCGACTGACCGAGGGAAACCTCCACGAGGAGGAGGTCCGTCGCCTCGACGGGTGCTCCCGCCGCAAGCACGTGAGCGGCGATGTAGACAGGCGTAGTCTGGCGCGCGCTCGCGATGACCATCCAGACGCCGCCGACCGATGCGCCGATCAGGAGGATCCCCAGCACGAAGCGCAGGTCGCTCCACGGAGCGCGGCGGGACGGACGGGTGGTCGCGGGACGAGTCATGAGGACATCGTGCAGTACGACGCCCACCGTCCACCGTCGTTATCCACAGGGTCACCGACGTTGATCGACGGCCGTTGATCAACGGCTCGGGGCGGCGGGATAATGGTACCCATGCCCAAGATCCCCCCATCTGAGGTGCGTCTTCTCACCCCCGCTCAAGTCGCCGAGATCATCGCGATCTCGATCGACGATGTCATGTCGCTCGTCCAGAAGGGCGAGCTTCGCGGCATGCGCGTCGGCTCACCAGGACAATGGCGGATCGAGGAGGCGAGCGTCGGTGAGTACCTCGACGCGCAGATCGAGCTGACACGTCGCGCGGCCCTCTGGCAGCAGTCGCAAGAAGCCAGCTTCCCGGAGCTGTGGGGTACGGGGGAAGTCCGCCACGACGATTGACGTGCTCATCGCACGGCGGGGTCGTCGAACCTCACCCACGCGAGGGCGGTGAGCGGAACGAGGCGATGTCCTGTCACGACGTCGTTCCGCCTCGGGGCTCCGCGATCATGCAGCGCGAGGTCGAGGTGATCGGCCCCCGCTCGGTCGATCGTGCCCGTCAGCGCCCGCCCGTGAACGAGGCCGATGGCGACCCCGACTCGTCGGCGCACGAGGTCGCGGAGCATGAAGCCGAACGTCATGCGATCGGACAGGTTCGTCGGTCGCGGTGCGGGTCGTGCGCTGCGAAGAACCTCGACGTGCGGCATCCCGACGGACAGGATCGATGCGAAGGGGATCAGCACAGCATCCCGGCCGCCCTCGTCCGCCTGCAGGGCGACCCAGTCCGCACCCACCCCCGTGACGCGGCACCGCAGGACGCTGCGGTCGGAGAGCTCGATCGAGATGGGGACCGCCGCGGCCTCCGTGCTCGCGAGGACGGTGAAGCGTTCGCGCAAAGTGACGCGTGAGAGCCGCAGCCGCTCGGCTTCGGTGTCGAGCGCGGCTCTCTCGGCCTCCCACTCGGAGGCCAACTGGTCTTCGAGATCGTCGAAGAATCGGTCCCAGCGCACTCGGGCAGGCTAAGGCACAGGTGATCCTTGGGGCGGACTTATCCACAGGATGCCGGACCCTCCGCAGCCGCCGAACGCACTGTGCTGTACTTCTCCCGAATCACCTTCCGGAGAGAGGCACGCATGGCAACGTCGCGACCGAATCCCGCTGGCGCTGCGCCCTCACCGCTCAGCGCGATCGATACGATCGGCTACTTCGCACCGCAGCGAACCCCCGCGATGCACCTGCCCGACCCCGAGCCGCTCCTGCGCAATCTCACGCGCGGTGTCCTCGAAGTCTTCGGCGGCGTGCGAGAGGTGGATCAGCTCGCACGTTGGCTCACCGAAGACGCCTACCGACGGCTTCTTACTCGCGCCAACCTCGCCGCGAGAGCGCGCTCGGCTCGCGGTCTCCCCGTCAAACGCCCCGTCCATCGGATCCTGTCGGTGCACCAGCAGTCACCAGACGACGGCGTCGTCGAGTCCGTCGTGATCGTCCAGGGTCCCGCGCGGACCCGTGCCGTGGCACTCCGATTAGAGGGGGTCGACGGACGCTGGCGCGCGACGTCGCTCGCCCTCCTCTGAGCGCGAACTCGTCGCGCCGACACGACCTACTGGCGGTACGACGCCAGGAAGTTCCCGAGCCGCTCGACGGCTTCCGTGAGGACACGCGCCTCGGGCAGCGTCACGATGCGCAGATGATCCGGAGTCGGCCAGTTGAAGCCGGTTCCCTGGACGAGCAGCACGTGCTCCGCGACGAGGAAGTCGTAGACGAGCTTCGCATCGTCGTGGATGTCGTGCACCTCGGGGTCGAGCCGCGGGAAGGCGTAGAGCGCCCCGGAGGGCTTGACGCACGAGACACCGGGAATCGACTCGAGCGTCTCCCACGCGGCATCCCGCTGCTCGAGGAGTCGTCCGGCGGGACCGATGAGCATGTCGATCGACTGCACGCCCGACAGCGCGGCCTGCACGGCGTGCTGCGCGGGGACGTTCGGGCACAGCCGCGTCGATGCGAGCAGCGTGATCCCCTCGATGAAGCCTCGCGCATGGCCCGTCGGTCCCGTGATGACGAGCCACCCTGAGCGGTATCCCGCCACACGGTACGTCTTCGAGAGGCCGTTGAACGTGAGCACGAGCAGGTCGGGTGCGACGGAGGCCATCGGGATGTGCACGGCGTCGTCGAAGAGGATGCGGTCGTAGATCTCGTCAGCGAGCACGAGCAGCGAATGCTCGCGCGCGATGTCGGCGATCCCCTCGAGGATCTCGCGCGAGTACACCGCGCCCGTCGGATTGTTGGGGTTGATCACGACGATCGCCTTGGTGCGCGGCGTGATCTTGGCCCGGATGTCGTCGAGATCGGGCTGCCAGCCGTCGGCCTCGCTCGCCACGTAGTGCACGGGAGTCCCGCCGCCGAGGCTGGTCATGGCGGTCCACAGGGGATAGTCGGGAGCCGGGATGAGCACCTCGTCACCCTCGTCGAGCAATGCCTGCATGACCATCGTGATGAGTTCGGAGACCCCGTTCCCGAGATACACGTCGTCGGGCCCGAACGAAGGGAACGTGGGGTCCTGCTCGTACCGGTAGACGACGGCGCGTCGGGCCGACATGATGCCCTTGCTGTCGCTGTAGCCGTGCGCGTGCGGAATCGAGTCGATCATGTCGCGCACAATCTGGAAGGGCGCCTCGAAGCCGAAGATCGCGGGGTTGCCGGTGTTCAGCTTGAGGATCGTGTGCCCCTCGGCCTCGAGCCGATCGGCGGCGACGAGAGCCTGCCCGCGGATCTCGTAGAGGACATCCTTGAGCTTGCCGGACTGATCGAGGGGGCGGAGCGGACTCATCGGATCAGGATATCGACAGGATGCCGAGGCCAATCGCCATGCGGTGGCACGGCCCGGCTCCTGTCGTCACTTCTTCTTGTCTGCCGCCCGGCGCTCCGCACGGTTCTGGGGCGATGCCCCGCCGGCTGCGCCGTCCGTCCGCTGACCGAACGCGCCGCGCTGCGGGGCAGCCTCGGGTGCCGGCGTCGGCGTGCCGTCAGCGGACTGAGAAGCGGCGGCGGCAGCGGCGGCCTGGCGGAGGCGGTTGGTCGCCGCCTGCTGCACCTGGCCACGGTCGTTGCGCACTTCGACTTCGCCCGCGTCATTGGCGGCCGAATACTGCAGGCGCTGTCCTTCGACGGGGGCCGCCGTGAGTCCCTTGGCGTCGACCTCGACCTCGGCGACCTCGCCGCTCGCATCGCTCGGGCGGCGAACTTCGACCTCGAGGTTGTAGAGGTAGCCGACGGACTCCTCCTTGATCTGCCCCATCATCGACTGGAACATCTGGTACCCCTCGCGCTGGTACTCGATGAGCGGGTCGCGCTGGGCCATCGCGCGCAGGCCGATGCCGTCCTTGAGGTAGTCCATCTCATAGAGGTGGTCGCGCCAGCGGCGGTCGAGGACCTGCAGCACGACGCGACGCTCGAGCTCGCGCATGGCCGGCTCGCCGAGCGATTCCTCGCGCTTGCGGTACGCGATCCGCGCGTCGGAGATGATCTCGCGCTTGAGGCCTTCCGACGTGATCCCGCCCTTGCGGCCCGCGCCCTCGGCGACCACCTCGTCGATCGTGACGTCGACCGGGTAGAGCGTCTTGAGCTCCGTCCACAGGGCGTCGAAGTCCCAGCTCTCGTTGTGTCCGGAACCGGTGTGGTCCTCGATGACCGCCGTGATGGCGTCCTCGATGAAGTGCTCGACGCGCCCCGCGATGTCGTCGCCCTGAAGGATGTGACGACGGTCGGAGTAGATCGCCTCGCGCTGGCGGTTCAGGACGTCGTCGTACTTGAGGACGTTCTTGCGGATCTCGGCGTTGCGCGCCTCGACCTGCGACTGCGCGCTCTTGATGGCACGCGTGACCATGCCCGATTCGATCGCGACGTCGTCGGGGAAGTTCGTGCGCGCCAGGATCGCCTCGGCCGCGCCCGACTGGAACAGCCGCATGAGGTCGTCGGTGAGCGACAGATAGAAGCGGCTCTCGCCGGGGTCGCCCTGTCGGCCGGCGCGACCGCGCAGCTGGTTGTCGATGCGGCGCGATTCGTGACGCTCCGTGCCGAGCACGTAGAGACCACCGGCGGCGACGACCTTCTCGGCCTCCGTCGCGACGATCTCCTTCGTCGCTTCGTACACTTCGTCCCACGCGGCTTCGTACTCGTCGGGAGTCTCGACGGGGTCGAGCCCCTTCGCCTTCATCTCCTGAACGGCGAGGAACTCGGCGTTCCCACCGAGCATGATGTCGGTACCACGGCCGGCCATGTTGGTCGCGACCGTCACACCGCCGAGACGTCCCGCGCGGGCGACGATCTCCGCCTCCCGTGCGTGGTTCTTCGCGTTGAGGACCTCGTGCTTGATGCCCTTCTTGGCGAGGAGGCGCGAGAGGTACTCGCTCTTCTCGACGCTCACGGTGCCGACGAGGACGGGCTGGCCTGTCGCGTTGCGCTCGGCGATGTCCTCGACGACCTGGGCGAACTTGGCCTGCTCGTTCTTGTAGACGAGGTCCGACTGGTCCTTGCGGATCATCGGCTTGTTGGTCGGGATGGGGACGACGCCGAGCTTGTAGGTCGACATGAACTCGGCCGCCTCGGTCTCGGCGGTACCGGTCATACCGGCGAGCTTGTCGTACAGGCGGAAGTAGTTCTGCAGCGTGACGGTGGCGAGCGTCTGGTTCTCAGCCTTGACCGGCACGGCCTCCTTCGCCTCGATCGCCTGGTGGATGCCCTCGTTGTAGCGGCGTCCGACCAGGATGCGACCCGTGTGCTCATCGACGATCATGACCTCGTCGTTCATGACGACGTAGTCCGAGTCGCGCTTGAAGAGCGCGAGCGCCTTGATCGAGTTGTTGAGGAACGAGATGAGCGGCGTGTTGGCGGACTCGTAGAGGTTGTCGATGCCGAGGTAGTCCTCGACCTTCTCGATGCCGGGCTCGAGGACGCCGATCGTGCGCTTCTTCTCGTCGACCTCGTAGTCGACGCCGGGCTCGAGGGTCTTGGCGATCTTCGCGAACTCGACGAACCAGCGGTTCGCCTCCCCCGAGGAGGGACCGGAGATGATGAGCGGCGTGCGAGCCTCGTCGATGAGGATCGAGTCGACCTCGTCGACGATCGCGAAGAAGTGACCGCGCTGGACGAGGTCCTCCTTGCGCCATGCCATGTTGTCGCGCAGGTAGTCGAAGCCGAACTCGTTGTTCGTGCCGTACGTGATGTCGGCGTTGTACTGTTCGCGACGCACTTCGGGGGTCTGACCCGCGACGATGATGCCCGTCGTCATGCCGAGCGCGCGATAGATGCGGCCCATGAGCTCGGCCTGGTACGACGCGAGGTAGTCGTTGACCGTGATGACGTGCACGCCCTGGCCCGCGATCGCGTTGAGGTAGACGGGGAACGCGCCCGTGAGCGTCTTGCCCTCACCGGTCTTCATCTCGGCGATGTTGCCGAGATGAAGGGCTGCGCCACCCATGATCTGAACGTCGTAGGGGCGCTGACCGAGCGTGCGCTTGGCCGCCTCGCGGACGGCGGCGAACGCCTCGGGCATGAGCTGGTCGAGCGACTCGCCGGCTTCGTACCGGGCACGAAGCTCGACGGTCTCGCTGCGCAGCTCCTCGTCGCTCAGCTGCGCGTAGTCCTCTTCGAGGGCGTTGACGGCCTTCACGACCTGCTGGAGGCGCCGGAGGATGCGTCCCTCACCGGCGCGGAGCAGTTTCTCGAGGGGGTTGGCCACGGAGCATCTCCATCTTGTCGGGTGCGGCGCCGATCGGCGCCCGTGCCGCACGGGCGCGTGAGCACCCGGGCATACCCGGCCCATGTTACCCGCCCGTGATCTTTGCGTGGGCTGTGGGATGCCGAGGGTGAATTCGCGTGAGATCTCCGGGTCATCCCGGACACTTCACCTGAGATGACCCTGACCCGCCCTCGTCGCGCTTTCTCGCGCCGCTAGGGTCATGTCGACATGCTCCCCGGCGACGGGGACGAGAGGAGTGCACGTGATCGTCTGGCGCCGGTGGATCTTCCCCCTTTTGATGGTCGTCATCTTCGGGGCCGTGGCGGCCGCGCTCGTCAAGCTCGCGTTCTTCCCCGAGGCGAGCGATGCCGCTGTCACACCGTCGGCGGGCATCTCCGAGTCGGTCGTGGCGGTCGAGCGCGGGGAGGTCGTGAATGCGCTGAGCCTCACGGGGACGGTCGCGCGCGACGAGTCCTTCCCTCTCCGTTCCGAGATCGACGGCGTCGTCACGACGGTCCATGTGGGCGAGGGGCAGGCGGTCGCCGCCGGGCAGGTGCTCTTCACGATCAAGCAGAACGACCCCGTCCGCTCGATCGACGTCAAGGCTCCCGAAGCCGGCGACGTCGGCGAACTCGCGGTCGTGAAGGGCCAGCCGACCTCTGTGGGCGGCGAACTCGCGACGCTGACGCCCGCGCGATTCCACGTGCTGAGCACGGTGGAGCCCGTGCAGCTCTACCGATTGCTCAACGCTCCCAGCGAAGCATCCGTCACGATCCAGGGCGGGCCGGCACCGTTCGTGTGCACGGGACTCAAGGTTCAAGTGGCCGAGGACGGCACGACGAGCGTCCGTTGTGCCATTCCCGGCGACCAGGTCGTCTTCGCGGGACTCCAGGCGACGCTCGACATCACCGTGGGAACCGTGCAGGACGTCCTCGTCGTCCCGACGACCGCCGTGCGGGGAGGAGCGGGATCCGGCGTCGTGTGGGTCGACGCGGGCGACGGTTCGGATGCCGAGGAGCGCGAGGTCACGCTCGGCGTCGGCGACGGCACCATCGTCGAGGTGACCGGCGGACTCGAAGAGGGCGAACAGATCCGCCAGTTCGTGCCGGGCCTGGCCGCGACGACCGAACCGGTCTGCTACGACGACGGAATGGGCGGGGAGTACTGCGAGGAGCAGGGGTGGAGCTGGTGACCCTCGTCCGGCTGGACGCCGTCACGAAGGACGTCGTCCTTCCCGACGACACACGCCTGGAGATCCTCCGGGGAATCGACCTGGAGGTCGCGGCGGGAGACCACGTCTCGATCGTCGGACGCAGCGGTTCAGGCAAGTCGACGCTCCTCAACCTCCTCGGGATGCTGGATGCGCCGACGAGCGGCACGGTGTCGTTCCTCGGCGATCCGGTCGGCCGGATGCGCCGCGGGGCGCTCGACCGGCTTCGCGGGAAGAATGTCGGGTTCGTCTTCCAGCAGTTCAACCTCCTCGCGGGGCGGACGGCCACGGAGAACGTCGAGATGCCGCTGAGCTACGCGCGCGGCACGATGTTCTGGTCCCGCCGACGACTGGCGCACGAGATGCTCGACAGGGTCGGCCTGTCGCATCGCCTGGATTCGACCCCCGAACAGCTCTCGGGGGGCGAGCAGCAGCGCGTCGCGATCGCCCGCGCGCTCGTGCGACGGCCGTCGCTCATCCTCGCCGACGAGCCCACGGGCGCGCTCGACGTCGAGACCGGGGAGGCTGTCATGACGCTCCTCGACGACATCGCCGCCGAAGCACAGGCCGCGCTCGTCACGATCACGCACGACGTGCACGTCGCCGCTCGCGCTCGCCGCCACTTCCGGCTCGAAGAAGGCAGGCTCGAACCCGTGCGGCTCGATCTCGCGTTCCGCGAGACGGCGCTCGGCTCCGTCACGGGCACCGCCTCGTGAGCGCGTTCATCGGAGCGCTCTCCGAAGCGTGGTCCGAGCTGCGCCACCACAAGCTGCGTGTCCTGCTGAGCCTCATCGGCATCGCGGTATCGGTCGCCGCCATCACCGCCGTCGTCGCCTTCGGCGAATACCAGCGGCAGTTCACCGCCGAACAGTCGGACCGCTCGGGCGGGCGTGTCGCGACGATCGCGGTCTCCCCCACCCGTACCGATGGTCTGCCGATGGACTGGGAGTCGTTCGACGAGCGGTTCGATCGCGTCGCGGAGCGGTTCGACTTCTCGCACTCGACGCGCGTCTTCAGCGGTCTGCAGATGCAGCTCCAGACGCCGGAGTACGTCCGCCCCGTCACGACGCGCCTCGTCGATCCCGCGTATCCCGTCATCCACCGGTCGCCGATCGCGGAAGGACGCTGGTTCCGCGACTCCGACGCCGACCTGCTGTCGCCGCCCGTCGTCCTCGGGGAAGCCCTGTGGGAGTCTCTCGGTGAGCCGAGCGTCGACGCGGGGACGACGGTCACGTTCGTCGGCGACGGCGGCGGCACCTACACCGTCATCGGCGTCGAGCCGCGGCAATGGGCGGGCGACGAGGAGAAGACGGCGACGATCCTCTATGACAGCTACGCGAGCCGCGTCGACCGGCTGTCGCCGGACATCTTCGGCTCGTGGGAGGTCTGGGTTCCCGCGGGCATCGTGGCCGAGCTCGGTCCCGTCCTCGCGATGGATCTGCGCGCGGGTCTCGATGACATCGATGTCGGGGTTTCGCGATCGGACTGGGGATCACGCCCCGAAGCGGCGTCGGCCGCGCTCGTCTTCGAGCTCGTGACGGGGGCGATCGCCGCCCTCGTCCTCCTCCTCGGCGGGCTCGGGCTCGTCAACATCCAGCTCGTCGCGATGCGGCAGCGGATCCGCGAGATCGGCGTCCGCCGCAGCTTCGGCGCATCGGCAGGACGGATCTTCACGACGGTCCTGCTGGAGAACGTCGTCGCGACGGCCGTCGCCGGGGTCGTGGGGATCGCTATCGTCATCGCGGTGCTCCGGGCGCCCTTCATCCTGGAGATGTTCCCCGGGATGCAGGACATCCCGCCGTTCCCCGTGCGGGCCGCCGTGACAGGGCTCGTCGCGGCCGTCGCGATCGGCGCGATCGCCGGGTTCCTGCCCGCACTCGCGGCCGTGCGCGCGAAGGTGATCGACGCCCTGCGGTTCTGACGGGGCGGCCCCCGGGCGACCCGGGGTGCATATACTCGGCAACGCGTTCACACAGGGGGGAGAACGGATGTCGGTACGCCAGAGCCTGCTCGCGATCCTCGATCGCGGACCGTGCTACGGCTACCAGCTCCGCGCCGAGTTCGCCCGCCGAACCGGTTCGACCTGGCCGCTCAACGTCGGCCAGATCTACAACACCCTCGATCGACTGGAGCGCGACGGGATGGTCGTCCGCGACGACGTCGACGAGCACGGGCACGTGTACTGGCGGATCACGGATGCCGGATCTGCCGAAGCCCACGCGTGGCTCCGCGCGCCGGTCGTGCGTCCGCGCGGCACGAGGGACGAACTGGCGATCAAGCTCGCCCTCGCCGCGACCCTCCCCGGTGCGGACGTCGCGACCTTGATCGGTGCACAGCGGACAGCCTCCGCGGAGAGATTGCGATCACTCGACGACTCGGCCGACGAACAGGACGGAGGCGCGGCACCGGAGGATGTCGCCCGCACGCTCGTCCACGCGTCGATGAGATTCGAGGCGCAGGCGGAGCTGCAGTGGCTCGACCATGTCGAGGAGCAGTTGGCGCGGCATCCGGATCATGTCCTGGCGCTCGAGCTGTCGTCCGAGCGCCCCAAGCGCGGCCGACCGGCCGCCGCGCACGGGCCCGAGCAGGTGACGGACTGATCGCCCCCTCGGCGGCGCGGCGCGGCATCCTGTCGCCTCCCAGGCCGGACGCACTATCCTGAAGCGTGTCCACAAGCGATGACCCGATCGAGGCAGCGGCTCCCGCAGAAGCCCCCGCGATGACTTTCTCCGACCTCGGACTGGGCGACGCAGTGCTCAAGGCCCTGCGCGACGTCGGCTACGAGACCCCCTCCGCCATTCAGGCCGCGACCATCCCCCCGCTCCTCGCGGGGCGCGACGTCGTCGGTCTCGCCCAGACGGGCACGGGCAAGACCGCCGCGTTCGCGCTCCCCATCATCGACCGGCTCGATCTCTCGCAAAAGACGCCGCAGGCCCTCGTGCTGGCACCGACGCGCGAACTCGCCCTGCAGGTCTGCGAGGCGTTCGAGAAGTACGCCTCGCACCTCAAGGGCGTGCACGTGCTCCCCGTGTACGGCGGGCAGGGCTACGGCGTACAGCTCTCGGCGCTGCGTCGCGGCGTCCACATCGTCGTCGGCACCCCCGGACGCATCATGGATCACCTCGAGAAGGGCACACTCGACCTGTCCGACCTGTCGTACCTCGTGCTCGACGAGGCCGACGAGATGCTCAAGATGGGCTTCGCGGAAGACGTCGAGACGATCCTCGCCGACACGCCGGACTCCAAGCAGGTCGCGCTCTTCTCCGCGACGATGCCCGCGACCATCCGCCGCATCTCGCAGCAGTACCTGCACGACCCCGAAGAGATCACGGTCAAGACGAAGACCACGACGTCGGCGACGATCACGCAGCGCTACCTCGTCGTCGCCTGGCAACAGAAGATGGATGCCCTCACCCGCATCCTCGAGGTCGAGAACTTCGACGGGATGATCGTCTTCGGGCGTACGAAGATCGTCACCGAGGAGATCGCCGAGAAGCTGCGCGCACGCGGCTACTCGGCCGCCGCCATCAACGGCGACGTCGCGCAGGTTCAGCGCGAGCGGACCGTGAACCAGCTGAAGTCCGGAAAGCTCGACATCCTCGTCGCGACCGATGTGGCCGCGCGCGGCCTCGATGTCGAGCGGATCTCTCACGTCGTCAACTTCGACATCCCGACCGACACCGAGTCGTACGTGCACCGCATCGGCCGCACCGGTCGCGCAGGGCGTTCGGGCGACGCGATCAGCTTCGTCACGCCCCGCGAACGCGGACTCGTCCGCGCCATCGAGCGCGCGACCCGGCAAGAGCTCACCGAGATGCAGCTGCCGAGCGTCGACGAGGTGAACGTCACGAGGCTCACCCGGTTCGACGACCGGATCACGGAAGCGCTCGCCTCGACCGAACGCATCGATCGCTTCCGCGACATCATCGCGCACTACGTCCGTCATCACGACGTACCCGAAGTCGACGTCGCGGCAGCTCTCGCGATCGTCGCGCAGGGCGAATCGCCCCTTCTCCTCGACCCGGCTGCCGAGCCCGAACGCCCGGCCCGCGTCGAACGGACGCGCGACCGTGGCGACGACGACCGGGGCGAACGGCGTCCACGCACGCCCCGCGGCGGCATGGCGACCTACCGGATCGCCGTCGGAAAGCGACACCGCGTCGAACCCCGACAGATCGTCGGCGCACTCGCCAATGAGGGCGGTCTCCGACGCGACGACTTCGGCGCCATCCAGATCCGACCGGACTTCTCGCTCGTCGAGCTGCCGGCAGACCTGCCGCAGGCGACGTTCGATCGACTGACCGACACCCGGATCTCCGGCCGACTCATCGAGCTCCGTCTCGACACGGGCGGACCCTCGCGCCGCCCGCGCGAAGACCGAGGGGACCGACCGTCGTACGACGACCGGGGCGAGCGGCCCGCGCGCAAGCCGAGGCACAAGGACTGACCGCCCCGCGACGCCTGAGCGTTCGCCGACGGCGTCGCTCAGGCTGGCGGTCGGCCTTCGCGACCATCGTAGGATCGAGGCATGGCGGGATTCTGGGGCAAGCGCAAGCGCGAGCAGGAAGAACTTCAAGCCCAGGACGCTGACCTGGCGCGGAAGGCGCAGACCTCGCTCGTCTCGGCGGACGAACGGATCCGCGTGACGACCGACGAGCTCGTCTTCGCGGAGGCCGAACTCGGTCCCGAGTCGACGAAGGAGCTGCGCGAGGCCCTCGCTGCCGTCAAAGAGCACCTCGGCGAGGCGTTCCACCTCCACCAGCTCAATCACGACGAGATCCCCGACACCCCCGAAGAGTTGCGCACGCGCAACGCCCGCATCGTGCAGCTCTGCGATTGGGCCGAAGATCTGCTCGACGATCGCACGTCGTCCCTCGCCGAACGCATCGCACGCGCGCGCCGCGCACCCGAGATCATCGCCGGCGTGCGCGCCGACGCCGCTCGACTGCGCACGCGCGTGCCCGGAGCACGCGAGACCGTGCAGCGACTCGCGTCGCGGTACTCCGCCGAGGCGCTGTCGCAGGTCGATGCCAACCCCGGTGAGGCGGATCAGCTGCTGAACTTCGCGGAGCACAGCGCCTCCGTCGCCGAGCGTCGCCGCGAGGCCGGGCAGCGCGAGCAGGCGAATCTCGCGCTGGAGGCATCGACCGAAGCGGTCCGCCGTGCGGCCACGCTGCTCGATGCCGTCGAGACGTTCGAGGTCGAGGCGCTGCGTGCGGAATCCACGCTCTCGGCGATCATCGAGGACTCGCGCGAAGACATCGCCGTCGCCCTCAAGGAGCCGCACTCCCCCGCCGTCTCGGAGGCGATCGGCAACCTGCAGGCGGCCCTCGCGGCCCTGCCCGGAGCAGGTGTCAACACCGACCCGTTCGCGCTCCTCTCCCGCCTGCGCGAAGCCAACTCCGCGCTCGATGAGGCGATCGCGAAGGCGCGCGCCCGTGCCGCCCGCCCCATCCCGCCGCTCGAGCACGTGCGACACTCCATCGATGACGCCGACCGTCAGCTCGCCGTCACGAGAGACGTCATCTCGGGGCATCGCGGATGGATCGGCGCCGACGCGCGGACGCGGATCGCCGAGGCGGAGCGCGTGCGCATCGACCTCGACCGCTACCTCGGCACGTCTGCCTCCGCGGCGACGAACATCGACGAGGACCACCGCGAGCAGGCGATGGCAATGGCGCGCCGTGTCGCGTTCCTCTCTGCGGAGGCGCTGCAGCTTGCGCAGCGCGACATCGACTCCTCGCGGCCGCAGCAGGGTCCCGACCAGTGGGGCCGGGGTGGCGGCCGCGGCGACGGCGGAGGCGGAAACCTCATGGGCGGCATCCTCGGCGGCCTCGTCATCGGAAGCCTGCTCGACGGCATGTTCGACTGACCCGCTCGCGCCCGCTCGCTTGTCTTGAATGGCGGGGCGGGATGCCGTGATGTCGCCCTTTGCGACAAGTGAGCCGGATGGCCGGTGCGCGTGACGGTTCCGTTCACTCGTCTTGAATGGCGGGGCGGGATGCGGCCGGGTCGCCGTTTGCGACAAGTGAGTCCCCGGGGCTGGATCGCGATTCAGTTCACTTGTCGTGAATGGCGGGGTGGGATGCCGTGAGGTCGCCCTTTGCGACAAGTGAAGCGGCTAGGGGGTACGCGTCGCGGTTCCGTTCACTTGTCGTGATTGGTGGGGTGGGATGCCGCGAAGTCGCCCTTTGCGACAAGTGAGCGTCCGGGGCTGTGCGGGGGTCGACCCTGCTCCGTCGCCGGGGTCGCGGGCTCGTTTGTTTGTCGTGAATGGTGGGGTGGGATGCGGCGGGGTCGCCGTTTGTGACAAGTGAAGTTGGGGGTGTGGATAGTTTCGGGTGAGTGTCGGTGGGGGTCGCTAACCTTGGAACATGCATTCGAAGCGGCTGGTGGTCTTCACCGACGGTGACGCGGCGATCCTCGCCGAGGTTGTTGCCGAGGTGCAGAAGACGCAGGCGGTCATCGCCGCCGCGCAGGCCGCGCAAACCCGGGCGCTCGCCCGGGCCGGGGACCTTGCCCGCACCCAGGCGGTACGCAGCCGGCGGAACGTGCGTGATCACGACATGGCGTTACGGGGCATCGCCGCTGAAGTCGCCGGGGTGATGAGACTCGCCGACCGGTCGGTGCAACGGCAGATCGGGGATGCGCTGAACCTCGTCGAAGAGTACCCGCAGACAGTGGACGCATGGGAAGCCGGGGAGATCACCCGCGGGCACGTACGAGCGATCGTCGACGCGGGAGCACCGTTGCCGCCCGAGGCGCGTGCCGGGTTCGAACACGAGGCGCTGCGACGATGCGAGGGGCAAACCCCCGGCCGGGTGCAAGGCGAACTGCGGTTGCTGGCCGAACGGCTGCACCCCCGGACGCTGGCCGAGCGGCACGTCGAGGCGTGCGAGACGCGTTCGGTGCGTGTGATCCCGGTCGGGGACGGAATGTCCGACCTGTGCGCGACAGTCCCGTCACTGTTGGCGGATGCGATCTACGACCGGCTCACCCAACAAGCGCGGAGCATCGTGGATGTGCGGGGACAGGCTGCCGCCGACGCGCGCGCCGCGAACCAGGCGCCCGGTACCGGCGGCGGAAAGGACGGTGGGGAGGACTCCGAAGCAGTGTCGCGGCTTGAGCTGATCGGATCGGACACGCGCACGATGGACCAGTTGCGGGCGGATCTGCTCACCGACATGCTCCTCACCACCCAACCCGGCGCTGACCCCACCCGCACCGACGACGGCCCCGGAGCCCTCGGCGCCATCCGTGCGAAGGTGCAGGTCGTCGTGCCGGTCCTCAGCCTCCTCGGCCGTGATGACGCACCGGCCGACCTCGTCGGACACGCGCCCATCGACCCCGCCACCGCCCGGCAACTGGCCGGGTCCACCCGGTCACCCCTGGAGCGGATCCTCACCCACCCCGTCACCGGGGCCGTGCTGCACGTCGACACGTACCAGCGGACCGCGGCGATCGACCGGTACCTGCGCGCCCGCGATCAGCACTGCCGATTCCCCGGATGCCGGCTCCCCGCCATCCGCTGCGAAGTCGACCACACCATCGACGCCGCCCACGGCGGGCCCACCCACGTCCGCAACCTCGCGCACCTGTGTCAACGACATCACAGCATGAAGCAATTCACCGCCTGGAAAGTGACACAACTCCCCGGCGGCATCCTGCAATGGACCTCACCCCTCGGCCACCACACCCTCGACCACCCACCCTCACTCGGCGTCCACTTCCGACCCACCGACGACCCACCCACCGGCGACCCGGTCGACACCGGTGACCCATCCGGCGCCGACGATCCGCCCGACACTGACGACCCACCACCGACGGCGTCAGGCCATACTCGCGCACCGTTCTGACACAGCACCGTTCTGACACAGCCCCCTTCCGACGCGGCACCGTACCGAGGCGCCGCTGTGAGGGCTTCGCTCGTCGAGTCGCCGCTACGGCACCCACCCCGCGACGGCTTTGGCGGGGAACGCGCGAGCCCGCAGCCGCTGAGCGCAGCCTCGCAGCGCGCAGCCTGCAGCCCGCAGCCCGCAGCCCGCAGCCCGCACCCCGCACCCCCGCAGGGCGCCACCCCGCACCCCCGCAGGGCGCCACCCCGCAACCCCGCTCCCCCACAACCCCCGCCAGCGCCCGCACGCTCACCAAAGAAGAACGGATGCCGCGACCCGAAGGCCGCGGCATCCGCCTGTCCCGTACGGCTCAGCGACCGTGCGCAGTGCTGAGCCGCCGGGTCACGACGCGACAGCGTCGGGGACAGCCTGCGTCGTCAGGGAGATCACACCGTAGTCCCAGCCCTTGCGGCGGTAGACGACGCTCGGGTGGTCGGTGCGGGCATCGATGAAGAGGAAGAAGTCGTGTCCGACCAGCTCCATGCGGTCGACGGCGTCTTCGACGGTCATCCACTCCGGTCCGAACTGCTTCGTGCGGATGACGACGGGGGTGTACTCCTCCTCGTCCTCGGGTCCCGTGACGATGGGAACCTCGCCCGTCGCAACGGCACGGAGGACATCGACGGATGCCGGCTGCACATCCACTCCGCGCAGCGATCCGCTCTCCTTGTCGAGCACAGCTCCCCGTGGGTGCTTCCGCGCGTCGATGCGCTTGTCCTTGGCGCGGCGCAACTGCTCGGCGAGCTTGTCGACCGCCATGTCGAGAGCGGCGAACTTGTCGCCGTCGACGGCCTCCGCCCGTACGACCGGCCCCTTGCCGGTGAGCGTGAGCTCCACGGTCTCGTCTTCCATTCGCCCGTTGTGATACGCGCGGTGGGTGACCTTGACATCGAGCCTCTGCGCACGCGGCGCGAGGGTCTCGATGCGGATGGCCTTCTCTTCCACAACGCCGCGGAATCGGTCGGAGATGCTCACTCCCACGCCGACGATGCTGGTATCCATCCTTGACCTCCTTGTTCCGGTCCACCCGGTCAAGGGCGGACCATCAGTCGCCTTGGACTCTCCACGCTATCCCCCGGCCACCCCCCTGTCACCTATGAGTTGGGCGTGTGTCATCTTTGCCTGCGATCCTTGTCGGCTCTCCGGGGCGTCGCGGCGATCGTGACCGCGCCCGCCACGTCCACACCGACGGCCCGGAGCGCGCGCACCGCCTCGGAGAGAGTCGCCCCGGTCGTCATGACGTCGTCGACGACGACGACGCGGCCCGTCGGGACGCGCGTCACCGCAAGGCTCCCCTCGACGTTGCGGCGACGATCCGTGGCATCCAGTCCCCGCTGATCGCGAGGCTGACGCACGTAGCGGAACAGCCGCGCGGTCGGAAGCCCCGCCCGGCGAGCCACGAGCTCGACGACGCGGTATCCGCGGCGGCGGAACGATGCGCGCGACGTCGGAATCGGCGCGAGGGTGACGTCTGGGACGGATGCCGCCGCCGCGGCCGCGAACGCAGGGGCGAGGTCCCGCGCAAGTCCCGTGCGCCCGTCCTCCTTGAGAGCCCGGATGACGCGAGCCGCGACGTCATCGAAGACGAGACCGCTGTGAACGGGCACACCGTCTAGATCACCCCTCAGCGGCGTCGGCGCCAGGGAGGAGCGGCACACATCGCACAGGGACACGTCCGGCAGGCCGCATCCCGCGCACGAGACGGGGAGCACGAAGGCGAGCGCCTCTGCGAGCGCGCGACGGGTGCGCAACAGCGCGGGCGCGGGCGCGGGCGCAGGTGGTGGCATCGACATGGAGCCAGACTCGCGGCATCCCGCGCGTCACCCTGACCGCCCAGCGCACAACGTGGAGAGTTGCCCAGGACCGGCCCCTGGGGAGGACTCGACGCTACTCGGGCATGCCCTGCTGTGTCGCGAGCACGAGCACTCCACCGGCGATCTCCTGCCAGTTCTGCCCGCGACGGACGAACAGCGTCCCGTCCGACCCGAGCACCCTCGTCGTCGCGAGGGTCGCACCACCCGCGATCGACACGGCTTCGCCGGGCCCTGCACCCGCCGAGCCGGGGCCGCCGACGAGCTGCTCGAGCACGCTCATCGACCCCGAGTCACCCGAGAGGACGCCGAGGGTCGTGTCGTCGAGCCACGCGAGTCCGCGGCCCGCCCCCGTCGCCGTCCCGAGTTCGAGTGGCGCGCCGAGAAGCCATCCCGTCCCTCCGCCTGTCCGCACGATTCCCGAGACGAGGACGATCGTGCGACCACCGGCCGTCACGACGGCGGCCATCCGGGCACCGTCGCGGGACACCGCCATCGCCGAGATCTGACTGGCTTCGGGCCATGCGTCGCCGACCGAGATGACACTCCCGTCGGGAAGCTGCGCGCGAAGCGCCTGCGGGTCTTCCCGCGGCACCGTCCAGATGACACCGAGCGGATCGATCGTGGGAGAGATGACACCGGGCCGGTCGTCGACGAGCGTGTCCTCGCCGACGGCGGGAATACGCCACACGGCGCCGTCTGCGAGTTGCACGGCTGCCACGTCGCGATCGGGGCCGACCTGCACGGAGACGGCATCGAGGCTCCCGATCTTGCCGGACAGCCCGGGGATGGGCGTGAGCCCGGACGCCGAAAGGAAGCCGAAGCCCTCGTCTGTCGAGACCAGCGCCTGCCCGGCGATCGTCGTCCGGCGCACGGGAACCGCCTCCGCGGCGAGCGTCGTCGTGCCCACGAGCATCTCGACCTCGCTCACTCCCGCACCGCTGAGACTCTCCTCGAGCTGCGTCTGCATGCGGTCCCACGTCTGCTGGTCCAGGGCGAGGGCCGCGTCGCTGAGCTGGACGGTCGCGACGCCGGCGTTGACGGGGGCGGAGACCACTTCCACCCCCTCGAACGCGGACACGACGGATGCCGCGAGCCATTCGCTCTCCGGACGGTTCACGAGCGCTTCGGTGATGCGCGTCACGACGCGGGACCGCGTGAACCAGCGGACGTCGGGCACGAGGTGGTCCCACGAGGGGTCGAAGTAGGCGAGGGAGTAGGGTCCGAAGACGGACGGGAACAGTGCCCGGTCGAGGACGATCCCGTCGGGTGCCTCGATGATCCGCCACTCGCCGTCCGACTGCTGCGCGAGCTCGAATGTCAGGGCTGTCGTACCCTCGTCGACGCGCTCGTAGGAGCCCTTCTCGTCGACGCGCGCGACCTGCGACGCGAGCACCGAGACGGTGTCCTCGTCGAGCTCTCGCGTCGTGCGCGTTCCCAGCACATCGATCGTGACGCCTGCCTGCGGCTGCCATTCGACACGGAACGCCGGTGAGAGGAACTCTCTCGCTCGGGCCCAGTCATCCTGCGGGCCCGACCCCGCCCGCAGGAACCCGTCGACGATCTCGGCGGGCGACGCCCCGGGACGCGGCGGGTCAGGCACGAGCGAGAAGTCGGGAGGCTCGACGTCGCCACCGAGAACGCGGCCCTCGTTGACACCGCCGGCGGTCGGGATCCCGGCGCACCCCGTGAGCACGAGCACCGTCGCGGCGGCGACGAGCACAGTCAGCATCCTCTTCATCTCGTCACCCCTTCGCCGGTTCGATGGGGCCGCCACGGACGACCTCGATGGGCTGGGTGCGGCCGAGGTCGTCGAGGTCGATCGCGTCACCGCCGGGGTCGAGGGGCAGGGGCGACGACGGCGTCGTGAGGCCGGCGTCCTGGCGCGGGAGGGTCAGGACGAAGTTCGAGCCGAGGCCCAGTTCGGACCACACCGCGAGCGTTCCCCCGTGGAGCCGGGCGTCTCCCAGCGCGATGGACAGGCCGAGACCCGTCCCACCGATCGTGCGGGTCCGCGCGGGGTCGGCCCGCCAGAAACGGTCGAAGACGCGCTCGACGTCTTCTGCACGCATCCCGAGACCGAAATCGCGAACGCCGAGGGCGACGGCGTGCGTGTTGCTGTCGACGGTGACGACGATGGGCCGTCCCTCGCCGTGCTCGATGGCGTTGCCGAGAAGATTGCGCACGATCCGACGGATGCGACGCGGGTCCATGTCGACGGGCGAGTAGCCACCCGGCGCGACGAGACGCACATCGCTCCCGTGCTGCTCGGCCAGCTGCCCCATCGACTCGATGACGTCTTCCGCGAGGTGCGCGAGACTCGTCGGCTCGAGCTCGAGCTGCACCGATCCGGCGTCGTAGCGACTGATCTCGAGGAGATCCGTGAGCAGCGTCTCGAAGCGCTGCACCTGGGCGTTGAGGAGTTCCGCGGCACGCGCCGTCGCGGGATCGAACTCGTCGCGTCGATCGTTGATCATGTCGGCGGCGAGGCGGATGGTCGTGAGCGGCGTGCGCAGTTCATGCGAGACGTCCGAAACGAACCGCTGCTGCACGAGCGAGAGGTCGGCGAGCTCCTTGATCTGCGACTCGATGCTGTCGGCCATGGCGTTGAACGAGCGCCCGAGCGTCGCCAGCTCATCCTCACCGCGGACGGGCAGTCGCACGTTGAGTCGACCCGCCGCGAGCTTGGCGCTCGTGTCGGCCGCTTCGCCGATCGGCGTCGTCACCGAGCGCAGCACGAACCAGGCGATGCCGCTGATGAGGAGGACCAGGGCGATCCCGACGCCCCACAGGGTGGCCTGGACGAACCCGAGCGTCTGCGAGGCCGTGCTGAGGTCGTAGGCGACGTAGACGGCGTAGGGCCCCACGTCGGCGACGGGGATCGACAACTGCTGTCCCACGATGATGCCGGGCACCTGCGTACCGTCCGCGCCGGTCAGCGCGACCGACTGCCACCACTGCTGACTCTCATCCTGCTCGACGCTGGCGATGAGATCCGGGGTGATGGAGGCTTCGAAAGCGAGTCCTGCGCGGGTGTCCTGCGGGGCGATTTGCGACGGCGCCGTGTCGATGCGGGCCACCTCGATGCCGTCGCCCGCGGCCTGCAGCAGGAGGCTCTGCGACACCGTCGTCATGAGGTTCTGCAACTGGACGGCATCCCCCAGGACCGCCGAATTGAGAGTCGTCTGCGCGGCCGTGGTCGCACGCAGGGAGTCGCTCAAGATCTGGTCCTTGCGCGATTCGAACAGGTCGTTCTGAATCGAGATCGCCATCCACAGACACGCGATGACGACGGCGAGCGCCGTCAGGGCGAGCGTCACGAGGATCGTGCGGAATCGCAGCGACCGGCGCCACAGACCCGCGAGGTTGTCGGGCCATGCCCGCCAGTCCCGCCAGTTCGGCGCCAGGGCCCGGGCGATCGACCCCGTGTCCGCCGTCATGCGCGCCTCAGACGACAGCGCCCGCGCGGTAGCCGACCCCGCGGACGGTCGTCACGATCTTGGGGTTGTCGGGATCGAGCTCGACCTTCGCCCGGAGTCGCTGTACGTGCACGTTCACGAGGCGCGTGTCGGCCTTGTAGTGGTATCCCCACACCTGTTCCAGGAGCATTTCGCGCGAGAAGACCTGCTGCGGCTTCGAGGCCAGCGCCACGAGCAGTTCGAATTCGAGCGGCGTGAGGGCGATGATGTCGTCGCCGCGGCGCACCTCGTGGGCCGCGACATCCACCGTCAAATCGCCGATCCGCATGACATCGGCCGCGGGCGCGGATGCCGGCCGGAGGCGCGTCCGGATACGCGCGACGAGCTCCTTCGGGTTGAACGGCTTGACGATGTAGTCGTCCGCCCCCGATTCGAGTCCCTTCACGACGTCGGCCGTGTCGGTGCGCGCTGTGAGCATGATGATCGGGATGCCGGACTCGGCACGCACCCGCGTGCAGATCTCGATTCCGTCCATCCCGGGAAGCATGAGATCGAGGAGGATCAGGTCGGGACGCTCGGCACGCCAGACGTCGACGGCCTGGCTCCCGTCGGCGCAGAAGACCGTGTCGAATCCCTCCGTGCGCAGCACGATGCCGATCATCTCGGCGAGAGCGGTGTCGTCATCGACGACCAGGATCCGTGATGTCATCTAACGCGTTCGTCCTTTGCGTCCATAGCCGGACGTCGCTCGAGCGACCCCCATGCTCCCCACAGAGTAGTCGACGCGGTCTGGACGCACGCCGAGCATGTGCCGCACTGTCAGGAATCGTCGATGTGACACGATGGACGTGCCTGCGGGCCGACCACCCACAAGGAGGACCCCGAGTGACCGCGTATCCCTCTTGGACCCCGGCCTCGCGCCCTGGCATCGTGCCGCTGCATCCGTTGTCGTTCGGCACGATCCTCGGACGATCGTTCGTCGCGCTGCGCCAGAACCCGAAGGTGCTCCTGGGCTTCGCGCTCGTCGTGCAGACGCTCGCGTACATCGCCGTGCTCGTCCTGATCGGGCTCGCCAGCTTCGCGACGTTCTCGCGTCTGGACACGCTGCGACCGGGCACGGAAGAGTTCGAGACGGTGCTCGCGGGCTCTATCGCACTGCTCGTGATCGTCTCGTTCGTCCTGAGCCTCGCTGCCGGGGCCGTCTCGGTCGTCGTGCAGGCCGTCGTCGTCGTCGAGGTGACACACGCCGTCGTGGCGGAGAAGCTCACCCTCGGCGCGATCTGGCGGCAGGTCAAGCCCAGCGCGTGGCGCCTCATCGGCTACTCCGCACTCCTCATGCTCGTGATCGGCGCGGGGCTGGCGATCCTCGTGACCGCGGTCCTGGCGCTCGCTGCCGCTGCCGCACCGGCCGCGATCGTCCTCACGATCTTCGGCATCCTCGGTGCGATTCCGCTCGTGTGGTGGCTCACGATCAAGCTCCTGCTCGTCCCGTCCGCCATCATCATCGAGCGCGCCACGATCCGCGGTGCCCTCGCCCGGTCCTGGCGGCTCACGCGCGGACGCTTCTGGCCGGCGCTGGGCGTCATCATCCTCATCTCGCTGACCTTCAGCGTGCTCGGGCAGATCGTCAGCATCCCGTTCAGCTTCCTCTCCCTCGGCGTCTCGACGATCATCGCCCCGACGGGCGACGTCGATACCGAGGCGATCATCGGATTCCTCATCTCCACGATCGCGACGTACGCCGTCCTTCTGGTCATCCAGTCGGTCGCCCTCGTCGTCCAGTCCACCGCGACGGGCCTCATCTACGTCGACGCGCGGATGCGCAAGGAGGGGCTCGACCTCGATCTGCTCGAGTACGTCGAGAAGCGGGATGCCGGAATGAGCGACCTTCCCGACCCGTACCTCGTCCACATCGGCCGTGATCTGTCGGCGCGCTTCGCTCCCGTCGCCTACGCGCAGCCGGGCTACCCGCAGGGATACCCGCCCCAGGCACCCCAGGGCTACCCGCAGGCTCCGCCGCAGGCGCCGCAGGGATACTCGCCGCAGGCACCCCAGGGGTATCCGCCTGCTCCGCCGCAGGCGCCCCAGGCATCCCCGCCCCAGGCATCCCCGCCGCAGACGTACCCGACGGCACCGCCCGCGGCCCCCGCAGCTCCTCCCGCATCGACGGCGTGGCAGGCGCCCGGCGCTTCCGACAGCGAACCGCCGCGCCCGTGAGATCCGCGTCGCAGCTCGCCGCGGCCATCCCCCTCGTCCCTGACGGCGACGAGGCGCGGCGCTGGGCGGAGCGCGAACTGACCGACCCCGTCTACGAAGCAGCCGAGCCGACATTCTTCGACCGCATGGCCCGCGCCGTCTTCGAGTTCTTCGAGAACCTCTTCAATGCCGAGGTCGACGGACAGTGGGGGCTTCTGCTCGCACTGATCGCGCTCGGCATCCTGATCATCATCGTCGTCGCGGCGATCGTGGTGTGGGGTCTTCCCCGCTCGACCCGCCGCGTCCGTGCCGCCACGGGTTCGCTCTTCGGCGACGATGACGAGCGGACCGCGGCGGAACTCCGGACAGCAGCGGCGGCGCATGCCGCGCGGGGCGAATGGGACTCCGCGATCATCGTCAGGTTTCGCGCGCTCGCGCGAGGTCTCGCCGAGCGCGGGATCGTCGAGACCCCACCAGGAGCCACGGTGCACGCCTTCGCCCGGGCTGCCGCGTCAGCATTCCCGGCGCACACGGATGCTCTCGAGGATGCCGCAGCCGCGTTCGACGACGTGCGCTATCTCCGTCGCCCTGGCACTTCCGACCTCTACACGCGGGTCGCTTCCGTCGACGAGGCGGTCGCCGGCGCACGCGCATCGACGCACTCCGAGCGGGCCGAGGTGTTCGCATGAGCACGAGCATCGAGATCCGCGAGACGTCGCGCGGACGCCGCGTGTCGGTCTGGATCGCGATCGGGATCGTCGTCATCCTGATCGGCATCCTCGGCGGAGTCCTCAGCGGTCTCGGTGCGTGGAATCAGCGGAACGCCCTCGATCCGGAGTCGCCCGCCCCGCTCGGCACGCGGGCCGTCGCCGAGCTGCTCCGTGAGCAGGGCGTCGACGTGATCATCGCGCGCGACCGCGTCACGGCTCTTGAGGAACTGTCCGCGCGCGACGCGACACTCGTCCTCCCCGACGCCCCTGCACTGTCGGACCGTGGCGTCGAAACGCTCGTCGACGCCGCGATGGATGCCGTGCTCATCCAGCCGCGATCGAGAGACCTCCGCCTCTTCCTTCCCGGGTCGACGCCGACGGGAGTCGCAGAGGCCGCGCCCGTCGAGCCGCAGTGCGATCTGCCCGAGGCCGAGCGCTCGGGCGCCGTCGTCCCGGGACGGGTCTTCGCCCCGAGCGGCGGCGCGGTCATCGCGTGCTACCCCGCGGAGAACGAGAGCTACGGACTCCTCGTCCAGAGCGACGGTGAGCACCGCGTCGCCGCCGTCGACGGGGCGGCGCTCTTCGTCAACGAATCCCTCGCCGCCGATGGCAACGCCGCGCTCGCTCTGAACCTCATGGGGCGCCACGCCGTCCTCGTCTGGTACGTCCCGAGCCTCTCCGACACCGATCTCGCCGATACGACTCCCTCGCTCGGCGACCTCACGCCGCCGTGGGTGAGCCCCGCGATCCTCATCCTGATCGCCGCCGGGATCGCTGCCGCCGTCTGGCGGGGCCGCCGATTCGGACCGCTCGTGGCCGAGCGCCTCCCCGTGACCGTCCGCGCGTCCGAGACGACCGAGGGCCTGGGACGGCTCTACGCGGGCTCCCGCGACTCTGTCCATGCCGCCGAGCAGCTGCGGATCGCCGCTCTCACACGGCTCGCGCGCCGCCTGTCGCTCGGCAACGGCGCAACGCCGACGGAGATCGCGGATGCCGCCGCCGCCCGCATCGGCGCGGACCGCGGCGTCGTCCGCGGCATCCTCGTCGACGACGCGACACGCACCGACACCGACCTCCTCACACTCCGCGCGCGTCTCCGCGACCTCGAAGACGCCGTGTACGCGGCCGTCCGACCCGAAGGGAATCCCCGATGACCGACACTCCGCCCAGCGCTCCGCGCCTCGACGACACGGAGCTCCGCGACGCGATGAACCGGGTCCGCATCGAGGTCGGCAAGGCCGTCATCGGTCAGGACGGTACCGTGACGGGTCTTCTCATCGCCCTGCTCGCGGGTGGACACGTGCTCCTCGAGGGGGTTCCCGGCGTCGCGAAGACCCTGCTCGTCCGCTCCTTCTCGACGGCGCTCGGGCTCGACACGAAGCGGATCCAGTTCACCCCCGACCTCATGCCGGGCGACGTTTCGGGATCGCTCGTCTACGACGCCAAGACGGGCGAGTTCGAGTTCCGCGACGGTCCGGTGTTCACCAACATCCTTCTCGCCGACGAGATCAACCGGACGCCGCCCAAGACCCAGGCCGCGCTCCTGGAGGCGATGGAGGAACGTCAGGTGTCGACCGACGGCGTGTCCCGGCCGCTCCCCCACCCGTTCCTCGTCGCGGCGACGCAGAACCCCATCGAGCACGAGGGCACGTACACGCTTCCCGAGGCGCAACTCGACCGGTTCCTCCTCAAGCTCATCGTGGGCATGCCCGCTCGCGACGCCGAGCTCGCGGTGCTCCGCCGTCACGCGGAGGGCTTCGACCCTCGAGATCTCGCGGGCGCGGGGCTCACGGCCGTCGCGACGGCGGACGAGCTGCGGGCGGCCCAGGCTGCCGCGGCATCCGTCTCGGTGTCGGACGACGTCCTCGGGTACGTCGTCGACCTCGCGAGGGCCACGCGAGAGAGCCCGTCGGTCCAGCTGGGAGTGTCTCCTCGCGCCGCGACGGCACTCCTCGCCGCGGCGAAGGCGTGGGCGTGGCTGGGCGGCTATCCGGCCATCACCCCCGACCACGTGCAGACGATGCTCGTCCCCGCCTGGCGCCACCGGATCCGGCTGCGGCCCGACGCCGAGCTCGAGGGTGTCTCCGTCGACGCCGTCCTCGCGTCGGTCGTGCAGCAGACCCGCGTTCCCATCTGACCCGTCGGATCCGATCACGGCAACCGCATGTTCCTCACCGCTCGTACCCCCGTTCTCGTCGCCCTCGGCGTCGTGCCCGTCATCGCACTCTCGGTGGCGGGCGGGGATCCGTGGCTCGTCGCCGCGGCCTGGATCGCGCTGTGCGTCATCCTCGCGCTGACGGATGCCGCGGCGGCCCCCGGCGCACGCCAGGTCACGGTCGAGCGCACGATTCCGCGGAGGGTGCTGCTCGGTCAGAACGTCGCCACGACGGTGCGGCTGCGCAATGGCGGTCGCCGCCGCATCCGCGGTGTGGTCCGAGACGCGTGGCAGCCGACGGCAGGGGCGCCCGCCACGCGGTACACCGTCGACATCCCTCCCGGTGAGAGCCGCGCGGTGACGGTCCCCCTGCTTCCCCGACGTCGCGGCGAACTCAGGTCGGCGTTCGTCGCCCTGCGCACGCGTGGCCCGCTGGGGCTCGCCGGACGCCAGTCCCGCCTCGACGCTCCCGGCGCGCTCCGGGTCCTCCCTCCCTTCACGTCGCGGCGCCACCTTCCTTCGCGGCTCGCGCGGCTTCGCGAGCTCGACGGATCGACGAGCGTGCAGGTCCGCGGCCAGGGGACGGAGTTCGACAGTCTTCGCGAGTACGTGCGCGGCGACGACGTGCGCTCGATCGATTGGCGCGCGACGGCACGGTCGTCCCACACCATGATCCGCACGTGGCGGCCCGAGCGGGATCGGCACGTCGTGATCGTCATCGACACGGGGCGCACCGCCGCCGCACGCGTCGGTGACGGCGTCCGACTCGACGCCGCGATGGAAGCTGCTCTCCTCCTGTCGGCCCTCGCGAGCCGCGCGGGCGATCATGTCCACCTCGTCATGTTCGATCGGACGACGCGGGCCCGCGTGACACGCGTCGACGGACCGGGTCTCCTGCCCGCCCTCGTCGATGCGATGGCTCCCGTCGAGCCGCAGCTCATCGACACCGATTGGGATGCCGCCTTCGCCCACGTGCGCACGCTCACATCGCGACCGTCTCTCGTGGTCCTCCTGACGGCGCAGGACGCCGTCGATGCCTCCCGCGGTTTCCTCGGATCACTCCCCGCCGTCACCGCCCGCGCGCACGTTCTCGTGGGGACCGTGACCGACGAGCCGCTCCCGTCCGTCGAGCGCCCCGACGCGACCGATGTCTACCGCGAAGCGGCCGCCGAGCGGACGGCGCGCGAGGCCGCTCGCGTCGCGTCGGCCGTCGCACGCGCGGGAGCCGAGGCCATCACCGACACACCCGAGTCGCTCCCGCCGCGGATCGCCGACCGCTATCTCGCGCTCAAAGCCGCGGGAAGGCTCTGACCCGCGACCTCCTTCGCGGCATTCGTGCCGCCCTGCCGCACGCAGCGCGTCGGATCTGGGAAAACGCTGTGCATGGGTCTACTCTTCGGATCGAAGAAAGGAGGCCGTCATGACGGACACACCCAGTACCGAGCCGACCACGGCCAACAAACTGGTCGCCGAAGCGCTCGGCACCTTCCTGCTCGTCTTCGGGTCGATCGGCACGGCGCTCTTCGCCGCCGACTTCGGCACGGGTGCCGCGGGGACATCGCTCGGCGTCGGCTTCGTCGGGGTCGCGCTCGCCTTCGGCCTGACGCTCATGGCCGGCATCTACGCGTGGGGCGGGATCTCGGGAGGCCACTTCAATCCGGCCGTCACGCTCGGTCTCGCCGCGGCGGGCCGCTTCGCTTGGAAGGACGCGCCCGGCTACATCATCGCGCAGATCGTGGGTGGCGCCGTCGGCACGACCCTGATCGTGCTGATCGGCATCTTCGGACCCGCTGACTGGCTGTCACAGGCGCAGGCGGGGGGATTCGCGAGCAACGGATACGGTGACGGCGCCTTCGGGTCCCCGGGCGGATTCGGCCTCGGCGCCGCCATCATCGCCGAAGTGCTCTTCACGGCCATCTTCGTCCTCGTGATCCTCGGCGTGACGAACGCACGACGCGGCAACGGAAACGTCGCGGGCCTCTCGATCGGGCTGACGCTCACCGTCATCCACCTCGCATCGATCCCGATCGACAACACGTCCGTGAACCCGGCGCGTTCGATCGCGACGGCCATCTACGGTGGGATCGACCCACTGGCTCAGCTGTGGGTCTTCATCGTCTTCCCGCTCGTCGGCGGCATCCTCGCCGGATGGCTCCACCGCGCGCTCTTCGAGCCGACGAAGCTCCCGACGATCCAGAGCGAGGGCCGCGTGCGCTGACGCATACGCCCGAGACAGAGGAGCGGCCCGCCCCCGGATTCCGGGGCGGGCCGCTCTCTTCGTCAGCGCTGTTGAGCCGTCGGCTCAGCGCAGGTCGAACCGATCGAGCTCCGTGACCTTGCCCCACGCCTCCACGAAGTCGCGGACGAACTTCTCGTGCGCGTCATCGGAGGCATAGACCTCGGCCAGCGCACGCAGCTCGGAGTTCGATCCGAACAGCAGGTCGACGCGCGTCCCGCGTCCGAAGACCTCACCGGAGCCGTCGCGCGTGCCCTGGAAGGCGTGCGACCCGGGATCGAGAGGCTTCCACGTCGTGCCGAGGTCGAGGAGGTTCACGAAGAAGTCGTTCGTGAGCACGCCCGGACGGTCGGTGAAGACGCCGTAGGCCGAGTCGTCCCAGTTCGCACCGAGGACGCGGAGGCCTCCCACGAGCACCGTCATCTCGGGAGCCGTGAGCGTCAGGAGGTTGGCGCGGTCGAGCAGGTGGTACTCGGCCGGCATCGAGGCGAGCGGACCCTGGTAGTTGCGGAAGCCGTCCGCCGCCGGCTCGAGGAACGAGAACGACACATCGTCGGTCTGCTCCTGCGACGCATCCGTACGGCCCGGGTGGAAGACGACGTGCGCCTGCACTCCGGCATCCGCTGCCGCCTTCTCGACGCCCGCGTTGCCGGCGAGCACGATGAGATCGGCGAGCGAGACCTTCTTGCCGTCGGTGCGCCCCTCGTTGAAGGACGCCTGGATGCCCTCGAGAACGCCGAGCACGCGAGCGAGCTGCTCGGGCTTGTTGACCGACCAGTCCTTCTGCGGCGACAGGCGGATGCGGGCACCGTTCACGCCGCCGCGCTTGTCGCTGCCGCGGAACGTCGAGGCCGCGGCCCACGTCGTCGCGACGAGCTCGGCGACCGTGAGGCCCGAATCGAGCACCTGCGCCTTGAGGTTCGCGGCATCCGCGTCGTCGATCAGCGCGTGGTCGACGGCGGGTACGGGGTCCTGCCAGATGAGCTCCTCCGTCGGCACCTCGGGTCCGAGGTAGCGGGCGATCGGTCCCATGTCGCGGTGCGTCAGCTTGAACCATGCACGGGCGAAGGCGTCGCCGAACGCGACGGGGTCGTCCTTGAAGCGGCGCGAGACCTCGTCGTAGGCCGGGTCCATCCGAAGGGCGAGGTCACTCGTGAGCATGCGCGGCTCGCGGCGACCCGACGAGTGCGCCATCGGCACCATGTCGGCTCCGCCGCCGTTGATGGGACGCCACTGGTGTCCCCCACCCGGACTGCGCATGAGCTCCCACTCGTAGGCGTACAGGATGTGGAAGAACTCGTTGTCCCAGCGGGTGGGGTGATACGTCCACGTCACCTCGAGGCCCGACGTGATCGTGTCATCGCCCTTCCCTGTGCCGAAGTTGTTCTTCCAGCCGAGACCCTGATTTTCGAGACCCGCCGCTTCGGGGTTGTCCTCGACGTTCGTGTCGGGTGCGGCGCCGTGGGTCTTTCCGAACGTGTGACCGCCGGCGATGAGGGCGACGGTCTCCTCGTCGTTCATCCCCATGCGACCGAACGTCTCGCGGATGTCGCGCGCCGAGGCGAGCGGATCGGGGTTGCCGTTGGGACCCTCGGGGTTGACGTAGATGAGACCCATCTGCACGGCTGCGAGGGGCTTCTCGAGCTCGCGGTCGCCCGAGTAACGCTCGTCGCCGAGCCACGTCGTCTCGGGACCCCAGTACACGTCGTCGTCGGGCTCCCAGACGTCGGGACGACCGCCGCCGAAGCCGAAGGTCTCGAACCCCATCGACTCGAGCGCGACGTTGCCAGCGAGGATCATGAGGTCGGCCCACGAGAGCGACTGACCGTACTTCTTCTTGACGGGCCACAGGATGCGGCGCGCCTTGTCGAGGCTCACGTTGTCGGGCCAGCTGTTGAGGGGGGCGAAGCGCTGCTGTCCGGCACCGCCGCCTCCGCGGCCGTCCGTGACGCGGTACGTTCCGGCGCTGTGCCACGCCATGCGGATCATGAGGGGGCCGTAGTGACCGAAGTCGGCGGGCCACCAGTCCTGGCTCGTCGTGAGGGTGTCGGCGATGTCGGCCTTGACGGCGGCGAGATCGAGCGACTCGAAGGCTGCCCGGTAGTCGAAGTCCTCCCCCAGCGGGTTACGCACCGCGGGGTTCTTCGCGAGGATCTTGATGTTGAGCTGGTTGGGCCACCAGACGCGGTTCGCCGACCCGCTGGTCGGGTGCGGCTGTCCGTGGACGACGGGGCAGGTCGCGTCGTCGGGGTTCGGGCTCGGACGCGTCTCGCCGTCGGCACGCTCGTCGACGGGAGTGTCGATGTCGGTGACCGACTGATCGATGTCGGTCGGGTTGTTGCCGATGCCTGTCGCGCTGTCGTCGATGTGGCTCATGGACTTCCTTCCTCAGGGGCTTCTGTGGTCTGTTCAGGTGTGGTCTGTGGGGTCGCGGTCTGCGTCGTCGCACAATCGGCGCAGAGGCCCCAGTAGGTGACTTCGGCGGTGTGGATGGCGAATCCGTGCGCATCGGACGGCGTCAGGCACGGAGCGTGGCCGACGCTGCAATCGACATCCTCGACCGCGCCGCACCCCGTGCAGACGAGATGGTGGTGGTTGTCGTCGACGCGCAGCTCGAACAGTCCCGGGCGTCCGGCCGGCTCGATGCGCCGGACGAGTCCCGCGTCGGCGAAGTCGCCGAGGGCGTTGTAGACGGACTGCAGGCTCGTCTGCGGAACCGACGCTGCGACCCGCTGGAACACGGCGTCCGCGCTCGAGTGCGGCTGCGCGCGCAGGGCGTCGACGACGGCGCGTCGAGAATCGGTGACGCGGAGTCCCGCACCGCGGATCAGGGTCGCGGCATCCGCTTCGGGATGCGACGCGGGCGAGACCATGACATCACTCTACGCGCCTGTTTTGATCTCTTCAAAAGAAGTCCGGGCTACCCCGCGACGAGGGTTGGCGTTCCCGCCTCGTACTCCGTGAGATCGCCCGTCTCACCCTGGCGATAGGCACGACGGCCCACCACGAGCATGTAGAAGAGGAAGACCCCGAGGGCCGCGGCACCGAGCGCGATCTTGACAGCAGCGGGCCACGACTGGGGAGTCACGAAGCCCTCGACGAGCCCCGCGAGGGCGAGCGCGAAGACGAGCCCGATCGCGATCGTGCCGAGGGACCTTCCGGCGGCGGCGAGCGCTTCGCCGCGTGAACGCGCGCCCGGCGCGACGAGAGCCCAGAAGATCTGCAGACCCGCAGCGCCCGCGACGAAGATGCACGTGAGCTCGAGGAGGCCGTGCGGAAGGATGAAAAGAAGGAAGACGTCGCCGCGGTCGAAAGCGAGCATGACCGCGGCCGAAGTTCCGATTCCGACGGCGTTCTGCACCAGCACCATGAGCGGCCAGAATCCCGTGATGCCGAAGAGCACGCACTGCGCCGCGATCCAGGCGTTGTTCGTCCACACCGTCCCGGCGAAGATGGCAGCCGGATTCTCGCTGTAGTAGCCCGTGAACTGCTCCTCGGCGTAGTACTCGAGCTGCGCCTGGGGGCCGAGCGTCGCGATGAGGGCGGGGTCGCCCGAAATCCAGAAGGCGACGAGCGTCGCGACCGCGATGAACGAGAGCGCGATGACGAGGGTCGTCCACCGCACGCGGTAGAGCGCCGCGGGAAGCTGCAGCACGAAGAAGCGCGGGATCTGGCGGAGCACGTTCTCGGGGGCGCCCGTCAGTCGAAGACGGGCCCGCGCGAGGATCGTCGAGACGTGGTCGCCCTCTGGCGTCCTCCCCGCCGACGTCTTGAGATCGGCGAGGTCGGCCGACGCGGACTGGTAGCGCGTCACGAGTTCGTCGGCCTCGGCCCCCGAGAGCCGGCGCGCCCTGCTGAGCTGATCGAGCCGAGCCCACTCGTCGCGTCGTGCGGCGGTGAGGGCGTCGAGATCCATTTGAGGTTAACTGTACGCATGACGTCGCCCGCGGCCCGTATCGTCACGATCCATCAGGACGAGATCCTGACGGGCGAGGCCGTCGCGCTGGACGTGCAGCCGATCGGGTTCTTCCTCCGCGCACTCGGAACCGTCATCGACATGATCGCGGGACTCATCCTCCTGGCGCTGTTCTCGCTCGCGGCGACCTTCCTTCTGGGCATCGATCTCATCGCCGACTCCGCTGGCCGGATCGTCGCGATCGCCCTCGTCGTGATCGTGATCGTCGTGATCCCGACGGCGGTCGAGACCTTCACGCGGGGGCGGAGCCTCGGCAAGCTCGCGGTTGGAGGCCGTATCGTCCGCACCGACGGCGGAGCGAGCGGGTTCCGTCAGGCGCTCATCCGGGCCCTCGTCGGCGTCCTCGAGCTCTGGTTCACCTTCGGCGCGGTCGCCGCGCTCGTCGGCGCTTTCACTCCGCGCTCGCAGCGGCTCGGCGACCTCCTTGCGGGGACATACTCCGAGCGCACGCGGACCCCCGCCCTCCCCGCGCCGGCACCCGGGCTTCCGCCGGCGCTCGCGGAGTGGGCGACCGTCGCCGATGTGGCGCGGCTCCCGGAACGCCTCTCGCGGCGCATCGCGCACTTCGCGCGTCAGGCGTCGGGCCTCGACCCCGCCGCGCGGGCGCGCGTTGCGGCATCCCTCGCCGACGAGTGCCTCCCGTTCGTCTCTCCCGTCCCGCCCGTCGACCCGGAGACGTTCGTCTGCGGGGTCGCGGCGATCCGTCGCGACCGGGAGCTCCGCGCCCTCGTGCTCGAGACCGAACGCGTCGAACGGCTCACCGCGGGCTGAGCGCTGTCAGACCCGCAACGTCTCGTGGCGGACGACGACCCACCCCTTGGGCACGGAAAGTCGATCGGTGTGGATGGCGCAGAGGTCGTGCGCGTGCGGATCCGTCCCCCCGCCCAGGGGACCCAGCGCCGCCATCTGGTCGCCGTAGTCGAACGTGAGGGTCGTCACCGCCTCGCGGGCGCATGCCACCTTGGAACACAGTCTCTCGCGCATCGGTGAAACCCTATCCGCGCGGTGACCCTCACCCCCGCAGGCCGCGCCGACGCGAACCCGGTCCGCCAGGTTCTCCCGCCGGTTGGGGCGCATCCCGACGCCCGGGGCGCACAATCCCCGCCCCGCGCGTACAACCCGCGCCCCACCAGACCAAACCACGCCCCGCACCCGCACTGCACCGCGCCGCTGACCGCCCGACCACCCATGCGCAGCTTGGGGCGCATCCCGACGCCCGGGGCGCACAATCCCCGCCCCGCGCGTACAACCCGCGCCCCACCAGACCAAACCACGCCCCCGCCACGCTCGTGGGCGGAGAGCCTTCGCGAGAACCTAGGATGGGCGCATGCCTTGGCGACGCACTCAAAGCCCGGCTCCGCCCGTGCGACGTCCCTCCCGACACGGCCGGCATGGTCGCCAGGGACGCAGCGCCGTCGTGAGACCACCCCTGCCGCCTCTGGACACACGCGTCGAACGCTTCGACCTCGCCGTCGGCACGGCCGCCGAATTCCTGCGGTCGGCGTGGACGGAGCTGCGCGACGTGAGCTTCGAGATCGCCGACATGCCCCTCGGGCCAGACCCCGACGGGATCCCCCGTTGGCGCGTCCTGACGGCCGAGAAGCGCATCATCATGTTCCGCATCCCGATCGAGCGACTGAGCCACCCCCACCGCGACGACGACCTGCATCGCCGCATGATCGTCGAAAGTGCGGTGTTCCGCGCCGCTGCGCAGTATCTCGACCGCGATCCGTGGGATCTCGGTCCGGAGCGCTTCCGATTCTGACGGTCTCGACTCGCGCTACGGGAAGACGGTGACGGCGGGCGCCGCAGCATCCGCGGGCCACACGGCGAAGGCCGCCAACTGGTCGGGCGCCGCCATCGTGACCGCCGCCCGCAACGGGGCCCCACCGCCGTCGAGCAGATACACCTCGCGTCGGGTGAGGGAGAACGACGTGCTCTCGCCGGGACGCAGCGTGAAATCGACGATGGCGGATCCGTCGCGCCGCGAGACGGTGCCGGTCGCCTCGACATCGCCCGTGTTCTCGAGCGTCATCGTGGCTTCGGGGCCGCCCGGGACGGCGAACAGCGTCGGCACGTCGATTTCCGGAGACGGCGTATGCCACGCGAAGTCGACACCCGCACCGAAGCCCGTCGTGTGCCAGGCCGCCGCGACGACCGGCGCCGTCGCGGTGATGTCGAGGATGTAGTCACCAGGGCTCAACGTTTCGAGCGCGAGCTCCGTCGGAACACCCGCCACGAGCGGCACGGTGAGGGGCGACACCGCGTCAGCCGACTCGCCGACGCCACGCACCGTCACGGTCGCTTGCGCATCGGCGGTGGCGGAGAGGAGCCGGATGAGCGTCGGCGATCCGTCGGAGGCGTCGTCGTCGTCCCCCACGACGATGCCGAGGATCCGCTGCGTCGTGTCGGACGCCGCGATTGCGCTCGCCTGGTCGACACCGCCCGGTTCGAGGACGCGCGAGATGCTCGACTGCACGGCGGCCTGTACGGGTGCCCCGCGGGAATTGATCCGGATGACGGGGCTCTCCTCTCCCCGTGCGAGGCCGGCGATCGACACGACGCGCTGGGAACCCGCTGCGACGACGATGTCCGCGCCGCCGGGAGGGACCTGCGGGCCTGACGCACCGTAGACGGTGAGCTGGACGGTCGCCGCAACGGTTCCGGGGTTGGTGAGGATCACGAAGTCGGCGGCCCCCGTCGCGCCGGACCCTGCGACGAGCCACGACTCCATGAGCGGAGGACGGCAGACCGACGCGGCGAAACCGACGAGGTCGTCGAAGGCCGCGACGGCGGACCCGGATGCCGCGAGGTCGGTGCGGCCGCTCGGCCCGGGCTCGGCGGTGAACGCGAGGGGGCCGAGACCGCTCGCGACGTCGGAAGCGGCGAGCTGGGCCGTCACGGGCTCCGGTGCACCGGGGAGAACGCCCGAGGTGACCGTCTGGACGGCGGCGACCTCGATGGCGCCCGCGGCGTCGAGGTCGCGTGCCTGGACGAGCAAGCCGCCGTCGCACGAGACGGTGCTCGCGGCGGGCGCGGGCGTCGCCTCGATGGAGACCGGCTCCCGTGTCAACGTCGGCCAGGGGATCGAGATCGCGGTGACGACACCGACGACGGATGCCGCGGCGACGACCGTCCCCACGAGCACACGGGCGCTCGTGGTCGCCCACCGGAACACTCTGCGATCGCTCAACGCCCCTCCTCCCAGTGCGGACCGACGACGCGCGGCATCCGTCGCGCCTCTCGGCGCGACGCCGCCGTCGGGAAGGCGAGGAGGAGCGACACGGCGACGACCCCGAGTTGGATGCCGGCGATCATCGTCGCGGTCCTGTCCACGACGGCTGAGGTCGCCGGCCTGTCGGCGACATCCCCGATGACGCGCCAGAGCACGCCCCGCGCAGTCTCGCCGACGGGTTCGAGTCCGTCCCGCTGGTCGATCGCCGACGAGGACGACAGGCGCAGCGCGCGGGCCGCATCCGTCTCCTGCTCCGTATCGCCTTCGTTGAGGAGGACGAAGCTCACACCCCGCGACGCGAGGGACGCCACGAGGTCGTCCGCTGATCCCGTGACGAGGCCCGCAGCGACGGCAGCGATCTCCTCATCGTCGCCCGATGGAGATGTGCGGGTGGCTACGACGGTGCTCTGCGCGCCGAGGGTCTCGCTCCCGCCCCAGACGACGCGCGCCGACAGCGCTCCCGAAGCCTGCGGCGTCAAGACCAGCGTCCCGACGTCAGGGTCGTCGGCGCCTCGCACCGCGACGTACGCGGGCAGCGTGCTGACCGGGGCCCCGGCGATGAGCGTCGTGTCTCGGGCGACGGCCGTCAGCGCAGGCATCGACAGGGCAAGGATTCCCGCGGCGACCACCGCAACGACGGCGCCGCGGAGCATCGCGACCCGCGGGGCGAGGCCCGCGTCGAGCGTGACGAGGGCTCCGCCGAGGACGCCGAGCCACGCGAGGCTGAGCCCCGTCCCCGGCCACAGGGCGACGACCGTCGACTGGGAGAACGCGACCGACACTCCCACCGCGGCGAACGCCGTCGCCAAGCCGAGTGCCGTCACGCCGAGGAGCGTCGCTCCGACCGCCCAACGCTGCGTGAGCGGTGCGACGAGCGCAAGGACCGCGATCGGTGCGGCCAGGAGCGGCACCCACCAGAGGTGCGCGTCGGGGAGGAACGTCGCCCAGCCGGCGAAGTCGGGGGTCGGGATACCCGCCGCCAGGAGTGCCCGGCCCGCGGCATCCGCTGCGACCTGTGGCCCGGCCCACGGGACGCCCGGATCAGCGAGGAGAGTCCACAGCCCACCGCCGCGCACGGCGTGCCAGACGAGCGGGGCCGCGAGGGCGATCGAGGGGACGATGACCCAGATGATCCGCCCGATTCCGCGGCCCGCACGCAGGATCGCCGTCAGTACGAGCACGCTGAGCCACAGGATGACGAGTGCCGGGGTCAGGGATGGTGCGCACGCGATGACGCCGGCCAGCAGGAGGGATGCCGCACCCGCTCCGGCCCAGGACCGGTGGGCGACGACTCCGGCGTAGAAGAGCCACGGCAGCAGAAGGTGCGCGAGGAGCGCGGCCGGCCGCCCCTGCGTGAGATCGGCGAGGAACGTCGGTGCAAGCGCCCACACGGCACCGCCCAGGATTCGCAGCGACGAGCGGTCGGTGACGCGCGTCGCCGCGAACCATCCGCCGAGCGCCGCGAGCGGGAGGGCGAGCAGCCACAGGACGACGAGTCCCCGGGAGGGATCGGCGGGCCACAGGGACCCGACGATGGCGATGACGGCCGAGAACGGATCGGCGGGCGCGATCGTGTCGAGTCCGAGCGCGCGCTGACCGAACAGGGTGTCGGCCCAGAGCTGCGCGGGGGTGTTCCGGAGCGGCTGGAGCCCCCCTCCGCCGAGAACCGGCCAGGCGAGGAGCGCGGGGAATGCGACGACCGAGGTCAGGAGTGCTCCGAGGACGAGCCACGCGCCGCCGCCCGCGAAGAAGCGGAGCTCCGTGCGCACGCGACCGCCCGGTTCGATCGGATCGTCGCCGAACCGAGCGCGCAGCTGACTGTTCGTGACGCGCAACGACGTGAGCTGCGACCAGGGGGCGCGGCGCGTTCGAGAAATCCTCCGCCGCGCGCGAGCGACCGCGACGAGCTGCACGAGGACGACGGCTGTCGCAGCCCATTCGGGCCCGATGAGGGACGGATGCTTGCGCACGAGGTGCGAGACGGTGCGGGCGACGGCGAGGGGCAGCAGCGACAACCACAGCAGGGGCAGCGCCCACGCCGGAGAGTAGACGAGTCGCCGATGCAGTCGCGCCGCGCGCCGTGCGAACGCCCGGCGAGCCCGGTGAGCCGCCGTCGTCGGGAAGGGCATGCCGGCGACACCGTCGCCGGAGACGCTGACGATCGCCGTCGGCGCGAGCGCGACGCGTCCGCCCGCGAGACGTGTGCGAACCCCCAGATCGAGCCCCTCGTCGGCTCCGTGCAGCGCGGGGTCCAGTCCGCCGAGAGCGCGCCACGTGTCGACGCGCACGAGGACACCGCGGATATCCGACCCCAGGACGTCTTCCGTCGCGTCGTGCTGGCCCTGGTCCAGCTCGCCGTCTGCGAGACCGACCGAGCGTCCGGTTGCCGTCATCGACACACCGAGGGAGACGATCTCGCTTCGGTCGTCGGCACGAACGAGCTTGGGCGCCGCGAATCCGACCGACGGCGACAGCTCGAGGGTGCCTGCGAGACGCGCGAGGGCCTCGGGGTCGGGGGTCGTGTCCTGCGCGAGCAGCCAGACGGCGTCCGCCCCCTCCGCGGGACTCGCGAGAGCGAGCGCATCGGCGAAGCGCGTCGAGGCGGACGCCTCGACGACGGTTCCCGCGCGCGAGATCCTCGCCGCCTCGACGACGCCGGGCTCTTGGCCGCACAGCACGATCGTGAGGCTGTCGACCGGACGGGTCTGCACCGCGAGCGCCGCCAAAGTTCGCCGCAGGTGGTGCGCGGCGGGCGTGCGGCCGTCGGGACGCACCACGAGAAGAGCGTGAACACGGGCGGGCATGACGTCGTCAGCCTAGGCGCGCATGCGAGCGAGTCGGTGAGTACGCGCCGGGAACTTCGGATGCCGAGAAGACCCGAACTGCTGCCCTCAGTGCCGATTTCGGACGGTCTGCGTCTTCTCGGCGAAGGGGGAGATCGGCCTGTGCAGCCGGTCATGCCCCTCGGAGCAACCGGTCGTTCGGAACCGCCGTTGCTTCGGAACAGTCGTCGCTTCGGGGCGTCAGCCGGCGCGGCGCTTGAGCTTGCGGCGCTCGCGCTCGCTGAGCCCGCCCCAGATGCCGAAGCGCTCATCGTTCTGCAGCGCGTACTCGAGGCACTGGTCGCGGACGTCGCACGTCGTGCAGATGCGCTTCGCGTCGCGCGTCGACCCGCCCTTCTCCGGGAAGAAGGCCTCGGGGTCGGTCTGCGAGCAGAGGGCGTCGGTCTGCCACGAGAGCGGATTCTCGTCCTCGACTTCGAGGGGGCGGCGCACGCCCGGAACCCCGAGATTGACGGGATCGACGAACCAATTGTCGGGAACGCCAGAACGATACTGCGAACCGGTCATCTCGTTCTCCCCCCGGAGGTATTACTCGTCACGCTGGTTTGCGTGTACAGGTAATTACACCCGTGTAGTTCGCCCCGGTCAAGTCGCGGATCGTAAACCCTCACCTCCGAGTTGAACGTTCGCGACGCGCCGTCGGCGTGTCGCGAACCTCAGGAACCGGGCGTCGCGACGAAGAGCTCGCCCTCACCGGACACCCGAACGGATGCCTCGTCGGCGGTCGCGAGCGCCGCCGCGCCCGGCACCAGCACGATCTCCCCCGCCGCGCCGGTGACCGTCACCCGCCCCGCCGTCGCGAGCAGGATGGCTGTCCCGGGAAGCGTCACGTCGATCTCCGAACCGGTGGGGCGGACGACCCGCAGCGCGAAGTCGGCGATCGGCACGTCGTATCCCTCGACGCCGTCGGCGAGCGCCGCGGGGCGGAGGACCGGCGCGGGACCCGTACCTGCGTCGAGGACCGAGACGAGTTCGGTGACGTCGATGTGCTTGGGCGTGAGGCCTCCGCGCAGCACGTTGTCGCTCGCGGCCATGAGCTCGACGCCGAGGCCTTCGAGGTACGCATGGAGCACGCCGGCCGGCACGAACAGCCCCTCGCCGCGCGAGAGCGTCACGAGGTTCATGAGGAGTGCCACGACGATGCCGGGATCCCCGGGGTACTGATCATCGAGGAGACGGACAAGGTCGAGCTCCGCGGCGAACTCCGTCGAGGAGGCGTCGCGAGCGGCACCGATGATGGCGCGCACGTCGTCTCCCGCCGCGGGAGACAGCACCCAGGCGAGGGCGTCGGCCGTCGCGGCATCCGATCCGTCCAGACGCGACGTCAGCCCCGCCGCCGCGTCGCCGATGACAGCCAGCAGGCGGCGCGTGTCGGCGAGCGGTCGGAGCCCCGCGAGGGCGCGGAACTCGGGCGAGATCGCCACGACCAGCTCGGGCTTGTGATTGGCGTCGCGATACGTGCGCTCGGCCGCATCGCGCGGGATGCCGGCGGCATCCTCACGATCGAATCCCTCGCGCGCCTGCTCCTTCGACGGGTGGGCCTGGATCGACAGGGGGGATCCCGCAGCGAGAAGCTTCAGCAGGTAGGGAAGCTGCCCCTGCCCCTGGGCTGCAAGCCAGGCGTCGAGCGTCGACCCGTCCCCCGTCAGCGCGGGATTGCCGGGGTGGTCGCCGAACCACACTTCGGCCTCGGGAGCACCGGACGGGGCTCGCCCTTCGAGGTCGGCGATGAGCGTCTGCGAGCCCCACGCGTAGTCGCGGGGCGTGTTCGAAAGGGAGACGAGCATGCCTCCGAGGGTATCGGGAGGACCGAGTACCCTTGGGAAACGATGGCCGTCCATTCGAAGCACCCGGCCTCGGCCCCGCCGACAGCCCCGGTCCGAGAGAAGACCGGGCATCTCATGCTGCGGGGGTGGTGCACCTTCGTGCTCTTCACGGCGCTCGCGGGCGTCGCATGGGTCCACGCCTTCGGTGAGATCGTCGCGGGTGTCGTCGCCGTCGGGGGGATGCTCGTCTCGATCATCCTGTGGTTCATCGTGCGTCCGCCCGTGCAGTGGCGGCGCCTTCCCTGGTTCGGGGTGGCATACATCACCTGGGCGACAGCGTCCGTCCTGTGGTCGGCGTGGCCCGCGGCATCCGCGCTCACCCTTCTGCTGCTCTACGTCACGACCGTCCAGGCGTTCTTCGTGGGCGCCGTACTGACGTGGCGAGAACTCGTCCGCACGATCGCGTCGGCTCTCAAGTGGGTCATCGCACTGTCGATCATCTTCGAGCTGTGGGTGTCGCTCGTGATCCAGGCGCCGGTGCTCCCCGGATTCGTCGTGGAAACGGCGTCCGACCCGATCCTGTACTGGTCCCGCGACAATCTGTTCGACGGCGGGCGACTCCAGGGGATCATGGGGAACGCGAATCTCCTGGGCCCCGTCGCGCTCGTCGCGATGATCGTGTTCGCGATCCGGTACGCCGCCCGCGCGCCGCGTCGCTCCCTGCTCTTGGGCTGGATCGCCCTGTCGGCGTTCCTCTTCGTGCGTGCGGCCTCGGCCACGGCGTACGTCGCGGCAGCCGCCGTCGTGCTGGTCCTCGCCACCGTCCTCCTCATGCGCCGGACAAGACACCCCGGCGAGCGCACCAAGTACTACGTCGGCTACGCCGTCATCGGCGTCGGCGGCGCCCTCGCACTCTGGCTCCTGCGCGACACGATCTTCACGTCGCTCGGACGAAGCGCCGACCTCACGGGACGCGAGGGCATCTGGAGCGCCGTCCTCGAGCGGGCCTCCGAACGCCCGTTCGCCGGCTGGGGCTTCGCGACGCCGTGGCCTTCGTGGGAGCCGGCATTCGACGGCTGGATCATCGACCACGACCAGACCGTCATGCAGGCCCACAACATGTGGATCGACGTGTACTTCCAGCTCGGCGTCGTCGGGGTCGTGCTGCTCTCGCTCCTCTTCTTCGCGTACGTCTGGCGGACGTGGTTCTTCGCCGTCGACCGGCCACGGTGGGACCTCCGCGCCGACCGCCCCTACTCTCCTCTCACGCTGCTTCCGACGCTCGTCGGCACGATCCTTCTCGTGCAGGGGTTCGCCGAGTCCACGCCGCTCCTGCTGTGGGGCTGGATGTTCCTGCTCATGTTCGGCTTCAAGATCAAGCAGTCGCCCCACATCGGCGTGGGTCCGGCCGAGCAGAGCGCGGCGATCGAGCGCGGCGAGCCGACGAAGCAGGACGCGTGAGCGCGGCCGGCGCTCCGCGGCCGACCTGGCTCGGGACGCTGCTGGCTTCCGCCGCGTTCGCGCGGGCGTACACCGTCACGGTCCTCGCGGCCGTCCTGTCGTCCTTCGCGATCGAACGGATGTCGGGACGCGTCACCTACGTCGCGATCATCGCGGGGCTCTGCGTGCTGGGCATCGGTGTCCTGATCGCCCGTCGCCGAGAGATCTCGTTCGTCCGCCTCGTACCGACGACCCTCGTCGCGTTCGTCGGGTGGGCGCTCGCGAGCGTCTTCTGGAGCCTCGACCGCACCGACACGTGGTGGAGTTGGGTCGCGATGGCGGGGATCGTCTTCCTCGCCGTCGTGATCGGACACATCCGCGACACGCTGCAGACAGTCAGGGCGCTCGCGGACGTCCTGCGTGTGCTCCTCGGCGTCTCGCTGGGGCTCGAGATCCTCTCCGGCATCCTTCTGGACATCCCCTTCCGCTTCCTGGGCATTCAGGGGAACATCGCCGATCTCGGACCCATCCAAGGCATGTTCGGCACCCGCAACATGCTCGGCTTCGTCGCGGTGATCGCGCTCATCACGTTCATGATCGAGTACCGGACTCAAGCGGTCCGACCGGGGGTCTCGCTCGCCTCGGTCGTGCTCGCCGGGTCACTCGGCGTGCTCTCCGATTCCCCCACCGTCCTCGTACTGGGTGTCGGCATGGGGCTCGCGACGGGAGCCCTGACGCTCGTCCGCCATGCCCGCCGCGAGCAGCGGAGCGCGCTCCAATGGGCGCTCGGCTCGCTCGTCGTGGTGGGGGTCATCGTCGGGTACCTCGCGCGGCATCCGATCATCGCCTTCATCAACGCGGGGCGGGATTTCTCGCTGCGCGTCGATCTCTGGAACGTCATGCTCGACTACGTCGTCCGCCGGCCCGTGCAGGGCTGGGGATGGTACGGGCCGTGGCAGGAGACGGGGATCCCCTTCGCGAGCATCAACTACCAGCTCGGCGAGGTGTACGGCACGGGGTTGAACGCCTTCTTCGACGTGCTCCTGCAGCTCGGATGGGTGGGGCTCATCCTCTTCATCGGGCTCGTGGGCACGGCCCTCGTGCGCTCGTGGCTCGACGCGAGCGAGCGCCGCTCGGTCGTCTACGCGTGGACTCCGCTCATGCTCATCGCACTCATGATCGACTCGTTCTTCGAGAGCTTCACCCTCACGGGCGCGGGACTGATGCTGCTCGTGCTGTGCGCCGTGCGGGCAGGTCAGTCGCGGTCCTGGCGGGAAAGGGTGGACCGCGGAAGGGACGCGGGCCTGCCGCGCGTGCCCGCGGGCGGGTGAGTCACTCGGCGTTCAGGCTTTGTAGCGCTCGCTCAGGGTAGGATTCACGGGCCATGCCCCCAGCATCCGACAGCCCCGCCATGACGCCTGCCGAACACTTCTCCCCCGCCTCCGCCACGATCGCCGTCGTCACGTACAACCGATCAGGGCTGCTGACGCGTCTCCTCGAGAGCATCGCGCGGATGGATCCGAAGCCCGGCCACGTCGTGATCGTCGACAACGCGTCCACCGATGACACGGCCGATGTCGTCGAAGCACACCGCGACCTCGTCGGCACCGAGATCGTCTACCGCCGACTCGACACCAACACGGGCGGCTCCGGAGGCTTCAGCGAAGGCACGCGCATCGCCTACGAACTCGGCAGCGAGTGGATCTGGCTCATGGATGACGACGTCGAGGTCCTCCCCGATGGCCTGGCCAAGATGGGCAAGTGGGCACCGCGGTTCAAGAGCATCCAGGGCCGTCGCTACGACTACGACGGCAGTGAGTTCTACTGGCAGTACCGGATCGCCGAGCCCCTCGGCATCCCCATTCCGTTCGCTCCGTCCGGATTCGACGCGTCCGGGTACAAGGAGATGAACTCGGGATGCTTCGAGGGCATGTTCATCCACCGCGACATCGTCCAGCAGATCGGCCTCCCCGACCCCCGCTTCTTCATCTACTGGGATGACCAGACGTACGGGTGGCTCGCGTCGAGACTCACGACCTCGGTCATCGTGGACGAGTTCGTCCTGCGTCGCACGCGCGAGATCAAGCAGTGGGACATGGGCATCCGCCACATGAACGCGTCGAGCGACGCCTACCGCTACTACATCATGCGCAATCGGGCATACATCAAGCACTACTACCGGACGCTGGGCGTCTACAACCCGATTCTCTTCGGCCTCGGCACGGCGCTGACCTTCGCGAAGGAGCTCGTGCGGTTGCTGTTCGTCGAGCGTAAGGTGCGCGGGACCTCGAACCTCTTCCGTGGACTCCGCGACGGCGGGCGCATCTCGCGCGATGCTCTGTGGCGTCCGATGACGCCGCTCGAGGCATAGAATGGCGCGCTGACGACCGTTCGAACCTCGCGGACGCGCCCAGGTCAGCCCGTCGGGTGATCGGCGTTGTAGCGATCCAAGACCTCGTTGATGGGAGCGTCCATCGCGAGCCGGTGTGCATCGAGGTACAGGCCGCGCGTGCAGAATCGGCGGAGATCGCGCTCGCTGTGCGAAACGAAGAAAAGGGTGCGGCCCGCGGCGAGAAGCTCGTCGATGCGCCGGTAGCACTTCTCGCGGAAGGCCTTGTCGCCGACGGCGAGAACCTCATCGACGAGGAGGATGGGCTCCTCCAACTGAGAGACCACGGCGAAGGCGAGGCGCACCTTCATTCCGTTGCTCAAGTGCTTGTAAGGGGTGTCCACGAAGTCGCGCAGTTCGGCGAACTCGATGATCCCGTCGAACCGTCGTTCGACCTCGGCACGCGACATCCCGTGAAGACCCGATGTGAGGCGAACGTTCTCGCGCACCGTGAGATCTCCGACGAAGCCCCCCGTGATCTCGATCAGCGGTGCGACTCCTCCATTGACCTTGACGTCCCCCTCATCGGGAAGCAGAACCCCGGCGACGAGCTTGAGGAGGGTCGACTTACCCTGACCGTTCCGCCCCACGACGCCGATCGACTCCCCGGGCTGGACGGTGAAAGTCACGTCCCGCAGTGCCCAGAACTCATCGGGGCGCGTTCGTCGCGAGGAGGTCGAGAACAGGTCCTTGAGGCTCCGGCGACCACGACGGTTTCTACGGAAGCGCACGCCAAGATCCTCGACCTCGATCGCGAGGCCAGATGTCGTCATCACAGCTCCTTCAAGACGGACCGCTCGAGCTTGCGGAACGCCGCGATTCCGACAGCGAGGAACGCGAAGCACATGACGGCGCTGATCGAGATTACCCACGGATCCCACTCCTCGGGGAAGAACCCGACGCGGTAGAGGGCGAAGATCCCGGCCAGCGGATTGAACGCGGCGAACGTCTCGAACGCGCCCGGCAGATCCGACACTCCGTAGATGACGGGGGAGGCGTAGAACAACGCGCGGAGGATGAGCTTCGTCGTCCTCTCCAGATCGCTCCACAGCACGCACAGGGGCGCGATGAGAAGCCCGAGACCCACGAGCAGGACCGTTTGGAGCAGCATTGCGACGGGGAAGAGCAGCAGTCCCCAGTTGAGCTCCACGGCCGGCCGCGAGAGCACGATGAAGACCGCGAGGACCGGAAGCGAGAAGAGGAACTCCACACCTTTGCTCAGCACGATGCGGTTGACCCAGATCGATCGCGGAATCGATGTCGAACGCACGAGCCGAGCATCCTTGCTGAACGCACGTGTGAAGTCGGAGACCGCCGAGTTGAACCACACCCAGGGAAGCAGCGCCGAGATGAGGAAGACGATGTATGGCTCGTGCCCCACCGAGCGCTGGAAGATCTGCGTGAAGACGAACCAATAGATCGCGCTCATCACGAGGGGGTCCAGGACCGACCAGAGATAGCCGAGCGCGCTGGTGGCGTATCGCACGCGCAGATCACGCGCGGAGAGCAGCCACAGCGAGTGGAGGTAGCGTCGGGGCGAGCCCGGAGCACCGACGGTGGCTGTCACATCTCGATTCTAGGCGGGTGCCCCACACGCACAGGATTCGGTTCGATACACACGCGTGACCTTCGTCGCGTGTGCCGCCGTCAGGCTACTCCTATGCTCGAACTATGAAGCGCATCGCCGCAGGAGGACTGCTCGCCGTCTGCATTGTGCTGTCCGGCTGTGCGACGACGAGTGACACCGGGACTGCTCAGCAGTCGAGTTCCCGCAGCCCCGTGTTGCCGACACCGTCGGCGACACCGTCGAACCCGAGCCCGTCCCCGACGAGCCAGGCGTCGGATTCCTCTTCCTCAGTCTCCGCGTCCCCGGCGCCATCCGCGCCACCCGCCGAGTCTCATGCCGTTCCCGTTCCGCAGGAATCAGATTACCTCGCGCCACCGCGTCCGCTCGACGAGGTCGACCCCGTCGGCTACGTTTCCCACGCGATAGACCGCCAGAACGGGAACGTTCCGCTTCCCGGGGTGGAATTCCGCAGTGAGGACGGCCGGATCGTCTGCGGCATCATCACCGTCGGCCACTTCACCACGACGCCGGGGACCGCGTCGTGCACTGTCGATACGTTCGCCGATATCCTCCCGCAGCCTTACCCGGACACCGGGCCGTACGTTCAGTCCGTGATGGTGACTCCGTACATGGGAGCGTCTCACCTCTACCCGAACTGGTTCGGGTACCCGGAGCGCTCGATCCCTGTGGTGCCCGCCGGGATGAGCATCCGCTACGAGGGCACGCGCTGCACGGTGTCGAACGACGACGTGACGTGCCGCGTCACCGCCACCGGAGAGGGTTTCACTCTGTCGCCCGGTGGATTCACGTTCCACTGAACCGCGAGGGATCGCACTCCCGGCACCCGCTGAGCCGTCCCAGCTCGACGACTCAGGCGAGCAGGTTGTTCCACATCGACAGAGCCGACCCGATCGCCATATGCATGTCGAGGTACTGATACGTCCCGAGACGACCGCCGAAGTAGACGCTCGGCTCTCCCTTCGCCAGCTCGCGGTAGGTGAGCAAGCCCTCACGGTCGTCGGCCGTGTTCACCGGGTAGTATGGCTCGTCCTCACGGGTCGCAAATCGCGAGTACTCGCGGACGATGACGGTTCTGTCTGCGGGATAGCGATCCGCGCGCTCCGGGTGGAAGTGTTTAAACTCGTGGATGCGGGTGTAGGGAACCTCGGCATCCGCGTAGTTCATCACGGGGGTCCCTTGGAAGTCGCCGACCGGGACCACTTCCTGTTCGAAATCGAGCGTGCGCCACGAGAGCGTTCCAGCTGCGAAGTCGAAGTAGCGGTCGATGGGCCCCGTGTATACGATCGGCACCTGTCCGACTGTCGCTTTCCTGTTCAACGGCTGACTCTCGTCGAAGTAGTCCGTTGAGAGCCTGACCTCGATGTTCGGATGATCCGTCATCCGCTCGAGCCACGCGGTATAGCCGTCGACGGGGAGGCCCTCCCACGTGTCGTTGAAGTAGCGGTTGTCGTACGAGTATCGGACCGGGAGGCGACCGATGATCTCCGCAGGCAGTGCGGTGGGCTCGGTCTGCCACTGCTTCGCCGTGTATCCGCGGATGAATGCCTCGTAGAGCGGGCGTCCGATCAGGGCGATCGCCTTCTCTTCGAGATTGGCCGCACTTCTCGCATCGAACTCCTCGGCCTGAGCGCGCACGAGAGCGCGCGCCTCGTCGGGTGAGTACGCCGCCTGAAAGTACTGATTGATCGTGCCGAGGTTGATCGGCAGCGGGAAGACCACACCTTTGTGCGTCGTGTAGACGCGATGGACGTAGTTCGTGAACTTCGTGAAGCGGTTGACGTACTCCCACACCGTCCGGTTCGACGTGTGGAAGAGGTGTGCACCATATCGGTGCACCTCGATTCCCGTTTCAGCCTCGAGCTCGCTGTAGGCATTGCCGCCGAGATGGTCCCGCCGATCGATGACGACGACCTTGCGGCCGGATGCCGCCGCGCGCTCCGCGATGGTGAGTCCGAAGAAGCCGGAGCCGACGATGAGAAGATCCATGGCGCGCTCCGCGAGGTGATGGCTGTGCGGGCGGTTCACCCTGGAGCGAGTTTAGCGCGGCCCTCACCCCGATGCTCGCTACCATTGCGGGGTGACAGACTCCGCGCCAACGGCTGCCCTCGTCTCGATCATCGTTCCGGTATACAACTCCGAACGCTATCTGCACGCGTGCGCGACCTCGATCCTCGCGCAGACGCACAGGAACATCGAGGTGCTCCTGATCGACGACGGTTCGACGGACGGGTCCGGTGCCATCTGCGACGCGCTCGAGTCCTCGGACCCTCGAGTCGTCGTGGTTCACCAAGCGAATGGCGGAATCGCCAGCGCCCAGAATCGAGGGCTGGACATGGCCCGCGGGGAGTTCATCACCTTCTGCGACAACGACGATCTCATGCGGCCGCACCTGGTGGAGCGACTCGTCGGCATGCTCGAGAGCGAGAAGGCCGACATGAGCTGCTGTCGATGGGTGAACGTCGGGGCGAGCGGCGCATCTCAGGAACTCGCACGAACCGTGACGGGAGCGACCGGGAAGACGATCTCCTTCGACAATCCGGCCCGAAGCTACCAGATGGTCTTCAGCAAGCTCGTGAGGCGTCTCTTTCGCCGTGAGCTCATGTACTTCAGCGAAGCCAACTGGGGGAAGTTGTATCGAGCGGAGTTGTTTCAGGGAATCCGGTTCCCCGAGGGCCGCTTCGCTCAGGACGTCGCCGTCGCCATGGACCTCTATCTCCGTATGACGAGCGTGGCGTCATGCAGCGATGACCTCTATCTCTGGCTGCAACGCGGGGACAGTGTTTCGCATCAGCTTCGCTCGACGTCCTACTACCACGACATCATCCTCGCGCACGGGCGTTGCTTCGAGCTTTCGCTCGAGGCCGGGATCCTTCCCGCCCGCGCCTACTACGGCTTGAGTGCCATCCGCTTCGCTCGCGCGAGTGCGCTGTCCGCCGACGATCAGCTCCTCTGCCAGAACGACGAGGCGTACATCCGATCGCTCAAGAGGAGGCTGAGCGTGCCGCAGCGATTCGTCTGCGCGATGTTGGCGACTGTCCGCCGCTGTGAAACGTGGGTCTACGATCGCACGGTGCATCGACGGTCGTGAAGGCCGGGCGATCTACGCCTGCTCGATGACCACCTGCTTGGCATGGCCACCGTCGTCAGGAAAGACCCACCGCCCATACGTCACGTAGCGGAACGCCGTTGCCAATACCTGTCCGACCAGGGTGCCCGCGATGTTGTCCGCGACGACCCCCTCCAGGCCGAGGACGTAGCGGGAGAAGGCCAGACAGCCGAGCTGGATCGCGGTCGCCGCGATGTTGAGCGCGATGAAGATCACATAGCGGGAGAACGTCTGGGTCACCGACCGTTTGCCGTACGTCCAGAATCGGTTGCCGACATATGTCACCACGGTCGCGATGACGATCGCCACCGTCTTCGCGACAAGCGGCAGGTCGAAGAGAGGCCCCCGCCCATCTACTCCGAAAGCGAGAAGGTTGAACGTCACCGCGTCGACGAGGAAGGCGACGCCGCCGACGACGAGGAAGGCCCCGCCCTGCCGGAGCTGCGTAGAGATCCGAGCCGCAAGAGTCATTGGTGCGCTCACTGCCTTCCCGCGATGACTGTTCGCGTCCGAGGCCTAGGAACGGCCCATGATAGCTTAGAGCCCGCTTGCGCCGGCTGAGGGTCGCGAGCGAAACACGCCGAGGAGTACTTTTAGTGATGAGCCCTGCCCCGACGATCGCCGCGATCGTTCCCTGTCATAACGAGGAAGCGGCTATCGCTCAGGTGATCAGTGATCTGCGGGAGGCTGTTCCCGAGATGGCGATCTACGTCTACGACAACAACAGCACCGATCGCACCGCGGAGATCGCCGAGGCTCATGGGGCGCACGTGCGGCGCGAGTCCTCCAAGGGCAAGGGGAATGTCGTGCGACGCGCGTTCGCGGACGTTGACGCCGAGGTCTACGTGTTGATCGACGGCGACGACACGTACGCGACGGCGGACCTCCCCCGGATGATCGAGGCGCTGCACAGCGGGCCCTACGACCACGTCCTGGGTGTTCGTCAGCAGACGACCACGAGCGCGTACCGTCCCGGTCACGAACTGGGCAACCGCGGGTTCAACCAGCTGGTGGGCAGCGTCTTCAAGTCGCCTGTCAGCGACATGCTGAGCGGGTATCGCGTGTTCTCTCGTCGCTTCGTCAAGAGCTTCCCTGCGCTCTCTCGGGAGTTCGAGATCGAGACCGAGCTGACGGTGCATGCCATGAGTCTGCGAGTACCGCAGATCGAAGTGCCCGTCGGTTTCAAAGACCGCCCCGAGGGCAGCGAGAGCAAGCTCCGGACGTATCACGACGGATTCAAGATCCTGTCACTCATCGTTGGCCTGATCCGGCACGAGCGACCCATGATGTTCTACGGCGTCGTGGGCGCCATTCTCGGGCTGCTGGGTGTCATCCTGGGCCTTCCCGTCGTCTTTGAGTTCTTCGCGACCGGGTTGGTCCCGCGATTCCCCACCGCGATCTTGGCGATGGGTTTCGTGATCCTCGCGTTCCTCGCGTGGCTGATCGGATTGATCCTCGACGGCGTACTGAAATCGCGACGCGAGTTCAGTCGGCTTCACTACCTGTCGCTGCGCGCGCCGGACTTTCGCTGATCGGCTGCACAGCGTCGAGCGATCGTGACCAGCGTCGCACCACCCAGATGACCGACGCCCAGCACGCCACCTGAACCCCGACGATCAGCACGACTGGGATCAGTGGGGCCCAGGGGTTCGGGATCAGTTCCGTCCACGGTCCATTAGCGCCGTTGACGTACCGGTGGATGTTGACGACGACAGCCCACACCTGCAGAATCGCGACCAGTGCGGCCACCGTTCGCACAAGTCCGGCTGAGGCACGTGTCAGAGCATCCGCACGCGCCGCGATAAAGCCCGCCAGGACGGGGGCGAGCATCGCGATAGGCAGAATGTACTTCCCCTGCCACACGATCCCCGACTCCCTGAAGCTTGCGACCTGGAGAGCGATCGGTGTGACGATCGATGCGAGGACGACGAGCGTCAGCACCGAACGTTCGCGCCAGGAACCGAAGGCCATCGCCAGGATTCCCAGAGCGAGAGCGACTCCGCCGATGCCGATGAGCAACAGCATGGGCAGGTGCGTGTCGCCCCATCCGAAGGTTCCGAGAATCTGCTCGAGGTAGTAGTCGGTGCCCCTCAGCATGGTGGTGACGACGTCACGAGCCGTCAGGGTGGGGTCCGGATAGACGACTCCGAGCGCCAAGCTGCCCGAGGCGAGCGTGTAGACGACGCCTACGAGGGACAGACCGACGCACGCCGCGAGTGGTCCCCAGAAACGACGGTCTTTGATCGTGTCCCACACGGTGACGAAACGCGGTGCGGCCAGCACGACGAAGACGATGATCATCAGAAGATAGGCCGGGCTGAGGCCGCGCGCGAGTACGAAGAACGCGGTACCGATCACGAGAACCCAACCTCGGTGCCGAATCCGGTCGGGATCGGGATCGAAGACCAGGGCCAGAAGACTCACGGCGACCAGGAGGGAGCCGAACACCTCCGGTCCCTGCGGTGTCATCGAGCCGCCGATGAAGAACGTCATCGGCGTCATCGCGGCCAATACTCCGAAGAGCGGGAGGAATGGTCGACGGAGACCAACGACGACCGTGATGGTGAGGGCGATGAGGAACGCGTTGATGAGCGCGCTCACGAGTCGCATCGATGCGAACGTCCACTCACTCAGCGGGGCGAGTGTCGGAGTCCCGATGAGCGCGTAATACACCGGGTTGTATCGGGCGACGTGAGATGTCACGTCCGTGATCCGCTCGAGATCGCCGCCGATTTCCGGTGAGCAGCTCGCGGGCGTGTCGGGCTGGAAGGCGAAGCACGTCTGGTTCCACGCCTGATCGAACAGCGCCGGAAGCTGGAAGTTGCCGCGACCGGCGTTGAACTCCGATTCGTCCGCCACGAACTGTCCGCGAACGGTCGCGGCGGCCTTCGCAGCGTGGGCGGGCTCGTCGGGAGAGGCCATGTGCGGACTGGCGAAAGACCAGGCACCCAGGAGCAGGAAGGAGATGGCGAAAGAGAACCAAAATGCCCGCGCAGGGAATCTGGTGGTGCGGCTCGAACTCACCCATCTACCCTAGGCGACGAGCGAAAGACCACCCGTCGTCATTGCCTCAGTTGCGCGCAGCTGAGGGAGATCTCCCGCAATGGTGCGATGGGCAACCTCCTTCGCTCATCGGGGTGACCGTCGAGACAGCTCGCGCGTTGCGTCTGCACGCTGTAGGACCATGTCGCCTCTACCCAGCCGCGTGTCGAGATCGCGCGGGTCGACGCGACCGACATCGTGAGGATGAGGCCGCTGACGGCGAGCCATGCGACGCTTCGCAGTGCGACCGCGGCTCGGGGGACTCGAGCGGCACGCGCATGGACAATGGCAGCCGCCAGAGGCACGAGCGCTGCAAGGAGCATTCCCGAGCTCACTCCGTACCGGATGTTGACCGCGCGTTCCCAGATCGGCATCGCGTCATCCGCGTAGTGGAATCCCGCGCTGCCGTCGATGGTCACTCCGCCTGCATAGATTGCGAACGATGCGGCGGCGAGAGCGATGGCCAGGAGCCGTTGCCTGCCGCTCCCCCACATCATCGCGACGACGAAGGCGATCACGAAGAGCAGCAGGATCACCGTGGGGATGATGAGGCCGCTCTGTTCGAGCCGTGCGCGCACCGAGTCCGGCGCGACGAAGAGCAACGGCATGACGGTGTTCACCAGGTACCCGCCCAGGAGAGAGGGTATGCCGAACCACTCGGAGTTGGAGCCACGCTCGACAGTGATCACCGTGACGATCTGCCAGATCGAGCCGATCACGGCGCCAACGGCGATGGGGAGTGTGCGCGGCTGTGACCGTCTCACCACGAAGGGCAGGAGCAACAGGAACAGTACGGCCTGGACCTCCGTCATGAAGACCGCGAAGGCCACGACCCCCCAGAGCGTCGCCGACCACCATCGTCGGGGTCGGGACAGAAGGAGCCACGGAGCAAGCCACATCGCGTAGGAGTGCAGATCGGCGAGATTGCCGATCACCTCTTGCATGGCGAGGGGCAGGACGAACGTGATGAGTCCCAGAGCGATCCGCGCGGGAATCCAGGGAACTATGTCTCGGCTGAGCCAGTAGACGGCCGCGCCGGCGAGCCCGGTCAGCAGGGCGCATATCGCGAAAACTGCGAGCGGGTATGCCCAGAGAGGAGTGGATGGGACCGCGACCGCCGCGGCCAATCGCGGCACGAAGTGCTGGTATCCGGCATATCCGCGAAACAGCGTCGACCAGAACCCGTCATCGAGGTGCTGACGCAAAAAGATCTCGCCATCCTCGGCCCAGACGATGTCAAGGTGCTCGGACGGGACCCGCACGTAGCAGGACACCACGCCGACCACGACGAGGAGCCCCACGATGGCCGGGTCGAGCCATCGCGGTCTCAGGGATCTCGGGAGATCTGTCAACGGCCGGCTCCGGATGGTGCCATGGAGTTCGTCACGCTGCCGTGATGCTGGCCGCTACCGTACCGAGGTTGCGATGATCGCCCGTGATGGTGAAGCGCGCACCCTGCCAGAGGACATGAGTGTCGATGTCGATGACCTCCGACACATTCGCATTCACGAAATACTGACCCGGTCCGAAGTGCGCGCTCTCGACGACGAACTCCATCGAGGAGGCGCCCGCAGGTATGGGAGGGAGCTCCACTCCGAGGCGATCGGTGTTCGAGGCGAGCACCATCTGACCGATCGGCGTGTCGATGCTGAAGCCGACCGCCCACGTGGACATGGCCTCGCGTGCGTTCACGTGGATCTTGAGTCGAAGGAGCTCGCCCACGGGGTACTTCTTGCGCTCACGTCCCGACTCGTCGAGAACCTCGATGCGGGTGACCTCGATGGGCTTCACGGGCTCCGGCGGAGGCAACTCCCCGACACGACGCCCTTCCAGAACGTCGCGCAGAGCCGAGATCGCATCCATGGTGTCACCATCGAACACGACCTCTCCCTCCTTCAAAACGATGCCCCGATCGCAGAGTTCCTGTACCTGAGCGGCGGAATGCGAGACGAGGATGATCGTGCGCCCCTCGCGCCGGAATCGCGCAATGCGTTCCATACATTTGCGCTGGAAAGCCTCATCACCTACGGCGAGGACCTCGTCGACCAACAGCACATCGGGATCCGTATGCACGGCCACGGCGAACGCGAGACGCACGAACATGCCTGACGAGTAGAACTTGACCTGCGTGTCAATGAAGTCGCCGATGCCGCTGAACTCCACGATGGACGCGAACTGATCCTCTGTCTCGGTGCGTGTCATGCCCAGGATCGACGCGTTGAGGAAGACGTTCTCGCGTCCGCTGAGATCGGGGTGGAAGCCCGCTCCGAGTTCGAGAAGTGCCGCCATCCGTCCACGCGTATGTACCTTGCCATCCGACGGCGACAGGATGCCACCGATCAGCTTGAGGAGTGTGCTCTTGCCGGATCCGTTCGGACCGAGCAGGCCAACCGTTGTCCCGGCCTTGATCTCAAAGGAGACACCGTCGACCGCGGTGTAGGACTGGCGATGAGTTCGACCTCTGCGACCCAAATGCACGACGCGCTCTTTGAGGGTGTTGTCCTTCCGAACGACGAAGTGCTTCGTGACGTCCTCGATACGGACGACGACGGGACCGATCTGCTTGGGGCGAGCCATCACATCTCCTGCGCGAAGTTACCCTGCAGCCGGGTGAACACCCGGTGCGAGATGAACAGAAGAACAAGGCCTACCGCACCTGCGATACCGATGCGCAGCATAAGGTCCTCGGGATAGTCGGCCGCCGTCCCTGCCCCCCAGAAGGCCTTTCGAAATGCGAGGACACCGAGCGTGATCGGGTTGTTGGTGTAGATCTCCAGGGCCCATGACGGGAGTCCGAGGGTTCGGAACGCGTCACTCACCATCGTCCATGCATAGACGATCGGAGAACCCCACATTGCCAGCATGATCACGACGTCGGTGACGTACTGAACATCGCGCAGATAGACGTTGAGCGCCGAGAGCAGTATCCCGAAGGCCAGCCCGTAGATGAGCAGCAGCAGCACAGCAGGGAAGAACCACAGCATTGCGACTGGCTGAGGCAGTGCCTGGAAGATGATCGCGCCCCCGAGCAGGACGAGGCACTGCACCAGGAACATGAAGCCGGCCGCGCCGACACTCGCGAGTGGAAAGATCTCGCGAGGAAGGTAGATCTTCTTCACGAGGCCCGCGTTCGCGAGGATCGACGTCGTGGAGCCCTGCACCGCCTCAGCGAAGAAGGCGTAGATAGTCAGCCCTGCGAAGAGGAAGATCGCGAACTGCGGAATACCCTCGGCCGCACGCAGGAACTGCCCGAGGACGAGGTAGTACATGAGAAATTGAACAATGGGGCGGATGAGCGTCCAGACGAATCCCAGGACGCTGTCGCGATAGCGCGCCTGAAGATCGCGCCGCACGAGAAGCCCCAGCAGATCACGACGTTCCCAGATCTCGCGGAACTTTCCGCCGCGGACGGGGAGTTCGAGTCCTCGCGCGTCCGTTGTCGTGAAGGGGGTCTCGGCGAGCCGGGCGAACCGATCAGTCGTGTCCAAGTGCTCCACCTACGTATGCCAACTGCAACACTATACCGAGGACTCGGCTGGCAATTCGTCGCACGCCACCGTCCGGATATCCTCGACATAGCCCACCTCGAGGCGGGCGGTCGGTCGGAGGAGCCGCGGCCCCGCGCCTCGCACGAAAGGATGATCCGCCATGTCACGAGTCGTCGTCACGGGAGCTGCGGGCTACCTCGGTCCCCACGTCGTCACGGCGCTCGCCGACCGGGGTCACGAGGTCGTCGCGGCAGTCCGTCCGGGCCGTGGATCCGAACTCGATCCTCGGGCGACCGTCGTCGAAGCAGACATCCTCGCCCCCGATTTCGACCCGGCAGTGTGGGGTCCGACACCGCACGCCGTCGTGCACCTCGCGTGGAAGGACGGCTTTCGTCACAACTCCGCGGCGCATATGTCTCAGCTGTCCGCGCACTTCGATCTCCTGACCCGACTGGCCGATCGCGGCGTCAGACGGATCGTCGCACTCGGAACAATGCATGAGGTCGGCTATTGGGAGGGCGCGATCCAGGGAGACACCCCGACAGCCCCCCTCTCGCAGTACGGCATCGCGAAAGACGCACTCCGCCGCTCCCTCGCCCTTGCGCTCCCCGCCGAAACGTCCCTCGCTTGGGCGCGCGCGTACTACATCTACGGCGACGACCGCCGAAGTCAATCGATCTTCCGCAAGCTCCTCGACGCGGCCGATGAGGGGCGGAGCGAGTTTCCCTTCACGACCGGCAAGAGCCTCTACGACTTCATCCGCGTCGAAGAGCTCGGCCGCCAGCTCGCCGCCCTCACGGACGCGGCAGACGTCTCCGGAACCATGAACTGTTGCACGGGCGAGCCCGTTTCACTCGCAGACCAGGTCGAGAAGTTCATCGCCGACAACGACCTCGGTCTTCACCTGAAGTACGGCGCTTTCCCCGACCGCCCCTACGACTCCCCCGGCGTCTGGGGCGACGCGACCGTGATCCGTGAGGTCATGGCGCGCGACTCCGCCGCGTCCGCCTGACGACGCGCGGGCGAGCGCGTCAGTATCCCGTCGTGATTCCGGGGGCGGGCGCGTTGACGAGATGACGCTCCGCGAGCTGGACGATCACGACGTCCGGCTGGTGCTGGTCCACCAGCGCGCGGTAGTTCGGCGGGTTGGACCAGTCGTCGTACCGGTGCTGAATCTGCTGCGTCTCGAGGAACGACTGACCCCAGAACGGAGTGAGCGCGTTCCCCATGGAATCGCGAAGGATGAGAGCCTTCCGATCGCTCCGTGCATTCTCGGTGCGCGTCGATGCCGGCAGCATGCCGAGATCGACCTGCGTCACGCCGTCGGTCATCGTCACTGTCCCATCGGCAGCCGTGACCTGCACGTCCGCGAACGGTTCGGCGTAGACGGGAACGGTCCACGCGGGCTCCGCGTCCGGGATGCCGGACGCGGCGTACTCGTTGAAGACACGCGTGCTCTCGACGCCGTCGACCTCGGGAACCCACAGCGGCGCGTCGGCCGGCTCAGAGGCCGCGTGGCATGCCGCGTACGTCTGCCACGCCACATAGCCACCCCAATCGGTCCAGTGGCTGTTGACGGGAGTGTAGACGGCGTCGGATTCTGCGGCAGCACGAAGGTCGGCGCGGAAGTCCACGATGGGCAGATCCGCGGACGCGGCGAGGAACTGGTCGAGCGGCGTCGAACCCACGATGCCGTCGGTCCACTCCGGGAGTTGCTCGGGGTACACGCTGGTCGCTGACGGGCTGATCTGGATCGACAGCTCGATGCCCTGCTCCCGGAGGGCCGAGTCGAGCGTCACGAAGTACGTGTGCCAGGCCTCGACCTCGGCGACCGTCAGGTAGCGGCGGCCCACGGCCTGCGAGAAATTCTCCTCGACCTGGTCGTTGTAGAACGCCCACCCATCACGACCGGTCACGACGGGCCCGGCGAGGGCGTCGGCGTTCGCGGCCCATACCTCCGCCGCGGATCCGTCCGCCTCGATCCAAGGCTGCCCATCCGGTGGAGCGATCGACGCGCGGCACGCGGCGGCGGCCGCCCCGTCGACGCGGGACGCAGATTCCACGGCGGCGGGCGCCGATGCGGCCGTATCGAGACGATACTGCGTGACCCACCCGATGACGGCAGCGGCGACGGACAGGATTGCGAGGACGACGAGCGGGATGTCTCGGTAGCGGCGCCACCAGCGCGGGCTGGGGATCTGCGCACCGTGGACGATGTCGGGGCCCGTGGCGGTCATGCGCCACCGTCCCGCGGACGGGTGATCGCAAGATCCGGCCCACCCACTGCCGGGGGCGTCGTCGTCACGCCGTCCGCGAGAAGCGGCATCGCAGCGACAGCGCCGGCGTCAGCAGAGCGCGCGGCCTTGGCCGACGCGCGTGCCGGGTCCAACCAGTCCAGCGCCGCGTGTCTCGGTTTCTGCGTGCGGGCGAGCAGCGACTGCAGCCACTTCGGCGTCCAGTCCTTGAGCTGCAGCGCAGGTCGCTCGATGAGATGCCAGCTCAGGTAAGCGTAGATGTGGCATCCCGCGACGATGACGAGGTGATAGACCAACCATCCCGCGTTCTGCAGCCCGAAGTATGCCCCGAACTGCATCAGAGGCCAGGCGATGATGTAGATGCCGTACGAGAAGTCCCCGTGCTTGTCCCAGTTCTTGAGGAACTGGACCTTGATGGCGAACCAGATGAGCAGGTAGCAGAAGGCGTACTGGCCGACGACAAGCCAGCCGCCCTTTGCGTAGGTCCATCCCGCGATGAGGACGCACGCGATCGCGAGTCTGTTGTCGATGGGGATCTTCTCGCCGAAGAGAGCGAACAGGATGCCGAAGGCGAACGGCGCGTAGAGGAGCAAGACGCGATAGTCGCCGAACGCAGGAGTGAGGGACGCGATGTTGCCCATGCCCAGCCACTGCATCATCGCGAGCAGAATGATCCCGGTCGCGATGATTCCGCCGATGAGTCGGTTGGAGAGGGCCCCGATGATCCCGAGGATCGCCACGAGGATGTAGCAGCCGAACTCGAACGCGAGAGTCCACGCAGACCCGTTCCACTCGAACCCGCCGTGGATCGTGTAGAAGGGAAGGCTCGTCCCCATCTCCGCGATGTTGTGCTGCATGAGGGGAAGCCACATGTTGTTTGAGAAGTAGGTCAGCGGCGATTCGATCGCGGCGTTCCAGAACCCGTCCATCGTCCCGTTCTCGCGCATCCACGCGATCGGCGCGAGAACGTAGGCTGTGACGATCAGGACGAGGAACCATGCCGGGAAGATGCGCATGATCCGACGCCAGAAATAGCGGGGGGTCGATGATCGACCCATCTTGCTCTTCGTGATCAGGAAGCCGGAGAGGAAGAAGAACCCCGCGACCGCCACCCCGCCGAGCGACTGCTCCGTGCTCCACTGCGTCCCGAGGTCGTGACCTCCGTAGAAGCCGGCGAGCGGGCCTGCGTGGGAGAAGATGACCATGAAGGCCATGAGCCAGCGCAGGAAGCCGATGCTGTTACTCCGCGGGTCGAAGCTCGCCTTCAGTGAGGTCACCTTCAACCTCCTCGCGGTATCTCTTGATCTCTCTGTAGTGACGAAGTCGCCAGATCCACGCGTGTGTCATACGTGCAGGTCGATCGAGGGGCCGCAGTGCTGCCGCCAGTTTCGGGTGATTGAGCTTGAGGTAGACCCGGGTCAGTGCGACGATCCCCCCGTGCCCCAGCCAGCCCGCGCGGTGGAGGAACTGGATCTGATCTATGGGGTAGCCCGGCATCGTGGCGCCCATCTGGTCGAGTTTGAAGTCCAGCGCCGCGTGACTGATCGCCGTGTGCTCTGTCGTGGAGATGGTGCGGGTGTGGTAGCCGCTCTCGGCGGCTGCATAGGCGATGAGCCGCTCTTGCACGTGCGCAAGGCTGCCGTCCATGTGCTTGTTCGGCGCGGCGTACTCTTCGTACTTCCACTCTCGATCCGTGAGGACCTTGAGCGCCTCCGGTCGCGCGAACCAGAAGCAACCGTAGGGGGCCAACGGCGAGATCTCGTCGAAGGGCACCTTGATTCCGAGTTCCTCCGCGAGCTTCTCCGCGGGCACCTTGTTCGCGTACCACCCTCGGCCCATCGTCGGGTAGCCGATGTGGATCATCGGCGGGAAGGCCAGTCCCAGACCGCGCTCCTTCTGGAAGAGCGCCACGGCGTTGGCCGCATATCCCGGCGAGTGCAACACGTTGTCGAGCTGCTGGTACTTGAAGTAGCGACCGTGGTTGAAGGAGTCCTGCACGGTCTTCTTGGAGTGGATCTTGACGATGAGGTCGTACCGCCCGACCTCGAGGACGTCCCGGCACGCGATGAAGAAGGCCGAGAGATCACGACCGCGATTGGACGGGAGGACGCGGATCTCGGAGTGTCCCACTTTTTCATCGGCCCGCCGGTCGAGCACGTGGCGGATCGCGTCCGCCTTCGTCTGATCCGTCGTCGTGATGTAGAGGTCGAAGGTGTCCGGCAGCATGATGAGCCGATCCATCAGCTCGTCCGTCATGTCGTCGTAGAAGATGTGCACGACCGCCGCCATACGCAGGGGTTTCGACGCGTCGTATGACACGTCGACGTCTGGCAACACTTCCATCATCGAGGCATCGGCGTACAGCGACTTGGGAGGCGAGTTCTTCGCGAGATTCTGGAACATCATCTCGACGGGGTACCCGTACCCCGCCGCCTTCTCGATCGTCCAGCGACCGATGACGGCATGCTGATCGAGGTATGGCGGGTAATGGAAGAACGCGCGACGTTTGAGCGCGGGGCAGCCGTCATCGATCAGCAGATCGGCGTTGAAGAGCGCAGGGTGCCGCGACGGGTAGTCCTCCCACGAGTAGGCGACACCGTCGATGAACCCGAGTTCCTCGAAGTGGTGGGTGAATCGCGTCTCGTGATTGAGGATCGAGTCGACGTAGGTCGTGATCATGGGCATCGTGTCCCAGTAATCGCGAAAGTGAGGACTGGTGAACATCGCCCGGCGGACGGCGATCCAATGCGACTGGATGTGCCGGTGCATCTCCCCCGTCCGGGTATACGGGTTCGGCTTCTCGCCGGGATAGTCCGTCATTCCCCAGAAGTGCACACGTTCGGCGTCCATGCGCTCGAACAACGGCGCGAAAGAGCGCACAGGCCCGAACCACGTGTAGTTCATCAGGATGAGTTCGTCGTACTCGGCGAGGCGATCCGCGCCGAACTCCGCCATGGCTTCTTTGTAGCCCCACACGTCGAACCCGATGTTCTCTCGCACCCACACCGTGTCGGCGACGGACTCCAGTCGGGCGTGGCCCGCATCGGTGAGCTGCCCGTTGACGACGACGAAGATGTGTTCTGCGAAGGGCCGGAGTTGGGACAGCTTGTAAACGATGTAGTCGTCGACATCCCCGCGGGTGTCGTGCAGGAGATAGAAGACGACCCGCCGCCCGTCCTGCGGGAAGGGAATCGGATCCGCCACCTCGGCGCGCTGTTCGATATGCAAAAAGCTCACTCCTCGATACGGCGGTCTTGTCGCGCGCAAATCGAAATGCAGCGGTGCTTTCACCGCCGACCAAAGGGGATTCTACCCGTCTAGCTGTGATGACCCTGCGCTAGCACTTCCAGAAGGTAGCGGCCGTAGCCGCTCTTGACGAGAGGCTCGGCACGCGCGCGCAGCTCGTCGTCGGAGAGGAAGCCGAGACGCCACGCGACCTCCTCGGGTGAGCCGATCGAGAGGCCCTGCCGCTTCTGCACGGTGCGGATGAACTCCGTCGCCTCACTGAGCGAGTCGAATGTGCCGGTGTCGAGCCAGGCGGTTCCTCGCGGAAGAACCTCGACTTGAAGTCGACCGTGCTCGAGGTAGACGCGATTGAGGTCGGTGATCTCGAGCTCTCCTCGCGCCGAGGGCGTGAGGCTCTTGGCGATCTCGACGACGTCGTTGTCGTAGAAGTAGAGGCCGGGGATCGCGTAGTGGCTGCGCGGCTTTTCGGGCTTCTCCTCGAGGGTCAGCGCGCGACCAGACTCGTCGAACTCGACGACGCCGTATGCCGTCGGGTCGGCGACCCAGTAGCCGAAGACCGCCGCGCCCTCGAGGTTCTCGTAGCGACGCAGGCGTGTTCCCATGCCCTGCCCATAGAAGATGTTGTCGCCGAGCACGAGGGCAGCCGAGTCCGAGCCGATGTGCTCCTCGCCGATGACGAACGCCTGCGCGAGGCCGTCCGGCGAAGGCTGCTGGGCATACGTGAGCGAGATGCCGAACTGCGATCCGTCGCCGAGGAGGCGCTCGAACTGCTCCGCATCGTGCGGCGTGGTGATGATGAGGATGTCGCGGATGCCGGCGAGCATCAATGTCGACAGGGGGTAGTAGATCATCGGCTTGTCGTACACGGGGACGAGCTGCTTCGAGATCCCGAGAGTGATGGGGTGGAGGCGTGAGCCGGTGCCACCGGCTAGAACGATGCCGCGCATGGTGCCATTGTCTTGCATGGCGAGGGCCGAGACAAACGCGCTGCTCATCAGGTAGAGCAAAGATGCACCTCGTCACCGGCTAAACTCGGGCAAATGGAAAGACTCCTCGTGACCGGCGGCGCAGGGTTCATCGGATCGGACTTCGTCCACTACGTCCTCACCCACACCGATAAAAAGGTGACCGTCCTCGACAAGCTGACTTATGCCGGAAGCCTTGCCTCGCTCGAGGGGCTCCCGTCCGAGCGTTTCGAGTTCGTCCGCGGCGACATCTGCGACACGGAACTCGTGACAGATCTCTTCAGCCGTCACGACGCCGTGGTGCACTACGCCGCCGAGTCGCACAACGACAACTCGCTGAGCGGCCCGGCACCCTTCGTCCAGACCAACCTCGTCGGCACGTTCACGCTCCTGGAAGCAGCCCGCGCGACGGGCATCCGCTACCACCACATCTCGACCGACGAGGTGTACGGCGACCTCGAACTCGACGATCCCGAGCGGTTCACGGAAGACACCCCCTACAACCCGTCGAGCCCGTACTCGTCGACGAAGGCGGGCTCGGATCTGCTCGTCCGCGCATGGGTCCGTTCGTTCGGCGTCCAGGCCACGATCAGCAACTGCTCGAACAACTACGGGCCCCGCCAGCACGTCGAGAAGTTCATCCCGCGACAGATCACGAACGTCATCGACGGCGTACGCCCCCGCCTGTACGGCGACGGCCGCAACGTCCGCGACTGGATCCACGCCGACGACCATTCGTCCGCCGTCCTGCGCATCCTCGAGCGCGGCGCGATCGGCGATACGTACCTGATCGGCGCGGATGGCGAGAAGTCCAACCGCGACGTCGTGGAGATGATCCTCGAGACCATGGCCCAGCCCGCCGACGCCTACGACCTGGTGGTCGATCGCCCGGGCCACGACCGCCGTTACGCGATCGACTGGTCGAAGCTGCGCGACGAGCTTGACTGGCAGCCCGAGTTCCGCGACTTCCGCGCCGGCCTGGAGGCCACGGTCGCCTGGTACCGCGACAACGAGGACTGGTGGAGGCCGCAGAAGGCCGAAGCCGAGGCGAAGTACGCGATCGCAGGGCAGTGACGATGGAGTACGGCAAAGCGCTCGCAGCTCACGAGACGACAATTCCCGGCCTTATCCTGTTCGACATCCCGGTTCACGGCGACAATCGCGGGTGGTTCAAGGAGAACTGGCAACGCGAGAAGATGACGGACCTCGGGCTGCCCGATCTCGGTCCCGTCCAGAACAACATCTCGTTCAACCGCAACGTGGGCACGACCCGTGGCATCCACGCGGAGCCGTGGGACAAGTTCATCTCGGTGGCCACCGGTCGGGTGTTCGGTGCCTGGGTGGATCTCCGCGAGGGCGAGGGATTCGGTCGGCTCTTCACCGCCGAGATCGACCCTTCGACGGCCATCTTCGTGCCGAGCGGCGTCGGCAACGCGTTCCAGACGCTCGAGCCCGACACGGCGTACACGTATCTCGTGAACGACCACTGGACGCCCGACGCCCACTACACGTTCCTCAACCTCGCTGACGAGACGACGGCGGTGCCGTGGCCGATCTCGCTCGATCGGGCCGACCTGTCCGAGAAGGACCGTCAGCACCCACGACTCGCTGACGTCGTTCCCATTGCGTCCTGATCCTCCGATTCTCGACCTGTAGGAGCCATCACTCATGCCCGAGCACGTCCTCATCACCGGCGGCGCCGGGTTCATCGGATCCGCGCTCGCGCGGAGGCTGGCAGATTCGAATCATCGGGTCACCGTCCTCGATTCCCTGGTCGCGCAGGTGCACGGGGACGAGCCTCGGACGACGTCTCCTCTCCTCCGCTCGCTCGACGGAATCGCCGACGTGCGCATCGGCACCGTCACGTCGGTGGAGGACCTTCGCTCATCGCTCGACGGCGTGACCGTAGTCGTGCATCTCGCGGCGGAGACCGGCACCGGGCAGTCGATGTACGAGATCGACCGCTACGTCGACACGAACGTGGGCGGCACGGCGAAACTCCTCAACATCCTGACGAATGAGCCGCACACCGTCCGGCGCATCGTGGTCGCGTCCTCGCGTTCGATCTATGGCGAAGGCGCCTACCGCACCGCGTCGGGTGACGTCGTATTCCCCCCGCACCGCTCGGCCGACGATATGGCGGGCGGCGATTTCGACGTCCACATGAACGGGCACGACGAGCTCACGCTCATCCCCACCCCCGAGACGGCGCTCCTCCACCCGTCATCCGTCTACGGGATCACGAAGCAGTCTCAAGAGGCGCTGATCATGACGACGGCGCCGACCATCGGCATCGAGCCGGTCGCGCTGCGGTACCAGAACGTCTATGGGCCGGGCCAGTCGCTGAAGAACCCCTACACCGGGATCCTCTCGATCTTCTCGACGCTCATCAGGCAGGGGAAGTCGATCAACATCTTCGAGGACGGCCAAGAGAGTCGCGACTTCGTCTATATCGACGATGTCGTCGAAGCGACGTTCCTCGCGTGCGTGGCTTCCGACGCCGGAGGCACGGTGGCCAACATCGGATCCGGCGTGCAGACGACCGTCGTCGACGTCGTGGACGCGCTGTTCCGCGCGTTCGACACGACGGTACCCGTGACGATCTCGGGCAACTTCCGCCTCGGCGACATCCGCCACAACGTCGCAGACACGACCCGCGCACGCGAACTCCTAGGATTCGAGGCGCGCGTCCCGTTCGAAGACGGCATCGAACGATTCGTCGCGTGGGTGCAGTCCGAGCCGCTCGAAACCGACGGCTACGAGCGGTCGCTCGCCGAGATGGCGGAACGCAAGCTCCTCAAGTAGCACAGGAGGCGCACCGAACGACGGCGCCCTTCGATGCTCCGACGAGCGTCAGAGGGCGCCGTGCGTTTCCGCGCGTCAGCCGAGCGTGCCGTTGGGCACGACCCACACCTTCGACGGCACACCATACGCGGCTGAGATCCACGCGCGCGTCGCCTCATCTGCCACGGCGCCGAGACCGCCCGACGCGAGGTACACCTGCGTGTCTGACTGCTCCCGCACGAAGTGCGCGCCTCCCGCGGTGCCAGCCGAGGGCAGCCCCAGGTTCGCGCGCGGACCGAGCGCCATGAAGGTGTTCGGTGTGTAGGCGGTCTTGTCGACAGCGAGCCAGCCCTCCGTCGTGAACACATACGACTGGGCGCCCGCAGTCATCCGCGTCGGCAGATCGCGTGGGGCCGTCAGCAGGTCGATCGACGCGGGCGACATCGTCCGAGCCGCTGCGACGACGGATCCGATTCGGCTCGCGGCGGGAACCGTGAAGGTCACTCCGTCGCCTGTCAGGACACGCACGTCGCCCGCACGGTCGTCATAGACGCCCGGTGCAACGACGGGAGCTCCGAGACGAATGCCCGCGATGAGCTTCGCCGACACTGACGTCGTCGCACCGCCGATGCCGTAGACAGCCAGCACGCTGGTGTCCGGCACCTCGCGGCGCGTACCGCCCTGGATCAACCACGCGTAGCCCTCCGGCGACCGGAGGAGGGGCGCGAGGCTCCCGCCATCCGTCAGCGCCGCGATCTGGGACGCACTGAGAACACGAAGCGTCGCGCAATCTCGGCCGAAGTCGGGCACCGCGCCGCACCCGCTCATCTTGTAGCGTGTCGCACCATCGATGAGGTAGACCGCGCCCTGTGCGTCCTTGACGACCATATCGTGATTGATCTTTACCCCCGAGAGGGCACCGCTGACGACGGGCCACACCTGCGGGGGGACACCATAGGCGCGCGTGATCAGCGCGCGCTCTGCGGCGCCGGCCACGGGCTGCGCCGCACCGCTGGACACGAGGTACTCCTGACCGCTCGCGTCGTCCCTGATGAAGTGCGGACGCTGTTCGTTCGCCGCGACCACGATGCCCTGGTGTGCCTGCGAGGAGAGCGCCGCGAACAGCCCGTCACCGCCGTAGGCCGCCGCCGACACTTCGAGCCAGCCTTCGCGCGTGAGCACGAACGATCGGCCGTCGCTGCGGAGCCGGGTCGGCATCGCCCCGTCCACCGTGATCTTCGTGAAGCTCGCCCGGGTGAGTGCGCGAACGGAACCCGCCACGACACCGACCGCCTGCTCGGCCGTCAGAGTGAACTCGCCGGCGCGGTTGGCCACGATCCGCCCCGCTCCTCCGTCCGAGTACACGCCGGTGGCGAGGACCGGCTCGCCCACGGGAAGTTTGTCGGCCGTCGCGGCCGAGACCGCACTCGGGGCGGACGAAATGCCATAGACCGCGAGGATCGCAGGATCCAGAACCTGACGCATCACGCCGTTCTGCGGGAGCCACGTCGTCCCCGCGGGTGTGCGAACGAGGTCGCGAAGCGTTCCGACGTTCGCGTAGCCGTTGATCTTGGCGTTGGCGACCAATGGGAGGGATGCACAGTTCCCTCCCCACGCAGCAACCTGCGCACAATCACGCATGCGATACGCGCGCGCACCGTCGAGCAGGTACGCGTCGCCCGAGGTGCTCCGCACGAGTCCTTCCGGTGTCGTCGCCTCACCGATCACCCCGTCGAGGACGATCCAGACGCGCGAGCCGACGCCGTACGTGCGTGTAATCCACGCCTGGTCCGCGGACGATACGGCTTGGACCGTGCCTCCCGAGACGAGATACGCCTGGTCCGATGAGCGTTCGCGGATGAAGTGGGGGCCGGACACCCGCCCGGCGGACGCGAGACCTGAGGCCGCGCCGGCGGGAAGCGATGCGAACCCGAGACTCGCCGGGTAGTCAGACACGGCCACCTCGATCCAGCCATCCTCACTCATGACGAATGAGCGCCCGCTCGACGTCATTCGCACCGGCATGTTCTCCGACGCCCGCAGGAACGCCAGGGACTCGTCGGTGAGCCGCGAGGCCCCGCGCGCGAGAGCCGTGTCGCCGGCGGCGGCGGGCAGAAGGTAAGTACCGGCATCTGTTCGCAGCCGGAAGTCAGCCGACGACCCGCGGTAGACACCGACTCCGACCACCGGGGCGGCCGTGGCGTACCCGGACAGCATCGTCGGCGAGATGCTCGACGACAGCGCGGGGATCCCGAAACGCGGCAGGATGCCGAGATCGACGACCTGACGCTTGGAGCCGCCTTGAATCAGGTATGACTGGCCGTCGGCGCTCACCGTACGTTCGAGCCAGCCACCGTCGCGGTAGCGCGCGACCTGTCCATCACTTGCCAGCGGAAGCGCGCCATAATCCCACCCGAAGTCGGCAACCTGGTTCACGTCACGGGCGCGCAGCCGAGCGCCGCTGTCGAGCAGATAGACGGCGCCACTATCCGTCCGTACCGCGCGCGCGGCATTCCCGCGATCTTGGAAGGCGTCGAGCTGCGCCCGGGTGACCTCTCGCAGGGCAGAAATCCACTGGAACTGGGCGGCGATCTCCGCCGTCGCAAGCTTCCATCGCCCACCCATGCTGACGATGTATCGCTCAGACGTCCCCGACACCTGCAGAAGCTGCAGCATCTCGCCCTGTACCGAGCCGAACCAGTCCGTGAAGTAGTTGTAGAAGTTGCGGTTGCCGTACGACGAGCATGGATCGTTCGCCGCCGCGTATCCGGCCGCGAGCGCGGCCGCGTTGGGCTGATACGGCGTGTAGTAGTAGAGTGCCGCCGTCGCCTTGTTCTGGATGTAGACGGGCGTCGATCCGCAGGCAGCGTTGGGGTGGAACCGCACGTTCCACGTCTTGCCCGGCGCGTACCACGTGAAGTACTGACTCGTGCCGGGCGGGTTGCCGTACCGCTTCAGCTGCCAGGCCGCGCCGTAGACCTGATTGAAGAACCCGTAGTAGCGCGTGTCGCATGCCGCGGTGTCGGGGCACCCCTGCCCCATCGCGATGGTGTAGCGGCTCGTGCTGGGCCACGTGTGGGTCACGAGACCCTGCTCCTTCTGCAGCGTCACGAGGATCGCCTGGGGGTTGATCCCGCACGCCTGCGCCACCCGGTAGATGATGGTCGACGCGCGTTCGCGGCCTCCCCCGGGGTAAGCCGCGCACATCGCGTCGGCGTTCGTGGCGCGGGTGGTGTCGTACCAGTCCTTGAGGCATGTGTACCCGGACTGGCACGAGGGGACCTTCGACTGCAGGAAGGTCTGGATCTGCGCTTCCGACATCGTCCCGCTGTTGTAGAACACCTCATCGCTGATGATGTTGCCGGGCCGGAACTGCGACAGATCGGCCGTCTTCACCGGCGAACCCAGGGCGTTCGCACTGAGCGCGGTATCGACCGGGCCGGCAGGCGCGGCCGTCGCGGCAGGTGCCACAAGCAGTCCGGCGAGGAGGGCCACGGACGAGGCGATGACGGTCACGGTACGACCGAGCTGCGCACGGATGAGCGACACACGAGAGGGACTCATGTGAACAGTGTGACTGAAGTTGCGCCTGAGTACCACCTCTCGCCACGAGTTGACTACAGCGACGCGCCGAAGTCGCACATCTCACAGGGAGGTGTGCGTCGAGGTGCGCGCCGTCAGAAGGAGCGCCGCGTGAGGCCGCGGGGCCGGAGAGCATCCTGATCGGACGCGCCCGGCCAGGGCATCACGAACAGGGCATCGACGACGGCGAAGCGGCGCAGCCAAACCAGAGCGGCGCCCACGACGAGCGGCGCGAGAACGCCGAGTCCTACGTGGAGCTGCCAATCCCACAGCCAGGCCGCTCCCAGCAGGCTCGTCACGATGATCTGGATGGGGTAGTGGACGAGGTAGAAGACGACCGAGTTGCGCCCGAGGTACCGCAGAGGCCCAGTCCACCGATCGGCGATCTTGCGCGCGAGCAGGATGAGTCCCCCCACGCCGAGGATCGTCGCGGGCGCGTAGATGAGCTCTTCATTGCGCAGCGGGATGAGGAAGACGACACCGCGCTCCTGCAGCACGTATGCCGCCGACAGTGCGAGCGTCACGACCAGCGCGGCCACGGTCACCTTCGGACTGTCGAACCGGCGCAAGGAAGCCCGATAGGTCCACAGGGCGTGGCCACCGAAGAAGTAACCGGCGTACAGGAAGAATCGCGTCCACTCCGGATCGGGCACGACCGCCGAGATCGCCCAGAGAAGAAGCGGCGAGAGCCAGGCGGGTACGCGGACGACCACGGGTGCGATCGCGAAGTAGACCGCGAGGAAGAAGATGTACCACAACCAACTTGTGGCGACCCAGTCCTGCCACGCCGGGAACTGCGGCGGCCAGACGACCAGCCAGTAGATGGCAACCCACACCACGTACGGCCACACCAGTGCTCGGATCTTCCCCAGCGCATAAGGCCACGGACGCTTCTTCAGCGCGCGGCTCAGCAGCATTCCCGACAGCGCCATGAGCATCGGCATGCGGTACGGCGTGACGGCGGCGTTCAGATAGTCGAACACGCGCGGCGACGGGACTCCGGACAAGAGTGCCGGAAGAGCGATCGCGTGTAAAACGACGATGAGCAGGATCGCCACGCCACGGAGCGTGTCCATCCATGTGAGTCTCATGGCGTCCTTCGGGCAGGTGTCGACAGTCGCTTCGGGCAGGTGTCGACTATCGAGTTAACTCCCTCAGCAGGCAGAACGCCAAACACGCGGGCCGAGAGGTTCACAGATCGGCGTGCAGGCCCCAGACCTTGTCGGCCGCCTCGCGCCACGAGAAGACCTTCCCGCGGTCACCCGCCATCACGGCGAGGCGATCGGCGGATGCCGTCGACGACAGCCCTTCCGAGAGTGCGGCTCCGAGGGCCTCGGCATCCGTGGCATCCACGAGCACTCCCCCGTCGACCACGACCTCACGGTGCACGGCGGAGTCCGACGCGATGACCGGCACGCCGAGCGTCAGTGCGTCGACGACGCGCCACGGGAAGCTAGCGCGGCGTGACGGGGCGACGAACGCGAGAGCGGCCCCGTACACGGCGGCACGGTCCCCCTGCTCCAGCGCGCCGCGCGCGTGCACGCGACGCTCCGGGATGCCAGCAGCCGACGCGAGGTCGACGACGGCGGGTTCGAGCCCCTCGGGCACGTCGATGACGACGACAGGCAGATCGATTCCGGATGCCGCGATCCCGGCAAGTCCCGCCGAGAGCTCGTGCGAGGGCATCGGGCCACCCGACAGCAAGAGGTACCCCTCGGGAACGCTCAGGCCTCGACGTCGTCCGATCTCGTCTCGCGGCACGGCGAAGTCGAGCGGAGACGCCCCAGAGATGACGCGGAGCCGATCGCCGAGCTTCGGCGCGATCTCCCGCACGCGCTCGGCGAGTGCGTGCGTGGGGACCACGACGGCATCCGCGAACTTCACCGCACGCTTGAGCATCGCCTTCTGCCACATCGCAGCGCCCCGCGGAAGCTCGGCGCTCGATTCCCACGCACGGACGTCCCACACGGACACGACGGTCTGGTCGTTGCCGTGGACGCGGTCGTGGCGGACGAGCGGGGCGAAGAGCGTCGGTGAGTGGATCATGCCGCCGCCGATGCCTGTAGCCACGCCCATCTGCAGTGCCGTCGCGAGCTCTCGGCGGGGCAGCGCCGCCCGGTGGACACCGGCCAGACCGGGGACCCCCTCGACCTCGTCCTTGCCCGCAGGCGCGATGGCCTCGACCTCGCACCCCGCGGGGGTCGCGAGCACGAGGGCGCGCGCGAGTTCGCGCGACGCCTCGACGAGCTCCGGATCCGTCGGCGCGACGAGCTGGTCGAGCACGACCCGCAACGTGGCGACCATGGCTCAGCCCTCCGGTTCGGCGGTCGGTGTCGGCGGGTGCAGTGCCGTACGGACCATCTGCTGCACGTAGCCGAAGTCGGGTTCGTACTCGTTGACTCCGCCATCCGGCGTGAGCTCGATCGTCGTGACGGGTTCTTCCTGCGCCTTGACCGCGAGCTCCGCGAGGAACGGGATGAGCGACTGCGGCAGGTCGGTCTGGACGATGTCGGCTCCCGCCGCCGCGACGTCCTGGAACCTCGTGAGAACCGTCTGCGGCGTGAACTGGGCGAGCATCGCCTGCTGCAGGATCCGCTGCCGCTGCATCCGATCGAAGTCGCTCGTCGTGTAGCGCGACCGGGCGTACCACTGGGCGGTGTCGCCGTCCATGTGCTGGGGGCCCGCCTCGATCCATCCGATCGCCCACTCGTCGGCCGGCTGCCCTTCGTACTGCGGCCCGCCACCCTTCGGCAGGCGCTCGGCGACGTCGATGTCGACACCACCCAGCGCGTCGATGAGCGATGCGAATCCGTGCATGTCGATGAAGACGTAGTACGGGATCTCGATGCCCATGATGCCCTCGGCGGCATCCTTCGTCGCCTCGATCGCCGGTGCTGAGCCATTCGCCGTGGCATCCGGATACAGCAGATTGCCGTCCTGGCAGACCTCGACCTCGGTACGGAGCTGATTGATGCCGCTCCCCCACCCGCACGTCGGGTCGGCGTGACTCTGATGGCCGTTCGGGTACTTGTCGGCCATCGGCCCGGGGGCGAACGGGAAGTTCGGCATGTCGCGGGGGATGCCCGTGATCGTCGTGCGGCCGGTGACGGCGTTGACGGAGACGACGGAGATGCTGTCGAACCGCATGGAATCGCGTCCTTCGCCGCTGTCGGCGCCGAGGAGCAGGATGTTGTAGTAACCGTCGGACGGCGGGACGGGCGGCCCGCTCTCGCCGAAGATGATCTGGATCGTGTTGCGGGTGACGCCGGCGAGATTGCCCGCGTAGGCGGCGCCGCCGGAGGCTGCGACCATGAGCACGATCGCGAGCATCGCGATGCCGAACCTCGCGATGTTCCCCGTCTTGACAAGCCGCACGAGGCGCAGAGTGTCGATCGTGAGCACGATCCACAGCACCGCGTATCCCCAGAGGAGGATCTGCGCGGCCGTGAGCGCGAACCAGTTCGTCCCCAGCGTGAAGAGGACCGGCTGCCACAGGAGCGCGCAGAGCACCGCGAGGACGAGCAGGATCCACATGACGATGGTCGCGCCGAGCCCGAACCTGCCGAGTCGCCGGTTTCCCGCGAGGACCTGCGCCGACCCCGGGATCAGGAAGTTGAAGAGAACGAGCCACCAGCCACGGCGTGACATGAACTGAGGCGACCGCGTGTCGGGGTGGCGGAGCGGCCGGTCCTCGATGAGGTGCGACTGCCGCGCTTCGCGGGGCCGAGGCGGGCTCGCAACACTCATAGAGAGCCCTTCAAGCGCAGGTTCTTCTCCTCGACCTGCGCCTCGAGGTCGCGGGCGTACGCCTCGACGGCATCGGCGAGCGCGGCATCCGACGTGCCCAGCATGCGGACGGCGAGAAGTCCCGCGTTCTTCGCCCCGTTGATCGAGACGGTCGCGACGGGGATACCGGCGGGCATCTGCACGATGCTGAGGAGGGAATCGAGGCCGTCCAACGTCGAGAGCTGAACGGGGACGCCGATGACGGGAAGCGCCGTGAGAGAGGCGAGCATGCCGGGAAGGTGTGCCGCGCCGCCCGCGCCGGCGACGATCGCGCGGATGCCGCGGCCTCGTGCCTCGCGCCCGTAGCGCACGAGTTTGTCCACCGTGCGGTGGGCCGAGACGACCTCCACCTCGTGCGGAACCCCGAAGTCGGTGAGGATCTGGGACGCGTCGCTCATGACGCGCCAATCGGAGTCGGAGCCCATGACGACGCCGACCAGGGGCGCGTCGGAGGAATGCAGCGGCCGGGTCACCCGACCAGGCTAGAGCGCGGGGCTGGAAGATCCCCGCAACGGCACGGCTCCGCGCCGAGTCGATGCGGCATCCGGATCAGTCGAGGAAGTGGGATGCCGCGGCCCGTGCCTCGTACGTGACGTCGTCAAGGTCGTCGCCGGCGACGTTCACGTGGCCGACCTTGCGGCCGGGGCGCGGCGCCTTGCCGTAGGTGTGGATCTTCGCCGTCGGATGCTCGGTCATCGCGGAAGCGAACCGGTCGGCGAGTCCCCCCTCGACCGGTCCGCCGAGGATGTTGATCATGACCGTCCACGGAACGCGTGGCGACGGGTCGCCGAGCGGAAGATCGGCGACGGCGCGCAGGTGCTGCTCGAACTGGCTCGTGACGGCGCCGTCCTGACTCCAATGTCCGCTGTTATGCGGGCGCATCGCGAGCTCGTTGACCAGCAGGCGCTCGTCGGTCGTCTCGAAGAGCTCGACCGCGAGCATCCCGGTCACGCCGAGTCCTTCCGCGATCGTCACGCCGATCTCGCGGGCGACCTCCGACAGGCGCTCGCCCGCGCGGGGGGCCGGGGCGAGGACTTCGGCGCAGACGCCTCCGCGCTGCACGGTCTCGACGACCGGGTAGGCGCGCACGTCCCCCGACGGTCGACGCGCCACCTGCTGCGCGAGCTCTCGCGAGAAGTCGACGAGTTCCTCCACGAGGAGCGCGCCGCCGCGGGCATCCTCCTCGAGGGCCGCGAACCAGTCCTGCGCCTCCGTCGCAGCCGCGACGACCCTGACGCCCTTCCCGTCGTACCCGCCCCGCGGGGTCTTCACGACGGCGCGACCGCCGTGCGAGTCGATGAAGTCCTGGAGCTCGGTGGCGTTGACGACGGCAGCCCAATCGGGCTGCGGCATCCCGAGTTCCTGCAGACGAGCACGCATGATGAGCTTGTCCTGGGCGATCGCGAGCGCATCCGGCCCGGGGTGCACGCGGACGCCAGCCTCAATGAGCTGTGCCAACACATCCTGCGGGACGTGTTCGTGGTCGAACGTGATGACGTCGACCGTCTCCGCGAAAGCCAGCACGGTGGCCGCGTCACGGTAATCCCCCACCGCCGTCGCGGCGAGGGCGGCCGACATCCCCTCTTCCTCCGCCAGCACGTGCAGCTCGATACCGAGCTCCACGGCGGGCGCGATCATCATGCGGGCAAGCTGCCCGCCACCGACGACTCCGACTCGCACTGTCATGCGTCCATCATCCCAAACCTGACCCCCCTCGTTCACTTGTCTCAAAGGGCGAGGTTCGCCCGCGCCAGGCCGCCATTCAAGACAAGGGAACGTGCGTCGCTAGGCGGGGAGGGGAGGCATCGGCGGCGTGCCGGGCGGCAGGGGCGGCTGCGCGTCGCGGTGCGCGAGGATCTGGTTCACCTCGACCTGATCCACGAGAGCTTCGTGGACGAGGCCGATGCTCGGGATGTTCCGCAGGCGCAGCGGCTCGTCGATGCCGTTCGTCAGGGTGAGCGTTCCTGCGCCCCACATCCGCTGGACGATGCCGCGGCGCACCTGGATCGAATAGCCGCGCACGTGCGTGAGTTCGCGCTTGCGGACTCCGAGGATGCCGGACCGCTCGATGACCCGCCGCGTCGTGATCGTGTAGACGTGGGACCACCACGCGAGGAACGGCAGGAGGACGAGCAGGAAGACGACGACGGCGGCTGCGGCGAGGAGCATCCAGTTCTCGAAAGGCGCAGGAAGGTTGCCGTAGAAGAAGCCCGTCGCGCCCGCCACGGCGATCAGCACGAGCGCTGACCAGAAGAGTCGGCGGGCGTGTCCGCGGAAGCGCGCGACACGCAACTCGGGCGTCGGCGCCCCGGGCGCCGGTGTCAGGGGGCGCCCGCCGTAGATCGGCTGCGTCATGGTTCCATCATGGCGTGGAGCGGTCTCCGGCGACGCGCGCCACGTCGTACTCAGCGCACGTGCACGACGTCGCCGGCAGAGACGGCGGTCTCGATCCCGAGGCTGTCGGCCACGACGAGGCGCCCGTCAGGGTCGATCCGCTGCGCTCGTCCCGCGAGCTGCGATCCGTCGGGGAGCAGGACGACGACGTCCTGACCGAGCGTCGCGCAGAGCGCCTCGACCTCGGCGACGATGCCGGCCTGCGCAGCGTTGCCAATCGCGTCCGCGAGCGCCGTCAGGTGCTCGTCGAGCGCCGTGAGGTAGTCGGCCAAGAGGCGATCCTCGTCGCACTCCAGGCCGACGGCGGCGAACGACGTCGCTGTCGTGACAGGGAGGTCGACGCGCGGCATCCGCGTATTGACTCCGGTGCCGACGACGATCGCATCGGGATCTCCGGGGAGGACTTCCGCGAGGATGCCGCAGATCTTGCCGCCGTCGACGAGCACGTCGTTCGGCCACTTGAGTCGGGCCGTGTGGCCGGTGCCGACCAATTGCGCAGCGATCGCACGCGTCATCGCGGCCCCCGCGACGAGCGGGATCCAGCCGCGAGCGGCGTACGGGATGCGCGGAACGAGCACGAGCGTCGACACGGCGAGCGCCTCGCCGGGAGGCGCCGTCCAGGTGCGGTCGAGACGCCCCCGCCCCGCGCGCTGGTCCATCGTGAGGACGAGTGACAGATGGGGCCACTCGTCGGGGAGCTCGGTGGCATGCCGCACGACGTCGGCGTTCGTCGAGTCCGTCGCCTCGACGACCTGGACACGCGGACTGATCGCTGCGGCGAGGGGATACCCCTCTTCGGGAATCGACATGCACGCCACGCTACCCGGATGGCGTCGCGGCACGCAGAGGTGCAGCGTGGCACACGGCACCGAACAGCGGATGACACGGCTCGTTGTGCGAACCCTCCAACCGCCTGGCGACCGGCGTCGATAGGGTGGAATCCGTGACCGACCAGCCCGATCTCTTCACGACCGCCGGCAAGATCGCCGATCTGCGCGCCCGATACCAGGAAGCCGTCCTCGATGCCGAGGCGGTCGCGCAGCAGAAGCAGCACGCGAAGGGCAAGGGCACGGCGCGCGAGCGCATCGAGTTGCTCGTCGACCCTGGCAGCTTCGTCGAGCTCGACGAATACGTGCGGCACCGCACGACCGCCTTCGGGATGGATCGCTCGCGCCCCTACGGCGACTCGGTCGTCACCGGCGTGGGAACGATCCACGGCCGGACGGTCGCGGTCTACGCCCAGGACTTCTCCACGTTCGGGGGTTCGCTCGGCGAGGTGGCCGGCGACAAGATCATCAAGGTCATGGAGTTCGCGATGCGCAGCGGCATCCCCATCGTGGGCATGCTCGACTCCGGTGGCGCGCGCATCCAGGAGGGCGTCGTCGCCCTCGGCAAGTACGGCGAGATCTTCCGCCTCAACACGGCGGCATCCGGTGTCATCCCTCAGATCTCGATCATCATGGGCCCCGCAGCCGGGGGCGCCGTCTACTCCCCCGCTCTCACCGACTTCGTCGTCATGGTCGACAAGACGAGCCAGATGTTCGTCACGGGTCCCGACGTCATCAAGACGGTCACGGGCGAAGACGTCGGCATGGAGGAACTCGGCGGAGCGCACACCCACAACACCCGGTCGGGCGTCGCCCATTACCTCGCCGAGGACGAGGACGACGCGATCGACTACGTGCGTACGCTTCTCGGCTTCCTCCCCGACAACAACATGTCGGAGATCCCTGCCTACGAGGCGGGTTTCGAGTTCGAGACGACGGATGCCGATCGTGCCCTCAACACCGTCATCCCCGACTCACCCAATCAGCCCTACGACATCCACGACGTCATCCGGCGGATCGTGGACTCGGAGGAGTTCCTCGAGGTCCAGCCGCTCTTCGCACCCAACATCGTCATCGGCTTCGGTCGCATCGAAGGACGCAGCGTCGGCATCATCGCCAATCAGCCGTCGCAGATGGCGGGAACCCTCAACATCGAGGCGGGCGAGAAGGCGAGCCGGTTCGTGCGCTTCTGCGACGCGTTCTCGATCCCGATCGTCACTCTCGTCGACGTGCCGGGCTACCTCCCCGGCACGGATCAGGAGTGGACGGGCGTGATCCGTCGCGGTGCCAAACTCCTCTACGCGTATGCCGAGGCGACCGTCCCCCTCGTGACGGTGATCCTGCGCAAGGCCTACGGCGGCGCCTACATCGTGATGGGGTCGAAGCAGCTCGGCGCCGACATCAATCTCGCGTGGCCGACGGCGGAGATCGCCGTCATGGGCGGTCAGGGCGCCGTCAACATCCTGTACCGCGGAGAGATCAAGAAGGCCGAAGAGGCCGGCGAAGACGTCGCCGCCGTCCGGCAGCGCCTCGCGAACGAGTACACGTACAACGTCGCCTCGCCCTTCCTCGCCGCGGAGCGGGGAGAGCTCGACGGCATCATCGAGCCCGCGCAGACGCGGGTCTCCATCGCGAAGGCCTTGCGCGCCCTGCGCGGCAAGCGCGCGGCGATGCCGCCGAAGAAGCATGGGAACATCCCGCTGTGAGCGCGGCTCAGGACGAGACCGTCGCCGTCGAGGTGCGTCGGGGCGACCCGACTCCGGAAGAGCTTGCGGCTCTCGTCGCCGTCGTCACCGAGGCATACGAGCGCGAGGCCGAGACGGCCGTGGTCGATGAGACGCGCAGGCCCTCCGCGTGGTCGCGCTCGCAGCGCGCACTCCGCACACCGCTGCGCCGTGACATCGGCTGGAGCCCCTGGGCTTGACACCACCGGCTTGACACCACCGGCCGGACGCCACCGGCCCGACATCACCGCGCTTGTCCCCCGAAATACCTACAGACAAACGTCGGCGGTGCGCCCAGACTGAGTCCGCTGGAACGCAATCTGCGCTCGGCTGACCTGTCGTCTTCGCAGACGACCCAGGCTCAGCTGCGCGAGCGGTTTTCGGGTAACTGCTCGCCTGGCGAGGGGCGGGCGGCTTCGCCGCCCCTCGCCTCCTTCTCTCGTTCGCTCCCCGACCCGGTATCCCCTCCCCCGCCGGGCCGGGGAGCGAGACGCACCCCGGTTACGGGTGCTGTATCTCCGACCACAGGTCGACGGCGTCCTCGTCGCTGAGTCCCTGATCCGAACCGGAGCGCCCCACGACCGTCACGGCGATGCTCTCGTGCGGCGATGTGCGGATGTAGAGGCGATCGGATGCCGCATTGCGCAGCGTTTCGGCGAGCTGATGGCGGATCACGGCGAGCGAGTCCTCGTCGAGGCCGTCGAGCCCTCCTTCATCGAGAACCGTGACGGATGCCCCGCGCCGGCGCGCACGCTCGAGTTCGGCCCGAACGTCGTCGTCGAGGAGCCGAGGCCCGCGGAGCTCGTCGCGCAGACGCCCTTCCGCCAGACGCGCCTCGAGCCGGTCGTCGACGTCGAGAAGTCCGCCCGTCGCGACGACCCGCGCGAGGACGGGCCCCGCCACCGCGAGCGCCTGCTGCACCTGGACGCGACGCTCGCGCTGACGCACGAGCTGCGACGCCTGCCAGGCCGACGCCGCGCGCTGCAGCTGGGCCAGCTGGGCCGTGTCCCTGGCAGCGCGGTCGAGGGAGTATCGGACCAGATTCGCGACGATGACCCACACGACCGATCCGACGAGACCCAGCGCGAGCGCGGGGCCGGGACCCATGAAGATCATCGATTCCACCGCCAGGATCGCCAGGCCGATCCATCCGATCCACGGTCTCCGCCGAACGACCACGACGACCATCAGCGCGCCGATCCCCCCGAGGTACCACGTCGCGAATGTCGCCGTGCGCCATTCTTCGCCGACGCCGATCGCGAGCGCGAGCGGAACGAGGGCGGCGTTTCCGAGGGCGAGAAGAGCGACCCACATGGGCAGCTTGTCGGATCGCTGGCCCGGCGCGTCGGGCGGACGAGCGTCAGGTCGTCGACGCGGACGCCAGAAGATGCACAGCAGCGTCGTGAACTGATAGAAGACGAAGGCCGCGTAGATGAGCGTCGGCTGGGGCACGGGCTCGGTGATGACGAGTGCGCGTGCCGACAGATACACCGTGAAGGCGGCCGCGAGAGCGGCGAGGATGTTCCGGACGCTCACGATGCATCCTCCTCAGGGCCCGCGACGACGTCACCCTCGGCCGCCGCAGGTGAGACGTCGCCATCGAAGGGTGCCGTGCGCCGTGCGGCAGCCGCGGGCCACTCCAGCACGACGACGGTTCCCGCCTTGCTGGAGCGGAGGTCGGCTGTGCCACCCACGGCAGCGACACGCGCGATGATCGAACCGCGGATGCCCAGGCGATCGTCGGGGACGCCGGCGAGGTCGAAGCCCTCGCCCGCATCGCGGACCTCGATGCGCACGCGGCGCTCATCGCCGTCGACGAGGATCGACAGGCCTCGCCCGCCCGCATGCTGAACGGCGTTCGCGATCGCCTGCGTGGCGGCGAGCACGAGCGCTCGTGCGACGCGTCCGGGCACCGAGGGCGCTTCGGGCGACACCTGCCGCTGAATCGCGACGTGGACACCGACCTCGCGGGCGGCAGCCTGGATGTCGTCCGCGACTCCGGCAGGGCTCCGCGGTGCGTCGCTCCCTTCCCGGGCGTCCTGCTCGGCATTGGCGAGCCGCGTGAGGGCTTCGCGAGCCATGCCGACGGCGAGCGTCCGGGCACGCGGGGTGTCGGCGCGCTCGGCTGCGATGAGCGCGGCGAGCACGCTGTCATGCATGAGCGCCGCGACGGCGACCCGCTCCTTCTCGGCAGCATCCGCCGCCGCTGCCCGCGCGTACGAGTCCACCGCCTGCGCGCGCGCTTCGTCGACACCCACCGCGATCGAGCGCAAGACCCAACCGAGCGACAGCAGGACGCCGCCGAGGATGAGCGCGAACGACACGTCCACGAGCACCGCGTACAGCACGGCTCCCTCGAAGCCGCCCTGCACGAGGCGGACGACTCCGAAGAGAAGAGGGGCGAGGACGGTCCAGACGATCTGGAGAGGCAGCGTGAAAGCGAGGACCGCCGCAAGGGTGGCGATGTTGACGAGGTACCAGATCCATGGCGCCTCCGTCGCCGGGAGCGTCGAGCCCACCGAGGCGAGAGGCCACACCGCGAGGCTCACGACGTACACCACCGCGAACGTCCCCGCTCCGAGCTTGACTCCGCGCCCGAGCAGGCATGTCGTGATCATGAGGATGAGCGTCCCGAAGACCGCGATGAGCAGGACGTCCTGCCAGCCGCGGAGCTCCTCCCGCTGACCCAACGCCGACACGAGCGCCTGCGCTCCGAGGATCGTCGAGCCGATCCCCGAGGAGACGGAGATGATCCTCTCGACACGCTGGCGTGTGAAGGCGCCGATCCCCGCGGTCGCCTCTCGCGAATGCGGGATGTGGCCCCACGCGTCGTCGATGATCGACGAGGGACCGCTCGCCATCACCGCGGGCGCCCCGCGGACGGGGCCGAGGGCGGCTGCTCGGGCGAATCCGCGAGGATCCCGTCCTCCATCGCGCGCCGGAGGAGGTCGACCTTCGTCGGCGCTGGACGCCCGACCTCGACGTACTTGATCCGCACGCGTGTGATGTTCTCTTTCGCCGTCGAGTACGCCACGCCCAGACGATCGGCGACGACCTTGAGGGGAAGTCCCGCCGCGTACAACCGCAGCACATCGCGTTCACGCGCAGACAGCTGCGCGTCGGCGAAAGCGCGATCCCCTTCGACGGCGCTGGCCCATTCGACATTGTTGAGGGGTTCACCGAGCGCGACCGTTCGGATCGCGGCGATGACGTCATCGATCCGAGACGACTTGCTCACGACGCCGGCTGCCCCTGCCGCGAGCGCCTCGCGGACGGCAGCGGGCCGGTCCGCAACCGAGTGGATGATGACGCTCGAGCCGTCACGGATGAGCTTCGTGACGTTCTCGGTGACGGTCGTGCCGTCGCCGAGAGTCAAGTCGAGCACGACGACGTCGGCGGGCGGCGCGGTGCTGAACGCCCGCCAGTTGAGGTATTCGGTGACGCTCGATCCCGAGAAGACGACGTCCTTCGTCGCGGCGCGTGCGCAAGCGGCCTCGAGGCCCAGCCGAACGGACTCGTGGTCGTCGATGAGTGCGACGCGCGTCATTGCACCCACTCTAGCCTCCGGCCCCCGCGCGTCGCAGGGTCGCGACGGCCTCGATGTGATGCGAGTGGGGGAAGAGATCCAGACCGTCGACGCGCACGGTCTCGTAGCCTTCCGCACGGAACGTCCCGAGGTCCCGGCCGACAGCGACGGGATCGCAGGCGACGTAGACGACGGTCTCGGGACCGAGGGCAGCGATCCCCCGCACGACGTCGCGTCCGGCGCCCGACCGCGGCGGATCGAGCAGGACCACGCCGCGGGAGATCCGCTCGCGCTCCGTGGCGGATGCCGCCTCCGCGAGCCGCGCGATCCAGCGGTCGACGCGATCGGTCTCGGCCCGCGCGCCGACCCACTCCGCGAGGTTCTCTCCGGCGTGCTCGGTCGCCCGCACGTCGGACTCGACCGACGTGATGCGCGCGGTCTGGCCTGCGAGCGAGGCGAGCGTCGCAGCGAAGAGCCCGACCCCGCCGTACAGGTCGAGGTGCAGGGCTTCGGGATCGAGGACTGCACCGGTCGCGTCCGTCCCCGCGACGTCGCGAAGGGTCGTGGCCACACGACGCGTCAGCGTGTGCGCCGCGAGTCGGTGCACCTGCCAGAAGCCCCCGGCATCGACGCGGAAGTCGCGACCGTCGACCCGCTCGACGACGACCTCGCGATCAGGATCCTTGGCGCGGTCACGGGGCGCCTTCCGGCCGCCCCGCGAGCGGCTCTGCTCGGGGCGCGGGATCACGCGGACACGACCGTCGCCCGGCTCGACGAGATCGATCCGACCGGGAGCGCCCTCCGTCAGATGGAGTGCGGCCCGCTCGATGCCGGGAGTCGCGAGCGGAAGGTCGTCGACGGGGATGACACGGTGGCTGCGCGCCACGTAGGGGCCGACGCGCCCGGCTTCGTCGACGTGCAGGCTCACGCGGGTGCGCCAACCGGTTCCGTCGTCCGTCTCTTCGGCGACCGTGCGGCCGTCGTGCCCGACGACCGCCTCGGCACCGGACATCTCGATGGGAAGCTCGACGCCGCCGAAGCGGCGAAGGGAATCGGTGAGCACCTCGAGCTTCAGCATCCGCTGTTCACGAAGGTCGATGTGACCGAAGTCGGCTCCCCCCGGACGGAGGTCGGGCGCGACGTCGACATCGGCTTGGCGCCATACGTGCGGTTGCCGGTGCGGCGACGCGTCGAGCACCTCGAGCGTCTCCGCTCGCCAGAACGAGCTCTTCGAGGCATCCGTCACGCGAACCCGCACCCGCTCCCCGGGGATCGCGTCGGACACGAAGACCACGCGACCCTCGTGCCGGGCGACGAAGACGCCGCCGTGAGCGACACCCGTGATGTCGAGGTCGATCAGGTCGCCGGAGTCCATCCTTCGATTCTCTCTCACGCGGCGTCGTGAGTGAACCTCGGTCCGCCCCCTTTTCGGGGGACACGGACGTGCTTTCCGTCGTCGGCGAAGAATCGTCCGGTCTAGCGTGGAGGCATGCGCGTGTGCCTTGCCTCGACCTCTCCCGCCCGCCTCATGCTGCTCGGGCAGTTCGGCATCCGGCCGCTGACGATCGCACCGGCCGTCGATGAGGAAGCGGTGATCGAGGCCGTCGAGTCGGCCGAGGCGCGCACGCTCACCCCCGACGAGCACGTTCTGCTGCTCGCGCGCCGCAAAGCCGCCGATGTCGCCGTGCGTCTCGCCGACGACATCCCCGACTTCGACGGCATCGTCATCGGCGGCGATTCGATGTTCGAGCTCGACGGCGAGATCCTGGGCAAGCCGTACACGCCCGAGAACGCGATCGCACGCTGGCAGGCCATGCGCGGACGCACGGGTGTCCTGCACTCGGGGCACGCCGTCGTGCGGGTCGGCCCCGGGCAGCAGGCTCGTGAAGTGCACGCGGTGGCCGCGGCATCCGTCACCTTCGCCGCCGATGTGACGGATGCCGAGATCGAGACCTACGTCGCGACAGGTGAGCCGCTGCATGTCGCGGGTGCCTTCACCGTCGACAGCCTGGGGGGAGCCTTCATCGAGCGCGTCGACGGCGACCCGTCGACCGTCGTCGGGATGTCGCTGTCGACCCTCCGAGGGCTCGTCCGGGAACTCGGCGTCGACTGGACGTCGCTGTGGAATACGACGGACCCCTCGCTCGAACCCTCCACACCGTTGTAGTAGGACGCCCACGTTTTCCATCGGTTCTTGTACGAACCGGTCAAAGGGGCCTTGCACCTCCTCGGTAGGCTGGCATCCATGCCTCAGACCGCTTCGGCGAAGATCCAGAAGGTTCTCATCGCGAATCGCGGTGAGATCGCTGTCCGCATCGCACGCGCCGCCCGCGATGCCGGCAAGTCCGCCGTCGCCGTCTACGCCGACCAGGATCGGGATGCCCTGCACGTCAGGCTCGCCGACGAGGCGTACGCGCTCGACGGCTCCACGAGCGCCGACACCTACCTGTCGATCGACAAGCTTCTCTCCGTCGCTCGTCGCTCCGGCGCCGACGCCGTGCACCCCGGCTACGGCTTCCTCGCCGAGAACGCCGACTTCGCGCGTGCCGTGATCGGCGCGGGCCTCATCTGGATCGGCCCGTCGCCCGACGCGATCGAAGCGCTCGGCGACAAGGTCACCGCGCGGCACGTCGCCGAGAAGGTCGGCGCCCCGCTCGCCCCCGGCACGCCCGGACCCGTCGACGGCGCCGACGAGGTCATCGCCTTCGCCGAGGAGTTCGGCCTTCCGATCGCCATCAAGGCCGCATACGGCGGCGGCGGGCGCGGGCTCAAAGTCGCCCGCACGCTCGAGGAAGTCCCCGAGATGTTCGACTCCGCGACGCGCGAGGCCATCAGCGCCTTCGGACGCGGGGAGTGCTTCGTGGAGAAGTACCTCGACAAGCCGCGCCACGTCGAGACCCAGTGCCTCGCGGATGCCGCGGGCAACGTCGTCGTGATCTCGACGCGCGACTGCTCGCTGCAGCGCCGCCACCAGAAGCTCGTCGAGGAGGCCCCCGCGCCGTTCCTCAGCGACGAGCAGGTGAAAACCCTCTACGACGCCTCGAAGGCGATCCTCCGCGAGGTCGGGTACATCGGTGCGGGAACGTGCGAGTTCCTCATCGGCGCCGACGGGACGATCTCGTTCCTCGAAGTCAACACGCGCCTGCAGGTCGAGCACCCCGTCTCGGAAGAGATCACGGGAACGGACCTCGTCCGCGAGCAGTTCCGCATCGCCGAGGGCGAGGAGATCGGATACGACGATCCCGTCGCGGAAGGCCACTCGATCGAGTTCCGGATCAACGGCGAAGACCCGGGTCGCGGGTTCCTCCCGCAGCCCGGCCCGATCCACGTCTTCAAGACGTTCGGGGGCCCCGGCATCCGTCTGGATTCCGGCGTCACGGCAGGCGACACCGTCTCGGGAGCGTTCGATTCGCTGCTGGCCAAGATCATCGTGACAGGACGCGACCGCGCCGAAGCGCTGCAGCGCGCACGGCGGGCCCTCGACGAGTTCGAGGTGGCGGGTCTTCCGACCGTCCTGCCCTTCCATCGCAAGGTCGTCCGCGACCCCGCCTTCACCGCAGAGGACGGCCGGTTCGGCGTCTTCACGCGATGGATCGAGACGGAGTTCGTCAACGACATCGCGCCGTGGGATGGCGAACTCGAAGCCCCCAAGCCCGCCGAAGCGCGCCACACCGTGGTGGTCGAGGTGGCCGGCAAGCGCCTCGAGGTGAGCCTCCCCGATCGACTCCTCGCCTCACCCGGAGCGGTGGGTCGACCCGCGGTCGTGCCGCCGTCCCGCCGCTCGCACGCGACGTCCGTCGTCGCAGGAGCCTCGGGAGACGCCGTCAAGGCCCCCATGCAGGCGACGATCGTGAAGGTCGCCGTCGAACACGGACAGCAGGTCGTCAAGGGCGACCTCGTCATCGTTCTCGAAGCGATGAAGATGGAGCAGCCGATTCAGGCCCACAAGGACGGCGTCATCGGCGCGATCGACGCCGCCCCCGGCACGACGGTCTCCGCCGGCCACCAGCTGCTCACGATCAGCTGACGCTGCCGCCGCGGCATCCCGCGGTCACGCCTCGCCGTAGATCGTGTGGTCGACGACGTGCATGGCGCGGGCGGCGTCAGTGATGCTCGCCGCGAGCGACGGATACACCGCGAAGACACGCGATACCTGGTCGACCGTGAGGCGCCGCTCGACGGCGATCGCGATGGGATAGATCAGCTCCGACGCGCGCGGGGCGACGATGACACCGCCGATGACGCTCCCCGACCCCTGCCGCGCGATGAGCTTGACGAAGCCGTCCTTGACGCCCATCATCTTCGCGCGGGGGTTCGCGGCGAGCGGCAGCTTGTGCACGACGCCCGCGATCTTGCCGTCTTCGATGTCCTTCTGCTGCCAGCCGATCGTCGCGATCTCGGGCGACGTGAAGATGTTCGAGGTGATGCGGCGACGCTCGAGAGGGATGACGACGTCACCGAGGGCGTGGAAGACCGCCGTCCGCCCCTGCATCGACGCGACCGAGGCGAGGGGCACGAAGGTCGTGCAGTCACCCGCGGCGTAGACATTGGGCACGGAGGTGCGCGCGACCCGATTGACCTGGATGTGGCCCGACTCGGTCATCTGGATGCCCGCTTCTTCGAGCCCGATCCCGGCCGTGTTGGGGATGGAACCGACCGCCATGAGGCAGTGGCTGCCTTCCACCGTGCGTCCATCGGAGAGGGTCGCGACGACCCGATCGCCGAGATTCTCGACCTTGTCGGCGCGCGACTTCGACAAGAGTGTCATCCCGCCGCGCTTGAAGACGCGCTCGATGACGGCCGCCGCGTCGGAATCCTCACCGGGGAGCACCTGGTCGCGGCTCGAGATCAGGGTCACCTTGGACCCGAGGTTCATGTAGGCGCCCGCGAACTCCGCGCCCGTCACACCGGACCCCACGACGATGAGGTGCTCGGGGATCGACTTCATGTCGTAGAGCTGGGTCCACGTCAGGATGCGGTCGTTGTCGGGCTTCGCACTGGGGAGCTCGCGGGGGGATGCCCCCACCGAGACGACGAGCGTGTCGGCCTCGATGCGATCGAAGTCGGTGCCGCCGGGGCCCGTCGAGACGATGACGCCGCGGTCGCCTTCGAGCCGGCCGTGGCCCGAGATGATGCGGACGCCCGCTTCGACGAGCGACGCCCGCATGTCGTCGGACTGCTGCCGCGCGAGGGCGAGGAGCCGACGATTGACAGCGGCGAGGTTGATCGCGACCTCGGGCTGGAGCGGCTTGCCGTCGCCGCCCTTCGCGAAGAGCTGGACGCCCAGATCACCCGCGCTGCGGGCGGCGACCGCGGCATCCGCCGTTGCGATCAGCGTCTTGGACGGGACGACGTCGGTGATGACGGCCGAGCCACCCACCCCCGCCCGCTCGACGAGGGTCACCTCGGCGCCGAGCTGCGCCGCGGCGATCGCCGCTTCGTAGCCCCCGGGACCTCCGCCGACGATCGCGACGGACTGCGTGCGCTCGAAGCTCAACGTCATGTCGTCCATTCTCCCCCCGACGGACGCCGTCGCGCGACGCGCTGGTCGACCGCCGCGCCGATCGGCGCGCGGACTGGCCACACGGACCGCGCGTTCATAAGGTGGGCACATGTCAGTCACCACCGATAACCCCCTCGACGACCCGATTGCGGACCCGTTCGCGATCGCCGCCGAGGCCGCCGCCGACATCGCCCGCCTGACGGGCGTCGCGCAGCACGACATCGCTCTCACCCTCGGAAGCGGGTGGGGCAAGGCGGCCGAGCTCATCGGAGAGACGACGGCCGTCGTGTCCGCCACCGACGTCACGGGCTTCAGCAAGCCGGCGCTCGAGGGCCACGTGGGAACACTCCGGAGCGTCCGGACCCCGAAGGGTCGGAACGTGCTCGTGATCGGCGCTCGCACCCACTTCTACGAGGGACACGGCGCGCGCCGTGTCGTCCACAGCGTCCGCACGGCCGCTGCGACCGGCGCGCGGACGATGGTCCTCACCAACGGCGCGGGCGGAATCCGGCACACGTGGAAGCCGGGACAGCCCGTCCTCATCAGCGATCACATCAATCTCACCTCCGCGTCTCCCCTCGAGGGTGCGACCTTCATCGACCTCACCGACCTGTACGCGACGCGTCTGCGTGACCTTGCCCGCTCGATCGATCCCTCGCTCGACGAAGGCGTGTACTGCCAGTTCCGCGGCCCCCAGTACGAGACCCCCGCCGAGGTGCGGATGGCCAAGGCGATCGGCGGAGACATCGTCGGCATGTCGACCGCACTCGAAGCGATCGCCGCCCGGCAGGCGGGCATGGAGATCCTCGGCTTCTCGCTCATCACCAACATGGCCGCCGGCATCCAGACGACTCCCCTGAGCCATCAGGAGGTGATCGAGGCGGGCCGCGAGGCGGAGCCCGTCATCTCATCGCTCCTGGCTCGAGTGATCGGCGAGCTGTGAGCGCGGCAGCGGCGAACGACGCCGCGGGAACGGATGCCACGACGGCGGACTCTGCCCTCCTCGACGCGGCGCGCGCGTGGCTCGCGCAGGATCCCGACGGGGAGACGCGTGCGGAGCTGCGCGAGCTCATCTCCGCGAGCGAGGCGGGCGATGCGACGGCCACCGCCGACCTCGCCGATCGGTTCTCCACGCGCCTCGCCTTCGGCACCGCAGGGCTCCGCGGCCGGCTCGGGGCCGGGAGTAACCGGATGAACCGCGTCCTCGTCGGGCAGGCCGCCGCCGGTCTCGCGGCGTTCCTGCGTGGGCGCTGGGAGGAGGGCTCGGACGCGCCGTGCGTCATCGTCGGATACGACGGACGCCGCAACTCCGACGTCTTCGCGCGCGACTCGGCCGAGATCTTCGCGGGGGCGGGGCTTCGTGCCATCCTCCTCCCGAGGCTCCTTCCCACACCCGTCCTGGCCTTCGCCGTGCGCCACCTCGGCGCCTCCGCCGGCGTCATGGTGACGGCATCCCACAATCCCCCCGACGACAACGGCTACAAGGTGTACCTCGGAGGCGCAGACGAGGGATCCCAGATCGTCGCCCCGTCCGATGCCGAGATCGCCGCGCACATCGCCCGAGTCGCCGAACGCGGCGACCTCGCCGCCATCCCGCGCTCCCTCGGCTACGAGATGGCGCCCGAGTCCGTCGTGGAGGCCTATGTGCAGGCGACCGCGGCGGTCGCGCCGGCGGGCCAGGGCGCCGAGGGGCTCACCTGGACCTACACGGCGATGCACGGTGTCGGCTGGGAGACGCTGTCCCACATCCTCGAGGTCGCGGGCTACCCCGCCCCCGTCGTCGTCGAGGCGCAGATCGAACCCGACGGAGCGTTCCCGACGGTCTCCTTCCCCAATCCGGAGGAACCGGGCGCGATGGACCTCGCCTTCGAGACGGCCCGGGAGGCCGGAGCGGAGTTCGTCCTCGCGAACGATCCCGACGCCGACCGGCTCGCCGTCGCGATCCCCGATGAGCACGCCGAGGGCGGGTGGCGACAGCTCACCGGGAACCAGGTCGGTCTGCTCCTCGGCTGGCGCGCAGCACGCCTGGCGGCCGAACTGGGCACGACGGATGCCGCATCCCTCGCCTGCTCGCTCGTGTCGTCGCCCGGGCTGGCCGCCGTCGCCGAGCACTACGGACTCGGGTTCCACGCGACGCTCACGGGCTTCAAGTGGATCTCGCGCGCCCCCGGGATGATCTACGGCTTCGAGGAAGCCCTCGGCTACCTCGTGAACCCCGAGACGGTTCGCGACAAGGACGGCATCTCGGCAGCCGTCGCGATGCTCGGGATGGCGACGGAGGCCCGCGCGCGCGGCGTCGGCATCGCGGGTCTTCTCGCGGAGTTCGACGAGACGTTCGGTGCCTTCGCGAGCGACCAGATCTCCGTGCGCGTCGACGACGTGTCGTCGATCGGGCGGATCATGGCCGCTCTGCGCGCCGAGCACCCGACGGCCGTCGGCGATGTCGCGGTCGATCGCGTGGACGACCTGCTCGAGGGCGTCGACGGATTCCCGCCGGGCGACGTGCTGCGCCTGTGGCTCACCGACGGGTCGCGCGTCATCGTCCGACCGAGCGGAACCGAGCCCAAGCTCAAGCTCTACCTCGATGTGCGCGGCGATTCGGCCGACGACGCCCGCGGGCGGATCGCTGCACTGTCGGCGGGAGCCCGGCAGCTGCTCGAGGCGCTCGGCTGACTCTTCTGCACGCGCCTCGGGATGTCCGGGGCGCGTGCTAGCGTGACGCCGCACGCCATCCGAGCGTGTCCCGAGGTGTTCTGGAACAGAGGCGGCGATGAGCGACGACGTGAGTGCGGACGCCCGTGAAACGGCATCCGATCCCCCGCGCTGGCTGCGGAACACGATCCTGTTCCTCGGCGGGCAGACCGCGAGTCTCTTCGGGTCGATGCTCGTGCAGTACACGGTGTTCTGGTACCTCACGATCACCTACCAGTCGGGCCTCATCATGGCCCTCGCCGCGCTCTTCGGTTTCCTGCCGCAAGCGATCGTCTCGATCTTCGGCGGCGTCTGGGCCGACCGGCATAACCGCAAGTTCCTGATCATGGGAGCCGACGCGGCGATCGCCGCGACGACGCTCGCACTCGCCATCGTCATGCTGACGGGCTACGCCGAGGTATGGCTGATCTTCCTGACGATGGCGATCCGTTCGGCGGGCGCCGGCATCCAGACACCCGCTGTCTCCGCGCTCCTCCCCCAGATCGTGCCCACCCGGAACCTCATCCGGGTCAACGGCGTGAACGGCTCGATCCAATCCGCGATGGCACTTCTCGCTCCCGCGGTCGGCGGGGCGGTCTTCGCCTGGGCCTCCGCCGCCTACGACGGGTCCGCGGCGGCGCTCATCCCCATCTTCTTCATCGACGTCGTCACCGCGATCATCGGGATCGGGCTGCTCGCACTCGTGCCCGTGCAAGCCGTCCGAACCGCCGCCGACGCGCAGACCGGCTACTTCGCAGACCTCGTCGACGGCGTGCGCTACATCGCGCATCACGGGTTCGTCCGGTGGCTTCTCATCGTCTTCGCGATCGTGTTCGTGCTGACGGTCGCCCCCTCGAACCTGACGCCGCTCATGCTCGTGCGAACCTTCCCGGCAGGAGAGACCCAGAACGTCGTGAACCTCGCCGTGCTGGAGGTGTCGTTCAGCATCGGAATGGTCCTCGGCGGCATCCTGATCGCGTCGTTCTTCGCTTCGCGGAGCCGCATCGCGCTCATCGTGGTCTCGTCGCTGCTCTTCGGTGCGCTGTCGATCGCGCTCGGTCTGTCCACCAACATCTGGGTCTTCTTCGCCTTCATGTTCCTCGTCGGGCTCGCCGTGCCGTTCTTCTCCACCCCGTCGATGACGCTCCTCCAAGAGACGGTGGAACCCGAGCGGCAGGGCAGAGTCTTCGGATTCCTCGGGATCGTGATGGCTCTCGCGATGCCGATCGGGATGGTCGTGTTCGGTCCACTCGCCGACGTCATGCCCATCGAGATCCTGCTGATCGGGGCGGGGGTCCTGACGTTCATCGTCATCGGGCTGTCCGTCCTGCTCCCCGCCGGACAGCGGGCGATCACGGCCGCGCGCGCCGCCTCGGGTGCCGCAGACCCTGCCGCTGGCGCCGCCGCCGTGGAGAGCGCCATGAACGACGAGAGAGAGTGACCGTGGACGACTTCCCGCGCGAACGGATGCTCCTGGGCGAGCCGATCGCTCTCGAGAACTCGTGGGTGAGACTCGAGCCACTGTCGAATGATCACATCGCGGATCTGGCCGCGGCATCCGTCGGCCTGGAGCATGCCTGGTACACGAGTGTGCCCTCCCCTGACCGAGTGGCGGATGACGTCGCCCAGCGCCTCGCGTGGGTGGCCGAGGGTTCCATGAACGCGTGGGCGGTCCGCCACCTCGAGACCGGGCGGGTCGTCGGGACGACCACGTTCTGCAACATCGATCAAGCGAACCGCCACGTCGAGATCGGGCACACCTGGCTCGGACTCGAGGCCCAGCGCACCGCGGTCAACACCGCGGCCAAGCTGCTGCTCCTCGCGCATGCGTTCGAGGCGTGCGATGCGATCGCGGTGGAGTTCCGCACGCACTGGCACAACCGCCAGTCGCGCGCGGCGATCGCACGGCTCGGGGCGAAGCAGGACGGCGTGCTGCGCAATCACCGTCTCGGCCCCGACGGCACCCTCCGCGACACCGTCGTCTTCTCGATCCTGCCGGGCGAATGGCCCGCCGTGCGCCTCGGCCTCGAGTCCCGCCTCCGCCGCGGCTGAGCCAGGGCTCGCCCACGACCGCGGGGCGCACTCCCCCGCCCGCGGCGCACTCCCCCGCCGCGGGGCACCCCGCCGCCATGGGGCGCACTCCCCCGTCCCGGGGCGTGGAGCGCGCGCCCCGCGGGACGTTTCACGCCCCAGCACCATCCGGCGCGCGTAGCTGCCCTCCCCGCGGCACGCCGCGCTCTGCCCTCCCGGGGCGCACTCCGCCGTCGCGGGGCGCACTCCGCCCTCCCGGGGCGTGAAACGCGCGCCCCGCGGAACGTTTCGCGCGCCAACCCCGGCACCACCCGGCGCTCGTATCCCCCGCTCCTGCATTGCTCCCGCGCACTGGGGCGCCATCTCGATGTCCGGGGCGCGTCTTGCGCGCCCCGATCGACGAATCGCGCCCCGGCAGCCGGCCGGAGGCTCTCCTCCCAAAGCGCAGTCGTCGCTCCGAGCCCGCATCAACTCCTCCCGACGCGCTCCGAGAGGCGAGCTGTCCACCGAGCGAGCCAACGGCACTCCACGCTGCCGAGTCCTGGGCGAAACTGCATCCATGCCGACACTCCGACTCCGCCGTCGCGACGAGGTCCACGCCGAGGGAGTCACTCCCGGGCGTCTGACAACGCTCGTCCGAACAGGGGCACTCCTGCGCGTGCGAGCCGGCGTCTACGTCGACGGCGAAGCATGGCAACGCACGACCGACACCGACCGCACGCTCGCGCGTGCACGAGCGCTCGCGATGACGTCGCAGCGCGCTCCGATCTTCGCCGTCCACACCGCCGCAGCGCTCCACGGGATGCCGCTCTTCCGCCCTCCGACGTCGATACACGTCATCGCCCCAGTAGAGCGTCCGGGGAGAGCCCGCGGGGTCGTGCGGCATCGCGGCATCCTGAACGAATCGGATGTCGTGACGATCAGCGGACTCTCGTGCACGTCGCTCACGCGCACCTTGGCTGATCTCGCTCGGATCGGCACCTTCGAGCAATCGGTCACGGTCACGGATGCCGCCCTTCGACGACAGTTCCTCCACCGGCAGCACTATGACTCGGACGGCGCTGCCGCTTTCATCGAAGACGTTCTCGCGGTGGTCGGGGAGTCAGCCCGCGGGCGAGCGAAGGCACACCGTGCCCTCGGGTTCGCCGACGGGCGCGCAGAGCTCCCGGGCGAGAGCATCAGCCGGATCCGTCTGCACCAGGCGGGCTTCGCGCCGCCGGAGCTCCAGGTTTGCGTCGCGGGGCCAGGGGGCCAGGACTACTTCGTCGACTTCGGCATCGACGAAGCAGAAGCCTTCGGCGAGTTCGACGGGGCAGTCAAGTACGTCGACGGCCGGATGCTGGACGGTCTCTCCACTGCGGAAGCGTTTCAGCGCGAGAAGCGCCGCGAGGACTGGATCCGCGGCATCACGGGGAGGCGCTTCGTCCGATGGGGATGGCAGGACATCGCGACGCCCGACGCGCTCGCCTCGAGGCTCGCGCAGTTCGGCGTCCGCCCGTCCCTCTAGCCAGGAGCGCCGCGCGTGCGTGTCTGGGGTACGGTCCGTCGTCCGGGGCGCTGCGCGTCCCCCTGGGGCGCAGAACACACGCCCCACCGCGACACAATGCGCCCCACGACCACCAACCCACCCGCATCCGCCCGCGCAGGCCGACCGAACGCCCGCCGGGCCGCGGTCCGTCGGCCGGGGCGCACCATCCGCCCCCCGAACGTACGGAACCCGCCCCAAACCGGCCGCCCGGGCCGGGCGAAGGGGGTCAGCCGTCGATGACGGCGACGAGTTCGTCGAGGAACGCGGCGAAGTCGGTGCCGCGGCGCACGATGCGCTGCACGGAGTCCCGCTCGCTGAAGACCTCGACGAACTGTTCGAAAACGGTCTGGAACGCTTCGCGGTCGGTCTCGGAGAACGCCACGAGAGCGACGACCTGCACGCGGCCTTCGCCCCAGGCGATCGATGGCTCTGCAATGCCGATCGCGATCGCGGTCCGCGTCGCCGTCATCCCCATCGCGTGCGGCACGGCGAGCGCGTCGGTGAAGGCCGTCGACGAGAGCGCTTCGCGCTGGATCGCGCGCTCGACGTAGTCGTCGTCGATGACGCCCTGCGCAACGAGAAGCGCTCCCAGACGCCGGATGACGGCATCCGAGGACGCACCTTCGAGGCCTCGCACGAATCCCGAGGGCGAGAAGTACCGCTCGAGCTCGGTCCGAAGCCGCGCGAGACGGCGCGCCCGGCGGATGCGGCCGGCGGCGGCCTGCACGCGCTCGACGTCGGCATCCGTCAGGAACGGCTGGATCCGCACGAAACGGTCGCCGCCGGGAGCGGGATCGATCGTCGTGAGGATGAGGTCGCTGTCGATCGATGCCCAGTCGGGGTCGACGCGCGTCTCGACGCCGACGACCTCGATGGCCTGCCCGAGAGACCGGTCCACCGACGAGCGCAGAAGCTCGTGCAGCTCGTAGTAGCCGGGGCACACGATCGTGGCGGTCAGCAACTGGTCGGCACGCCGACTCCGCTCGAGACGCCCGCCGACGTGCATCGCGATGTAGGCGATCTCGTCGTCGAGGAGTGGGATGCCGAGCCGCTCCTGCAGACCCGACGCGATGTACACGGCGACTTCGAAGATCATCGGATACGTCGACTTGAGCGAGCGCGTCAGCGGGTTGCGCGACCACGCCTGCTCTTTCGAGCGGTGGAGCAGATTCTGTACGTGCAGGGCGAGCCGCAGGATGAAGTCCTCGTGCGCGATGTCGACGAGGAACTGGGATGCCGCGAGCTCGACGACCGCACGGACGGCCGCCTCGACCTCGGGCTCGAGGCGGGAACGGGCGTGGTCGTCGCGTCCGCCCATGCCCGGAGCGACGACGCGTGTCAGCACGAGCGTCGCGAGGTGCTGGAGGTCGCCGGCACCCAACTGCACGCCCAGGTGCGTGTCGGCGAGCCGCGAGATGACCGCGGCGACCTCCTGCTGCGACGGCCGCGCGTCGGCCGCGCCGCCCTCGAGTCCGCGATCGCGCGACACCCGGTCGGCGGCGATCGCGATATGCATAACGACGTCGGCGATCCCGAACTCGTTGACGAAGTAGCCGAGGGCGCCGAGGTCGGCGACGAGGTCGGTCTTGAACGGCCCGAACGCACGCGCCCCGATCGACTCTGCGCCGAGCGTGCGCCGGAGAGCCTCGAGGTCGAACGATCCGGCATCCATTTCGTCGTGCGCGAGCCTCGAGAGGAGACGGCGCTGAGCCATCTCGGTGCCCCGCAGCCGCGCCGTCGAGGCGGACCGTTCGAGCGTGAGCTCGGTGCCTCCGAGGAGGCTTCGCACGCGCGCGAGGTCGGCGTCGAGCGTCGCGGGACTGACGAACAGCCGGTCGGCCGTCTCGAAGACGTCGATGCCGTCGGGTGACTCCAGGAGTGTCCGGACGAGGGAATGCAAGCGGTCGCGCGGTGCGTCCGCGCCGCTCGTGGTGCGCAGGGCAGCTGCGGCATCCGTTCCCGCGCGGTACCCCTGGGGTCCTGACTCGATCGCGGCACCGGAATCGACGCGAGCGTTGACCGCCGTCACGTAGGACCGGATGCTGCGCGGTGTGACACCGAGCGTGTCGGCGAGGCTCGCGGCCGTCGCCCAGTCCCCGTCGCGGACGAGCAGCCCGAGCAGGCGGTCCTGTCTCGCTCTCGTCACAGTGCTCCTCTGATGCCTCGACGCCGTCGTCGCGTCGAGGCCAGTCAATCACGCGTCGCGCCGACGAGGCCCGGCCGACGGCGCCGCGTTTCCGCCCCCGCGGAAGAAGGACTGGTTGTCCGCTCCCAGGCATTTCACAAGAATGTCCAGGAAGGAGGCGGATCGATGAGGATCCTCGTGGTCTGTGGAGCGGGTGCGTCCAGCACGTTCGTCGCTCAACGCGTGCGTCATGCGGCGCACGACCGGGGTCTGTCGTACGCCGCCTTCGCCGGCACCGAAATGTCGCTCCCGATCGACTTGGATGCCGCGGACGTCGTCCTCGTCGGACCGCACCTCGCTCACGCCCTGGAGGGAATCCAGCGGGATGCAGCGATGCGCGGCACGACCGTGGTCCTTCTGCCGCCGGACATCTTCACGGATCTGGACGGCACGCGGACGCTCGACCTCGTCCGCGCCGCGGTCGGAGACACCGGGGGGTCCTCTCCGGCCGCGGACCCCCGCCACCCCTGACACTCAGACTCCACCGAGAACGACTCCCGAAAGGACGGACATGCCACCCCTCACCAGAACGGTACGGATCGGCTCCTCCCACGGACTCCACGCACGCCCCGCGAAGATGTTCGCGCAGGCGGCGAAGGAGACCGGCGTCCCGATCACGATCGCGAAGGACGCGGGCGCGCCCGTCAACGCCGCGAGCATCCTCGGAGTCATCGCCCTCGGGATCGAACAGGGCGACTACGTCACCCTCACGATCGACGGTGGCGGAGACGGCGCGGAAGCCGTCCTCGACCGCCTGGCCGAACTTCTTGCCACCGACCACGATGCGGAGTGACGACATGACAGAACTGCGAGGAGTAGGAATCGGACTCGGCGTGGCCCAGGGCCCCGTCGCGAGGATGGCGGAGCCGCTTCCGGCTCCGAGCGACACGCCCAGCACCCTCACGTCCGACGAGGAGAAGACGCGCGTCCGTGAAGCCGTCGCCGCTGTCGCGCGCGAGCTCGAGGAGCGCGGCGCACAGGCGGGCGGGGCAGCGCAGGACGTCCTCGAGGCCCAGGCGATGATGGCCGAGGACCCCACGCTCGAAGCCGAGATCGACACGAGACTCGGAGCCGGGTCGACCGGCGAGTTCGCCGTCCACGACGCCTTCGCGTCGTTCCGAGACCAGCTCGTGGCGATGGGCGGCTACCTCGGCGAGCGCGCCGCCGACCTCGACGACGTCGCGCAGCGCGTCATCGCGCGCCTCCGCGGCGTTCCGGCTCCGGGTGTGCCCGACCCCGGGCATCCGTTCGTCCTCGTCGCGAAGGACCTGGCTCCCGCCGACACGGCGCTCCTCGACCTCGACAAGGTGCTGGCGCTCATCACGACCGAAGGCGGTCCGACATCGCACACGGCGATCCTCGCTCGCGAGAAGTCGATCGTCGCGGTGGTCGGCGCCGTCGATGCGAAGAACCTCGTCGAGGGCGAGACGGTGATCGTGGATGCCGCGAAGGGCGTCGTCACGACGCAGCCGAGCGCCGAAGAGCTGGCGCAGGCCGAAAACCGCGCGCACGCACGCGCCAATGCGGCATCCGCCCCGATCACCGACGGTGCGCTGTCAGACGGGACGCTCGTGCCGCTCCTGGCGAACCTCGGGAAGCCCGAGGCCGCCGCGGAAGCTGTCGAGCTCGGAGCCGAGGGCGTCGGCCTCTTCCGCACGGAGTTCCTGTTCCTCAGCTCGAACCATGCCCCCACCGTCGAGCAGCAGCGAGAGGCGTACACGAAGCTCCTCGCGGCCTTCCCCGGCAAGAAGGTCGTCGTGCGCGTCCTGGACGCCGGTGCCGACAAGCCCCTCGCCTTCCTCAACGACGCGCACGAGGAGAACCCGGCACTGGGACTCCGCGGCATCCGCGCCCTGCGGGCCAGCGAGGACATCCTGCGCGAGCAGCTGACGGCTCTCGCTGAAGCGGATGCCGCGACGAGCGCCGACCTGTGGGTCATGGCGCCGATGGTGGCGACCGTCGAGGAGACCGAGTACTTCGTCGCGATCGCCAAGGACTACGGCATCAAGACGGCCGGCGTCATGGTCGAGGTACCTTCCTCTGCCCTCCTCGCGGATCGCGTCCTTGCTCAGGCTGACTTCGCCTCGATCGGAACCAACGACCTGACGCAGTACGCGATGGCGGCCGACCGGCTCCTGGGCTCGGTGGCGTCGTTCCAGGACCCGTGGCATCCGGCCGTCCTCCGCCTGATCCGCGAAGTGGGTGCCGCCGGGCAGGCCACGGGAAAGCCTGTCGGCATCTGCGGCGAGGCAGCGGCCGATCCGCTCCTGGCGGTCGTGCTCGTCGGTCTCGGCGCCACCTCCCTGTCGATGGCCCCCACGGCGCTCGCAGACGTGCGCGCGACCCTGCTCCAGCACTCCCTCGACGATGCGCGCAGCATCGCCGAGGCCGCCCTCGCCGCGAACGACGCGGCATCAGCACGAAGCGCGGCGCAGGATGCCGCAACCCGATAGGCCGCCCGTGCGGCCGCGACTGACCCAGAGAAAGAGAGCCCAGTCATGACAACGGCGTCTACACCCGCGAAGAGCGGGGCAAGCAGAGCGCGAGTCGGAGTTCAGCGCTTCGGCACGTTCCTCTCCGGCATGATCATGCCGAACATCGCAGCCTTCATCGCGTGGGGCTTCATCACGATGCTCTTCATCACCGACGGGTTCTTCGGAGCGCGGAGCCCGTTCGGATGGCACTGGTACCCCGTCGCCGAGATCATCGGCGGGGGCGGCGATTCCGCGCTCATCGGGTGGAACGGAGCGATGACGGCCCTTGCGGAGGCGGACGGAGTGAACTTCTTCGCCTACGTCGGACTCGTCGGACCGATCATCACGTACCTCCTCCCGCTGCTGATCGCGAACACCGCGGGCCGCATGGTGTACGGCGAGCGCGGCGGTGTCGTCGCGACGATCGCCGTCATGGGTGTCATCGCTGGCACGAACATCCCGATGTTCCTCGGTGCGATGATCATGGGTCCGATCGCGGCCTGGATCACGAAGCAGATGGACCGGCTGTGGGACGGCAAGATCAAGCCGGGCTTCGAGATGCTCGTCAACAACTTCTCCGCCGGCATCCTGGGCATGATCCTGGCGGTGATCGGATTCTTCGCGTTCGGCCCCCTCTTCCTCGGGATCAGCGCGTTCCTCGGAGGCGTCGTCGGCTGGCTGGTCGAGTTCAACCTCCTGCCGCTCCTGTCGATCATCGTCGAACCGGCCAAGGTGCTGTTCCTCAACAACGCCATCAACCACGGCGTGTTCACGCCCCTCGGCCTGGAGCAGGTCGCAGAAACCGGCAAGTCGATCCTCTTCCTCATCGAGGCGAACCCTGGCCCTGGCCTCGGTCTGCTGCTGGCGTTCACGTTCTTCGGCGTCGGCGCGGCGAAGTCGTCGGCACCGGGTGCGATCATCATCCAGTTCTTCGGTGGCATCCACGAGATCTACTTCCCGTACGCGCTCAGCAAGCCGATGACGATCCTCGCGCTGATCGCGGGTGGTGCGACCGGTGTCACGACGAACATGCTGCTCGGTGGAGGCCTCGCGTTCCCCGCAGCCCCTGGCAGCATCATCGCCGTCACCGCGGCGGCCGTCGGCGGTGGCGTCGGCAACCTCCTCGTCGTGTACCTCTCGGTGATCCTCGCCGCGACGGTCACCTTCCTCGTCGCGGGTGTCATCCTGCGGGCATCGCGCAAGCGCGACCTGCTCGCCGAGGCCGACACGTTCGGAGCGGCGATCGCTCAGACCGAAGCGAACAAGGGCAAGTCCTCCGCGGCGATGGACGCTTTGCGCGCCTCCGACGGCAATGATCGTCGTGCCGTGAGGGACGCCAACGAAGCCGTTGATCTGCTCGAGACCGAGGCCGAGACGGGCGGGCTCGCGAGCGGCGGACTGCTCGCCACCAAGACGGTCAAGAACATCGTGTTCGCGTGCGACGCGGGTATGGGGTCGTCGGCGATGGGTGCGAGCGTCCTGCGGAACAAGATCAAGAAGGCGGGCATCGAAGGCGTGACGGTCGTCAACAAGGCGATCGCCAACCTCGATGACTCGGCCGACCTCGTCATCACGCAGAACCAGCTCACGGACCGTGCTCGGAAGCAGACGCCGGACGCGATTCACGTCTCGGTCGACAACTTCATGAACTCGCCGAAGTACGAAGAGGTCGTCGACCTCGTCCGCGACCAGCAGAGCTGATCAGTCAGGTCGGGTCACGTCCTCATTCGGGGCAGGTTCTGAATCCGACACACCGCGAAGACCGGCGTGTCGGGTGAAGAACCTGCCCCGAACAGGCATCGCACGGCGCCGGCCCGATACGTTCAAAGACAGAGCCCGCGGCATCCGTGGGAGAGAGAAAGGCGAATCACATGGCACTCGACGTCCTGAACCTCGGCCAGGTCCGGATCCACTCCGGAGACGCCACACGCGAAGAAGCGATGAAGGAGGCCGCTGACATCCTCGAAGCCGCCGGCGCTGTCACGAGCCGGTACTTCGACGCGATGCAGCAGCGCGAAGAGACCGTCTCGACGTACATGGGCAATGAGCTCGCGATCCCCCACGGCACGAACGAGACGAAGGACGAGATCCTCGCCTCGGCCCTGTCGGTCGTCCGCTACGACGGCGGCGTGGATTGGGGCGGGGAGCCCGTCACCTTCGTCATCGGGATCGCCGGCCGCGGCGACGAGCACCTCGAGATCCTCTCGCAGATCGCGATCCTCTTCTCCGACGAAGACGAGGTCGCCAAGCTCAAGGCCGCGTCGAGCCCCGAGGAGCTGTTCGCGCTCGTATCGGCCGCGGGCGTCTAATGCTCGCGGTCCATTTCGGAGCGGGGAACATCGGTCGCGGCTTCGTCGGCCTGCTGCTGCACCAGGGCGGCTACGACGTCGTCTTCTCCGACGTGTCGGCTCCCCTCGTTGACGCCATCAACGGCGTGTCGGAGTACACGGTGCACGAGGTCGGCGACGGCGGCGTCGACACGGTCGTCACGGGCTTCCGTGCGATCAACTCGGCGGACCATCCGCAAGAGGTGATCGACGCGATCGCCTCGGCCAACATCGTGACGACGGCGGTGGGCCCGACCATCCTGAAGTTCGTCGCGCCGCACATCATCGCGGGCCTTGCGCTCCGCGACCCGTCGTCTCCCCCGTTGCAGATCATGGCGTGCGAGAACGCGATCAATGCGACGGATCTGCTGCGCGACGAGATGAAGGCCGCGGCGGGTGTCGCGTGGGATGCCCTCGAAGCCAGCGCGGTGTTCGCGAACACCGCTGTCGACCGGATCGTGCCAGCTCAGCCGCCCGGTGCCGGGGTCGACGTCACGGTCGAGCCGTTCTACGAGTGGGCGATCGAGCGGCCGCCCTTCGGTTCTGCGCCTCCGCACATTCCGGGCGCGCATTTCGTCGACGACCTCGCCCCCTACATCGAGCGGAAGCTCTTCACCGTCAACACGGGCCACGCCACGACCGCCTACTTCGGCGCCCAGGCGGGCGTCGAGACGATTGCGGAGGCCCTGTCCGACCCGGTGATCGCGACGAAGGTGGAGGCTGTCCTCGAAGAGACCTCAGCCCTTCTCGTCGCCAAGCACGAGCTCGATCCCGATGCGCAGGCGGAATATCGCGCCACGATCCTGCGCCGCTTCCGCAACGCCGCGCTTCCCGACACCGTGTGGCGCGTCGGACGCCAGCCGCTGCGCAAGCTCTCCCGTCATGAGCGCTTCGTCGGTCCCGCCGCGGAAGCCGTCGAGAAGGAGCTGCCGGTCGACGCGCTCGTGAATGCGATGGGCGCCGCGCTGGCCTTCGACGACGCCGAGGACCCGCAGTCCGTCGATCTTCAACGCCTCCTGCGGGAACAGGATGCCGCGGATGTCACGGCATCCGTCACGGGGCTCGAGCCCGAGCATCCGCTCTTCGCGCGCGTCCGCGCTGTCGTCGAGGCCCGTCAGGCCGAACTCGCCGCCCTGTAAACCTGCCGCTCACTTGTCGCAAAGGGTGGGTAGCCGCGCCTCCCGACCGCCATTCGCGACAAGTGAGCGGGAACGCTCGGAGTGCCCTAGCGGTCGAAGCCCTCGCCGATGAGCTCGATGAGTTCCTCGCGCTCCTCCACGGGGAGGAAGGCGCCCGCGGCGGCGTTGAGCTGGAACGCTTCGAGGTCGTCGAGCCCGTAGTCGAATGTCTCGGCGAGGAGCGCGAGCTCGCGCGTGAGCGACGTGCGGCTCATCGTGCGGTTGTCGCAGTTCACCGTCACGGCGAAGCCGAGCTGGTAGAGCAGATCGAACGGATGGTCCTCGAGCGTGCGACCCCAGCGCTCGACGGCGCCCGTCTGCAGGTTCGATGACGGCGAGAGCTCGAGCGGGATCTCCCGGTCTCGCACCCAGCGGGCGAGGTTGCCGAACTTGACGTACACCTCGTCGCCCTCGCTGGAGACGACATCGAGGTCTTCCGCGATGCGCACGCCGTGGCCGAGTCGCACCGCACGCCCGTCGATCAGCGCGCCGCGGATCGACTCGAGTCCCGCTGCTTCGCCGGCGTGCACCGTCGTGGGGAAGAACTCCGACGCGAGGTAGTCGAAGGCCGCGCGGTGGCGGGACGGGAGGAAGCCGTCCTCGGGCCCCGCGATATCGAAGCCGACCGCGCCGCGTCCGCGCCACGCCACCGCGAGCTTCGCGATCTCGAGCGACCGGTCGTGCTGGCGCATCGCCGTGAGCAGCTGACCGACGCGGATGTCGCGGCCGTCGCGTTCTGCGGCGTCCTCTGCTTCCTCGATGCCGTCCTGGACGGCCTCGACCGCCTCCTCGAGGGTCAGACCGCCGGAGAGGTGCTGCTCGGGCGCCCATCGCACTTCGCCGTAGACGACGCCGTCCGAAGCGAGGTCTTCGACGAACTCGCGCGCGACGCGCGTCAGGCCCTCGCGCGTCTGCATGACGGCGATCGAGAGGTCGAACGTCTTCAGGTACTCGACGAGGGAGCCCGAGTCGCTCTGGTCGGCGAACCACTCGGCGAGGTCGTCGGCGTCGTCCTCGGGAAGGTCCAGGTCGATCTCATCGGCGAGCTCGATGATCGTCTCGGGGCGCACGCCGCCGTCGAGGTGGTCGTGCAGCGCGACCTTCGGCAGGCTGCGGATCGAAAGACCCTGAAGAACGGCATCGCCGTGCTGATCGATGGGCATGTGGCGCTCCTCGGGTTTCGGGTGTCTTGCGGGGTCAAGTCTGCACGCTCTGGGCGCCCCCCGTCACGCGGTGATGCGCTCCCGCACGATCGGATGCGTCGCCGGTGCCTCAGCACCGACCTCCCATGCCCCGTTGAGGGCGTCGAGAGCGCGGTCGAACCGCGAGGCGTCCTGCCCGAGGAGCGTGAACACCGGCTGTCCCGCCGCGACATGATCGCCGGGCTTGACGTGCAGGTCGATCCCCGCCGCGTGGAGGACGGGATCCTCGGCCCGCGCGCGTCCTGCGCCCAGGCGCCACGCCGCGATACCGAAGGGCAGAGCGTCCATCCGCGTGACGAACCCCGTCTCGGATGCCACGACGGTGTGGGTTTCGCGGGGCGCGGGGAGCGCGGCATCCGGATCGCCGTCCTGCGCGCGGATCATGGCGCGCCAGGAGTCCATCGCACGTCCGTCGCGAAGCGCGGCCTCGACATCGGCGTCGGGCTGACCTGCGAGGGTCAGCATCTCGCGAGCAAGTGCGACGGTGAGCTCCACGACATCGGACGGGCCGCCCCCCGCGAGCACCTCGACCGACTCGCGCACTTCGTTCGCGTTGCCGATCGCGAGACCGAGCGGCGTGTCCATGTCGGTGAGGAGCGCCGTCGTCGCGACGCCCGAATCGGTGCCGAGCGCGACCATCGTGCGAGCCAGCTCACGGGCCCGGTCGGGGTCCTTCATGAACGCCCCCGAGCCGAATTTGACGTCGAGCACGAGAGAGTCGGTGCCCTCGGCGATCTTCTTCGACATGATGCTGGACGCGATGAGCGGGATGGCCTCGACCGTCCCCGTGACGTCGCGCAGCGCGTAGAGCTTCTTGTCGGCGGGGGCGAGACCCGAGCCGGCGGCGCAGATGACGGCTCCGACGTCGCGCAACTGGGCGAAGAGTTCGTCGTTGTCGAGAGCCGCGCGCCAGCCGGGGATCGACTCGAGCTTGTCGAGCGTGCCGCCCGTGTGGCCGAGACCGCGACCGGACAGCTGCGGCACGGCGACACCGAAGGATGCCACGAGCGGAGCCAGCGGCAGGGTGATCTTGTCGCCGACGCCGCCCGTCGAGTGCTTGTCGACGGTCGGCTTGCCGAGACCCGCGAAACTCATCCGCTCGCCGGAGGCGATCATCGCGTCGGTCATGACGCGGATCTCATCCCTCGTCATGCCGTTGAGGAGCACCGCCATCGCGAAGGACGCCATCTGCGCGTCGGCGACGTATCCGCGCGTGTACGCATCGACCATCCAGCGGAGTTCAGCCTCGGGCACGAGCCCGCCGTCGCGCTTCGCGCGGATGACGTCGACGGCGTCGTAGGGCTCGAGGCCCGTCATCGTGCGGCATCCTCGAGGTCACGCGGCCCGAACGCGTCGGGGAGCACTTCGTCGATCGTGCGGATGCCGGAGACGGTCTCGAGCAGCATGCCGGGAAGCGCGAACTCGTACAGCAACTGTCGGCAGCGCCCACACGGCATGATCGTCTCACCCTGACCGTTGACGCAGACGAACGCGACGAGTTGCCCGCCGCCCGACATCTGCAGGTCGCTGACGAGTCCGCATTCGGCGCACAGGCCCACGCCGTAGGAGGCGTTCTCGACGTTGCATCCCGTCACGACGCGTCCGTCGGAGACGAGGGCGGCGGCCCCCACCTTGTAGCGCGAGTACGGCGCATAGGCGCGTGTCATGGCGTCGGTTGCTGCGACGCGTAGCTCGTCCCAGTCGATATCGGTCACGTGGGTCACCCCTTGATGTATGGCTTTCCGGCGGCTGCTGGCCCCCGGATCTGTCCCGCGAAGCCCGCGACGGCGATGATCGTCACGACGTACGGAAGCATGAGCATGAACTCGCTAGGAATGGGCGTACGGAGGATCGTCAGCAGGTTCTGCAGGTTCGTGACGAAACCGAACATGAGGGCTGCGAGCGAGGCCCGGATGGGATCCCAGCGTCCGAAGATGACCGCGGCCAGCGCGATGAAGCCGAGGCCCGCCGTCATCTCCTTTCCGAACTGAGGAACCGACACGAGCGTGAAGTAGGCACCGCCGATGCCGGCGATGGCGCCCGCGAGCGAGACGTTCCAGAACCGGGTCGCGTTGACCTTGATGCCCACGGTGTCGGCCGCTTGCGGGTGCTCGCCGACGGCGCGGAGGCGCAGGCCCCAGCGGGTGCGGTAGAGGCCCCACGCGACGAGCGGCACCGTGATGAACATGAGGTACACGATGAAGGTCTGGTTGAAGAGCACGGGACCCAGGATGGGGATGTCGCCGAGCAGCGGGATCTTGATCCGCTCGAACCTCACGGGGTTGTTGAGCTGCGCCTCGTTCGGAACGAGAAGCGCCCCGTAGAGGAAGCCCGTCAGGCCCGTCACGAGGACGTTGAGCACGACACCGACGATGACCTGCTCGACGAGGTACTTGATCGCGAACGCGGCCAGGACGAACGCGACGAGGACGCCGCCGATCATGGCGCCGATGAGTCCGACGAAGGGGTTGCCGGTCAGGCTCGAGAGCATCGCAGCCGAGAAGGCGCCCAGGAGGAACTGGCCCTCGATCGCGACGTTGACGACACCCGCACGCTCGCCGATGACACCGCCGAGGGCGCCGAACACGAGCGGCACCGACAGCGACACCGCACCGACGAGGAGGCTCGAGACGGGAACGAGGCCACCTGCGCCCGCCCAGACGAGGAAGGCGAAGACACCGAATGCGCCGTACGCGACGGTGAGCCAGAGCGGGACGCGGCGGTACGACCAGGCCTCCCAGAACTCCCATGCCGTCAGGATCGCCAGCAGTGCCAGCATGACCCAGCACGTCAGAGCCGTCGGCAGGACGATGTCGGGCAGAGCGATGACGGACGATGCGTCGCCGAGTCGGAAGGTGCTCTCACCCGATCGCGGCACGAGCGCGAACAGCGCCCCGAGCAGCACCGTGACGACGATGAGGACGATCGGCACCTTCAGGTGGCGCACCTTGACGGTCGTGAGCGGCATCCGTCCGTCGTCGATCATCGTGGAGGTCGAGGCGCTCATGCCGACACCGCCTTCTTCGACGCCTTGGCTCTGGCCTTGGCGGCCTTCTCGGCGTCGCTCTTGGGGAGGAAGAAGATCGTGCGCAGGAGCGGCGGCGCAGCGATGAACAGCACGATGAGCGCCTGCACGACGAGCACGATGTCGACGGGGATCCCCTGGGCCTGCATCGAGAAGGAGCCCGACTTGAGAGCGCCGAAAAGGATGCCGGCGGCGAACGTGCCCCATGCGCGGCTCCGACCGAGGAGCGCGACGGTGATGGCGTCGAAGCCGATGCCCGCGTCGATCGTGCCGGAGAATCCGGTCGTGACGGACCCCTGGATCTGGTTCATCGCGGCCAGGCCTGCGAGGCCGCCCGCGAAGAGCATCGCGTAGACGTAGATCCGCTTGACGCTGATGCCCGCGGCGAGCGCTGCGTGGGGGTTCTCGCCGACCGCGCGAAGGCGGAGGCCGAGGCTCGAGCGCTCGATGACCCACCACACGAGGAGGGTCGCGAGCACGACGATCACGAAGCCCCAGTCGAGTGCCGGGAAGGCGGGACCGAGAAGGTCGGGGAACTGGGCGGACTCCGGCGTCGCAGCGGAGATCGGCTGGTTCGTCCCCTCTTTCTGCAGCAGTCCGGGCGTGCGGATCATCCACAGGAGCAGGTAGTACGCGACGTAGTTGAGCATGATCGTGAGGATCACCTCGTGCGCGCCCGTCACCGCCTTGATGACTCCGACCAGGCCACCCCAGAGCGCGCCGCCGACGATGCCCGCGAGGAGCGTCGTGGGCAGGTGCAGCCACATCGGGAGGTCGAGGTTGAAGGTGAAGAACGCGGCGAAGATCGCACCCATGAGCATCTGACCGCGTGCGCCGATGTTGAACAGGCCGACGCGGAACGCGAGTGCGACACCGAGACCTGCAGCGATGAGGGGCGCGGCGAACCCGAGCGAGTTCGTCAGCGGACGGATCTGGGCGGCGAAGTCGGCGCCGCGGGCGTTGAAGACCGCCCCGCGGAAGAGCGCTTCGTATCCCCCGTAGACGGCGTTCCAGATGGCGGCGAACGTGTCCCCCGGCTGGGCGAAGAAGTATCCCGCCGCTTCCTGCACGTCTTCATTCGTGACCGCGATGAGGATGCCGCCGACGAGAAGCGCGAGAACGATCGCGAGGAAGGTCGTCACGGCGCTTCCGCGCAGGAGCTCCTTGAGGAACACGCTGCTGCGCGGAGGCGGAGGCGGGTCCTGGCCCGTGAGCGGACCCGTGGCGCGGGGAAGCTGCCCGCCGGGCTGCATCACGTCGTCGGTGCCGGGCGTCGTTCCGCTCATGCTGCTGCTCCCGCCTCGGTCGCGCCGGCCATCATGAGACCGAGGACGTCTCGGGGCGTGTCGCCGGGGACGATGCCGACGATGGCGCCCCGGTACATGACGGCGATGCGGTCGGCGAGCGCCGTGACCTCGTCGAGCTCCGTCGAGACGACCACGACGGGGATGCCGCTGTCGCGCGTCTCGACGATGCGCTTGTGGATGAACTCGATCGATCCCACGTCGACACCGCGGGTCGGCTGCGCCGCGACGAGCAGCCGCAGTTCACGACTCATCTCGCGCGCGATCACGACCTTCTGCTGGTTGCCGCCCGACAGAGAACCAGCGGGAGACGCCGGGCCCTGCGTGCGGATGTCGTACTCGGTGATGCGCTCGCGGGCGAACTCGTCGAGGGCATCGCGTCGGATCGTGCCGAAGCGCACGAACTCCGCATCGCCGGAACGGTCGAGGATGAGGTTCTCCGCGACCGAGAACGCGCCGACGAGTCCGTCCTCCGTGCGGTCCTCGGGAACGAATCCGACGCCCGCATCCAGGATGCCGCGGACGCTCCGACCCGCGAGCTCGACGCCGTCCAGGCTGATGGAGCCCTCCATGCGGGGCTCCAGTCCGACGATCGCCTCGACGAGCTCCGTCTGCCCGTTCCCCTGGACGCCCGCGATCGCGAGGATCTCGCCGGGTCGCACGTCGAAGTCGACGTCGTCGACGACGACCGTGCCGTCAGCCGTGAAGACGCGCAGACCGCGGACTTCGAGCCCGCCGTCGCCGAGCCTCGGGGGGTCCTTGTGCACCGTCAGCTCGACCGCGCGACCGACCATGAGAGAGGCCAGTTCGGCGTTCGTGGCGGTGGGCGAGGCGGTGCCGACGACCTTCCCCAAGCGGATGACGGTGATCTCGTCCGCCACTTCGCGGACTTCCCGGAGCTTGTGGGTGATGAAGACGATCGAGGTGCCTTCGTCTCGGAGCTGGCGCATGATCGTCATGAGCTCGTCGGTCTCCTGCGGCGTGAGCACAGCGGTGGGCTCGTCGAACACGAGCACCTTCGCGTCGCGCGAGAGCGCCTTGATGATCTCGACCCGCTGCTGGACGCCGACGGGGAGATCCCCGACGAGGGCGTCGGGGTCGATCTGGAATCCGAAACGATCCGCGACGTCGCGCACGTGCTTTCGCGCTGCGGCGAGGTCGAGGGCCCCGAGGGCCTTCGTGTTCTCGTGACCGAGCATGACGTTCTCGGCGACCGTGAAGACGGGGATCAGCATGAAGTGCTGATGGACCATCCCGATCCCTGCGGCCATCGCGTCACCGGGGCCACGGAAGTGCTGGACGACGTCGTCGAGCAGGATCTCCCCCTCGTCGGCCTGGTAGAGGCCGTAGAGGACATTCATGAGCGTCGACTTGCCCGCGCCGTTCTCACCCAGGAGCGCCTGGATGCGGCCCGGCTGGACGACGAGATCGATGTGGTCGTTGGCGACGAGACTGCCGAATCGCTTCGTGATTCGCCGTAGCTCGAGCTTCATATGTGCACCCTACCCGTGGCCCTCTCCGGTGAGGAGGAGCGATCCGACACCCCAGTCGACGCCGATCGGGGCGAGTGACGGCGGACCGTCACTCGCCCCGATGCGGACTCTGCCCGCTTACGGGGAGTTCGGCGACTCCACCACGATGTCACCCGAGATGATCTGCTCCTGCAGAGCCGTGAGCTCGTCGAGGAGACCATCGGGCAGCTGCGACTCGAAGTCGTGGAAGCTCGAGAGCTTGACGCCCTCGTTCTCCAGCGTGCCCACGTAGGGCGCGACATCGAACTCGCCGCTCGCGGCCGCAATGGTCGCGTCGTAGACGGCGACGTCGATGGCCTTCATGATCGAGACGAGCGTGATGTCGGCAACGCTTTCGTCGGCGACGACCAGGTCGCTGTCGACGCCGAGCATGGCGACCTCGTTGCTGCCCTCGGAGATGGCCGCGGCAGCGCTGACGTAGATCGGTCCGCCGACGGGGAGGAGCACGTCGACACCCTGGTCGAGGATGCCCTGCGCCGTCTGCTTGGCGGTGTCGTTGGCCGCGAAGCCGCCCGTGAAGGCGCCTTCCTGCGTCGCGATGTCCCAGCCGAAGACCTCGACCGCTCCACCCATGTCTTCGTTGTACTTCTCGACACCGAGCTGGAAGCCGTCCATGAACACGGCGACCGACGGGATCTGCATGCCGCCGAAGGTGCCGACCTTGTTCACGCCGCTCTGCGCCGACCATGCGGCCGATGCGTAGCCACCGAGGTAGGCGGCCTCCGCCGTGTTGAAGACGAGGGGCTTGATGTTCGGGGCATCCGTCGTGCCGTCGAAGTCGTTGTCTGCGTAGTCGTCGATGATCGCGTAGTCCACGTCGGGGTTCGCGAGCGCCGACTCGACCGTGGCGGCCGAGAGGTTGAACCCGACCGACACGATGAACGTGCAGCCTTCCGAGACGAGGGTCTCGAGGTTGGGCGCGTAGTCGTTCGGCGTGGTCGACTCGAGCTCGATGCCGTCGACGTCGAGTTCCTCGAGCGCGCGGTCCATGCCCTCCTTGGCCGACTGGTTGAACGAGCGGTCGTTCCAACCGCCCTCATCCGAGATGAGGCAGGGGAGGAAGTCCGAACCGGCTTCGGGTGCCGTCGTGCCCTCCTCCGTCTCGGGAGCTGCTCCACAGCCCGCGAGGGCGAGGGCGATGCCTGCGGCCGCCGCGACGCCGGCGAGCTTCTTGGTGCGTGAGATGGTCAACTCAGCCTCCACATCCTTCCCCCGCGTCTCTCACGGGGACGGTAAAGATTACCTAGTGTGACGCGGTGGTTGCGCACGCTCCCGGCCCCCTGAGGCCAATGGTTACAAAGACGCAACAGAGCCGATACGGATGCCGCGGGATCCGCGTCAGAGGACGTCGCCGCGCCCCGTGAGCTTGAGAGCGTCGACGACACCCTTGACCCGCTGCGCGTGCTCGGTCGTCGTGACGAGCAGTGCGTCCGCCGTGTCCACCACGACGATGTCCTTCACGCCGATGACACTGATGACACGGGGGGTGTTGCTCACGACGATGCCGGTTGCGGCATCCGCGAGGATCCGCGCGTTCTCGCCGAGGATCGCGAGGTTCTCGGACCGACCGCCCGAGTTGAGTTTGGAGAGGCTCGCGAAGTCGCCGACGTCGTCCCAGTCGAAGTGGCCGGGGATGACGGCCAGTCGGCCCTTGGCGGCAGCCGGTTCGGCGACCGAGTAGTCGATGGCGATCTTCTCGAGGCCGGGCCACACGCGGTCGACGACAGGCCCGCGGGCTTCGCGGTCGTCCCACGCCTCGGCGAGTTCGAGGAGTCCCGCGTGCAGCTCGGGACGGTTGGCGGCGATCTCGGACAGAAGCACGTCGGCCCGCGTGATGAACATGCCGGCGTTCCAGAGGTAGGAGCGCTCGGCGAAGTAGGTCTTGGCCGTCTCCAGGTCGGGCTTCTCGACGAAGCTCTCCACGAGAGCTGCCTCCGGAGCGCCCTCGACGATGAGTTCGTCGCCCTTCTTGATGTAGCCGAAGCCCACGGACGGCTCGGACGGCTGGATGCCGATCGTCGTGATGTAGCCCTCGCGAGCCGTCGCGACTGCTTGACGCACGGCCCACTCGAAGAGGTGCGGCACGCGGATCACGTGGTCCGCGGCGAAGGATCCGATGATCACCTCGGGATTGCGGCGCGCGAGGATCGCCGCCGCGAGGCCGATCGCCGCCGTGGAGTCGCGCGGCTCGGACTCGAGGAAGACGTTCTTGTCGGGGATGCCGGGAAGCTCCCCCTCGACGGCCGCGCGGTGTGCTCGACCGGTGACCACGGCGATGCGGTCGGCTCCCGCGAGAGGCTCCAGCCGATCCCATGTCGCACGCAGCAGCGACCGACCGGAGCCGGTCAGGTCGTGGAGGAACTTCGGCGCGTCGGCACGGGACAGCGGCCACAGGCGGCTCCCGATGCCTCCGGCGGGGATGACGGCATAGAAGTCGGGGATCGGATCGGTCATGGCCTCCAACCTAGTCAGCGCGCGGGGGATGCCACGGCGCAGAGCCACGGCATCCCGAAACTTCACACGATCTTTCCTCCGACGAAATCCCTCCGGAAGAAGGGACCATAAGGGTCGCCTTCGTCGCCCCTCTCCCGGAACCGGGAATAGGATGGACGCAGCGCCCGCGTGACGCCGGTGACCGTTCCCTGAGACCGGTCATCCCGGGGCATGGACCTGCCCCTCACCCGTGTTCGAGCCAGGGAGGACGACCGTGTCGGCACCAACCCGCGTCGCACCGTCGGTATCAGAGACCACGTCGCGCGTCCCCCGGGGGACGCTGTACCGAGGCAATGAAGGAATGTGGTCGTGGGTGCTTCACCGCATCACCGGCATCGCGATCTTCTTCTTCCTCCTCGTGCACGTGCTCGACACCGCACTGATCCGCGTATCGCCCGAGGCGTACAACGCCGTGATGAGTTCGTACAAGAACCCGATCATGGGCATCGGCGAAGTGGTGCTCGTCGCCGCCGTCGCCTACCACGCCTATAACGGGCTGCGCATCATCCTCGTTGATTTCTGGTCATGGGCCACCCGGCACCAGCGCCAGCTCTGGTGGGGCGTCATCGGGCTGTGGCTCGCGACCATGATTCCCTTCTCGGTCCGCCACCTCTCGATCGTGTTCAGCACAGGCTGGGGAGGAGAGCACTGATGGCCACCATCGCCGATCCCCGCGCCCCGCGCGCCTCGGTCCGCCGCAAGGGTCCGAACCTCGAGAAGGCCGGCTGGATCTACATGCGCGTCTCGGGCGTGCTGCTCATCGTGCTGATCTTCGGACACCTCTTCATCAACCTGATGGTCGGCGAAGGCATCCACGGCATCGACTTCGCGTTCGTCGCGGGCAAGTTCGCCACGCCGTTCTGGCAGTGGTGGGACGTGCTGATGCTCTGGCTCGCACTCATCCACGGCGCCAACGGCATGCGCACGATCGTCAACGACTACGTCGCGGGCGAGACGACGCGTCGCGTCCTCGTCTGGGCGCTGTGGATCTCGGCCGGCTTCCTCATCCTCCTCGGCACGCTCGTCGTGTTCACCTTCGACCCGTGCATCGGGATCGAGACGAGCACGACCGACTGGCTGATCGAGAAGTGCTCGGCCAACTGAGTCGCGACATCCGCCCCCTCCGCATCGAAACGACAGAGGCAACCCACCTGTGAGCACCCAGACGACCGACAGCTACGTCAAGGACGGCGTCCACTACCACGAGTTCGACATCGTGATCGTGGGCGCGGGCGGGGCCGGCATGCGCGCCGCGATCGAGGCGGGATCCGGCGCCCGAACCGCCGTCATCACGAAGCTGTACCCCACGCGTTCGCACACGGGCGCGGCGCAGGGCGGCATGGCCGCGGCGCTCGCGAACGTCGAAGAGGACTCGTGGGAGTGGCACACTTTCGACACCGTCAAGGGCGGCGATTACCTCGTCGACCAGGATGCCGCTGAGATCCTCGCGCGAGAGGCGATCGACGCCGTCATCGATCTCGAGAACATGGGCCTGCCGTTCAACCGCACGCCCGACGGCAAGATCGATCAGCGGCGCTTCGGCGGCCACACCGCCGACCACGGCAAAACCCCGGTCCGCCGGGCCTGCTATGCCGCCGACCGCACGGGTCACATGATCCTGCAGACGCTCTTCCAGAACTGCGTCAAGCTCGGCATCAACTTCTTCAACGAGTACTACGTGCTCGACCTCATTACCGTGAAGAAGGATGACGGTTCGACCGAGATCGCCGGCGTCGTCGCCTACGACCTCGCGACGGGAGACCTCCACGTCTTCCACTCGAAGGCCGTCATCTTCGCGACAGGCGGATTCGGCAAGATCTTCAAAACGACGTCGAACGCCCACACCCTCACGGGAGACGGCGTCGGCATCATCTGGCGCAAGGGCCTTCCTCTCGAGGACATGGAGTTCTTCCAGTTCCACCCGACAGGACTCGCGGGCCTCGGCATCCTCCTCACGGAGGGCGCGCGCGGAGAGGGCGCCATCCTCCGCAATGTCTCGGGCGAGCGCTTCATGGAGCGGTACGCCCCGACGATCAAGGACCTCGCACCGCGTGACATCGTGAGCCGCTGCATGGTGCAGGAGGTCGCGGAAGGTCGCGGAGCCGGCCCCCACCGCGACTACGTGCTCCTCGACTGCACGCACCTCGGCGCCGAAGTGCTCGAGACGAAGCTCCCCGACATCACGGAGTTCGCGCGGACCTACCTCGGGGTCGACCCCGTCGTGGAGCCGGTGCCCGTCATGCCCACGGCGCACTACGCCATGGGCGGCATCCCCACCAACAACGACGCACAGGTGCTGAGCGACAACACGACCGTCGTGCCGGGCCTCTACGCCGCCGGCGAGTGCGCGTGCGTCTCGGTCCACGGCTCGAACCGCCTGGGCACGAACTCGCTCCTCGACATCAACGTCTTCGGCAAGCGGGCTGGCAAGAACGCCGTCGAGTACGTCAAGACCGCCGAATTCGTTCCGCTGCCGGAGGACCCCGCGAAGGAGGTCCGCGAGCTCATCGAGGGCCTGCGCGCCAACCAGGGCACCGAGCGGATCGCCGTACTCCGCAAGAAGCTCCAGGATGAGATGGACCGCAAGGCCCAGGTGTTCCGCACCGACGAGTCGCTCGGTGAAGTCCTCGACGTCATCGAGGAGCTGCGCGAGCGCTACAAGAACATCCACGTGGACGACAAGGGCAAGCGGTTCAACACGGATCTGCTCGAGGCGGTCGAACTCGGGTTCCTGCTCGACATCGCCGAGGTCGTCGTCGTGACGGCGCGCAACCGCAAGGAGAGCCGCGGCGGTCACATGCGCGACGACTTCCCGACGCGCGACGACGAGCAGTACATGCAGCACACGATGGCCTACCTTTCGGGCGATGCCGGCTCCTCGCACTCCGAGGACCACATCCGCCTCGACTGGAAGCCGGTCGTGTTCACGAAGAACGAGGCGGGCGAGTTGCGGTACCCGCCGTTGGAGAGGAAGTACTGATGTCGACAGCACTCGTCGAGCCGGACGCGATCGAGCAGATCGACGCCGAGACCGCAGACGACACCGGCATCCAGTCGTTCCTCGTCACGTTCATCATCCGCCGGTTCAACCCCGAGATCGACGAAGAGCCGCGCTGGGTGGACTACGACGTCGAGCTCTACTCGACCGACCGCGTGCTGGACGCCCTCCACAAGATCAAGTGGGAGGTCGACGGCTCGCTGACCTTCCGCCGTTCGTGCGCCCACGGCATCTGCGGGTCCGACGCGATGCGGATCAACGGCCGCAACCGTCTGGCGTGCAAGACGCTCATCAAGGACCTCGACATCTCGCAGCCCATCTACGTCGAGGCGATCAAGGGGCTGCCGCTCGAGAAGGACCTCGTCGTCGACATGGAGCCGTTCTTCGCCTCTTACCGCGAAGTGCAGCCGTTCCTCATCTCGAGCTCGAAGCCCGCGCCGGGCAAGGAGCGCATCCAGTCGATCGTCGACCGCGAGGTCTTCGACGACACCACGAAGTGCATCCTCTGCGCCGCCTGCACGTCGTCGTGCCCCGTCTTCTGGACCGACGGGCAGTACTTCGGTCCCGCGGCGATCGTCAACGCGCACCGCTTCATCTTCGACTCCCGCGACGACGCCGGCGACGTGCGCCTCGACATCCTCAACGACAAGGAAGGCGTCTGGCGCTGCCGCACGACCTTCAACTGCACCGAGGCCTGCCCCCGCGGCATCGAGGTGACCAAGGCCATCGCCGAGGTCAAGCAGGCCGTACTTCGCGGTCGTTCCTAAGCTACGAGCCTCCCAGGGGGCTGTGCCGGAGCGACGGTGTCGTGGCACGATGAGCGGATGCCGCATGCCTCCCGCGCACGACTCCCCCTGACGCCTGCGACGGAGCGCCTCGCGCGAGTGGCGGTGACGGGCGCGTACGCGGCTCAGGGTCTCGGCTACGCCGTCGTCGTGACGTCGCTTCCGGCGCTCAAACTCCGGCAGGGCGTCGACGACACGGTCGTCTCGCTCATCGTCCTCGGCGTCGCGCTCGCGGCGGCGGGCGGATCCGTTCTCGCCAATGCCGTCGCGGTGCGCTTCGGGAGCCGCGCGTCGCTCGTCCTCGGGCTCGTCGTGCAGAGCATCGCGCTTCCCGTCATCGCCTTCCCGACGCCCTTCGGCGTCTTCGTCGCGGCATGGGCCGTCTTCGGTATCGGACTCGGCTGCGTCGACGCTGCGGCTGCGATGCAAGGCGTCACCGTGCAGCGCAGCTACGGACGCCACCTCCTCGGAAGCTTCTTCGCCGCCGCCACCGTCGCGGCGATCATCGGCGCCCTCCTCGTCTCGGCGATCGCGCTCTCGGCAGCCGCGGCCGGCATCGCGATCGTGACCGCCGCCGTCGTCGCCCTCGCCGCGGCGCTCTTCGGTGCGCGGCATTTCGCACGCGACGAGCCGGTCGACGAAGCCCTCCCCCGCGCCGAGCGATCGATCCTCCCCCGCGCGGGGATCTGGGCCTTCGGACTCGTCATCCTCGCCGTCTTCATCGCCGACTCCGCCGTGAGCACATGGAGCACGGTCTACCTCGCAGACGACCTCTCCGCGCTCGCCTGGGTGGCTCCCCTCGGCTACGCCGCGTATCAGGGCGTCGTCCTCATCTCGCGACTCGCGACCGACAGGCTCATCCCGCTCGTCGGACGGGCACGGCTCGTGGCATCCTCCTCGGTCCTCGCGGCGATCGGCTGCGCACTCGTCGCCCTCGTGCCGGTGCCCGCCGTCGCAATCGCCGGCTTCGCGATCGCGGGGCTGGCCAGCGGCATCCTGCTCCCCGTGACCTTCGGCGCAGCGGGCGACCTCGACCCCGCTCACAGCGACCAGGTCATCGCGCGCGTCAATCTGTTCAACTACGCCGGATCGATCCTCGGCGCCGTCGTGCTGGGCCTGCTGGCGGATGCACCGGGGCTCGGACCGGCGTTCCTGCTTCCGGCCGTCGCACTCGTGGCGATCCTCTTCTTCGTACGCTGGTTCCGCGATCCGGCGAGGGCTGCGGCATCCGCTCCTCGCTAATCTGGCAGGGTGACTGACCGCCGATCGCCGAATCCGTCGAAAGACGACGACGCGCGCGCGGTCGACACCACGGACGACGCGACGCTCCGCGCGCGGTGGGAAGCGACGCAGGAGAGCCTGCGCGAGCGCTTCGACGCGCCGATCAGCCGCGCGACACTCATCACGAAGCGGACGCTGGGCTGGTTCCCCGTCCGCGTGTGGCGGCATTTCCTCCAGCACAACGGCTTCCTCCTCGCCGCGGGGGTGAGCTACCAGGCGCTCTTCGCGATCTTCGCCGCGATCTACGTCGGCTTCGCCGTGACTGGTCTTTGGCTCGGCGGCAGCGAGGAAGCCATCGATGGCCTCATCAACGTCATCAACAGCTACATCCCCGATCTCATCTCCGACGACCCCGGCACGGGTCTCTTCACGACGGCACAAGTGACGCAGATCGCGACGGAGAGCGCCGGCGTCCTTGGAGTGACGGGAATCATCGCGCTCGGGACGGTCATCTGGACCGCGATCGGATTCGTGACCTTCGCGCGCCGGGCCGTGCGAGACATCTTCGCGATCCCGCCCGATCGCCGCAGCTATTTCCTCCTCAAGGCCCGCGACCTCCTCGCCGCCGTCATCTTCGGAATAGCGCTCCTCCTGGGTTCCGCGGCGACGTCGATCGGCACGTGGGCGCTGAGCCTCATCTTCGATCTCTTCGGAGTCTCGCTCGACACGCAGTGGTACCAGGTGAGCCTTCGCCTGGCATCCATCGTCGTCTCCTTCGTGCTCTACTCGAGCGCACTCGCGGCCCTCGTGAAGTTCCTCACGGGGGCTTCTCTGCACTGGCGGCAGGTGTGGCCGGGCGCCCTCCTCGGCGGCGGGGCCGTCACCGTCCTCCAGGTCGGTGCGGGATTGCTCCTCAGCTACACGCCGACCAACCCTCTGCTCGCCACGTTCGCGATCTTCGTCGGTCTGCTCCTCTGGTTCCGGATCGTCGGCGTCATCATCCTCGTGGCATCCGCGTGGATCGCCGTCGCGGCATCCGACAAGGACCTGCCACTACTGGAACAGACGGAGGAGGAGCGGCGGGCCCGCGAGCACGAAGCCCTGATCGTCGCGGCGCGGGTGCGGCTGCGGACGGCACGGGAGGAGCGCGAGAAGGCCCCGTGGTACCGCAAATGGCGAGCCGAGCGCGCCGTGCAGGATGCCCGCGAACGCCTCTCCGACCTCGAGGCGTCGGCACCGCCGCCTCCTCGACGCGGTTCACTCTTCGACTGACGCGGATGCCGACGCCGGTGTCGGTGCCGGTGTCGGTGCCCGCGGCTAGGCTGGCGGGCGTGTCTCGCCGTGTCCGCATCGCCTCTGTCAACGTCAATGGAATCCGCGCCGCCGCCCGCAAGGGCATGCTCGCCTGGCTCGAGGAGGCAGACGTCGACATCATGGCTCTTCAAGAGGTTCGGGCGACGCGCGACGAGCTCGCGACCGCTCTCCCGGGCTGGAATCTCGTCAACGACGAGGCGCTCGCCAAGGGTCGCGCCGGTGTCGCGGTGGCATCGCGGTCCGAGTGGCTCGACGTCCGGCGCGTCCTCGGTGATGACGAGGCCCTCGATTCCGCCGGGCGGTGGCTCGAGGTCGACTTCGACGTCGAGGGCGAGCGCCTCGCGGTCGTGAGCGCCTACGTTCCGACGGGCGAGGCCGACACCGCCAAGCAAGATGCGAAGTGGGCGTTCCTCGATGCCATGGAGAAGCGGATGCCGCAGCTCGCCGCCGCATCGCCCCTGGCCGTCGTGATGGGCGATCTCAACGTGGGTCATCGCGAGTTCGACATTCGCAACTGGCGCGGGAACGTCAAGAAGGCCGGATTCCTCCCCCGCGAGCGCGCGTACTTCGACCGGTTCCTCGGGGAGGCCGGCGAACCCGTCGTGGGCGTCGACGGTTCGTCCGGACTCGGCCTCGGCTGGGTCGACGTCGGCCGGCGGTTCGCGGGCGATGTCGACGGCCCCTACACGTGGTGGTCCAACCGGGGCAAGGCGTTCGACAACGACACGGGCTGGCGGATCGACTACCACCTCGCGACTCCGCTGCTCGCCGATCGGGTGAGCAGCTACCGCGTCGTCCGCGCCCCGTCGTGGGACACGCGGTGGAGCGACCATGCGCCCGTCGTGGCCGACTACGCGCTGGGGCTCGCGGCATCCTGAGTCACGCCGCCGCCCGTAGGATCGAGGAGTGAATAAACCGCGTCTCTACTCCGGTATGCAGCCCTCTGCCGACTCCCTCCAGGTCGGCAACTACATCGGCGCTCTCCTGCAGTGGCGCGATCTGCAGGAGTCCTACGACGCCTTCTTCTCCGTCGTCGATCTCCACGCGCTCACGCAGCCGAACGATCCCGCAGAGCTGCGCGAGAAGACGCGGCGAACGGCGGCTCAGTACATCGCGGCGGGGATCGAGCCCTCGAAGTCGACGCTCTACGTTCAATCGCATGTGTCCGCCCACCCCGAGCTCGCGTGGGTGCTCTCGACGATCACGGGGTTCGGCGAAGCAGGGCGCATGACGCAGTTCAAGGACAAGTCGACCCGCTACGGCTCCGACGCCACCTCGGTGGGGCTCTTCACCTACCCCGTCCTCATGGCGGCCGACATCCTGCTCTACCAGACCGACATCGTGCCGGTCGGTGACGACCAGAAGCAGCACGTCGAACTCACGCGAGACCTCGCGGAGCGGTTCAACTCACGCTACGGCCAGACGTTCACGGTCCCGATGCCGGTCATCCAGCAGGACACCGCGCGCATCTACGACCTGCAGAACCCGACGTCGAAGATGTCGAAGTCGGCCGAGTCCGATGCGGGAACTCTGTGGCTCCTCGATGACCCGTCCGTCTCGGCGAAGAAGGTCATGCGTGCCGTGACAGACTCCGATGGAACGGTGCGCTACGACCGGGAGAACAAGCCGGGCGTCTCGAACCTCCTCGTGATCTATGCGGCGCTCACCGGTCGGCAGATCCCCGCGATCGAGGACGAGTATGCCGGTCGCGGCTACGGCGACTTCAAGAAGGGCCTCGCCGAGGTCGTCGTGAACGAGTTCGGTCCCGTGCGCCAGCGCGCGCTCGATTTGCTCGACGACCCCGCAGAACTCGATCGCGTCCTCGCCGCCAACGCGGCGAAGGCCCAGGCCGTGGCCGACGAAACCCTCTCGGACGTCTACGACCGCGTCGGCCTGCTCCGTCGCCGCTGACTCGCACCACAACTCCGCCTGACTTCCGGGCCCGGCCCGGCGCACCTCTGAAACTGACAGGCTTGCCGGGCTGTCATCGAAATCCAGGCGGAGCTATGACACGCTGCGTCAGAACACGCGACATCCGTCGTGCACGCGAAGCAGCCCCCGGAGCGCGGCGAGGACGTCGGCGGGGCGATACATGATGTCGGCGGCGGTGAGCCGCAGGGTGACGTAGCCGTAACTCGCCATCACGAGGTCTCGATTGCGATCCTTGATCTGCTGCTGCCAGTCCGAGTGGAACTGCTTGCTGTCGCATTCGATGACCAGCCAGTCATCGACCAAGATGTCCACGAACCCAACCCTGTCGAACGACGCCTGTAGCTCGACCTGGCAGCCCAGGGCCCGCAGAATGAGCCGCACCAGCGTCTCGGGACCGGACTGTGCACGACCGTCGATCAACCCCCGCAGTACCGCGAATCGTCGTGGTAGGGCACCGAAGATCGTGTCGATGTCGTCCGGCGACACCAGTCCGAGGTTCAGGGCGCTGTCGATGGTCGCAACCGCATGGCGCGGCGGGAGACAGTGCACGGCCTGCAGGACGGCATCGACGAACGACACACGCGCCCCGGTCGAGGCGTCCGGCTCGAGAAGGGGCAGCCAGTGAAGTCGCTGTGAACGGACCGCGCGTGGCTCGAGTCGGGGAACGGATCGGTTGGCCGAACGGAGACGACTGGCCCCGGCGAGCGCATGCACATGCACGCGCTCGTTCGCGAAGACGAACACTCCGTTCATCTGAAGGAGGCTCAGGCAAGTGAGCCGCCCGCCAATCCGGACGGCGTCTTTGAGTGGCTCCGGCGCATCAGGGTGCACGTACCTGTCACGGCGCAGGCGCACGAGTTCGCCGGACGCGAGCAGACGAGCGAGGGACCGGCGCGTGATCCCCATCGCCAGCAATGCCTCGCGCGTATAAACGTCGTGGTTCGCGATCATGGGTCCCACCGTGGTGGCCTCAGGGTCCGCGCGGGCGGGGTGAGGGCGGATCTGGGGATATCCGGACCCGCACCCAGGACTGTGGAGAAGGCGACGGGTGTGTCACAACTCCGCCTGGAATTTCACAGCACCCACCCCGATCGCCGAGATCCCGCCTCCGCCTCAGGGTGCCGATGCGGGCGAGGCGGAGTTGTGGCACAGTGCCGCCGGGTAGCCTGGCGGCGTGGAACCCGTGACCCTGCACACCGAACGTCTCGTCTTGTCCGTTCCCGTCGAGGGCGATATCGACGCCATCTTCGAGGCCTGCCAGGACGCCGAGATCCAGCGCTACACGACCGTCCCGTCGCCCTATGAGCGCTCGCACGCCGAGGGTTTCGTCTCCACGGTCGCGGGCAGGTGGGAGAGCGGCGTCGAGCAGACCTGGGCGATCCGCGACGGCGACGAACTCGCCGGGATGATCGGCCTGTACCACCACGGTCGCGGCGCCGTCGAACTCGGCTACTGGGTGTCACCGGGCTCGCGAGGACGTGGGGTCCTCACCGAGGCGGCCGCAGCCGTCGTCGACTGGGGATTCTCGCCAGAGGGCCTGAACCTCCCACGCCTCGAGTGGCGTGCCGTCGTGGGCAACATCGGGTCGGCGCGCGCCGCGCGACGTCTGGGGTTCCGCTACGAGGGCCTCCTCCGGCAGGGGCTCTCGAGCCATCGCGGACGTGACGACGGGTGGATCGCCGGCCTCCTCGCGACGGACGACCGGACGCCGCAGGACTGGCCCGTCCTCGACGGCGCCTGACGACAGCCGCACCGGCGTCGGAGCCGCGTGGCAGGATGGGCCCATGCCCGAGATGCCCGAGGTCCAAGGGCTCGTCGACTTCCTCCGCGAGCGCCTCGTCGGACGCACCATCACGAAGGTCACCGTCGCGAACATCGCGGCACTGAAAACATACGACCCGCCGATCGACCGGCTCGTCGGGTGCGAGGTGACGGATGCCGTGCGCCACGGCAAGTTCATCGATCTGGCCACGACGGGGCCCCACCTCGTTTTCCACCTCGCGAAGGCCGGATGGCTGCGGTTCACGGACCGGATGCCGCCGACGGTCATCCGCCCGGGGAAGACCCCCATCGCGCTGCGGGTCGTCTTCGACGACGACTCGGGGTTCGACCTCACCGAGGCAGGCACGAAGAAGTCGCTCGCGATCTCCGTCGTCCGCGAGCCCGACAGCGTGCCGGGCATCGCCCGGCTGGGTCCCGACCCGCTGGCCCCCGACTTCGATCGCGAGACGTTCGGACGCTTGCTCGAGGGCCGCCGCACGCAGATCAAGGGCGTGCTCCGCGACCAGTCGATCATCGCCGGGGTCGGCAACGCCTACTCCGACGAGATCCTCCACGCCGCGAAGATGTCGCCGTACGCGATGGCCGCGAACCTCTCCGACGCCGATATCGACCGGCTCTTCGCCGCGCTGCAGTCGACTCTCGCGGAGGCGGTGGCCGCGGCATCCGGCAAGCCTCCCGCCGAGTTGAAGGACGCGAAGCGTCGAGGGATGCACGTGCACGGACGCCGCGGAGAAGCGTGTCCCGTGTGCGGCGACGAGGTGCGGAGCGTGTTCTTCGCCGACAACTCGCTCGAGTACTGCCCCACGTGCCAGACGGGCGGGAAGATCCTCGCCGACCGGCGGCTCTCGCGGCTGCTGAAGTAGCGGAGAGAGTCAGTCGCCCGTCGTGCCCATGAGGGTGCGGGCGTCGTCGTCGACCCAGTCGAGCGACTTCGAGACCGCCTTCTTCCACTGGCGGTAGCGGCGCTCCCGCTCGTCCTCGTCCATCTGCGGCTCGAACCTGCGGTCCTCACGCCAGTGGGTGCGGAGATCGTCGAGCGAGTCCCAGACCCCCGTCGCGAGTCCCGCGGCATAGGCAGCGCCGAGCGCGGTCGTCTCGACGACGCGGGGACGCACGACCGGGATGCCGAGGATGTCGGCCTGGAACTGCATGAGGGTGTTGTTCCGCGTCATCCCGCCGTCGACCCGCAGCTCGGTGAGATCACGGCCGGAGTCGGCGGCGACCGCCTCGATGACGTCACGGCTCTGGAAGGCCGTCGACTCCAACGCCGCGCGCGCGATGTGCCCCTTGTTGACATAGCGCGTGAGGCCGACGAGGGCCCCCCGCGCGTCGGGGCGCCAGTACGGGGCGAAGAGCCCGGAGAAGGCGGGCACGAAGTACGCACCGCCGTTGTCCTCCACCGTGGCAGCGAGTGCCTCGACGTCTTCCGAGCGCTGGATGATGCCGAGGTTGTCGCGCAGCCACTGCACGAGCGAGCCCGTCACGGCGATCGATCCCTCGAGGGCGTAGTGGGCCGGCTCGTCGCCGCGGCGGTACGCGACCGTCGTGATGAGACCGTGCTGCGACCGGACGATCTCGGTGCCGGTTCCGACGAGGAGGAAGTTGCCGGTGCCGTAGGTGTTCTTCGATTCGCCGTCGCCGAAGGCGGCCTGGCCGAAGGTCGCCGCCTGCTGGTCGCCGAGGATGCCGGCGATCGGGATGCCCCGCGCGACGCCGGGAAGCTGCACGTCGCCCACGATCTCGGACGACGACCGGATCTCGGGCAGCATCGCGCGCGGAATGCGCCAGACGGCGAGCATCTCGTCGGACCAGTCGAGCGTCTCGAGGTCCATGAGGAGAGTGCGGCTCGCGTTCGTGACGTCCGTCACATGGATGCCGCCGCGGCTTCCGCCCGAGAGGTTCCAGACGACCCACGTGTCGGGCGTCCCGAAGAGGAGGTCCCCCGCCTCCGCGGACTCACGCGCGCCCGGGACGTGGTCGAGGATCCACGCGAGCTTGGACGCCGAGAAGTACGTCGCGAGGGGAAGGCCCGTCGTGCCGGCGAAGCGGTCGACACCGCCGTCGGCGATGAGCGCGTCGATGCGCGGCTGCGTGCGGGTGTCCTGCCAGACGAGTGCATTGTGGACGGGTCGCCCCGTGCGTCGGTCCCACACGATGACCGTCTCACGCTGGTTCGTCACTCCGGCGCCGGCGATGGCTCCCGCCGACAGGCTTGCCTGCGACAACGCGGAAGCCACAACCCACTCGGTGTTCGTCCAGATCTCGACGGGGTCGTGCTCGACCCGCCCTGCGCGGGGAAGGATCTGCTGGTGCTCCCGCTGGGCCGTCGACACGATGTGCCCCGCGTCATCGAAGATGATCGCGCGCGTCGACGTGGTTCCCTGATCGATCGCCAGAACGTGGTCTGCCACTGGTTCTCCTCTTCGAGTTGCGCCGTCGAGCCAGGCTACCGACGTCGAGCGGTCACGCCTGCGCGTTCTCGGCGAGCCACGCCGGGTCGGCGGCGTGAACCCGCGCGAGCCCGCGGTCGACTTCGGCACATGTCGTCTCGGCATCCCAGCCCATGACCGGCGCGATGGCCTCGGCGATCTCGCGGGCCGATTCGGCCGTCACGGCACCCGTGAACGCGAGGCTCGTCCGTCGCAGGAGGACGTCGTCGAGGTGCACGACCTGCTCGCTCCGCGCGAGGTGTCGCAGCTCGCCGCTGCTGTAGGCCGGCACGGTCGTGAGCGGCGCGTCGTCGGCGTCGGCAGCGATCGCCTCGATCACCTGCGCCGCAACGGTTCCGTAGCGGTCGAGCAGTGTCGCGGTCCGCACCATTCCGAGGCTCTCCTCGTGGTCGGCGACCCACTGGTGACGCGCGCGCTCGGTCGTGGGGTAGCCGCGCCCGCCGCCGATGGACAGCCCTCGCGTCGACCGGCGGCGCGGCCGGGCCAACAGGTCGAGCGCACGATCGGCGAGATGCTCGGCGGATGCCCGGAAGGTCGTCCACTTGCCGCCGACGAGGCTCAAGACGGTCGCGCCGTCGCTGCCCTCGAGCTGCTGCGACTCGACGCGGTAGTCCCTCGAGACGAAGCCCGGCGCGACGTCTCCGTGACCGGGAAGAGGCCGCACGCCCGAGAAGCGATAGACGATCTTCGAACGGTCGACCTTGATCCTCGGAAGGACGTGCGAGATGAGCGAGAAGAAGTAGTCCACTTCCTCTTCGGTGCAGACGATCGGGTCGGCCATGTCGTGCTCGAGATCCGTCGTTCCCACGAGGACGCGCCCCTTGAGGGGGTAGATGAGCACGATCCGGCCGTCTTCGTGCTCGAAGAACAGCTCTCGTCCTCCCGTTGCGGCGAGGAGCTCGGGATCGTCGATGACGATGTGCGATCCCTTCGTGCCGCCCATGTAGGTCGTGGGGTCGTCGAGCGCCGCGTTCGTGAGGTCGGTCCATGGCCCCGAGGCGTTGACGATGACGGATGCCGCGAAGGCGACGTCCTCACCCGTCTCGTCGTCGCGCAGGACGACCTTGCCGTCGCGGGTTCCCGCTGCAGCCGTGTAGTTCGCCGCACGTGCATTCGCGCCACCGGCCTCCCGGCCGTCGCGGAGCAGGTCGAGGGCGAGCCGCTCGGGGTCGTGGAGGGAGGCATCCCAGTAGGTGGCGGTGTACTTCACGGCCGGATTGAGGTGCGGCAGAAGCGACAGGGAACGGCGGCGTCCGTGGAAGGCGTGCCGCGGAACCCGGCCGCCACCGCGCGAGAAGGAGTCGTAGATGACGAGGCCGACCTTGATGAGCGCGGCGCCGCGCTCGCGCGGCTTGCCGCTGCCGTGACGAAGGAAGCGCAGGGGTGCGCTGAGGACCCCCGAGAACGTCGAGTAGATCGGGATCGTGGTCTGGAGCGGGCGAACGTAGTGAGGTGCCGTGCGCAGGAGGGCGTTGCGCTCCGTGACCGCTTCGTGCACGAGACGGAACTCGCCGTTCTCGAGGTAGCGGATGCCGCCGTGGATCATGTGGGATGAGGCCGCCGAGGCGCCGCTCACGAAGTCCGCACGGTCGACGAGAGCGACGTCGACCCCCTGCAGCGCGAGATCGCGGAACGTCGCGAGGCCGTTGATTCCGCCCCCGATGATGAGGACGTCGGCGTAGGGCCGGTCCTTCAGCTCGTCGAATCCGCGACGCGTCATGCTGCACTCCCGTGTCTCGTGGTGGCTTCGTGGTCCATTGTCACACCGATGGTCGTTCTTGCATCCACCTTGCACATATGTGCAGGATTGCCTTATGGAGGACATCGACGACTCAGGGCTCACGCAACGCGCGCTCACCGCTGCGCACCTCTACTACGTGCAGGAGCGCACGATGGAGGCCATCGCGGCGGAGCTGGCGACATCCCGCTCGACGGTGTCGCGTCTGCTCGCACACGCGCGGGCGACGGGCATCGTCGACATCCGGGTCCGCTCGCCGTTCGACGCACCGCAGCGGCTCGAGGAGAGCATCGCACGCCGGTTCGGAGTCGTCGCCCACGTCGTCCCCGTCGCCGATGACGCGAGCGAGGTCGACCGACTCGAACGCGTCGCCGTTGCCGCGGCGCACCTCCTGGGTGAGATCATCCACTCCGACATGACGATCGGCGTCGCGTGGGGGGCGACGACCGCCGCGATGAGCCGCCGGCTGGTTCCCAAGTCGGTGCGCGGGACGACGTTCGTGCAGCTCAACGGGTCGGGGAACACGAAGACCACGGGACTCCTCTACGCCAGTGAGATCCTCAGTCGGTTCGCCGCTGCCTACGGAGGGAGCGCGCAGCAGTTCCCCGTCCCCGCCTTCTTCGACGACCCCGCCACGAAGCGGGCGATGTGGCGCGAGCGCAGCACACGCCGGATCCTCGCGCTGCAAGAGGCGATGGATCTCGTCGTCTTCAGCACCGGATCGGCGGATTCGCGTGTGCCGAGCCACGTGTACTCGGGCGGCTACCTCGAGCCGCGCGACCTCGAACGACTCGAGGCGCAGTCCGTCGTCGGCGATGTCGCGACGGTGTTCTACCGCGCCGACGGTTCGAGTGACGGCATTCCGCTCAACGACCGCGCCACCGGTCCCCGCTTCGACGTCCTCCGCCGTGTCGAGCGCCGCGTCTGCGTCGTGTCGGGGGTCTCCAAGCTCGCGAGCCTCCGCGGTGCCCTCGCCGCCCGCCTCGCGACGGAGATCGTGGTCGACGAGGCGACGGCACGGGCGCTCACAGAGTGACGACACCGCTCTCTGTGGTCATTCACGGTCACGGAATGAAACCGCGCTACCGGCGTTGACTACACTCGTGAGCATCGACGTGCTCCGGGGTCGGTGAGAATCCGAACCGGCGGTGATAGTCCGCGAGCTGTGGCATCAGCATCCGAAAGGATGCCGCCACGGCTGACCCGGTGGAAATCCGGGACCGACGGTGATGCGATGGGAGACCATCGCTAGTCCGGATGGGAGGCAGCACGAGCGGCACCGGCGAGCCCGGGCGCCGAGCGTTCCCCTTTTCCGGATCCGTCGGTCTGAAACCTGGACGGGGAGAACGGATGCCGGCGAACACCGCGGAGAGCGCTGCGATGGAGCGCGCGTTCTCGCTCGCCCTTCGAGGCCCTCGCGGCATCAATCCGCAGGTCGGCGCGGTCATCCTCTCGCCCGACGGTGACATCCTCGCCGAAGGCTGGCACCGCGGTGCCGGGACGCCGCACGCCGAAGTCGACGCCCTCTCGAAGCTCGCGCCCGGTGAGGCCGGCGGAGCCACCGCCGTCGTGACGCTCGAGCCCTGCAACCACACGGGTCGCACAGGCCCCTGCTCCGAAGCGCTCCTCGACGCGGGCGTGGCGCGCGTCGTCTACGCCGTCGATGACCCCGGCGACGCGTCCTCCGGTGGGGCCGAGCGCCTCCGCGCGGCGGGCGTCGAGGTCGAGGCGGGCGTGCGCGCCGACGAAGGCCGTGCGCTGCTCCGCGACTGGCTCGAGGTCCAGCGGCTGGGCCGCCCGCGCGTGACCGTCAAGTGGGCGCAGAGTCTCGACGGCCGAGCGGCTGCCGACGACGGCACGAGCAAGTGGATCACGGGACCGGTCGCGCGCGCCGACGTGCATGTGCGGCGCGCCGGGGCCGACGCCATCGTGGTCGGCACGGGCACGCTCCTCGCCGATGACCCGGCCCTGACCGCGCGACAGCCGGACGGAAGCCTCTCCGATCACCAGCCGCGGCCGGTCGTCCTGGGCGCCCGGGCTGTTCCGGCGGCCGCCGCGGTGCACCGGCATCCGCTGCCCCTCCTGCACCGCGACGGCCGCGATCTCGCCGCCGTTCTCGAGGAACTCGGCGGCCTCGGTGTGCAGCGCGTGTTCGTCGAAGGAGGTCCCACGCTCGCGAGCGCCTTCGTGCGCGCAGGCTTCGCCGACGAGGTGCTCGCCTACATCGCTCCCGTGCTCCTCGGCGGAGCGCGACTCGCACTAGGAGATCTCGGCGTCGACACGATCGCGCAGGCGCGTCGCCTGTCCGTGGCATCCGTCGAACGACTCGGCGACGACCTGCTCATCGTCGCCACCATGCAGCATGAAGGAGAGAACTGATGTTCACGGGAATCGTCGAAGAGGTCGGCGAAGTCACCGCCGTCACGGCATCGGGCGACGGCGTGCGACTCACCGTTCGCGGGCCGAAGGCCGTGACGGACGCCGCGCACGGCGACTCGATCTCGGTGTCCGGCGTGTGCCTGACCGTCGTGGAACAGGGCCCCGACTGGTTCACGGCCGACGTCATGCGCCAGACGCTCGACATGTCGACGCTCGCCTATGTGAGCCCCGGGCGTCGCGTCAACCTCGAACGCGCGACACCCGCGCACGGACGTCTGGGCGGCCACATCGTGCAAGGCCACATCGACGGCACCGGCGAGGTCCTCGAGGTGCGGCCGGGCGCGGAGTGGCAGGTGCTCCGCATCGCGCTTCCCGCCGAACTCGCGCCGCTCGTCGTCGACAAGGGCTCGATCGCTGTCGACGGCGTTTCGCTCACGGTGAGCGCCGCTTCGGACGCGCCGACGGATGCTGCATCGGCGGCGACCGACGCGTGGTTCGAGGTCTCCCTCATTCCCGAGACGCTCGCCGCGACGACGCTCGGCGACCGCACCGCCGGCGAGAGCGTGAATCTCGAGACCGACATCCTCGCGCGCCACGTGCAGCGCCTCCTCGCCTTCGCTCCTTACACACCCACGACCGATCCGATCGCCACGAAAGACCGGACCGCCACGAAAGAAGGGGGCTCGAAATGAGCCTTTCCGCCATCCCCGACGCTCTCGCCGCGCTCACCGCCGGGCGACCCGTCATCGTCGCCGACGATGAGAACCGCGAGAACGAGGGCGACATCATCCTCTCGGCCGAGCTGGCCACGCCCGAGTGGCTCGCCTGGACCATCCGGTGGTCGAGCGGGTTCATCTGCGCACCCATGCCCGCCGACTGGGCGGACCGCCTCGATCTGCCTCCCATGGTCGCCAACAACGAGGACTCGCGAGGCACCGCCTACACGGTCAGCGTCGACGCGGCCGACCGCGCGTCGACCGGGATCAGCGCGTCCGACCGCGCCCACACTCTCAACGTGCTCGCCCACCCGGGATCGACGCCGACGAGCGTCATCCGGCCGGGACACATCCTTCCGCTGCGCGCCGTCGACGGTGGCGTCCGGGAACGCGCCGGCCACACGGAGGCCGCCGTCGAGCTCATGAAGCTCGCGGGACTCTCCCCCGTCGGCGCGATCGGCGAGGTCGTCGACGAGGACGGCAGCATGATGCGTCTGCCGGGTCTCATCGAACTAGGCGAGCGGGAGAACATCCCGGTCATCACGATCGAGCAGCTCATCGACTACCTGAACGAGACGGACCCGACGGATGCCGCGGAACACGCGACCGCCCGTCGCCGCGTGAGCCTCCGCGCCGAAGCCAAGGTGCCGACCTCGCACGGGGAGTTCCGCTTCCTGGCCTACAAGGACCGCGTAACCGGTACGGATCACCTCGCGATCGTCTCGGGCGAGCTGAACGATGACGCGCCGCTCGTCCGCGTGCACTCCGAGTGCTTGACGGGCGAGGCGTTCGGCTCGCTGAAATGCGAGTGCGGACCTCAGCTCGACGCGGCGCTCGACGCCATCGAACAGGATGGCGGCGTCGTCATCTACATGCGCGGACACGAGGGTCGCGGCATCGGACTCATCAACAAGCTGCGCGCCTACAGCCTGCAGGAGCGCGGACTCGACACCGTCGACGCGAACCTCGCACTCGGTCTCCCGGCCGACGCCCGCGACTACGCCGCCGCAGCAGGAATGCTCGCCGACCTCGGCATCAGCAAGGTGCGTCTGCTCACGAACAACACCGACAAGGTCCACCAGTTGCGCGGCCTCGGCCTCGACATCGTCGAGCAGGTGCCGCTCATCGTCGGGGTCGGCCCCAACAACCACCAGTACCTCGAAACGAAGCGAGACCGCATGGGACACATCATCGACGAAGGCGAGCTGCGCAACGCCCTCGCTCAGCTCCACGAGGGAGTCGAGCGATGAGCGCGTCGGGAGTCCCCCAGCCGGGCGAACCCGTCGACGCGAGCGGACTCGACGTCGTCGTGATCGCCGGAACATGGCACGACGTCATCACCGACGGGCTGATCGGCGGCGCGGAACGTGCCCTCGTGGCATCCGGAGCCTCGTGGCGACTCGTGCGCGTTCCGGGTTCGTTCGAACTCCCCGTCGCAGCGAAGGCTGCCCTGGATGCCGGTGCGGATGCCGTCGTGGCGCTCGGCGTCATCATCCGGGGTGGCACACCGCACTTCGAGTACGTGTCGTCGGCGGCGACCGACGGATTGACGCGCGTCGCGATCGACACGGGCAAGCCCGTCGGCTTCGGCGTGCTGACACTCGATGACGAGCAGCAGGGGCTCGACCGCGCGGGTCTCGAGGGATCGCACGAGGACAAGGGCTACGAGGCCGCCGACGCCGCCGTGCGCACGGCGCTCGTCCTGCGCGCACTGCGCGGCTGAACCGAACGGCTGCCCCGACGCAGCTGAGGCGGGCCTTGCTGGCGGGAAGGCGGGCGGAGGCCTACCGTGACGAGTATGGAAATCCTCCGCCACATCGTCGTGTTCGTGCACCTCACCGGCTTCGCGCTCCTTTTCGGCGCATGGGCCGTCGAGGCGTTCAGTCGTCGGTTTCAGATCAACCCCGTCATGAACCTGGGGCTCATCCTCGCGGCCGTCGCGGGGCTCGCTCTTGCCGCGCCGTGGGGCATCTCCTACGACCTCAACTACGCCAAGATCGGCGTCAAGCTGGTCGTCCTCCTCGTGATCGGGGCGCTCATGGGCATCGGAGCGGCCCGCGCGCGAAAGAGCGGCAACGGCGCCGTCGCCCCCGCGGTCTTCTGGGCGATCGGACTTCTCACGCTCGCGAACGCCGCGATCGCCGTCATCTGGCGCTGACCCTCCCCCTCCCCCCAACGGCAATCGACTTGTCGTATATGCGCCGCACGATGACGGTTTCGACGGCATATACGACAAGTCGATTGTGTGTATGGGGAGGAGGTTAGTCGAGGAAGAGAGCGCGGAGGCGCTTCGTCGTGAAGACGAGGCCCGCCGCGATCATCACGACGAAGTACAGGATGTGCCAGAGCATGGCGGCGCTCAGGTATCCCGTCGTCAGCCCTCGCACGAGTTCGACACCGTGCCACAGCGGGAACGCCATGATGACCCCCTGCACCCACTCGGGGTAGATCGTGATGGGGTACAGCGTCGCCGAGAAGAGGAACATCGGCAGCAGCACGAAGTTGATCCAGTCCATGTGCTGGAAGGTCTTCATGTAGCTCGTGACGGCCATCCCGACGCTCGCGAACCCGAACGCGATGAGCAGGACGGCGGGGAGGGCGAGAAGCGCCGTCCACGCGAGGTTGAGACCGAGCAGCTGCATCACGACCATGAACCCGGTCGCGTAGAGGGCGCCGCGGAGGAGCGCGTAGAGGATCTCGCCGAGAGCGACGTCGAGTGGTCCGAGCGAGGTCGCGAGCATCCCCTCGTACAGCCGCCCGTAGTGGAGCTTGAAGAACACGTTCCAGGTCGAGTCGTAGATCGCGCCGTTCATCGCCGACACCGCGAGCAGGGCGGGCGCGATGAAGGCCGCATAGGGAACCTCGATGCCGCCCGACGTCTGCACATCGCCGATGAGGACGCCGAGTCCGAGGCCCATGGATGCCAGATAGAAGACCGGCTCGAAGAACCCCGACAGCACGACGACCCAGCTCGAGGATCGGGCCGCGACGAGTCCGCGCTGGACGACCGCCTGAGGGTTTCCCGCCCAGAGCGACCGCACGCCGCCCGAACGGGTCGCGGTGCCCATCGTCATCGTCGTCACTTCGCGAGCCGCCTTTCGAACAGCCGCCGGGCGACGATGAGCCCGCCGAGCGTGAGGAGCAGCAGGTATCCGACGTGGACCGCGATCATGCCGGGCGCGGCCTCTTTGCCGTAGGTCACGATGCGGCCGAGCTCGGTCGCGTGCCAGAGAGGCGAGATCCATCCGATCGACTGCAGCCAGAGCGGAAGGGTCGCGAGCGGATAGAACGTGCCCGAGAAGAGGAACATCGGCATGAAGATGAAGCGCTGGACGAGTGCGAACTGCCCTTTGTCGTCTTCGATCGATGCCGCGTATGCCATGAGGGGAATGCCGAAGGAGAGTCCGGCGACGAGGCCGATGACGACCGAGATCCACGCCGTCGCCGGCCGGATCGCGTCGGGCTGCAGCCATGCGAAGAACAGCACGATGAAGCCGAAGTAGAGGACGACCGTCACGGCCATGCGCGCGGCCGCGCCCAGCACGACGCCGTTCGCGATCTGCCCCGACGACAGCGGGGAAGCGTTGAAGCCGTAGAAGTAGCGCCGCCACTTGAACCCCGCCATGACGGGGTACGTGAACTCTTCGGATGCCACGGCGATCGCCGACGTCATGAGCAGAGCGGGTGCTACGAACACGAGGTAGGGCACCTCCTGCCCGCCGTCGACGACCGGCACGTCGATGATCGCGGCGAGCCCGACGGCGAGGCCGAGGAGGTAGAGGACCGGCTGGCCGAAGGCGCCGACGATGATCGTCCACCCGTACGCGCGCATGGCGCGCACCATGTGCTCCGTGACGTACCAGGAGCCGCGGGCGCGCGGCTTGCGGCCCCACTCCAGCGCCTCCGCGCGGAGCTCGTCGAGCGTCGGGCTCTGTACGGCCGCGGGCTGCGGCATCCGTGATCCGGCTGCACCTCCCGAGAGATCGCTCATTCGATCAGCGACCTTCCCGTCAGACGGAGGAAGACGTCTTCGAGGCTCGAACGACGCACGAGCGACGTCACGGGGTGCAGCTCACGCTCCGTGACCTGTTCGAGAGCGGCCTCGCCGTCGTGCGCGTACACGAGCACCCGGTCGGGCAGCACCTCGACGCGATCGCCGATTCCCTCGAGCTGCGGCGCGACCTGTTCGTTGCGGTCGGAGCCGAAGCGCACCTCGAGGACCTCCCGGCTCGAGTACTGCCGGATGAGCGACGCCGGCGTGCCCTCCGCCATGATCCGGCCCTTGTCGACCACGACGAGTCGATCGCACAGCTGCTCGGCCTCATCCATGTAGTGGGTGGTCAGAACGAGCGTCGTGCCGCGCTCCTTGAGTCGGAACAGGCGGTCCCACAGCACATGACGGGCTTGCGGATCAAGACCCGTCGTGGGTTCGTCGAGGAGCAGGATCCGTGGGTCGTTGATGAGGCCACGAGCGATCGTGAGCCTCCGCTTCATGCCGCCCGACAGCTGATCGACCCTGCTCTTCGCCTTGTCTTCGAGCTGCGCGAAGGCGAGCAGTTCGTCGGCCTTCTCGTGGCACACCTTGGCGGGGAGCCCGAAGTAACGGCCGTAGATGAAGAGGTTCTCGCGCGCGTTGAGCTCGCCGTCGAGGTTGTCCTGCTGCGGAACGACGCCCAAGCGCGAGCGGATCTCGGGACCGTGGCGGTCGGGATCGAGGCCGAGGATCGAGAGGTCGCCCGACGTCCGTGTCGAGACGGCGCCGACCATCTTCATGGTCGTCGACTTTCCCGCACCGTTCGGGCCGAGAAGGCCGAAGGACTCACCCGGTGCGACCTCGAAATCGAGGCCGTCGACGGCCGTGAACGCGGGCTTGCCCTTGACCTTGTAGGCCTTGACGAGGTTCGCTGCGGCGATGACGGGTTCTGGCACCGGATCACACTACCTCCGGCCACCGACACCGTCTCGTCGGCTCGTGCTCCCCTCGTGTCGAAGCACATCGTCCACACGAAGTACGGTCGAGGGTGAACCCTGCCGCACCACCGAGGGAGAACCATGTCGATGACCCGTCCGGGGCGCGGTCGCCGTGCCGCGCAGGAAGGCCCGCGCGCGAGCCTGAAGCAGCTCCTGCCGTTCCTTCTCGAACAAAAGCGCGTCCTAGTCGTCGTCGCGCTCCTGAGCATCGTCGGCGCCGTCACGACGCTCGCCCAGCCGGCGCTCGTAGGCCAGGTCATCGAGCGCGTGCAGGAGCAGCAGCCCCTCGAGAGCCTCGTCTGGCTCATCGTCGGACTCGTCGTGGCATCCTCGCTCATCTCGGGATACCAGCACTATCTGCTGCAGCGGACCGGCACCGCGGTCGTCTACTCGAGCCGCCGCCGGCTCATCTCGCGCATCCTGCACCTGCCGATCTCCGAGTTCGACGCACGACGCACGGGTGATCTCGTGTCGCGGGTCGGCACCGACACGACGCTGCTGTACGCCGTTCTGACGCAAGGACTCGCCGACGCGATCGGCAACTCGCTGATCTTCCTCGGGGCGCTCATCGCGATGGCGCTCATCGACTGGGTCCTCCTGGCGCTCATCGTCCTCGTCATCGGGGTGTCGATCCTCGGGGTCACCGTGCTGTCCGGGCGTATCCGCGCCGCGACGGCCGAGCAGCAGGTCAAAGTCGGCGAACTCGCATCGGGCGTCGAGCGAGCCGTCGGCTCGATCCGCACGGTGCGCGCGTCGGGGGCGACGGAGCGCGAAGTCGCGTCGGTGACCGAGCGAGCGACCGACGCCTACCGTGTGGGGGTCCGGATCGCGAAGGTCTCGGCGCTCGTCGTGCCCGTCGCGGGCATCGCGCTGCAGGTGTCGCTCCTCGTCGTCCTAGGCGTCGGCGGCTTCCGCGTGGCATCCGGAGCCATCACGATCGCCGCTCTCGTCACCTTCGTGATGTTCCTCTTCCTCCTCGTCGGTCCGCTCGGTTCGTTCTTCGGCGCCATCACGTCGGTCAATCAGGCGCTCGGGGCACTCGGTCGGATCCAAGAGGTGCTCGATCTGCCCACCGAAACCGACGACGACGCTGCCATCGCCGCGCGCGTCCCGGCGGAGTCGACGTCGGGATCGGCCCCCGCGCTCGAGTTCCGCGACGTGCGCTTCGCGTACCCCGCAGACGTCGTTGCGGCGCGGCGCAAGGTCGAGACCGAGGCGTTCGCGATGCTCGAGTCCGCGCACGTCGACACGTCGGCGGTCACCCTTCCGGATTCTGCCCGGCCCGCGGCATCCCCCGCCGACGACTCTCACGACGTCCTGCGGGGGGTGTCGTTCTCTGTGCCGCGGGGCGCCCGCGTCGCGCTCGTCGGCCCCTCGGGCGCCGGAAAGAGCACGACGCTGTCGCTCATCGAGCGCTTCTACGACCCGACGGACGGGGCGATCCTGCTCGGCGGTATCGACGTGCGAGCGCTCGATCGCGACGACCTGCGGGCACAGCTCGGGTACGTCGAGCAGGATGCTCCGACTCTCGCCGGCACGATCGGCGACAATCTGCGGCTCGCGTCACCGAACGCGACCGACGCCGAGTGCGAACGGGTTCTGCGCGCCGTCAATCTCGGCGATGTGCTGGATCGGAGCGAGCTCGGGCTCGACGCGCCGGTCGGCGAGTCGGGCGTCATGCTCTCGGGCGGCGAGCGTCAGCGGCTCGCGATCGCGCGTGCCCTCCTCGCCGCTCCCCCGATCCTGCTGCTCGACGAGTCGACGTCGTCGCTCGACGGGCTCAACGAGCAGCGGATGCGCGAGGCGATCGACGCCGTAGCATCCGGGCGAACGCTCGTCGTGATCGCCCACCGCCTGTCGACCGTCGTCGACAGCGACCTCATCGTCGTGCTCGACCAGGGGCGCGTCGTCGGCCAGGGCACCCACTCGGAGCTCGTCGCCTCGACCCCGCTCTACCGCGACCTCGCGAAGCACCAGCTCCTCGTTTGACGCACGCGCATCCCGCGGTTCACTTGCCTCAAAGGGCGAGGTGGGATGCCGCGAGGCCACCATTCAAGACAAGTGAACGCCGTCCCGCCGCACGCGCGCATCCGCTCACTTGTCTCAAAGGGCGGGGTTGCCCCCTCGGAACCCGCCCTTTGAGACAAGTGAAGCGAGGGTCAGGCGCGCTGGAGGCGGTAGCGGAGCGCCGCGAGTTCGGCCCACAACGGCGCGGGCACGCGGCCCTCGAAGGTCTGGAAGAACTCCTCCGTCAGGTCCGCCTCGCGTAGCCACGATGCGGGGTCGATCGCGAACAGCTCGGCCATGTCGGCATCCGTCACGGCGATGCCCTCGATGTCGAGGTCTTCCGCTCGCGGAAGGCGTCCGATCGCGCTGTCGATCCCGGGAACCTCGCCCTCGATACGGCGGATGATCCAGTCGATGACGCGGGCGTTGTCTCCGAAGCCGGGCCACAGGAAGCGACCGTCCGACCCTTTGCGGAACCAGTTCACCTGGAACACGCGCGGCGCACGATCGAATCGCAGCTTCTGGCCGATCTTGAGCCAGTGGCCGAAGTAGTCGGCCATGTTGTAGCCGCAGAACGGCAGCATCGCGAACGGGTCGCGGCGGAGCTCCCCGACGGTGCCCTCGGCGGCGGCAGTGCGCTCCGACGAGATCGTCGAACCGAGGAAGACGCCGTGGGTCCAGTCGGTCGCCTCGACGACGAGCGGGACGTTGGTCGCCCGTCGACCACCGAAGAGGATCGCATCGAGGGGCACGCCCTCGGGCGAGTCCCAATCGGCGGCGATCTGCGGGCACTGCGCCGCGGACACCGTGAAGCGCGAGTTCGGGTGCGCCGCGGGGCGTCCCATCGCGGGGGTCCAGGGGTTGCCCTGCCAGTCGGTGAGCTCGGCGGGCGCCTCGTCGGTGAGCCCCTCCCACCACACGTCACCATCGGGTCGGAGGGCGACGTTCGTGAAGATCGTGTTGCCCCACAGCGTCTCGACCGCCGTCTGGTTGGTCGACTCGCCCGTACCCGGAGCGACTCCGAAGAAGCCCGCTTCGGGGTTGATCGCCCACAGGCGTCCATCCTCCCCCGGGCGGAGCCACGCGATGTCGTCGCCGAGCGTCTCGACGCGCCAGCCCGGAATCGTGGGCTTGAGCATCGCCAGGTTCGTCTTGCCGCACGCGGAGGGGAAGGCTGCCGCGACGTGGTACCGGCGCCCCGCCGGATCGATGACGCGGATGAGGAGCATGTGCTCGGCGAGCCACCCCTCGTCGCGTCCGATGACCGAGGCGATGCGCAGGGCGAAGCATTTCTTCGCGAGGATCGCGTTTCCGCCGTATCCCGACCCGTACGACCACACCTCGAGCGTCTCGGGGAAGTGCACGATGTACTTCTCGTCGTTGCACGGCCACGCATCGCTCTTCTGTCCCGGCTCGAGGGGGGCGCCGACGGAGTGCACGGTCTTCACCCACGGCGCTCCGCCGGCGATCTCGCGCAGCACGTCGGTTCCGACGCGCGTCATGACCTCGATGGATGCCACGGCGTAGGGGCTGTCGGTGATCTGCACTCCGATGTGCGAGAGGGGTCCGCCGACGGCGCCCATGGAGAAGGGCACGACGTACATCGTGCGGCCCTTCATCGAACCGGCGAACAGCGGCGTGATGGTGGAGCGGATGTCGTCGGGTGCTGCCCAGTTGTTGGTGGGTCCGGCGTCCTCTTCGCGCTCCGAGGCGATGAAGGTGCGCGCCTCGGTGCGAGCGACGTCGCTCGGGTGCGAGCGGGCGAGGTACGAACCCGGGCGCCACTCGGGGTTGAGCTTGATGAGGGTGCCGTCCTCGACCATCTGGCGGAGGAGGGCATCGTTCTCGGCGCGCGAGCCGTCGACCCAGTGGATGCGGTCGGGCTGCGTCAGCGCGGCGATGTCGTCGACCCACGCCGTCAACCCCTCGAGGCCGGTGCCGAGGGGTCGCATGCCGAAGGCGCGCGGGCTCGCGGTCGCGGCGGAGTCGGCGGGACGGGTGAAGATGTCGGCCAGGGCCATGGGACGCTCCTCTATCGATTCGGGGACAGAACCGTGTTCTCCTCCACTTTGACGAGAGATTGAGAGAATTTCTGGCATTCTGGATCGAAAGAATCGCAACTCTTTCGCTAGGATCAAGGAATGACCGCCACCTCGCTCGAGCTGTCGACCCTAGGTCACCGCATCCGTCACCAGCGTCAGTCCCGCGGACTCACCCTCGACGAACTCGGCGAGCGCGTCGGCATCGCGGGCAGCCAGCTGAGCCTCATCGAGAACGGCAAGCGCGAGCCGAAGCTCTCGATCCTGCAGGCCATCGCGGCGGCGACGGGAGTCGAGGTCACGAGCCTCCTCTCGACCGAACCCCCCAATCGCCGCGCGGCGCTCGAGATCGAACTGCAACGTGCCCAGTCGAGTCCCGTGTTCCGTCAGCTGGGGATCGCGCCCGTCAAGGTGACGAAGGGCATGTCCGACGAGACGATCGAGTCGATCCTCGGTCTCCATCGAGAGCTCCAGCGTCGCGAGCGGGAGGCGATCGCGACTCCCGAGGAGGCCCGGCGCGCCAACACCGAGCTGCGCCTCGCGATGCGCAAGGTCGACAACTACCTCCCCGACATCGAGAAGCTCGCCGAGAAGCAGCTCCGCGCCGCGGGGCACGTCTCGGGCGCCCTGACCCACCGTTCGGTGAGCATCATGGCTAAGCAGCTGGGGTTCGACCTCCTGTACGTCAACGACCTTCCGCATTCGGCGCGGTCGGTGACGGATCTCGAGCACGGCCGCATCTACCTTCCGCCGGCGTCGATCCCGGGAGGGCACGGGCTGCGATCGATGGCGCTCCAGGCGATGGCGCACCGTCTGCTCGGGCACCGTCCGCCGACCGACTACGCCGACTTCCTGCAGCAGCGTCTCGAGATCAACTACTTCGCCGCCTGCTGCCTCATGCCCGAGACCGCCTCCGTCGCCTTCCTCGCACAGGCGAAGAAGGACCGGAACCTCGCCGTCGAGGACTTCCGCGACGCATTCGGCGTCACGCACGAGGCCGCGGGGATGCGCATGACGAACCTCCTCACGCGCCACCTCGGTATCGCGCTGCACTTCCTGCGCGTCGACGGATCGGGCTCGATCTCACGCGTCTACGAGAACGACGATCTCCCCCTGCCGCAGGACGTCACGGGAGCCGTCGAGGGCCAGATCGTCTGTCGCCACTCGCTCGCGCGCGCCGCGTTCGGCGAGCAGAACCGCACGACCGAGCACTACCAGTACACGGACACCCCCGCGGGGACGTTCTGGTGTTCGACGCAGACAGGAACGACGGCGGAGGGCGAATTCTCCATCACCGTCGGCGTGGGCTTCGACGACGCGAGGTGGTTCCGCGGACGCGAGACGCAGAAGCGCGGTGTGTCCACCTGTCCCGACGAGGCATGCTGCCGACGCGCGTCGCCGGATGTCGCAGATCGCTGGTCGGGCAAGGCATGGCCGTCGGCCCGCGTGCACCGTCACATGTTCTCGCCGCTCCCCCGCGGCGACTTCCCCGGCGTCGACGACAGCGAGGTCTACGAATTCCTCGACCGGCACTCCCAGGTGTGACGAGCGGATGCCGCGGGGTCAGGCCGTGACGAAGCGCCGGTAGCGGTCGAGGGCCGCCGCGACCTCGGCGGGGGTCGCGGCATCCGGAGTGAACAGCTCGAGAAGCGGCTCATCGGTGTGGCGCCCGACCGCGAGCGAGTGCGACCAGACGCCGACGGCTTCACCGTGGGCGACGATGATCGGGCGGACGACGCCGTTCTTGCTGGGACCGATCGAGGCGAGGAACTCGGGCGCGCAGGCGGCCGTGCGATCGGCGTAGGAGAGGTAGTACTCCTCGAACGGCGGCAGGGCGAGCACGTCCGGCACGGCTGGAGAACGGCGAGGCGGAGGGGCTGCGGCGACGTAGAGCGGCTCGGGTTCGTTCTCGACGATGCGCAGGCGATCGGATGCCGCGTCGGCGGCGTCCCGCGAGAGGCCGAGCGGCAGGCCGGCCCACCACGCGAAGTCGCGCACGCCCGCTGGGCCATGCGAGGCGATGAAGCGCACGAAGAACTCCGCGAGGGGATCGGCCGGGGTCGCGGCGTCCTGGATCCACTCCTCGGCCAGGACGATGTACTGCTCCCGCGTCGGCCCGCCCGTGCGCGGCACGACAGGCCCTTGGCACACGACGCCACGGAGCGAGAGCTGCACGAGGAGGTGATACCCGCGCTGGCCCGCCGTCGCGGCACCCGCCGCGTCGAGGACGGCGAAGAGCTCCTTGCGGGCGAGGCGGTCGCCGCCACGGAGAGCAGCGCGCACGGCCCGCTCGGCGCGGACGATCTCGGCGTCGTCGATACCTTCGCGGCGGTGGACCGCCGCAGCCTGCCGCCGTTGACGCTCGCCCGTGACCGACAGCACCCACGCGAGGTCGCGACCGGGGATCGCATGGATGGTGCCGCGCATCGTCCACGAGCGCACGATCTCGCCGCGGTCGAAGGCGGCGTCGACATCGCGGATGCTCGGCTCACCGCGCGTGCGGACGGCGAGCGCCCACCGGCCGCCCCAGAACTCCTGCGCCTGCGTCGCGAGCATGTGCCACGCCGCCTCCGCAACGGCCGCCGCGGGCGCGGAGAGTCGGTGCGACCTCATGCGCAGCGCGCGGAGCTTCGCGGCATCCATGGGGCCCATCCTCCTCCCCCACCCGGACGGATCCTGTCCGCGTTGAACCGCGGCCCGGTTGCCGAGAAGACGCAGAACGCTGCCCTGGGACCGGATCCCCGACAGTTCGGGTCTTCTCGGCAGATCGGAGCACGACCTTCGAGCGCGGCCGACCCGCTCCCCGGCACCGCCAGGTCGCCGAGAAGACGCAGAACGTCGCCCCGGGGCCGGATTCCCGACAGTTCGGGTCTTCTCGGCGGATCGGGGCCAGGGTCAGAAGGGGTTGGGGGTCAGGGTGTACTTCGTCTGGAGGTACTCGTGGATGCCCTCGGCGCCGCCCTCGCGGCCGAGGCCGGACATCTTCCAGCCCCCGAACGGAGCGGCGGCGTTCGAGACGACACCGACGTTGAGGCCCATCATGCCGGTCTCGAGCCGCTCGATCATGCGCTGTCCCCGCGCGAGGCTCTCGGTGAAGACGTACGAGACGAGCCCGTACTCCGTGTCGTTCGCGAGCCGCACGGCGTCGTCCTCTGTGTCGAAGGGCACGATCGCGAGCACGGGGCCGAAGATCTCCTCGCGAAGGATGCTGCTGCCCGGCTGCACGTCCGTGATGACGGTCGGCTCGTAGAACGTGCCCTCACCCTCGACGCGCTCCCCGCCCGTCCGGAGCGTCGCACCCCGGCCGACGGCATCCCGCACGAGCTCTTCGGCCTTCGCGACCGCGCGATCGTCGATGAGGGGTCCGATCTGGACGCCCTCCTCCGTGCCGCGCCCGATCCGCATCGCCTGCACGCGCTCCGTGACGCGCGCCGCGAACTCGTCGGCGACGGAGCGATGCACGATGAAGCGGTTCGCCGCCGTGCAGGCCTGACCGATGTTGCGGAACTTCGCGAGCATCGCGCCGTCCACGGCCTTGTCGAGGTCGGCGTCGTCGAAGACGACGAACGGGGCGTTGCCGCCGAGCTCCATCGACGTACGCAGGACTCCCTGCGCCGCCTGCTCGAGGAGCCGCTGCCCGACTCCCGTCGAGCCCGTGAACGACAGCTTGCGCAGGCGCGGGTCGCGAATGATCGGCTCCGACACGGCGCCGGACGTCGAGGTCGTGAAGACGTTCACGACGCCCTTCGGGAGCCCCGCGTCCTCGAGCAGCTTCGCGAAGGCGAGCGTCGTGAGGGGCGTCAGTTCCGCGGGCTTGATGACGACGGTGCAGCCGGCCGCGAGCGCCGGCGCGATCTTGCGTGTGGCCATCGCGAGGGGGAAGTTCCAGGGGGTGATGAGGAAGCACGGGCCGACGGGATGCTGCGACACGATCATGCGTCCCGTGCCCTCGGGGTTCGCACCGTAGCGCCCCTGGATCCGCGCCGTCTCCTCGCTGAACCACCGGAGGAACTCGCCGCCGTACGCGACTTCGCCGCGCGCCTCGGCGAGGGGCTTCCCCATCTCGATCGTCATGAGCAGGGCGAAGTCCTCCTTGCGCTCCTGCAGCAGATCGAACGCGCGGCGCAGGATCTCCGCCCGCTCGCGCGGCGGTGTCGCCGCCCACGCGGGGAACGCGTCGACGGCAGCATCGAGAGCCGCCTTGCCGTCCTCGGGCGAGGCGTCGGCGATCGTCTTGACGACCTGGCCCGTCGCCGGATCGAACACGCGCAGGGTGCGATCGTCGGTCGCCGCCCGCCATTCGCCGCCGATGAACAGGCCATCGGGGACGGACTCCAGCAGGGCGGTTTCGCGGTTGTCGGTCACGGGGACTCCCTCGTCGTTCCGGATGCCGCACCCCGCGGCATCCTCGGATCGTATACGATCCTACGGTTCTGCCGTCCCATTCTGCCGTGCGGATACCTGCGCACTCCATGTACATGATGTACATCCGAGGGGCATTGCTCGCCTCTGAGGCGAGCCAATCAGAAGGACTGCACGAACCGGATGTTGTACTCGGCGACGCGCTGCGGGACGCCGTCGAAAGCGGCGGCCCGCTCGGGCGAGGCCATGTACGTCTTCTCGAGCGCGAGGAATGCGTCTTCGTCGCCGTCGGCGGTGACCGCCCACACGAACTCGTTTGTCTCGGGGATGCCGTAGGCGAACTCCACCGTGAAGCCCGCCTGCGGCCGCACGATCGGCATCGTGGACTGCCACCAGGCGACGAACGCGTCGTACTCCCCATCGACGAGCGTGTACCGGCGCAGCTGTGTCGTCTTCATGTCTCCATCATGCCGCCCGCGAGTGCAGCACCGGGCCCGACACCGTGCCTATACTCGGAACGTCAGGCGGCTTCTTCGGCCGCCCGGTGCCCGAAAAAGGGGCACGCAGCCGCTCCGGCAAGGAGCCGGGCGCGCGAGACACATACGGCATCCACTTCCGATCCGTCTCGCAGGAGCTTCGTCATGCCCACCGTCTCTGCGCACGTCGCCGTGACCCTCGCCCGCCACATCGACCACGTCTTCGGCGTCATGGGGAACGGCAATGCCTGGTTCCTCGACGCCATCGAACGCATCACTCCCGCGACCTTCACGGCCGTGCGTCACGAGGCGGGGGCCGTCGTCGCGGCCGATGCGTTCCACCGTGCGTCGGGACGCCTGGCCGCCGCGACCACCACGTACGGCGCGGGGTTCACCAACACGCTCACGGCTCTCGCGGAGGCCGTGCAGGCGCACGTGCCGCTCGTGCTCGTCGTGGGTGACGAGCCCACGTCGGGCCGCCGGCCGTGGGACGTCGACCAGATCGCGCTCGCATCGGCGGTCGGGGCGCGCACCTACACCGTCGGACGAGCGGATGCCGCGGCGACGACCGTCATCGCGATCGAGCACGCCCTGACGTACCGGGTTCCGACCGTCCTCGCGATCCCCTACGACGTCGCGACGCTCGACGCGGGCGAGGTGCCCGAGACGCTCGAGCCGCGCCTGCCCGCCGCCGTCCAGCCGACGCCGTTCGCCCGCGAGTCGATCTCCGAGCTCGCACGCGCCCTCGCGGCGGCGAAGCGCCCCCTCCTCCTCGCGGGCCGCGGTGCCTGGGTCGCGGGCGCGGGCGACGCGCTGGGCGCCCTCGCCGACGCGACCGGTGCCGTTACGGCGTCGACGGCCCTCGGGCGCGGGATCTTCCCCCGTGCGGAGTTCGACCTCGGCGTGACGGGCGGCTTCGGTGCCGAGGGGGCGATGGACCTCATCCGCGAGGCCGATGTCGCGGTCGTCTTCGGCGCCTCGCTCAATCAATTCACGATGCGCTTCGGCGCCCTCTTCGCACCCGGGACGCGGGTCGTGCAGGTCGACGTCGCCCCGACCGCGACCCACGCCCACGTCGGCGCCTACGTGCGCGGCGATGCGCGCGTCGTCGCCGAGCACCTCGTCGCCGACCTCGCGGCTCTCGGCGCAACGCCGTCGGGATGGCGCGAGACGGTCGCCCTCGACGAAGCCCGGGCGCTCGAGGCCGGCGACGGCGTGGCATCCGACGGCAGGCTCGACCCGCGAACGGTCGCGAGCCGCGTCGCGGAGCTGCTTCCCGAGGGCCGCGTCGTCGTGTCGGACGGTGGCCACTTCATCGGCTGGGCGAACATGTACTGGCCCGTCGCGTCGCCCGACCGGATGATGATGATCGGCACGGCGTACCAGTCGATCGGGCTCGGATTCCCGTCCGTCCCGGGCGCCGCGCTCGCTCGACCCGATTCGACCGTCGTCCTGACGACCGGCGACGGCGGCGGGCTCATGGCCCTCGCAGACCTCGAGTCCGCCGTGCGGGTCGCGCGCGGTCGCGGGCTCGCGGTCGTCTGGAACGACGGCGCGTACGCCGCCGAAGTGAACCTCTACGGACTCAAGGGCGTCGCGACGGGACCCATGATGATCCCGGAGGTGGACTTCGCGGGACTCGCCGACGCGGTCGGAGCCGAGGGCGTCGTCGTGCGCGAGCTCGCCGACCTCGACCGCCTCGGAACGTGGTCGGCGGAAAACCCCGACACCCGCCCGTACCTCCTGCTCGACATCCGCATCTCCCCTTCGGTCATCGCCCCGTACCAGCAGGAGATCATCCGCGTGAACTCCTGACGCGCAGCATCCCGCCACGCATCATCCCGCCACGCAGCATCCCGCCACGCAGCATCCCGACCGCCACCACGTCGAGACACCGCGATCTCGCCGAGCGACCCCGTAAATGGGCGCAAACAACGGGGTGGGTCGGCGAGAACCCGGGGTCTCGACGAAGGGGGGGTCAGGCGGGGGATGCCGGGAGGAGGTGCGCGGCGAAGAACGACGCCAGCTCCGACGTCGCCGTGAGCGGCAGGACCGCGGCGACGTACTGGTCGGGGCGCACCACGACCACGACGCCGTCGCGCGACAGCGACCGCTCCTCGAAGATGTCGGTCGTCGTCCAGGCGCTCGGGGCAGCGGCGAAGACCTTCTCCCAGTCCGTCAGCCCGAGTGGTCCGCTCGCGGGCCGGAAGATCGCGGGAACGGATGCCACGTCCACCTCGTCGTACCCCTGCTGGTAGACGACCTTGACGTCGAACACCGCGTCGATGTCGGCCTCCGCGGGCGTGTGTCGACGCACGGGCGACTCGTCCGACGACGAGAGCCACGTCGCCCACTCATCGAGGGCGGATCCCGTGGCATCCGCGAACGCGTAGATCCGCCACCGCCCGTCGGCCCGGGCATGGTGGCCGAGGTGCACGCGGTTGCCGTCGGCGACAAGCACGACCTCGGAGCTCTTGAACCGCTTCCCGACCGGGAAGCCCTCCGCGAGCGCCTGGTACTCGCCACCACCCACGATCGCCGACGGGCCGTACTGCGTCATGAACCCCGAGGGGAATTCCGCCGTCGCGAGGTAGTACGTCGCGAGATCCTGCGGGTCGGAGATCTCCTCGGGCTTCCGCGCCATGAGCGAGGACCACTCCTTGTCGAAGTCGATGAGCTGCTGCGCGACCGGCTTCCGTTCGGCCGTGTAGGTCTTGAGGAGCGACGCGGGACTCCGGCCGGTCAGGACCGAGCCGAGCTTCCACCCGAGGTTGAACCCGTCCTGCATGGAGACGTTCATCCCCTGCCCCGCCTTCGCGGAGTGGGTGTGGCACGCGTCGCCCGTCAGGAAGACGCGGGGATCGCGGTCGGACCCGTCTCCCGCGTCGTCGAAGCCATCGGTCACCCGGTGGCCGACCTCGTAGACGCTGTGCCACGCGACCTCCTTCACATCCAAGGAGTACGGATGCAGGATGTCGTTCGCCTTCGCGATGATCGCCTCGATCGGCGTCTGGCGGACCCGGTGATCGTCGTCGGCGGCGACCTCTCCGAGATCGACGTAGATGCGCGAGAGGTAGCCGCCTTCACGCGGAATGTGGAGGATGTTCCCCGCCGTCGAATTGATGGCGCACTTCGTCCGCCAGTCGGGGAAGTCGGTGTTGACGAGGACGTCCATGACCCCCCACGCGTGGAGTGACACGCCGCCCACGTGCACGCGGCCGATCGCCTCGCGCACGCCGCTGCGGGCACCGTCGCATCCGACGACGTAGGCGGCCCGGATCGTCCGCTCTTCGCCGGCACGCGCTCCGAGGGCATGGCGCACCCGCACGTCGACGCCGTCGTCCTCCACCGTGAGACCGAGGAACTCGACGCCGTAGTCGGGCACGATACGGCCGGGCCCGTCGGCGGCGGCTTCGGCGAAGTAGTCGAGCACGCGTGCCTGATTGACGATGAGGTGCGGGAACTCGCTGATGTTGAGCGCGTAGTCCTCCGTGCGGGTCGTCCGGATGATGTTGCGCGGATTCTCCGGGTCGGGCCCCCAGAAGTTCATATACGCGATGTTGTAGGCCTCCGCGACGATCCGCTCGGCGAACCCGAAGGCCTGGAACGTCTCGACGCTGCGCGGCTGGATGCCGTCGGCCTGACCGAGCGGCAACCGTCCCTCGCGACGCTCGATGATGCGCGTCGTGAGCTCGGGGTACTGCGACAGCTGCGCGGCCAGCAGCATCCCCGCGGGGCCCGAGCCCACGATGAGCACGTCGACGACGTCGGGGAGCTCCGTCGGGCGGTCGACGCCCGTGCCCGCGGCGGGCTGCACGCGAGGGTCCCTCGAGACGTACCCGTGGTGATGGAACTGCATGAGACCTCCCGGTCGGAATCGACGTTACGCCTGGGCGCGGCCGTAGATGGGGCTCGCGGACTGCTCCTCCTCGTGGTCCGGACCGAGGGGGATGCCCGAGCGATCGCGGAGCAGGAGCGACCCGACGAGGCCGAGGGCGACCATCCCCGCGAGGTACCACGTGACAGCCATCGTCCCGCCCGTCGCCTGCACGAGCGCCTGCGCGATGGTCGGAGCAAAGGCACCGCCGAGGATCGCGCCGATCGCATACGAGATCGATACTCCGGAGAAGCGGATGGATGCCGGGAACAGCTCCGTGTACAGCGCCGCCTGAGGTCCGTACGTGAAACCGAGGCCGACCGTGAGGATGATGAGCCCGAGTGCGAGGAGCATGACGTTGCCCGTGTTGACGAGCGGGAAGACGGCGAAGACGCCGACGAAGAGCGCGATCCAGCCGATGATGTAGGTCGTCCGGCGGCCGATCAGATCGGAGAGCCAGCCCGCGATCCACGTGAAGACGAGCCACGTGACGGCGGAAAGGGTCACGGCTCCCAGGACATCGGCGGTCGTCAGTCCGACAGGGCCCGCGGGGTCGGTCGCGTAACGCTGGATGTATCCACCCGTCGTCATGTAGCCGACGGCGTTGTTGCCCGCGAAGACGAGCGCCGCGAGCAGCACGAGGAGTGCGTGGCGCTTGAAGAGCTGGACGATCGGCATCCGTGTCTGCTGCTTGCGCTCGGCGAGCTCGACGAAGACGGGGCTCTCCTCGACGCGGCGACGGATGTAGTAACCGACGAGGATCAGCACGAACGAGAGGAGGAACGGAACGCGCCAGCCCCACTCGAGGAACGCCTCGCCGGGGGCGATGACCGCCATGAGGCCCATGATGCCCGACGCGAGGAGCAGGCCGAGCGGAACACCGATCTGGGGCGAGGCGCCGAAGAGCCCGCGCTTTCCCTTCGGTGCGTGCTCGACCGCCATGAGGACCGCCCCGCCCCACTCGCCACCGGCCGAGATGCCCTGCAGGATGCGCAGGACGATGAGGAGGATGGGCGCGGCGATGCCGATCGCGGCGTATGTCGGGAGGAGACCCACGAGCGTCGTCGCAACGCCCATGAGGATGAGTGTGAGCATCAGCACGAGGCGGCGTCCGTACTTGTCGCCCAGGTGGCCCGCGAGGAATGCGCCGAGCGGGCGGAAGAGGAAGCTGATGCCGACCGTGATGAACGCGAGGATCTGAGCGAAGCCCGTGCCTGCCGGTTCGAAGAAGAGCGTCGCGAAGACGAGGGCGGCCGCCTGCGCGTAGATGAAGAAGTCGTACCACTCGACCGTCGTGCCGACGACGGTCGCGAAGACGACGCGGCGGCGATCCTTGTGGGTTGCGATGGTTCCCGTAGGGGTGAATCCCACGGGGGACTGCGGTGCGCTCATGAGGTGACTCCTTCGTCGTCCGACATCTCTGTGCGGTTCTCGGGCGGCTCCAGGGGATGCTTGCCCGATGCCGACCGATCATATACGATTTCGGATACGACGCAAGAGCGAGGGGGCTCATGAACGACTCGACCACGGTGGATCCGCGTTTCGCGGGGCTGCCCGGCCGTCCCGGCAAGATCATCGCGATCCACCTGAGTTACGCCTCACGTGCCGATCAGCGGGGGCGCAGGCCGCAGCATCCGTCCTACTTCCTGAAGCCCTCGAGCTCCGTCGCCGCGACGGACGGTACGGTCGAGCGCCCAGCCGGCACCGAGCTGCTCGCCTTCGAGGGCGAGATCGCGCTCGTGATCGGCGCCACCGCTCGCCGCGTCGACGAGGCCGACGCGTGGCGCACGTCGCG